>JAVEVB010000041.1:0-35462 GCA_034005265.1 Lentimicrobium sp.
AAACTTTGCGTCTTCGCGTCTTTGCGTGATTCTTTAACCAACTTTGATATGAAAAAAACAATCATACTCCTTTTCTTTATCGCCCTGAGCGGTATATCCCATGCCCAGCAACCAATAGATTCACTGTATCTCTGGGTAAATTTTCAGGAAGAAAATATTGTTATTGACATTCCCTCCGAATACTTTACCCTTCGCACAATTGTGCCCCAACTGCCACGCTTTGTTGCCGTGCGCAAGTTGAATATGCTGGTGCCACCGTTGCCGGGGAAAGAAAAACTCCTGCAATCGTTTGCCACTTACTTTGGCAAAGCGGCCCCTTCCAATAACAATCAGCGCCTTGATTGGCTGCGCGTAATGGCCTTGTATATTTACTTCAGCCACAATGATCTATCGAAACTACAGCCAGAGGTTTTAACAACCTTAGAAAACTGGCAGACAGCGCCCGAAACAAAAGGGATACAGCCGGAAGTGGGGATGGTAATGGAATATTTGCAAACCAGGCTTTGAGCAAAGAGGAGACATTTCTCTTATCGCCGGTTTTATCCTGTGTTTCACCTTCCTCCTCGTCTTAACATATTTTAAAAATCTCCAATTCGTCCGTTGACCGAAAATTATTAACTTCGCAGCGCCTTATGCGAAATTGGTTTTCAGCATGGTTCAGATAGTTATTTAATTGTGCTGTATATTTGCACCTTAATTTTTTAACACAACACTTACCCAATTCACTTTCCAGATGGATTACAAAAAACTCAACAACATT
This sequence comes from Lentimicrobium sp., assembly GCA_034005265.1. Classification (GTDB taxonomy): domain Bacteria; phylum Bacteroidota; class Bacteroidia; order Bacteroidales; family Lentimicrobiaceae; genus Lentimicrobium. The sequence continues at coordinate 761 of JAVEVB010000041.1, forward strand.
CTCGGCTGGTTTGCATTTGCAGCAGCCCTGATTGTTTATACCCTTACGCTTGAGCCAACAGCCAGTTGGTGGGATTGCGGGGAGTATATTGCAACTGCCTATAAATTGCAGGTTGGACATCCTCCCGGAGCACCATTGTTCCAGATTTTAGGACGCTTTTTCTCCCTGTTCGCCTTTGGCGATACTTCTAATGTTGCCTTGATGGTCAATTTCATGTCGGGCCTGGTAAGCGCGTTGACCATAATGTTTCTTTTCTGGACCATTACCCATCTGGCAAAGAAATTGGTTCAGACTGAAGACGGGATGTCAACAGGACAGATGGTTGCTGTTTTCGGTGCCGGAATGGTTGGTGCCCTGGCTTATACCTTTTCAGATTCATTCTGGTTTTCAGCCGTTGAAGGCGAGGTGTATGCCATGTCATCCCTTTTTACGGCCGTAGTTTTCTGGGCCATCCTCAAGTGGGAAGCCGTTGCAGATCAAAAGCACAACATTCGCTGGATTGTATTTATCGCTTTTCTGGTGGGATTATCCATTGGTGTGCATTTGCTCAACCTGCTTGCCATACCGGCAATAGCCTATGTTTACTATTTCAAGAAGTATAACACCACGACCAAAGGAATCATTGTTACCGGGGTAATTTCCATTCTGCTTCTGGCATCAATCATGTATGTGATTATACCACAGGTAGTTAATCTTGCGGCCAAATTTGAACTTTTGTTTGTAAATGGATTTGGATTGCCATTCAACTCTGGGGCAGCAGTATATTTTATACTGATTATAGCAGGCCTGGTTTTTGGTTTGCGTTACACCCACAAGAAAGGGAGGCTTATCCTCAATACCGCCCTGCTTTCGCTTACTTTCATCCTGATTGGTTACTCTTCATTTATGATGCTGGTTATTCGGGCCAATACCAATACTCCCATCAATGAAAATGATCCTTCCGATGCCATTGGTCTTTTGTCCTACCTCAACAGGGAACAATACGGTACCTGGCCTATATTCACGGGTCAGTATTACAATGCACCGCTCGACCCACAAAATCCACGGTCGGATGGAAACCCCATTTATGTGCGCGATAAAAAAAGCGGAAAATATATTATTACCGATCCCCGCAAAGGCGATAACCTGAATTATGATCCACGCTTTACTACTGTTTTCCCGCGAATGTACAGTTCCCAGGAAAGCCACATTAAGGCCTATAAGAGTTGGGGAAAAGTTCAGGGAGTGCCCATTCAGGCCATGAACAATGATGGGCAAACAGAAACCCTCATCAAGCCTACTATGGGCGAAAACCTGAGGTTCTTTTTCAGGTACCAGCTTGGCCATATGTACTTCCGTTACTTTATGTGGAATTTTGCCGGCAGGCAAAACGATGTGCAGGGGCACGGTGGCGTTGAGAAAGGAAACTGGATTAGTGGCATTAATTTTCTGGATGAATTCCGCCTTGGAAAACAAACCGATCTTCCGCAAAGTATGCAAAGCCCTGCGAGGAACACTTATTATCTGCTTCCTTTGATATTGGGCGTGGTGGGCATGTTGTTTCACTTCAACAAAAATTACAAAGACGGATTGGTGGTTGCCCTGCTCTTTTTCATGACCGGTCTAGCCATTGTTATTTACCTTAACCAAACACCTTTCCAACCCCGTGAACGGGACTATGCCTATGCCGGGTCCTTTTACGCCTTTGCCATCTGGATAGGATTGGGCATACTCAGTTTGTGGGAGTTGCTTACCAAAAAGCTGAAAATGAATCACCTGGTTGCATCGGCTTCTGTCACAGCAGTATGCCTCGTATTGGTGCCTGGAATTATGGCTGCCGAAAACTGGGACGATCACGACCGTTCAGAAAAATATGCTGCCAGGGATTTTGCTTTAAACTACCTGAATTCCTGTGAGCCAAATGCTATTCTGATTACCAATGGGGACAACGATACCTTCCCACTATGGTATGCTCAGGAAGTAGAAGGCATTCGAACCGACATCAGGGTGGTGAATTATATGCTTTCGTCAGGTGATTGGTATGTGCATCAGTTGGCACGGAAAATCTACGATTCTGAGCCACTTAAATTCACCCTGACACCAGATCAGTATAACAAAGGTATCAATGAGTATGTTCCCTATTTTACCAAAGGCAACATTGCCGAAAGGGTTGAATTGAAGGAGCTTATTAACTTTATTGCCGATGAATCTGACCGAAGCAAAGTGAGTATGCAATCGGGAGTAAAGATGAACTTTTTCCCAACCAAGCGCGTGAAACTTACGGTTGATTCAGCCCGTGCAGTTCAAAGCGGTATTGTTCCTGAATACATGAAGGATAGAATTCTACCTTCAATCGAATGGGATATTAAACAGAACTATCTGATTAAAAATGATTTGATGTTACTCGATTTCCTTGCTTCCCAAAATTGGGACCGGCCCTTGTATTTCGCCAGTCCTAATAGCGTGAGTCAGGTTTTTGATGTGGATAAATATTGTCATCTGACAGGTGTTGTTTATAAGTTTATTCCGGTGCTTGCTGAAGATTACGCTCCCGGTCTTGGTGGGGTGGACACTGAAGTTTCCTATGATGTTCTGATGAATAAAGCCCGTTGGGGGAACCTGAATAAACCCGGTGTGCATGTTGACCCGGAAAGTTTCCGCAACAGCGTAATGCCCAAACAAAGTTATTTGCGTCTGGCAAAGGCATTGCAGCGTAAGGGTAAGAATACGGAAGCCATAGCGGTGGCCGATAAGTGTCTTAAAGAGTTTCCAAACAACAAAATCACTTTTGATTATTACATGCTTCCACTTGCAGAAGTTTATTTTGATGCAGGTGCCACTGAGAAGGGTAAGGATTTCTTAAAAACCCTGGCTATGGTTTATGTTGATAATCTGAACTTCTACAATGCGGTCAACCCGAAATTTGCTTCTTTCTATCATGAAGATTCAATGGAGGCTTACGCCGTTTTGGCCCGGGTTTGGGAATATGCTGACGAGTATGGTCAACGTCAGTTACTCGATGAACTGAAAGAAAAGATGATTATTCCTGATGATTTAAAGGATGTTTTCAAATAATTGAGAAGTAAGTAGATTGTAAAACCGACTGAATTGATTCAGTCGGTTTTTTTTGTGGGTGGTGCAGATTCTTTAATAGTTGATCCCCTTTAATGGATGGTCTCGACTTCGCTCAACCACCATTTAAGACGGTGGTCGAGGGTAGTCGAGACCACATTTCTAATCAAAGCCGAGACCACTATTTAAGAAGGAGCCGGGATGTGCTGTTTGAGGATGTCAAAAACCAATGGTAATTTAATTTATTAACTATGAATTCCTCATTTCTTGATAAGATAATGGGTCATATTCAAGCATTTGGCTAATTCTCTTAATTTTTCCAGGTTACCTTCTGCCAAAGCTTCCTTTTTCCCTCTTGACCATCTTTGAACTTGTTTTTTACGGTGGAAAGCCTGGTCTATTCTTTCAAACTCTTCAAAATAGATTAATTCCACAGGAAGTCTCTTTTTTGAAAAATTAGAGCCTTCTCCTGCCTGATGCTCCTGAACTCGCTTTTTCAAGTCAATGGTACTTCCTATGTATAGCCTTTCATCTGAGCATCTTAGGATATATAAATAACCTTTTATTCTCGAAAATATTTTGTCATAAAAATACAATGAATTATTTCAAGATGCTACTTCGTATAAACTAAAATAATTTAGAAATTTTCAATGGATGGTCTCGACTACGCTCGACCACCATTCATGCCGGTGGTCGAGCGTAGTCGAGACCACACTTTAGGAGAATATGACATCATTGGGATTATGCATGTCAATATCTTTAGCTCTCTCTTAACCACCATTTAAGACGGTGGTCTAGTGGAGTCAGAATCAGTGGGATTATTGCATGTCAATATCTTTAGTTCTCTCTTAACTACCATTTATGCCGGTGGTCGAGCGAAGTCGAGACCACTGGTATAGTGATAGAAAGCTATGATTGATTTTTTTTGTATATATTTTGATTATTTAGGTGTTTTGTTTCGACCCTTTAATGGATGGTCTCGACTTCGCTCGACCACCATTTAAGACGGTGGTCTAGTGGAGTCAGAATCAGTGGGATTATTGCATGTCAATATCTTTAGTTCTCTCTTAACTACCATTCATGCCGGTGGTCGGGCGAAGTCGAGACCACTTTTTAGGGGGAGCAGAGACCTTTACGAAAAAAACTATTTCGCCTTCACCTTTATTTCCTTTTTACGATTCACATAATACAAAAGGAATACTCCGGCAAGAATAAATGGGATGCTGAGCCATTGTCCCATATTCAGCGTCATGGTTTGCTCAAAGGATACCTGGGGTTCTTTCACAAACTCAATCAGGAACCTTACACCGAACAATACAATGAGGAAAACTCCGAAGATAAAACCTTCGTTCAGGGTTTTGTAGTTGCGGATGTAGTATCTAATCAGGGCAAAAAACAAAACAAGGTAAGAAAGTGCCTCATAAATCTGGGTGGGGTGTCGGCCTTCGGTTTCGCCATCACGGGCAAAAATAAACCCCCAGGGCAATGAAGTATAATGACCGTAAATTTCACTGTTCATCAGATTACCCATGCGAATAAAGAATCCGCCCAGGGCCACAACAATCACCACGCGATCGAGGGTCCACAGGTAAGTTTTTCCTGATTGTCGCACGAACAACCAAAGTGCAAGCAGTATTCCAATCGCGGCACCATGGCTTGCTAATCCGCCCTGCCAAATGTAAAGAATGCTAATGGGATTGCTGAGATAGGATGCCGGTTCGTAAAAGAATACATGCCCAAGCCTGGCGCCAATCACGGTGCCAAGTACTACATAAGTGGCCAGGCGGTCGAGCAAACCAATGGGCAAACCTTCGCGCTTAAAAACATATTTTTCAAGAATGACATATCCCAGATAAAAAGCGAGGGCAAAAAATAAGCCGTACCATCTGATTTGTAAGCTGCCAAATTTAAAAATTACAGGGTTGACGTCCCAGAATATTTGTCCTAAAATCATCTTGTTATGTATTGGACTGCAAAGTTAATTAATTTCACTTCAGCGGCTTCCTGCATGGAATATTATTGGCTGAGTCTCCCGATAATTGCATCAACTGCTGATTTGTAAGATGTTTCATTCTGTTTTTCAACCGGTTTGATCCCTACAATGGCAGTGTGATAATCGGATTTGAGATTTAATTTATTTTGTGCTGCTGCAAAATAAATGCCTTCTCCTGAAAGTTTTTTGGCAAGATATTCCTGTTCCGTTTGTCCGGGCGTAGGAACCAGTATGGCTTTATTTCCGGTGAAAGCAATGTCCATGAGTGTTGAATAACCTGCCCGGCATATTACCAGTGGCCTGGAATGTAAAATATGTTCGAGCTTTCCCGCTGTGAGATGATCGGTCAAATCAAGTAGTGGCCCCTCTTTGTGAATGTTGGCATTTGCGGGCAAACCGCGGATAAGCAGGCATGGCTCACCGATTGTCGGTAATTGTTCGCGAAGAATCTTCTCGAAAACACTTCGCTGTGGTTCAGGGCCTGAAACCAGGGCGATGACTTTATAGGGATAGTCACTGGCATCTGTTGATCCACTATGATTAAAACGACTTAAAAGGCCGATGTAGCGGACATTTTTGGGAAGTTTTTCTCCGTGAGACAATTTGCCGCTAAGATTAAGATCGCCTTCTGCATCAGGCACCCAACATTCGTCAAATTGTTCAATCTGATGATGGGTAAGTTTGTGTAATATCGGGCGAAAAGGTGAAAGCCAGTCCGGAGGGATGATGTTCAACTGATGGGTAATGATGATCGAATAAATATTTTTATTCCATAAGCCGTAGCGGTTGTCGGAAATAACAATGTCAATGCTGTATTTACGTATAAGTTTCCCTAATATTTTTTTTTCCTTCCTGATTTTTAGCAATAAGCGTGGAGTATCCAGCATTATTTTCATTGTGACCGGAATTAACCTGCTAAATTTAATGGCATAGCCAGGGAGTGTAATGTACTCAAGATCAGGAAATTCATTGTGCAATAGCTCAAGTTGCTGCCCATCAGAAGCAATCAGAACGTTTGCACCGGTTTCAACCAGATATCTTATGATCGGAATACATCTGGTGGCATGACCAAGGCCCCAGTCAAGCGGACAAACCATTACCGATAGCTTCTTCATTAATCTGGCTTTTGGAATTTACTTTTTGCAAAGATAGAAACGACTTTTAAAGGTATTGAATTAAATTTGAATTAGTGAAATTTACTATATTCGCACCACCATGAGTTCAAGCGATCAGGAAAGCCTGTTATACCAGATAGCCCTTACATTATTGCCCGGTGTGGGTGATATTAATGCACGTAAACTGGTTGCCTATACAGGCAGTCCTTTGGCTGTTTTTCGCGAAAGCAAAGCCAATCTGTTGAAAATACCCGGCATGGGACAATCTACGGTTGACCTTATTTGCAGGAATAAAAAGGTGATTGAACTGGCTGCAAAGGAGGTTGAATTCGTCAATAAATATAAAATTCAAACCCATTTCTTTACGGAAGCAAATTACCCTGAGCGACTGAAACATTGCACCGATAGTCCGGTTTTACTTTATTCGCTGGGCAATATGGATTTGAATCAACCATATATAGTAAGTGTGGTTGGTACCCGGCGGGCAACGGAGTATGGAAAGGAGGTTTGCCAGAAACTGATTGCTGGATTGAAGGAACTTGGCATTCTGGTTGTAAGCGGGTTGGCCTACGGTATTGATACCTGCGCTCATAAATCCGCACTTGATGAAGGTTTGAAAACAGTTGGCATTCTGGCTCATGGCCTCGACAGGATTTATCCGCCGCTGAATTATAACCTTTCACAGAAAATGCTGGAGCAGGGTGGCCTGGTTACTGAGTTTATCAGTGGAACAAATCCTGATAGGGAAAATTTCCCCAAAAGAAACCGGATTATTGCCGGACTGGCTGATGCCACTATTGTAATTGAAGCCGGGTCAAAGGGTGGGGCGCTCATTACTGCCGATATTGCAAATTCATACAACCGCGATGTGTTTGCTGTGCCGGGAAGACTGAACGATGCTATGTCAGAGGGCTGCAATCATCTTATTAAAACCAATAGGGCAGCCTTGCTTCAGTCAGCAAAGGATATTTTTTATATCATGGGTTGGGATAAAACCCTTGAAAAAAAAGCGGTTGTTCAACGAAAGTTGTTTGTACAACTTCAACCCGATGAAGAAACTGTGGTAAATCTTATGCAGCAGCATGGCGATTGTAGTCTGGATAAAATATGCATTTCCTCAGGATTGCAAACCAGCAAGGTTGCAGCAGCACTGCTTAACCTGGAATTTGAAGGGATGGTAAAGTGCCTTCCCGGGAAAATTTATCGTTTAATATGAATCCAGCGGTGTAGTGAGACTTTTTCGGAGTAAGATTAATGCTATAAAGAGAATCCCACCTGAAACCAGATAATAAAACAAATGGTCGTTGCTTAAAATTGTAAACCGATACAATCCATGAAAAAACGCTGCAGCACCAATGCCGGTCATGGAGTCGATAAATTTATTTTTTCTTACTTTTCCCATTCCTGCAAAAAATCCGAGAATTACAGCCAATAAAGCACTCACCGGGCCAACAGCGAACATCAGGATAGTGTCTCCCACAACGTGTAAGCCGAAATAAAGATAATAAATGGAATAAATTGAGGTGAGCCCTGTTGAAATAGCAATGGTATAAATGATCCCATCGGGTGCTCCATTAAAGGTTTTATGTTTCATCACAAAGCTGTAAAGCGGGATGAATTTGCTGATTTCAGTCACAAATCCCACAAAGACAAAGGAATACATGAACATGCGCCGGATGCTCAGTGCACCGTCGATATTGAGATAGTGTGCCAGTTGATCGGCAAGTATTACCGGAACGGCCATTAACAGCCCTAACCCAAAGGTCTTAAAAAGTAACCTGAATTGTCCTTGAGGATATTTGTAGCGTAAATACAAATAGAGGAACAAAAAGATGATGGGTGATATTAACAGGGACGCGGCCTCTTTCATTCTTTTTGGTTTAAGGTGGAAAAGGTAAAAGATGAAATGTAGTTATTGGCAGACAGTGGACAGCAACTTCTTGGAATAGAGTATTACAAATATAGTGAATATTGCTAACTTTACAAGCCGATAGGTAAAAAATTATACTGTTGGCTCTTTGTCTAACGTATTGGTAATTAATACTGTAAATAGCTGTTTCGGTTTGTTTGTATTCTGAATCCTTATTGTCAGGGCTGCAGTTTACGATAATTGGTAAAAAAACGTTTAATTATGCGAAAAATTCAATGATACAGGGGGTTGTAATCCGTTCAACCGGAAGTTGGGCCGCTGTGATGTCCGCAGATGGAAATATATATGATTGCAGGATAAAGGGTACTTTTCGGACAAAAGGTATTCGTTCAACCAATCCTGTGGCAGTGGGGGATAACGTTGATTTTAAACTTCAGCCCAACGAAAACATCGGAATTATCCATATCATTCAGGATCGACACAACTTTATTGTTCGCAAAGCAACACGGTTGTCCAAACAGTCGCATATTATTGCTGCAAATATTGATCAGGCGGTAGTGATGGCAACCATCGCCAGCCCCAGAACTTCCACTGGTTTTATTGACCGTTTCCTGGTTACGGCAGAAGCTTACCATATTCCGGTAGCTGTTTTCTTTAACAAAAGTGATTTATATACCGGAGCAGATCAGGAGAAACTTAACGAATTGTTTGCTCTTTATTCCGGCATTGGTTATTCCTGCTTTGTTACTTCTGTGGTTACAGGACATGGATTGGACGCAGTGAAGACTTATCTGGCAGATAAAGTCACCTTGCTGAGTGGCCATTCTGGAGTGGGAAAATCAGCGCTAATCAATGCCATTGAACCTGGTTTGCAACAAAAAGTCGGGGCTATTTCCGAATACCACCGTAAAGGAAAGCATACCACAACTTTCGCTGAGATGCTGCCGTTAAACGATGGTGGTTTTGTGATTGACACCCCGGGAATAAAGGAGTTTGGACTGATACATTTTGATAAACAAGAGGTTGGAGAACGTTTTCCTGAAATGCGTGAATTAATGCATAATTGCCAGTTTAACAATTGTACCCACGTACACGAACCTGGTTGTGCCGTCAAAAAAGCGCTTTCGAAAGGTGAAATCAGTGAATCACGTTATAAGAATTACCTGAGTATTCTCAATGATGAATATTTTGAAGAAAAGGAGTGGGATTAGGGATCGCGTTTTTTATTTCCTGAATTATTAATTCGTGTTGTTATTTTATGAGGGTTGTTGTTCAAAGAGTAAATCATGCAAGCGTTATTAGCGATGCTCATGGAAAAGCCACAATAGGCAAAGGCCTGATGATTTTATTGGGAATTGAGCATGATGATGCTTCCGGGGATATTGAATGGCTTGTCGGAAAGTTGTTGCGTTTGCGGATTTTTGATGACGAAGCCGGAGTAATGAATCTTTCGGTTTCTGATATCTCAGGAGAGCTTATGGTAGTGAGTCAGTTTACCTTGCATGCCAGTACCAGAAAGGGTAACAGGCCTTCTTATATAAAAGCCGCACCTCCCGAAATATCCATTCCATTATATGAGGCATTCGTGGCCAGACTGAAAAGTGATTCCGGATTGAAAGTGGAAACAGGATGGTTCGGTGCCAATATGAAGATATTGCTTGAAAATGATGGTCCGGTTACTATAGTGATGGACTCTAAAGGGAGGGAGTGAGACCGGGCGAGGGGGCGACATGGCAACTTTTGAAACCTAAACTAAGGAAGCGATTTGAGCGATGAAACCACTAAGGCACTAAGATCAATTAGAACCACTAAGAAAAAGATATAAACCTTACAGGGATTACTGATATTAATTTAGCGGTTCTTTAAGACCTCAGTAACAAGAAGCAACTAATCAACTAACCTACTAATTGACTCCATCCTGATCAAAATCCTAAATTCATCCCAAAGCTTGGCATAACAGGCAATTGATAAACCTTTTCACCGGTAATCCGATTAACGTAAAAGATGTTTTCCCGGTCGTAAATATTGGTCACGCTTAAGTTGAACTCCAGCATTCCTCTTTCACCGATTCTGATGCGGCGCATCAGACTTAAATCCAGCCGGTGGTAGAAAGGCAGACGTGCTTCGTTATAATCGGCGTAAATAACCCCCAATTGACCATTGGAAAGGTTGTAATTTGTTGCGGCTCCCTGTTCAAAGAGCAGTTTTTCGTAAAATCCCTGGGTTTGTGTAAATGGAAAACCTGATCCCAGATTCCATCGGGCATTGAATTCCCATCCCAATTCTTTCCCAAAACGATAGGAACCTACCAGGTTCACGTTGTGCCTTCTGTCATAATGTGGTACGTATTCAATAACACCATCATAACGGTTAACATAGGCCAGTGAATAGACAGCCCATAAGTAAATTTTCCTGACTTCATACTTGAGTGAAACATCAAAGCCATTGGCATTGCCGTTTTCAATGATGAAATCTTTTCTCAGGTAATCGGGTTTGTAATTGGAGCTGTTGGGGTCGTTATAATCCTCATTATCGTCAAAAATCTTATTTCGGTTGATATTGGTGAGTTGAGAGAAGTTTTTATAATAAACCTCCATGTTCACGGTGATGTTGTTTGTTGGGTCAAATTCTGCACCTAAAATGAGGTGTTGAGCTTTTTGTAACTTGTGATTTACCTCCTCGCCATCAAATTCCTCCTGAAGGTTGTCAGGCCCGGAAAGGAAGCCATAAAACAGGTTTACAATATCGCGGTCTGAATTGGCACTAATGAGATTCTGTGAATAAAGCCCGGCGGCCATTTTTAGCCTGAACCTGTCGGTGAAATTATATTTCATGGCCAATCGTGGTTCTGGTGAGAAATTGGCCAGTGAGGCATAATATTGCATTCTGAAACCAGGTTCAAATAGCAATTTGCCTCGGGTCATTTTGTATTTCACGTATCCGGCAATTTCCGTGGTGTTTTCTACCTGCGAAATAATACGTCCTATGCTATTGGTGAAGTCAAACTCGGTTTTGAAGCCTTGCATCTCTATACCATACTTTATTTCATCTTTCCCAAGAAAATACGTAAAGCCCATGCCCAGATTAAAACCATTGATGGCACTGGTGCGTTCGGGCAAGGCGCCTTCAATCATGGAAATATCATAGGAAGAATACGCAAAATTACCCTCAATCAGCACGGGATTATTGCCCGGAATAACTACAAAATTGCTTCCTCCACCGGATGATTTCCATTGATAGGTTGCCAAATTGGTATAATCCACTTTGTCGTTGAAATTAAACCCGTAAAGATTTATTTTTGAGCCATTTGAAGCATTGATCGAAACTTTGCCATAAACATCCGTATAATTAAATGGCAGTCCGGCGGTATCTATATAGTTGTAGATTAGGTCGGAACTTTGCTTTAGATATGAGTTTTTGGCAGAAATTAAAAATGAAACGCTTCCGCCGCCATCCTCTTTTTGTTTTTTGATTGGACCTTCCAGCATAAGCTTGGCGCCAAAGGTGCTTGCACCCACTTTCCCGGCAATCTGTTTCTTATTCCCATCACGAGTAGTCAGATCCATAACCGATGATATACGGCCACCATGCTGTGCGTTGAACCCTCCTGTATAAATATCTGCATTTCGCAGAATGTCATTGTCAAACACTGAGAAAAGGCCGATGGAGTGGAATGGATTGTAAATTACCATGCCATCCAGAAGAACTTTGTTTTGAATGGGTGATCCACCCCGGATGTACAACTGACCGCCCTGGTCACCGGTAAAAACTACACCAGGAAGCACCTGCAGGTACTGGGCCAGATCAGGCTGACCGCCAATAGTAGGAATTCTGCTTATTTGTTTTGGGGTAAGTTTAATTACCGAAGTACGTGTATCACTGCGGGCTTCTTCCCTTTCAGCTGTAATTTGAACAGCATTCAGATTGTAGGATGCTTCAGTCAGGAAAAGCTTTTTGGTAAGCACAGTGTTGCCCTTAATCGTAACGGGCTCGCGAAGGGTGTCGAAGCCAAGATATGTCACCATAAGGGTGTAATCACCATCAGGAATGCGGCTAATGGCAAAGTAGCCATTCACATCAGTGGCTGCACCATAGGTGGTTCTGTATAAATATACATTGGTGAAAATAATCGGCTCGCCCGTTTCCTTTTCATAAACAAAGCCCCTTATTACGCCGTCCTGGGCTTTTAATTCGGTTGTTTGTAGCAGTAATCCAGTAATTGTGAGTGCAGTGAAGAGCGCCGCTTTGAGTATTTTGTACATAATTCAGGTAATGGATATTGTTTGGTTCCCTCCTTAAAAATGCAATGCCCGTATTGGGTTTACATTTTATGTAGGACATGCAAATTTATGATTTTTTATGTTTTGCTGCATAAATTCATCACATAATAAGTTTCTTTTGAAGTTTTAACCGTTTATTAACCCGGTAAATCATCAATTTTCAATGGTGATGCATACCTTTCGGCATATTCTGGTGCCGGCACATCACACTTTTGCCTTTTCCCAAATATCCTGTAACGGTGTCGGGAAATAAACCGATAGAGTAAATCTCTCAGTCTTTTAGGAATAATTCTGAAAAGGTTAACCGATTTCCAAAATCCACCTATATGGCAGAAGATGCGGAGAATAGCCTCTGATTCGGTATATATTTTATGGTCCAGGATAAAAAAAACCGTAGTTGGGGAGGCAAAATCCGGACTTCTTTCCGGAGCTGTATTCTCAGGTCGGCTGATGGTTGTGAATTTCAATCGTTTTCTTCTGTCAATTTTTAGCAGGAAACGAACTGTTCCACTACACAATACGCAAAATCCGTCATAAACCACGAGCCCATAATCATTCAGGCTTTTACTGAAGGGTGTTGATGTATGTGGTGTATTCATGCGCTGGTGTTGATCGGAATTTGTTGCCAGACGTACCCGATTAATTGATTTGGCTATGATTTGTTCTTGTCTTGAAACAAAAATTTGTGTGGTTTGTTAGTGGACAATGGATTTGTTTTACATTTACTTTCAGAAAGGTTCGGCTAAAATATTTATTTGGGAACAGGATTTTTCATTTTGCCATTTGGTATTTTACTTATAGGATTCAGATTCAAAATGATGGTCTTATATTCTTTGCAAATATTCGGGTAAAAAATTACCTAAATAGCTGTCATATTAACCGATGCGAAGAATCTCTTGATTTTGACAGATAGTAATGATTTACTTTATTATCTTTGGATCTTTAAATATTGACATGTGTCTCATAACTAATTAACTCAATATATAACATGAACGACAATCTGATTACAATTGTAGAGGGGAAATTGGTGGTTCCGGATGCACCGGTAGTCCCATTTATTGAAGGTGATGGCACAGGGCCTGATATCTGGGCCGCTTCAGTCAGGGTTTTGGATGCTGCAGTTAAAAAAGCTTATGACGGAAAGCGCCGGATTATCTGGAAAGAAGTTTTTGCCGGAGAAAAGGCATTTAATCAAACCGGAAACTGGCTTCCCGAGGAAACCCTCGAAGCTTTCAGACATTATAAGGTAGGAATAAAAGGACCACTTACCACGCCGGTGGGTGGTGGCATCCGCTCCTTAAACGTGGCTTTACGCCAGCAACTGGACCTGTATGTCTGTTTGCGTCCGGTGCGTTGGTTTAAAGGCGTCCCCAGCCCGGTGAAAGATCCGTCAAAAGTCGATATGCACATCTTTCGTGAAAACACCGAAGACATTTATGCAGGTATTGAATTTATGAGTGGAACACCCGAAGCCGCAAAAATGCTTGCATTTCTCCGTGATGAAATGAACGTGGATAAAATCCGTTTCCCCGAAACTAGTTCATTTGGCATCAAACCCGTTTCAAAAGAAGGAACTGAACGACTGGTGAGGGCTGCACTAAATTATACCATTGATCGCAAACTCCCTTCGCTCACCCTGGTGCACAAGGGAAACATTATGAAATTTACTGAAGGTGCTTTTAAAAAGTGGGGTTACGACCTTGCGAGAAATGAATATGGCGATAAAATTTTCACCTGGGCTGAGTATGATGAAATCGTTGCTAAATCAGGGAAAGAAGCTGCCGACCTGGCCCAGAAGTCTGCACTGGACAGTGGAAAAATTCTGGTAAAAGATTCAATTGCCGATGCCTTCCTCCAACAGATTTTGCTCCGCCCCGCTGAATATTCCGTAATTGCAACGCTTAATCTGAATGGCGATTATATTTCTGACGCATTGGCCGCGATTGTTGGCGGTATTGGTATAGCTCCCGGAGCAAACATCAATTACACAACCGGTCATGCCATATTTGAAGCTACTCATGGAACAGCACCCAAATATGCCGGTCAGGACAAAGTGAATCCAGGTTCAGTTATCCTTTCAGGAGCCATGATGCTTGAATACATGGGTTGGAATGAAGCCGCAGATTTGATTTATGCATCCATTGGACAAACCATACTTTCAGGGAAAGTTACATATGATTTTCACCGACTTATGGAGAATGCCACAAAACTGAAGACTTCTGAATTTGCAACCGAAGTTGTGAAAAATATTCAGCAATAAAGTTAATTTTGTATTAACTATTTTACGAAGAAATTTATGGCAAAGAGAATTAAAGATACCTTGTACGAAAAAATCATGGACTGGCGTCCACGCACTGAGCGCCTCATGAATGAATACAGCGATGTGGTGGTGGATAAAGTAACCATCGGGCAAATTATTGGGGGTATGCGGGGAATTAAGTCACTGGTTTCGGATATTTCTTACCTCGATCCAATGGAAGGTATTCGATACAGGGGATATACGCTTCCTGAAGTTTTTGAAAAACTTCCCCGCGCCAAAGGTGGTGACATGCCTATGGTTGAAGGATTGTTTTATTTGTTGCTTATGGGTGATATGCCCACTGAGGAGCAAACGGCCGAAATGGCAGATGAATTCAGTAAACGAAGGATTTTGCCCCGCTATATTTACGAGTTGATCGATGCGATGCCTTGTTGCAGTCATCCCATGACGATATTTTCAACTGCCATCTTAACACTACATCGCGAATCCTTTTTTGCAAAAAAATATCATGCCGGCATAAACAAGCTTGAATACTGGGACCCAACCTATGAAGATGCGTTAAACCTTCTGGCTAAATTGCCGGAGATTGCAACCTACACTTATGCAAAGCTTTATCGCGATGGGAAACGCATTCAGTCCAATCCTAATCTTGATATGGGTGGCAACTTTGCTCATATGATGGGCATTGGCAAGCCTTATGATGATGTGGCCCGTATGCACTTTATTGTTCATGCTGATCATGAAGCCGGAAACGCAAGTGCGCATACCGGTCATCTGGTAGCCAGTACACTGAGCGATATTTATCAATCCATTTCAGCTATGATTAATGGATTGGCCGGTCCGTTGCATGGACTGGCAAATCAGGAAGTGTTGCGTTGGTTGCAGGACCTGATGGATAAAATGAACGGGGAAGTCCCGACAGAAGCTGAATTGAAGCAATTTGTGTGGGATACCTTAAATTCAGGGCAGGTCATACCGGGCTTTGGCCATGCTGTCCTTCGTAAGACCGACCCACGTTACGCGTTGCAAAGAGAATTTAGTCTGAAGAATATTTCTGACGATCCTTTGTTTAAGATCGTGAGTATGTTATACGATGTGGTTCCTCCAATTTTGCTTGAACAGGGTAAGGCTAAGAATCCATGGCCCAATGTGGACGCTCAGTCGGGGGTTATTCAATGGCATTACGGTGTGAAAGAATATGATTTTTATACCGTGCTGTTTGGCATTGGCCGTTCCATTGGAATTTGTGCCAATATTATCTGGGATCGGGCATTGGGATATTCTCTGGAAAGGCCCAAGTCGCTTACTACCGAGATGCTCGAAAAGATCGCGGAAGCCAGTCATAAAAAGCCCAAAGCTTAATTTTTTTCAAATGAAATAACGGAGGGCAGCGATGTCCTCCTTTTTTTGTGCTATGATACATCAGACAGAAATAAATTTGCCGCCTTTCCCCAGAGGTTTTCACCTGATTACACGGGAAATTACGGATGCCTTAGGGCCTTTGCCGCATGCCGGTTTGTTACATCTGTTTATACGGCATACGTCAGCAGGCATTTGTATTAATGAAAATGCAGATCCCACTGTACTTGATGATTTTGAAACTGTTTTTAATAAACTGGTACCTGAAAATCAGCCTTATTATCGTCATAATGATGAAGGACCGGATGATATGCCCGCACATATTAAATCGGTGCTTGCCGGCACTGAACTAACCATTCCCATCATGAAAGGGAAACTCATGTTGGGGACCTGGCAGGGAATTTTTCTTTGTGAATTCAGGAACAGTGGCGGAAGCAGAAGACTCATCGCTACGGTGAGGGATTAGGCCGGGGGCAGTTAGGAACAGGTTCGGACCCTAATCTATTGCTGTGCCGAGTCCAAATACTCGAAATACCATTTGGCAGCCTCTTTCAGGCCTTTCGAGAAACTGTATTCCGGTTTGTATCCCAATAATTTGGTGGCTTTATCAATCGAAGCCAGTGAATGCAGAACATCCCCTTTACGAGGTGGACCAAATTGTGGCTTGATTTCTTTGACCTGTGGCTTAAACGTTGAGAGGTTGCTAATCAGTTGATCATAGAGCTCCAGTAAACTGGTGTTTTCGCCATAAGCCACATTGTAAACTGCATTTACTGCTTCGGGATTGGTGGTAAGTAAGGCCAACTGGTTCATCTGAACCACGTTTTCAACATAGGTAAAATCGCGGGATTGTGATCCATCGCCGTTAATGACCGGTGCTTCACCGTGAAGCAAGCTTTTGATAAATTTCGGGATTACCGCTGCATAAGCGCCATCAGGATCCTGACGTCTGCCAAAGACATTAAAGTAACGCAGGCCAATGGTTTCAATACCGTAAAGGTCAGAAAAAACACTGGCATACAGCTCGTTCACATATTTGGTGATGGCGTAGGGTGACAAAGGTTTGCCAATAATGTCTTCCTTTTTTGGCAGGGCGGGATGATCACCATATGTGGATGAACTTGCCGCGTAAACAAAGCGCCTGATGCCTGCATCTCTTGTTGCCACCAACATATTCAGGAAGCCGGCAACATTCACCTCGTTTGAAGTAATCGGATCATTGATGGATCTCGGCACGGAGCCTAAAGCAGCCTGGTGAAGCACATGTTTTACCCCTTCAACCGCTTTTTTGCAATCATCCATATTACGGATATCGCCTTCGATAAGTGTAAACATCGGATGCTCCATAAAAGGGGCGATGTTCTCCCGTTTACCGGTGCTGAAGTTGTCGAGACAAACTACCTTATTGTTTTGTGAGAGAAGCGCTTCCACGAGGTTGGACCCGATAAAACCTGCACCTCCGGTAACCAATACACTTGAACCGATTAGTTTCTCCATAATAATTTTATTTGAGCAGTTATCAAGCAATTGATAGCTATCTGATAATGAACATGTTGCAGAATGTATTCTTTTTCAATTCCAACAATTCAGCATTTTGCGTTATTGTACAGAAACAAAATTCAATGCAGGCGTTATTTTAACTGACCCCGTGTGAAGGTTGAAAGTGGCAAAAGGATTTTACCAAAAACAAAATATTGGATCAGGACAAAATCCTTGTCATTATTGATATAGGCATACATTCTGTCCTTGTCAAAAGTAATGGTTGAGCCATCAAATACATCAATTTCAGGCTCGGGCAACATACGAGGAAAAGTTTTTACATCCTGAATTTCGCCTGTTCTGGTTTTAAGGGTTATGATGTGGGTGGGGGCTACGCTGGTTAAGGAATCTATTTTGCCCGGTTCCATGTCATTGAATAACGCTTCATAGCGTATGTTTTTAAAGGCATTTACAAACGCCATCAGTTGAAGAGTGTCATATGCCGTGAGGGTTTTATTGTCCGTAAGACGAACCAGATCAAGCGAGGTATTGTTGTTATTCACAACTTTGTAAGATTCTTCCGGTTGTTGCGGAAACTCAACGGTGATGTAATCAATTTCGGGTAATTTTTTGTTAAACACGGTATGATCGCGCCAGTCACTATCGGCAGTGGAGAAACGCGAAGCGATGTATCCCCTTAATCCGGGCATGAAAAGCACAACCGGTGCGTCAGCGCCTTCCATTAGTGCGTAGGTGCCGTTGTTGTCCATGGTCGCATCTCCGATGTAGTAGGTTTTAGCCAGTTTTTCATAAGGGAAGAATTTATACTGACCAATATTTATGCGGTGACTGTTCTGGTAAATTTCAACCTTTACCGACCTTGCCGATAAAAGGGTAAGGATATTGTCGTGGGCGGCTTTGGCAACTGGTTCGCGCACAGTCAGGTTTGCCACGGTGAGCAGGAAGGTATTGATGTTTTCAGGATGAGCTTTGAAATCCTTGTTCAATATCCATCCATCTTTCTTTCGCTCCAGCAATATGGATCGGTCCGATTTATCCGACATGAATATTCTGGTGATTGAAGCCGTGTCAGCTGTCGCAAAATCATAAAGCGATTTATCAAGGGTGCTGTTTGATTTGTTGAAAACTAGGAAACCGGCAACAATGGCCAATATTAGTACGATGAGTAAAGTAATTCTGGTCTTATTCATTTTTTGGATGCTATTTTCATTAAATGATTTTCAACGGTTTGCCTGAATGCTTCCTACGGTTATTTGGCATAGTGCCTTTTTCGGAGGAAGAACTGAATTAAACCAAAAAGTATGACGAGTAATACCGGTATTGCCGTATTGATCAACTGCCAGGTAAGCAGATTATTGTTTACTTTGGTGCGGTTAAGCGGACGTAGTTTTACTTCTCGGCTTCGCACCGCCATTAATCCTGTGTCATCACAAAGGTAATTTACTGCATTCAGCATTAGTTCCTTGTTTCCGAAGGTTTGCCCGGTAAAACGGTCATAACCCAGAGGGTAAGGATTATACGTGCCGTTGCTAAACTGTACCTGATTTTTTATCATGTCGCCATCTGCAATCACAATCATGCGGTTTTCGGGGCTTTTTGCTGTAAATCCTATTTCCGGGGCCTGTGAAATTTCTGCCGGAATCCGATTGTTAAACAGTGACTCAAACTCACCCTCAAGTAAAACGGCCACTGCCTGTGGCGCCTGATTAAATGCTTTCGGATCCGGCTCTTTCCTGAGGATTTCCAGATCAATCATCACCGGGGTCATGGCAATCCTTGTGTACTCGGAGGTCTTTAACAATACTGTTTTTCGTAATGATGGATTCCCGACAGTATCAATACTGCTGATAAATTCTGTACGTACCGCATTGAGATTATTCACAATCGGGTGCGTGGAAGTGGAGGCAAGCACCGGGAAATAAAGCCAGGGAAAGAAACTGTATTGTGGCTGATTTCCAATATTCCCGGTATAGATTGGTATAGGCAATGCATTCAGATCCAACAGCAGGTTGCTGTTTAAACGCACCCCATATTTAAAGAGCTGATCATTCAGGTTAATGTTCCTGGTGATGCCCATGGTGCGGTTCGAGGCTTGTATGCTGTCCATGCTTGCTTCAACGGGATCAATGAGCCAAAGTATCTTTCCGCCTTTCATCACAAACTGATCGATGACGAACTTGTCTTTTTCGCTGAAAATACTGTCGGGTTTTGCGATGATGATAGCCTGGTATTTTTTGATGATAGCAAAAGTGCCATCCTCATTTTCTTTACGTTCGGTAAGGGCGTTCACTCTTCCGTCAAGTTTTACCCGGTCAACAATGTAATAGTCCGATAATGCCTGAGAAATATCGGCAGTTTCGATGAGCGAAAGTTCTCCGTGGCCTTCGGTGAAAGCAATGTGTGGCTTAGAGACGGTGCTGAGTTTCCTCAGGGCATTCGAAATATTGTATTCCAGGGCCTGAACGGAATTGTTAATGATGGCATCGGGCGCGGCGCCAACCTGCTCGGCAAGGAGGTTAACAGGAATTTCCCGGCCTTTGTGCGAAAGAACGGCTCCGGGGAAGATGCGCTGTTGTTGCTGGCCTTCCTTCGTCCGAACGTTAATGTCGGTTGGTTGCAGCCCTTGTTGAATTAACCGGTCAAATACATCGTTACGGGTTTTGGCGTCGGAAGCTGCCGAAGGGTTAATGAACTCGTATTGAATATTGTCGCTGAAAGCCCTGAATTCATCAAGCATCTCGCGGGTGGCGCGGTTCAGCTGCTTGAAACCAGCGGGAAATTCGCCTTCAAGGTAAACCTTGAAATAGAAAATATCGTCCGTTTCACGCAATAATTTTTTGGTGGATGGGGAAAGAGAGTAGCGTTTCTCCGAGGTCAGGTCGAGCCTGAAATACAGTGCCGAACCAATGATGTTTAGAAGAACAACAATAAGCAGGCCCAAAAACAATTGCACCATATTCGCACTGCGGACATTTTTATAGGTTTTTTCTGTCGGATTCATTGGTAAATTCTTGACTATTTTGGATGAGCAGGCTTAGGCTTTTTTCGGCGCAGCGATGGTTTTTTCCCACTTACGGCTTTCGAGGGAGGTTTTGGTCATGAGCAGGAAAATGGCAATCAGGCCGGCAAAGTAAAGTACATCCCGCGAATCAATCACACCCCGGCTCATAGAGGTGTAATGTGCCTGAATGCCCAATGATATTATAAACAGGTCGATTTTACCAAAAAGAGCAAGCCCTGCAATAAAATCAAATCCCATTAGTATAAATCCGCTGATAATCAGCGACATCATAAAAGCAACAATCTGATTGTCGGTAACGGAAGATATGAAAAGTCCGATGGCCGTGAATGCCGAAGCCAGGAAAATCAGGCCAATGTAAGAACCCCACAATCCACCCATGTCGAGATTTCCCACCGGATTACCAAGCAGGTAAATGGAAATAGCATAAATGAGGGTGGGTAATACAGCAAAAAGCACCAGACTCACCCCTGCCAGATATTTTGCCAAAATAATCTGTGTGTCGGTGAGGGGTTTTGTGAGCAACATTTCGATGGTTCCGCTTCGTTTTTCATCGGCAAAGGATCGCATGGTAATGGCGGGTATGAGGAATAGGAACACCAGAGGAGCCAGGGCAAACATGTTTTCGAGGCTCGCGTACCCAAAATCGATGATGTTGAAACCCATTGGGAAAACCCACAGGAAAAGGCCGTTGATGAGCAAAAACACAATCACGGCAATATACCCTATCAGGGAGTTGAAGAAGCTGAAAATTTCTTTTTTGTAAAGGGTAAACATAGAACAGATAAACTTAGGCCTGAATCAGGCCGCTAAATTACTTAAAATTCTGGAAAGCGCGCCGCAATTAGCCAGCACAGGACACTGGAATGTTAAAATATCCTAATTGTCAAATTCTATCAATACCACATCGTCGGTATGTAAGCCAAGCAGACTCGCCGCATTGCCCCGGTTAATGGCTATTTCAATAAATCCGGTAGAACTGGGGATAACAGCAATTTCCCCGTCAGGAACATCGGTATAAGCACTCCGAAGTTGATTTACCTGATATTTACGCCCTTTAATATTCAGGGAGAATTTTCGCTTGTTGCCTGTTTCTTCCAGTTCAAGCAGGGTAATGTTCAGGAATATATTTTCATAATTATCGGTGTAAATAACCCGGCCTGCAATGGTATTGCCATTCACCTGAGATTTCATACTGATCAACGCATTGAGATCGGTGCGCAGATTGCCGAGCGCTTCCAAAGGCTCACCTCTGGCAATATGAACTGCTGCTTTTACGAATCTGTCGCGGGTGGAAAATGTGAAATATCCTGAATCCTGTGTAATTTCCAACTCAACAATCTGTTCGGGTAACGCATCGAACATCAGGGTGAAAATGCCATTGTCTGTCCCGATAAAATAATGGCCATTGTGTAGTAGGGCAATGTGGGGCGTGTGCTCAGATTCTTCAGTACTTATGCCCACAATGTGAATGGTTCCCGGGGGAAATGACGGATAAGCATTTCGTAGTATAAACGATCCCTGTTTTAGATTATGCGGTGCAATCTGATGAGAAATGTCAATGATGGTTGCTTCCGGCAACCGGCTGATGATGGCACCTTTCACCGCAGCAATGTAATGATCGCGCAATCCCCAATCGGAAGTAAGTGTGATAACAGGTGACATTATATGTTATAAGGTATTGTGAATCAGTATTGTAATGATTTTTTATAAAACGTACCGACTTTGTTTATGCAAAATTACATTATCTATTTATGAATCAGGTATAATTATACAAAATAAGTGGATAAAAATTTTTGAGTAGATTTTGTCAGGAAGTGACTGACTGGAGATAAAAGCATTTTAAAGTTTATGTTAGAAACCCGGATGCAGTTTAAGGGGCGAAATAACGTACAAGGGTCTTTTAAAGTTCTTGCAATAAACCTGAATCCTGGCTAAGCGGCATTTGCAATGCCGCTTCTGAAATTTTCATTTCTTCTAAGATAATGAGGCATAGTTCTCAGGATAATGATTGAGCGGCATTTCAAATGCCGCTCAGCCCATTCACCTGCTCAGAAGCTAATCGTCGTTCGTAATGCAGGCTAAGGGGCGAAATAACGTACAAAGGTATTTGAAAGTTCTTGCAATAAACCTGAATCCCGGCTAAGCGGCATTTGCAATGCCGCTTCTGAAATTTTCACCTATTTTAAGATAATGAGGCATAGTTCTCAGGATAATGATTGAGCGGCATTTCAAATGCCGCTCAGCGCGCGCAATCAAAGGTTTTGGAATGTGCCAAAATCATGGCTAAGCGGAATTTGCAATTCCGCTTATAGATTATTGTCCTTTCCAAAGCTGATCAAGTGTGTTTATCAGGGTGATGATTGAGCGGCATTTCAAATGCCGCTCAGCCCATTCGCCTGTTCCGTTTCGAGATAGTGCGTGGGGGAAAAATAACGCACTATTGAATTTGTGTAAATCCTGAAATTCAACTACGTTTGCGGGAAATTTGGCAATGTTAAGGCACATCGTTTTTTTTAAGAACAGGATTACTCATGATAGCCCTGAGGCTGAATCCGTAATTGAGGAGGTAAAGTACCAATTGGAACTCTTGCCGGCCCTTATTCCTGATATTGCTCACTTTGAGGTTAATCGTGTGCTAAAATCGGATTCCGATTCTCCTGATTTGGTATTGATAAGTGATTTTGTTAACATGAATGCATTTATGGCTTATCAACAACATCCGGCTCTACTGTCATTTATGGAATGGAACAGGGTTAAATGTCCGCAGATTCTTTCAGCTGATTATCCCGTTTTAAATAAGGATGAACAATAATACTTTCGGCAAGCTTTTTGCTGATTTTTTACTATTAAAAACGCTTGATAAATGAAAAAACTACCACTCTTACTCGTTTCTATCTTACTTGTTGCGCTCTCCTCCTGTAAGCTGGAAGGCGAATCTTACAGCCATTTTTACGATAAAGTCAACCTCGAAACACTGATTATTCAGGACAGTGCATTTCTTGGTGATACCGTAAATATTTATGCACATGCCACGGCTCCCAGCGGCTGTTGGAGTGATATAGACTGCTTCTTCTATCCATACAATGATAGCATTTATCTGGTTAACGCTTATGGATGGTATGAGTCACATGATGGCATCTGTCCGGAAATTTTGATTACCAAAGACAGTACCTTTCATTTTATTGCAGATACCACGGGTACTTATGTCTTTGTGTCTGAATCACGATCCAGTATGCCGAAGTATGATACGTTAAAGATTGTCGATCCTCGATAATCACATTTTTTTCTGTTGAAGTCCCCTGAAATCTATTGTTATTTCAGGGGATTTTCTATTTTAGTGGAATCAAATCATGCCTGAATTCATGTAATTGAGTATTCATTGAAAATCTGAGAATGAAAAATGTTGCAGCCCCGGTTGAACCCGGCGGAAGAATCATTATTCTTGATATCCTTAGGGGAATAGCCATTTTGGGGATATTGATGGTCAATATGAAACTCTTTGTTCATCCAATGAGTTCAATGATGGTAAAGCCTGAGGCCGAAAGCTCAGTCATTGGTTTTATTCCCGATTTACTCATACGGTTTTTCTTTGAAGGCAAATTTTATACCCTTTTTGCCTTCCTCTTTGGCTATGGTTTCTGGCTTTTTATTCAAAAACAAATCGTATCGGGCAGCATCATTCCCATTTTCAGAAGACGGTTGCTTATTTTACTCCTCTTTGGTGCCTTACATGTTCTCTTACTCTGGGCTGGCGACATTCTTTTCTTTTATGCCCTTTTTGGCTTTTTTCTGATTCCTTTCCGTAAAACTTCCGACCGAAAACTTATAGTCTGGGGCGCAATACTTATTTTGATCCCTCCGTTGATGGTTGCTTTCTCGGGCGGTATGATCGCATTAGGGTCTTCCATGCCCGAAGGTAAGGCGGCTGTTGATGCAGCATTGACTGAAAGCACCGCCGCCATAGCTGAGTTGAATCAACGTGCACATCTTATCTACAGTATGGGATCCTTTAAGCAAATTATCGGCATCAGGTTTGAAGAGTGGCTAACCATGCTGCCTGCAATGATTTTCTTTTATCCTGCAGTATTGGGCCTTTTCTTTTTCGGCGTAGTAGCTGCACGGAAACGTAGGGCTGAGATCCATCGGTCACAGCTTGCTTTTTTCAAACGTGTGCTGCCCTGGAGCCTTATGGTTGGGCTGTTGGGTGAAGGCTTTTATACCTACAGTTATTTTTACGCAAACCCAATGGCCCCTGATGGCCTCACCATTTTGGCGTCCTTTGCGCATGCAATAGGAGCTCCGGCAATGACTTTGTCCTATATCTGCATTGTCGTCTTGTTGTATTTGAAAGGGTGCTTCTCAGGACTGTGTAATGCGCTGATACCGGTTGGACGAATGGCTTTAACCAATTATCTGATGCAATCGCTTATTTGCACCTCAATATTTTATGGTTATGGGTTGGGCTATTATGGTAAAATAAATACCGCTCAGGGATTAATACTGGGGGTGATTGTTTTTATTTTCCAGGTGTTTTTTAGCCGTTTCTGGCTTTCACGGTTTCGTTTTGGTCCAATGGAATGGTTGTGGCGGAGCCTGACTTATCTTAAGCCACAGGCAATGGTTAGAACGAAGTAATTTGGCAAAGGGTGTGAACAAAAACTTAGTTTCCCTGTGAGCCAAAGTGTCATTCCAATTGCCTGCACCACAACAATGCCACCCAATTACTTGAAAATGGATTTAGCCTGCGCCCTTTGCAGGAATTGTTGGGACATAAAAGCATTAAAACAACTACCCTATACCCCCACCTGACAAAGAAGGGGGTTGACCAGATACAAAGCCCCCAGGACAAATCGATGGGAGAGCAAAAAAGTAAGCCAAAAAATAATGGAAATGAAAAGGGAAAGTAGTAAGTTTGTATTGTTATAAACGAGTTATGCCCAATGCTGAAAAAGAAAAATGACAAAGTATAAATTGATATATTTGAAATGAAAGCCAACGCACAAATAGCACATTTGGTTTTTTGCCGACACAAAAAGCCTGACCTTGAAAAAACCAAAAGAGCTATTTCTTGCCAACGCTCGATTTGACAACTAAATAATACAGTATGCCAACAATTTACGACAACATAAAAAAACATCTTGAAGAAGGATTAACCAAAACATTAGAAACATCAAAACGTGCAGACTTTTGTATTGGTTATTTCAACTTGAGAGGATGGCGTAAAGTTTCAGAACAGGTAAACAACCTTGAAGGTGACTATTTACCGGAAGAATTTGAAGATGACAACAAATACCATTGTCGTGTTTTAATTGGTATGCAAAGACTACCTGAAGAAGAAATAAAAGACTTCTTTGCAGGCAACTATCATGCATTAGACAATAACGAGGCGATAAAATTCAGAAAGAAAATTGCAAGAGAATTTAAAGAGCAGCTAACAATTGGAAACCCAACCAACGAAGATGAAAAAGCTTTAAAGCAACTTGCAAAACAGTTAAAAGAGAAAAAAGTAATTGTCAAGCTTCATTTAAAACACACATTACACGCAAAACTTTATTTAGCTCATAGAAATGATTTCAATAGTCCGACAATTGGTTTTGTTGGCAGTTCTAATTTAACTCTTTCTGGTATTACAAAACAAGGCGAATTGAATGTTGATGTAGTTGAAGGCGATGCAGCTACAAAATTATCGGTCTGGTTTCAAAATCGCTGGGAAGACCGTTGGAGTATTGACATAACAGAAGAACTTGCTGAAATAATTGAAAACAGCTGGGCGGCAGAAGAATTGTACCCACCTTATCATCTTTACTTAAAAATTGCTTACCATCTTTCAAGAGAAGCAAGAGCAGGTATTTCTGAATTTAGCTTACCAAAAGTTTTCGAAAATATATTATTGCCTTATCAACATAGTGCGGTTCAGGTTGCTGCTCACCACCTTTATAAAAGAGGCGGAGTAATTATTGGAGATGTTGTAGGTTTGGGGAAAACATTCACTGCAACAGCTTTAGCTAAAATGTTTGAAGATGACTTTTTCCTTGAAACATTGATAATTTGCCCAAAGAACCTTGTAACCATGTGGGAAGATTACGCTCATAAATATCAACTTAGAGCAAAAGTTCTTTCTGTTACACAGGTTCAATCAAAACTGCCAAACGAGAGACGATATCGTTTGGTAATAATAGATGAAAGTCACAATCTTAGAAATAGAGAAGGAAAAAGATACAGGGCAATTCAGGAATATATCCAATTAAATGACAGTAAGATTATTTTACTTACTGCAACTCCTTACAATAAAACATATTTGGATTTAAGCAATCAGTTGAGATTATTCATTGACGAGGCTTATAATTTAGGAATAAGTCCTGAAAGATATATTGAAGATATTGGGGGAAGAATACATTTTTTAGCAAATCATCAAGTACCTGAAACATCAATTTCTGCTTTTGAGAAAAGTCATTTTCCTGATGATTGGGCAGAATTAATGCGATTGTTTTTGGTGAGAAGAACTCGCAGTTTTATTAAAAACAACTATGCAAAACATGATGATGAATTGAATAGGAAATATTTAGAATTTCCAAACGGAGACCGTTCATATTTCCCTGACAGATTGCCCAAAAAAGTTGATTACGCTTTTGACCCCAAAGACCCAAATGACCAGTACGCAAGGTTGTACTCAAACAAGGTTGTAAATATCATAGATGATTTAATACTTCCAAGATACGGATTAGGACAAGAAGGTTATGAAAACAAAAAAGCTGGAGTTGAAATAACCAAAGAAGAAATATTAATCAAAGAAAATCTGAGCAGAGCAGGAACACGTTTAATTGGCTTTGCCCGAACAAATCTTTTTAAACGATTGGAAAGTAGCGGGTATTCATTTCTGCTTTCAATAAGTCGGCATATTTTAAGAAACTATCTTTTCATTTATGCAATGGAAAATAATCTTCCTTTTCCGATTGGGAAACAAGAATCCGGGTTAATTGATGATTTTATGTATTCCGATAAAGATGTCGATGACGATAATGGTAATGGCATTCTCACGAAACCGAAAGAATATATTGAACAAGCTGAAAAATATTATACTTCTCTTTACAATAAAAAACACAAATATCAATGGATTAAAAGCCAGTTGTTCAACGACCAAATGAAAAAAGATTTGGAAACTGACAGCACAGAATTGATGAAAATTCTAAAAATTGGTAAAGACTGGAAACAAGAAAATGACCGTCAATTAAATGCACTTTATGATTTAATCACCGGAAAGCATAAAAATGAAAAGATTCTGGTTTTTACACAGTTTTCAGATACGGCGTATTATCTTTTTGACTCACTCAAAAAAAGAGGTATCGACAAAATGGAATGTGCAACCGGTGATTCTGATGACCCGACAATTTTGGCTTATCGTTTTAGTCCTAAAAGCAACGAAAAAGATTATCCAAAAGGACAAGAAATAAGAGTGCTTATTACAACTGATGTTTTAAGCGAAGGACAAAACTTACAAGATTCCCATATTGTTTTAAATTACGATTTGCCCTGGGCAATTATCCGATTAATTCAAAGAGCAGGTCGTGTTGACAGAATTGGTCAAAAACATCACGAAATTTTGTGCTACTCATTTTTGCCGGAAGATGGAATTGAAAATATCATCAATCTGCGTGGCAGATTGGGGCAAAGAATTAGAGAAAATGCTGAAACAGTTGGTTCTGATGAAGTTTTCTTTGAAGGCGACCCAATAAATATTGCAGACTTATACAATGAAAAATCTGGCATATTAGACGAAGAAGAAGATATTGAAGTTGATTTGGCTTCATACGCTTTTCAAATATGGAAAAATGCTATTGATGCCGACCCCAAATTAGCCAAAACAATACCAGATTTACCAAACGTAATTTACGCCACTAAAAAAGGCGATGATGCACAGGAATTAAATGGTTCAATTGTTTACACAAAAACAGCGAACGAAAATGATATTTTGGCATGGATTGATGAAAAACAAAACATCGTTACACAATCACAATTTGAAATATTAAAAGCAGTTAAGTGTAATCCCGATGAACCCGCTCTTGAACGATTTGAAAAACATCATGAATTAGTTAAGTTTGGTTTGAACCACATAAAAGAAACAGAATCAAAAGTCGGAGGACAGTTAGGGAAAAAAACAGGTGCTCGTTATCGTGCTTATATGCGTTTAAATAATTATGCAGAACGAAACGTTGGCACACTTTGGATTACTGAAGAATTAAAACGTTCTATTCAGGATATTTACGACCATCCATTAAGAGAATATGCCAGAGAGACTATTAACCGACAATTAAAAACCGGAATCAATGATGAAGATTTAGCGAACTTAGTGGTTTCGCTTCGTGAAGATGGTAAGTTAAGTTTGATAAGTGAGGATGAATCAATAAGCAAAGACCCTCAAATTATTTGTTCAATGGGCTTAAGAATTAAATAGTATGAAAAAGAATAGATTTTCAGAATATATTAAGAGCTTTGATTTTACCCGCCTTTTTAATGAACTTGGTTGGGATAATTTCAACAATAATTTGCCCGTTGCAGTAAATGAAGATGCATTCATGCTGAAAGGTATTGTGGAAAAAAAAGGGTTTGTTATTCTTTTCTGTTCAGCATTACCTAACGGTAAAATTCCATTGAGCAATATTAGAAAACAGATTGAAGCAAAAGTTGCCAAACATTATTTTGAGCATCTCATCATTTATGCCGACCAAATTCAATCTCAACAAATTTGGCAGATTGCTATAAAAGAGGAAAACAAGCCAAAGCAGGTGCGTGAAATTACATGGTACAGCCATCAGGACACAGAAATTCTTTTCCAACGCCTTAAGAATTTATTATTTACACTTGACGAAGAAGAACAAATTACAATTGTTGATGTAAAGCAGCGCATTTCAGAAAACTTTGCAATAAACACAGAAAGTGTTACGAAGAAATTTTACACAGAATTTAAAAAGCAACATACTGTTTTTCTCGATTTTATTCGCGGCATCGATGACCATATTGCCAATAAGGACAACACTAACAAACAATGGTATGCCTCATTAATGCTCAATCGTTTAATGTTTTGCTATTTCATTCAGAAAAAAGGGTTTTTAAATCAGGACTTTCACTATTTAGGCAATAAATTAAATGAATCGAAACTCCATGCAGGGAAAGATAATTTTTACAGTTTTTATCGAAGTTTTTTATTGGAATTATTTCACGATGGACTTGGCAAGCCTGAAAAGCACAGACACAATCATCCGATTGAATTAGGGAAAATACCTTATCTAAACGGAGGGTTGTTTGATGTTCATGAGTTGGAAAAACAGTTTGAAGAAATCGAAATAGCCGATGATGCTTTTGAAAACCTTTTCTCTTTTTTCGACAAATGGAACTGGCATCTCGATAATAGCATAGAAGCAACCGGAAGAGATATAAATCCAGATGTAATCGGATATATTTTCGAAAAGTACATTAACGACCGGGCTGCAATGGGGGCCTACTATACCAAAGAAGATATTACAGATTATATTGGCAAAAACACCATTATCCCATTTCTATTTGATGAAACTGAACGTAATTACAAACAAGGGTTTAAAACAGATAGCGAATTATGGGAAAAACTTCGTCAGAGTGACGATTCATACATTTACGATGCCGTAAAAAAAGGAGTACCGCAAAATGGAAATTTGTTTGGTGATTTACCCGATGAGATAAAAGCAGGTTTTAGACCTGACCTTGAAAAAGAAGTTGTAAAAGAAACTAAAGCTCCGCATTTATGGGAAATTCGCAAAGTATGGAATACAAAAGCACCCGAAGAAATTGCACTCCCGACTGAAATTTATCGAGAGTTAATTGACCGTAGAAAAAGATATTCCGAAATAAAATCAAAAATCGTAAAAGGTGAAATAAACCACATTAACGATTTTATTACTTACAACTTAAATATCCGCCAGTTTACGCAGGATTTTATTGAAAACACCAAGGATGCCGACTTTATACGCCATTTTTACAAAGCCATAAAAAAGATTACCATTCTCGACCCTACCTGTGGTTCCGGTGCATTTTTATTCGCTGCACTTAATATTTTAGAACCACTATACGAAGCATGTTTAACTCGGATGGAGCAGTTTGTAAGCGAAGAAAAAGGCAGGCATAAATTTTTCGAAGAAACACTGACAGATGTAAACGCTGAACAACACCCCAACCTGCAATACTACATTTTCAAAAACATTATTTTGAATAATTTGTACGGTGTGGATATAATGAAAGAAGCCGTTGAAATAGCAAAACTCAGATTATTTTTAAAATTGGTTGCTACGGTTGATGTAAATCCCCGAAAAGATAATTATGGTTTAGAGCCATTGCCGGATATCGATTTTAATGTACGTGCCGGAAATACATTAATTGGATATGCAACAGAAAAAGAGCTATTACGTGCAGTGCAAGTTGACCAACACGGACAATATAGAACTGGATATGAAGAAATATTCAAGAAATTTAAAGAAGAATGTGAACTGGTAAGTAAAGCATACAAACATTTCCAGAATGCACAATTGGTTAATGACCAGGGTAGCGAAAGTTTTAAAAAAGCAAAAGCCGATTTAAATAATCGTTTAAAAACACTCAACCACAAACTCAATATTTATTTGGCGGGCAATTATGGTATTACCGATTTGAAAAAGGAAATTGAAATCGAGGTCGTTGGTGAAAACAAAAAGAAAATCAAGAAAAAAGTAAATCAATACCAGCATTGGTTAGAAACCCACCAACCTTTCCATTGGTTTGCTGAATTTTACCGAATTGTTGCCGGCAATGGCGGTTTTGATTGTATCATTGGAAATCCGCCATATTTAGAAATGAGACAAGTTAATTATGACGTAAAAAACTTGCAAACCCGAGACAGTAATGCGATTCATTCTATGTGTATTGAAAGAAGTAATAATCTTATTAACAATAATGGCTCAATGAGTATGATTGTCCCATTAGCTTTGGTTTGCACGCAAAGAATGACAATTGTCCAGAATTTAATTGAAAAAAATAGAGCTACATGGTATAGTAATTTTGCATGGCGTCCAGGAAAACTTTTTGACCAAGTAAATAGAGCTTTAACGATATTCAACACTGTAAAAAGCAACACACAAATCTCTTATTCTACTGGATATTTAAAATGGAATGCAGAACATAGAGAATATTTATTTCCGACATTGCACTATGTCGAGTATTCTGATAATAGGAATTCATTTTGGTTTCCTAAAACTAGTGATTCAAAGGATATATCTATCTTAAAAAAAGTGATTAACTCTAAATTGTCAGTCCAAAACTATTTTGGAAATTCAATAAACAGAGTGTATTATCGAACAACTGGAGGTCTTTATTGGAAAGTCTTTACGAATTTTCCCCCAAAGTTTTACTTAAATGGAAATGCTGGTAATTCCAGCCGTGAAACTTCTATTTCTTTAGCCGACAAGGTGTACGCCACACAGTCAGTTGGATTATTAAGCAGCAATGTTTATTGGTGGTGGTATACATTAACATCCAATCTGCGAGACTTAAATCCAAGTGATATAAGTGGATTTAAATTCCCTAAAGATATACTCGATAAAAATAAGTTATTAGAGGTTAGTTTGAAATACATTCGTGATTTGGAAGAAAATAGTGTTATGTTAAAGCGTGAACAAAAAAATATAGGACTAACAGAAACACAATCTTTCAAGATTTCCAAATCCAAACCTATAATCGACCAAATTGATACTGTTTTAGCCCAACATTATGGTTTCACCGAAGAAGAATTGGATTTTATTATAAATTACGATATAAAATACCGAATGGGCAAAGCCTTGTTTGGGGAAGAAGAAAACGGAGAAAATGAAGAAGATGAAGATTAAAACTAATTACTATGGTAGACAACAAAGAAGATAAAAGGTTAAATCCAAAAGAATATATGCGCATGGCAGTAGATGCCATGAAAAAATCGATTGTGGAGCGTAACAATACGAATCCAAGTCCGCATGTAGGTGCTGTTTTGGTTTTTCCGGATGGTACCGTAGAAACTGCGTATAGAGGTGAACTGCGCGAAGGAGACCATGCAGAATATACTGTTCTCGACAAAAAGAACCGGCACAAAGATTTAACCGGGTGCTGGCTCTTTGCCACTTTGGAGCCCTGTGCCCCGGGTGCCAGAAATGCTCCAAAAATTTCTTGTTCAGAAAGAATTGTTAATGCCCGTATTTCGGATGTTTGGTTTGGAATAGAAGACAAAAATCCAAAGGTTGACCATGGTGGCGTTGACCACATGGAAGAAAACGGAATAAAAGTTCATCAGTTTGCACCGGAATTTCATAAAGAGATTGAAGAAGCCAACAAGAAGTTTATGAAATGGGCAAACATGAAAAATGAAGAAGCCAAAGCAAAGAAAGAAAAGCCCGCAGATTATCTCAACAAATATGCTACTGAAACCAATATTGATAGTCTATCACAAGAAGCTTTGCAAAAATTTATTTCCGAATCGAACCGAAACTACAAGCCTGATTCTAAAGCTTTATTGCAGGAATTAAAAGAAATGGAATTGTTGGAATTTGACGAATCTTTAAAAACGTACTTACCTAGTGGCAATGCAATTTTGCTTTTTGGCAAAAACCCGAGAAACAAATTTCCACAGGCGGCAATAAAGGCAAAGGTTCACTACGGAGATGGAGAAACCGGCACGGAAACATTTAAAGACGCATTGGTTCTAGTGCCGAATAAGGTTGAGGATTGGTTAAAGAAAGTTTTACCTGCAAGTATCGACCGTTCCAGTTTTAAGGCAAAACAGATTCCTGCATTTCCAATTCCAGTAATCAGGGAGGCAGTTATTAATGCCATTGCTCACAGGGATTACACAATGGAAGGGGCAAAAATTCAATTGGATGTTTATCCGGACAGGATTATAGTAAAAAGTCCCGGCAAACCGGTTCCTCCGATTACTATTGAGGCGATGAAAAACTTTACAGCTACTTCTTACAGTCGCAACAAAAAACTGACCTTCATTTTCAACGAAATGGAATACATGGAAGAATCCGCTCTTGGAATGGATACTTTCAAATCTTTACGAGAAAAGTATGAACTGCCTTTGCCAATTGTGGATTATGATGGTAGTAATGTAGTTGTAACCTTTGCTAGAACTGTTGATGCTGTTAGAGAAGTTACACCTACTAAAGGAATCGAGGAATTAAATGATGAAGAAGTAAAAGGTTTTGAATGGATTAAATTGCAAGGAGAAGTGAGTAGAAGAGAATATGCCACTCATTTTGATTACGGTTATAAAAAGGCTCAGCGACATCTTAATAAAATGGTGAGTCTTGGTCTGATTGCAGATAATGGTAAGCCTAAAACTTCACGTGATTATAAGTATGTTGCTTTGAAAGAAGAATAAGTTGGACATTGTCTTAGACATGGTGTCCATGATAATCTTAATAATGATGTAAATATTGATGCTCATAGACATTGTCATAGACATAGTGTCCATGATAATCTTAATAGAGAAAATGATAAAGAAGCGGGTACTGTTGTTATTGTAGATAATAATGAACTATAAAGGCGAGATAAAATTATTAGAATTACAAAAGGTGGCATTTTTATGTTCGCAAAAATGCCCGGCAGAGATTGTGCTTAAAAGTTTCGACTGGGCAAAAGAACAAAGAGAAAAAGGAAACTGCATTGTTTGTGGTAACCACTCCCAAATAGAAAAAGATGTTTTTGAAATTTTACTAAAAGGCAAACAACCTTTAATCTTGGTACTTGCCAGAAGTATGAAAACGAGATGGGAACCGGAAATTGAAGATGCAGTAAACGAAAATCGACTTTTGGTAATAAGTCCCTTCGAGAAAGAAACGAAAAGAGTAACAAGAGAAACGGCTGAAATCAGAAATAAAAAGATTATTGAAATCAGTGATAAAATAATTGTTGGCTATAAATCAAAAAACGGACAATTGGACAAATTATTAAAACGGATTGAATATGAACAATTATAGCCAGCCCGAAAGCCATACACATTTGCAATTCGCACAATCCAATGCTGCAACCAAAAATTGCAAAAGAGTATGTCTTGCCCTCGCCCTGACAGACCGAAAAACAAAGCACATGGGCATAATAAATAGGACTCTGAGCGGTCTGCAAGACCCAGCGATGAGTCCATGTTGAACTACATCCCTGGGGGTGACTATGTACTTAAAGACGTTTTTCATTGGATTGAAGTGAAAAAACAGACTTTGTTT
>JAVEVB010000042.1:0-35198 GCA_034005265.1 Lentimicrobium sp.
AATGAACTCTTGACAGATAGGACTAATAGAAAATCAAGCAGAAATCCGCTATGTGAGCTATGTGCCTGTGTGGTTCAACAAACGCACCACATAGACACTTAGGACACATAGAAAGTCACATAGAAATCCCTATGTTGGTTATCCCGTCAAAGTAGCCGGGACAAGATGTGCCTGTGTGGTTCAAAAAATGAAGTCTTGACAGATAGGACAAATAGAAAATTAAGCAGAAATCCGCTATGTGAGCTATGTGCCTGTGTGGTTCAACAAAGGCACCACATAGACACATAGGTCACATAGAAAGTCACATAGAAATTCTTATGTTGGTTATTTCGTCAAAGTAGCCGGGACAAGTTGTGCCTGTGTGGTTCAAAAAATGAAGTTTTGACAGATAGGACAAATAGAAAATCAAGTAGAAATCCCCTATGTGAGCTATGTGCCTGTGTGGTTCAGAAAAAAAACACACCACATAGACACTTAGGACACAAAGAAGATCATATAGATTTAATGTGAAATATTTTTGAAGTTTCCACAATTTGCCATTGGCCCTTTCCCGTTATCGCTTCGCTCTCCCGAGACAAGCGCTCTTAGCTCTGCGGAGGTAATGGTTTAGCACTAGTCTCAAAATCCCTGCTCGATTTCAGCAAATTGACAGTGAACAGCGAAAGGTTTTTAATCTCGGCCAGGATATTCAGGTATAGAATACTGTTACGTGTTCCGGTTTCCGAATTTTTAATCCGTTTTACCTGCTTTTTGCGGGTTTCTTCAACAAGGCGCTGAATGTTTTGCTGACGGGCGACAACCAGATCAAAATCTTCATAATTTTTTCTGGTAAGCATAGCCGAAATTTCGTTAAAAAGTAGGGTTATTTCTCCGCTGAGCCGTGAGAGTTCTTCAACCTGCAAAGGTACAAGTGGTTTGTGGTTGTTTTCAACATGCTCGTAACTTGGTTGCGTGATGTAGGAAATGCAATGGTTGATTTCACGCAGGTAGTCAATCGCCTGAACGTAAAAGTGTCCTGACTCGATGGAATCTTCCCTGAGGTGTGATAAAGTCCGGCCAACCTGGTTTTTAAGCCTTTTGGTTGAAACATTCAACCCATCTGAATTGGCTTTGGCATTTTTGAGTAACCGGCGGTCTTCATCCATAAGGCCCATCAGGGCTTCCTTAAAAATACCGAGGGATTCGCCCAGTACCTGCTGAATGGTGAGTGAGCACCTTTTCAATATATTCTCTGTATTGAGTTCATCGGGCAGGACATCAAGTAAAGCATCTGCTTTTTTCTCATCGGTGCGGCGTTTGTGGGTGAGGTGGGAACGATATATCAGAAATCCTGCAAGTCCCAGTAGCGCAAAAGCAGCGGGCAATCCACCAAACCAAAGAATGGCTGCAAATACCATTGAAGCGGTAAACGCTGCCATAGCTGTGAAGAACCATCCGCCGATGACCGATAATACGCCGGTTATGCGATAAACAGCACTTTCGCGGCCCCAGGCCCTGTCAGAGAGTGAACTTCCCATGGCCACCATAAAAGTAACGTAGGTGGTTGAAAGTGGTAGTTTCAGCGATGTTCCAAAAGCAATTAACATACTGGCGACCACCAGGTTAACGCTTGCCCGTAAAAGGTCAAAGGCTGCGCCTTCGGGCATTTGTTCACGGGTGATCTTATCGGGTGGGGCAAACCTTTTTTCAATCCAGTTATTCATACTGTTGGGAATGAATCGGTTAATGGTCGTGGCCATATTCATGGTGCCCCTGACCAGATTTCGTGACAATATGGATGAATTGAACCTTTCTACCCCTTCGCTTTGCCTGCTCAGGTCAACGGAAGTTTCTAGTACTGAACGTGCCTTTTTCGAGGTCCATAACGATACGGCCATTACAATTCCCGCGATGAGCAACACCCAGGTTTCGGTTACAACATCGTCGGCAAGTCCGGTCATCAGAAAATTTGTAGGATCAGCGCCAGGAACGGCATTGAACAACTGAAAGGCTTTTAGTCCTGCCAACGGTACGCCGATAAAGTTAACCATGTCATTTCCTGCGAAAGCCATGGCCAGTGCAAAGGTTCCGGTAAGAATGATGATTTTAAGCACATTTGCCTTGAAAATCCACATCAATAACTGCAGAAAGAGGGTCCAGACTGCCAGGCTGGTTAATAAAATAAAACCAGTGTGGTGATGGATATATGCCAGTGTTTCCTCGGTGATGAAAGAAGCGCCTTTTGCACCTTTAATTACGATAAAATAGGTAATGCCGGTAATGGCAATTCCGCCCCATAGTGCTCCGAAATATTTTAGGTTGAACCTGATGTTGAAGGTGAAGAGTAGCCGGGTAATGTATTGTACAAAGGCGCCCACACTAAAGGCAACCGCTACAGATACCAATATTCCTGTAATGATGGCCAGTGCTTTGGCCGAGTTGATGTAATGACCGATGTCCTGTATGGTTTCTGCCGATTGTGATATTTTAATAAAAGCTACTGCCACAGAAGCCCCAAGCAGGTCAAAAACAATGGAAACTGTTGTGGATGTAGGCAATCCTAAAGTATTGAAGGTGTCGAGCAGGATTACATCGGCAATCATTACCGCAAGAAAGATGATGATAACTTCATTAAAGTGAAACTGTGCAGGAAAGAATAGTCCTTTGCGGGCGATTTCCATCAATCCACTTGAAAATGTTGCCCCTGCCAGTATTCCAAGGCTGGCTACAATCAATACTACTTTGAATGAAGCTGCTTTTGCCCCGACAGCGGAATTAAGAAAATTTACTGCATCGTTGGCAACACCAACCATTAAGTCAGAAAAGGCAAGGACAAACAGGATGATGATAAAAATCAGATATACACTCCCCATGAATACATTATTTGATGTCCGGCAAATTTAAGGAGGTATCTATCCAACAGTGTGGTTTCAATGTTAAGTTAATGTTAAATGTGACCAATTATTTTGCATTACTTGCAATGGCCTCATTTACATTGATCACGTGATCGGCAAGTTTTTCACATTGGTTGAGTAATTCAGAATAAAAGCTGGCAAACTTATAATTGTATTCGCCCGATTCAAGCCTCAGGCGGTTGGTTTGTATGAGTTTGTCGCGCATTTCGTTTACCCTGAGTTCATTTTCGGTGGCTTTGGCAAGAATGCCCGGCCGGTAATCACG
The DNA here is from genome assembly GCA_034005265.1 of Lentimicrobium sp. Taxonomy (GTDB): domain Bacteria; phylum Bacteroidota; class Bacteroidia; order Bacteroidales; family Lentimicrobiaceae; genus Lentimicrobium. The sequence continues at coordinate 3,160 of JAVEVB010000042.1, forward strand.
GGCCAGATTTTCATTCATGGTCTTGAGCGTTGCTTTTACAAGATCGAACAGCAAAAACAGATCCTCCCTCATTTCCTGGGTAAACCAGGCTTTTGCTTCGTTCTTCCTGCGAATGGTTCTTTCCATTTGAAGACATTGATCAGCAATGCTTTCCAGATCGTCTGTTATTTTAAGCATCGCCCTTATTTTTCGGGAGTTGCTCACAGAAAGATCGTTTTCGGCAATTCGGGTGATGAAATCTGTAATTTCATAGTCGAGTTCATCCGCCTCTTCTTCACTCTTGTTTAACCGTTTCTGAATCTTTTCGATTTTGGGTTCACGTTTTTCGGTGAGGTATTCCGGAATGAGGTTAAACATGTAAGCAACATGCCTTCCAAAAAAGGCAATTTGCTCATGAGCCTGTAAAATATCTACTTCGTTCATGGCAATGAACCGTGATTTGAAGTAGCGCAACCTGAATGTTTTCTTTTCGTTGGCTTTTAAAGGAATCATTTTTTCAAGCACCCGCTTGAATCCCGGAACGAACCATGCAAGCAACAGGGTGTTGGCAACATTAAATCCGGTATGGAATAACGAAAGTCCGATGGGAATCAGGTTTGTTGATGCAGCATTGTAACCTGTCATCCATAAAGCAATCTGTTCGGTAAGATTTACAAAGGGAACAAACAGGATAAAGGCCCATAACAGTCCGAAAGCATTGAAGATTGTGTGACCCAGGGCAATTCGTTTGGCAGCGCGATTGGCTGCAATTGCTGAAAGGTTGGCGGTTATGGTAGTGCCCAGGTTTTCGCCGAGGATCATAGCTGCTGCCGATTCATAACTGATGTAGCCACTGTAGCATAGTACAAAAGTCAGGGTAATGGTGGCGCTGGAGGATTGTATGATTAATGTGATGACCAGACCGGCTAAGGTGAATAGCAGCATATTTCCCACCCCATGACCCCTGAGGGATGAAAAAAAGGATTCAACCACTGGTGTTTCGCTTACACTGGCCATGGAATCCTTCATAAACTGCAGGCCAAGGAATAAAATGGATATGCCAAGAACAAATTCCGCAATGGAACGGTTGCGTGAGCCTGGCAGAAACAGAAACGGAAGTCCCAAACCCAGTACGGGAAGTAAAATAGTGGTAAATTCAAAATTAAATCCAAACAGGGTAACGAGCCAGGCAGTGATGGTCGTGCCTATATTGGCACCCATCATAATACCAAGGCCCTGGCTAAGAGAGAAAATGCCTGCATTCACAAAACTTACCAACATAACCGTAACCGCTGATGAAGATTGCATAATACCGGTGATAATAAAACCAGCGGCAATGGCTTTGAACGGTCGGGAGGCCAGGTTGGAAAATACGGTCCTGAAACGTTTACCTGCGAGTTTTTGCAGGGCTTCACTCATCAGCTTCATGCCGAATACAAAGAGCATGAGTGATCCGAATATTGTTAAAAAATTCAGTAGGGTACCTATATTCATCATCGTCGATATTTAGGTTCTATAGGAATGAATTGGTTGTATTTTGGAGAATGATTTTCATATGGATTGTCGTAATCTTTTCCGGGGTATCTCATTTTGCCGGGGCAAAGTTGAAATACATTACAAACTTACATGAATTTGGGGGAAGTAGAGTGTGTTTATGAAAAAAATCACACATTACACCGGTGAATATACAGTTATGGGTGCTTCTTTTGCTTGTCTCACTGAATTCATCTGTAAAGCCCGCCCACTATCCTTATCTTTGCTGCATGTTAAAACCTTACCTGGAAAATCTGGGCATCACCACCCTGAATCCAATGCAAATGCAAGCCATTGCTGAAATAACACCCGGTAAATCTGCAGTGTTGATTGCCCCTACCGGTTCGGGGAAAACCCTTGCCTTCCTGTTACCATTAATTGAAATGATTGATCCTGATGTGCATGAAGTGCAGGCGCTGATTCTTGCACCCTCGCGTGAACTGGCTCTTCAGATAGAAGACGTTTTCAAAAAGATGAAAACCGGTATCAAGGTAAATGTTTGTTACGGAGGACATCCCGTGAAAACGGAAGTTAACAATTTCAGGCAACCGCCACCGGTATTGGTAGGTACTCCGGGCCGCATTGCCGATCATATCCGAAGGAGTAATTTTAATGCAACTCATATTCATACTTTGGTTTTAGATGAGTTTGATAAATCACTGGAACTCGGTTTTAGCAAGGAGATGGAATACATTTGCCGGAATTTGCCGCTGGTCAGAACCAGGGCGCTCACTTCGGCAACCTTGTTGAAGGAAGTGCCGGGCTATGTGGGGTTGAGCCATCCTGTTTCGTTGGATTACAGTATTGGCGAGCCATCTCAGAAATTAGATGTGGCGGTGGTGCGTGCAGAAACTTCAGATAAACTGGATGTTTTATTTCATCTTTTGTGTGCTTTCCGGTCGGAGCCGGCCCTTATATTTTGTAATCACAGAGAAGCTGTTGAACGGATTAGTAATCTGTTGAAAGTAAAAGGTATAGTGCATGGCACCTATCATGGCGGACTGGATCAGGATGAGCGGGAATTGTCGCTTATTCGTTTCAGGAATGGTACGCACCAGACTTTACTTACCACCGATCTGGGTTCCAGGGGGCTTGATATTCCTGAAGTCAGGCATGTAGTTCATTATCAGCTTCCAGGCTCTGAAACCATTTGGATTCACCGCAACGGGCGCACGGCCCGGATGCACGCTTCGGGGAAATCATGGTTGGTGCTGGCCGATGGAGATTATGTGCCGACTTTTGTTTCGCCTGCACCTCAAGAGGTTAATCTGGAAGATTGCGGTAAACTTCCTGAGTTGCCGCCCTGGGAAACCATCTACCTAGGAGCAGGCAAAAAGCAAAAGGTAAGCAAAGCAGATATATTAGGTTTCTTTATAAAGCAGGGAGGGTTAGCCGTTCAGGAGATTGGGCGTATTGATGTGTTGGATAATGCTTCATTTGTCGCTATAAAAAGGGAAAAATGTATCGCATCCATCAGCATATTGAACGGTATTCGTTTAAAAAAGAAAATGGTAAAGATAGATTTTGCGCGATAGGATTTCTTGAAAAGGATAAAAATGCAGGCCGGAAAATGCGCGTCAGCGGATTGATTGGTGAAGTGTGAAATATACAGGAGGAATATGCCTGCACACATCTTTGTTATAGTGTGCAAGCATCATCATTTAGTTTCTGTGTCCTTTTTTTAGCCGTTAATGGATGTTATTACGGCATTTTATAAACCATGGCATTCACGTTCATTCCTGCGCCAACCGATGCAAAGGAAAAATATTCTCCTTTGTTTAGTTTGTGATTGTCTAGCTTTTGGTTAACAATTAAATCGTACAAAATGGGCAGCGTGGCCACCGAATTGTTACCTAACCATGAAATGGTCATTGGCATGGAAAATTCGGGACGTTTAGTGTAACCAAAAAGTTCATAAAGGCGGGTAACAATGGCTTCATCCATCTTTTCATTGGCTTGATGAATAAGCACACGTTCAATTTTGTCGATGCCGATTCCGCTTTTATCTATGGCCATTTTTATTGCCGCAGGCACGGTTTTAAGGGCATATTCGTATAATTTGCGGCCGTTCATTTTCAGGAAGAGATTACCGTTGTCAGTTGTATTGAACGAGCGGTCCATCTTGAGCAGATAGGCAGTATCCACAGTATCAGTGCGGGTTACGTGCGATATGATGCCGACAGGTGTTTCACTTTCCACAGCGCTTAAAACCACTGCTCCGGCTCCATCGGAATAAATCATGCTGTCGCGGTCGTGTGGGTCGCTAATACGCGAAAGCGTTTCAGCTCCTATCACCAGAATATTTTGAGCATCGCCCGATTTTATAAAATAATTGGCATGAATCACGCCCTGAAGCCAGCCCGGGCAGCCAAACGGAAGGTCATAAGCAACGGTGAAAGGGTTCAGAATGCCCAGTTTATGCTTCACCCTTGAGGCCAGGGTCGGAACCAGATCAGAATGTGTGGCACCATGTTTTACATCTCCAAAATTGTGTGCAACTATAATGTAATCCAATTTTTCTTTATCGATTCCGGCATTTTCAATGGCTTTTTCTGCCGCGAAAAAGGCAATATCCGAGCAAACATACTCATCCTCAACATATCTGCGCTCCTCAATCCCTGTTATTTGCTGAAATTTCCGGATAATTTCTTCATTGGGTCTTGTAATAGGCTCTCCATTCGATTCCAGAAATGTGCGTTTCAAAAAATCGGTGTTGGGTACTTTTATCGTTGGTACGTAGCTGCCTGATCCTTTGATTATTGCGTATGTTTTTGTTGACATTTGTTGTTGGTTCATGAATAAAAAATATGGCTTAATCAGTTAAATATTGCCTGATAAACCACACGAATAATGGCCTGATTCAAATTGAAATGCACTTGAAGTTCAGGTTGCAAAGATAATTGATAATTAATTATTATGATTTTTTTTTATAAACTTCAGGTCTGGGCGCGCTTGAAAGTGGCGCTGTGGTTCATTTATGATTGTTAACAGGTGATTTGGAGGAGGTTATTTAAACCTAATCCAAAATCAAAATGTTGCATTGCAGAATTTCCTGAAACAATTTTCTTTTTTCTGAAAACTTCAGGAAAAGATAAAGATAACAAACCATTCATAAGCTTATTCTATCTTTAAATTCTATGAAAACAGGCGCTGTTAGGGCCTTTTTGCTGGTTCTCAGTAGCGGGAATTTATAGCGTATCCCCAATTTTCATGACATCAACAAAACTGTGAAGGGGCATTTTATTGGTTTGGAAATAGAGCTTCCGGGCAAAATCAATTTGATCATGTGATTCGCTGAATCTTAAGTAGGATACATTCAGGTCATCTTCTCCAAGCCGGATGCGGTCGAGGGCATCGGCATCCTTCAACAATGCAACCGTAAGCCAGTCGGGATCTGTTTTCTGGAGTTCGTTGCCCAGAGAGTGCATGGCACAGGCCTTCCCAATGCTCAGCATGTTTTTTTGAGTTGCCCCATTTTTTATGAAAAGTTCCTGATAATCTGGTAATTTATGGTTGGCGGCATCAGTACCATGTTGGGTGCAGTACCCGTCATGTTTACGGGCCATGTCATGTATGTAGGCTGCGAAGAAGGCATTCTTTGCTTCAGCGTAATGATGTGTAAGGAGTCCCAGCCTTAACACATGCAACATTACCCTGTAAGTATGCATTACCCCGTGCAGCAGGCTGTGATGGTCAAACTGCTGCTGCTTGAGGTTGAAATCGTTGAAATCAAGTTGATATGTTTTATGCATTTTTTAAATTCAGACGTTTTATGCTAATGAGTTTATTGCTAAAAGGTAGCCAATCGTTAGGAAGGTGTAATGTTCAGCATGGATTGAACGATGGGTTTTAATCCGGCAAAGAAGAATTCCACTGCAATGACCATCATGATGAGTCCCATCAGTTTAATCATGATTTTATTTCCTGTTTCACCCAGTAACTTAATGATTTTCCCTGCACTGAGCAATACCACAAGTGTCAACAAAAGGGTGATGATTATGGTAAGTATTAAAATGAGCTTCAGGGTCATGGTATGGCTATCTTCCATCAGTACAATGGAGTTGGTGATGGCACCCGGTCCTGCAATAATAGGAATGGCCAGGGGGGTGATGGAAATATCTTCCACATATTTTTTAACCATCTCATCGTCCATTTTTAATTTGCTGAAGCGCGCGTGCAGCATATCATATCCCATGATGAAGAAGATAATGCCCCCCACAATCCTGAACCCGTTGACCGAAATACCAAAGAATTTGAACAACAACTGCCCCCCAATGGCAAAGACCATTAATATAAAAAATGCTGTAATGATGGCTTTTACTGCGGTTTGCCTGCGCTGTTTGTCCGAAATATCAGCAGTCATGGTCATAAAAACCGGCATCACACCCAATGGGTTGATGATGGTTAAGAATGAGGTAAAATATAGAAGTGCAATCGTAAACAGTTCGTGGTTCATGGTGCCTTATGCTTAAAGAGACAAATTAGGTGAATGACGGCGATGACTTGTTATCCCCGTCATTCACGGATTCTAAAATTTAAAATCAGCTCATTACGTCAGTCGCACTGAGTGTAGAAGTGCAACATCCGTAATTTGTAGTTCGTTCATAATTCGTAATCTTAATCTAAAATCCGAAATCTGAAATCTAAAATCTAAAATCACTTATCCGTTGTTGATTTTATCATTTACGATTTTCAGAATTTCAGCTTCGGCATTCTGCGCTTGCTGTTCTATTTGCGCTCCCTCAGCAATTACTTTGTCAACATAAGCTTTGTCCTTCAATCCAGAAGCATTGATTTTTACATTTAAATATGCCCCCATTACGGCTGAACGGGCAGCAAGTGCGCCAACTCCGGCATCCGTAACGGAATTGGGATTGCCCGTTTCTGCCATCACTCTCACAATTTCCATTACGGCCAATGACTTTTGCATAACCTTAAACGGGATGTCAATCGCATACCTGGTGGCCTCTTGTATGGCTTCGGTACGGGTAGCTTTTTCAGCATCGTTGCCTTTAGGCAGGCCGAACGCATCCATAATCTTGTTGAAGGCATTGGTGTCCTCATCAACCAAAAGGAGTAATTCGTTTTTGAGTTGCTGGCCTTTTTCGGCCCATTCGGAAAATTCTTCCCAACGGTCGTCCCATCCGGGTTTGTGGGAGGAAAGATTGGCAACCATAGTACCCAAAGAAACACCCAATGCGCCCATGTATGCCGAAATGGATCCTCCGCCAGGAGCGGGTGATTCCGAAGCGGTTTCTTCGGCGAATGCTTTGCAGCTCAGGTCAATCAGTTTCTTTTGTGATTTATCACTTAAAACATACTCAATGATCTTTTCTTCCGGGTGGAAAGGCTTCAGGTCATCCAGTCCCATTGATTTTACAGCAATCTTAATGAGTTCTGCTTCTGAAACGCCTACCGAACGGTTTTGTTTTTTCAGAAAATGTTTACCGGCATCGGTGAAAACTTTGAGCGGTGCCAGTCCGATAATCTCAGAACCTGTAACCCGCATTCCGCGTTCAGCGGCCTTTTTTAAGCCTTCCTCAAACGCTACATGTACCGGTGTGATGCTGATGTTGGTGAGGTTGATGCTTACCTGTGCAATGCCATATTCCTCAATAAACCAGCCAATGGCCTTACAGGCTTTAAGCGATCCGGGCGTATTCACCGGTTTGCCATTTTCATCCTTTACAATTTTGCCGGTAATGGGGTTGCCTTCACGCATAGGCCGGCCTTTCTCACGTATGTCGAAAGCTACGGCATTTGCCCGACGGGTAGAGGTGGTGTTGAGGTTCAGGTTATAGGCTACCAGAAAATCACGTGCCCCAACGGCAATGGCACCGGTTCTGGGAAGGAAGTTAGCCGGTCCGAAGTCGGGTTTCCATGAAGCTTCGGCAAGTTTTTTGGGTAACCCTTCGTATTCGCCGGAGCGGCAAAAAGCAAGGTTGCGGCGTTCAGGAAGTTGTGCGGCATTTTCATAGCAATACACAGGAATACCTATTTCAGTGCCGATTCTTTCCGCCAGTCGGTGTGCATATTTTACGGTTTCTTCCATGCTGATGTTGGCAATGGGTACCAGTGGACAAACATCAGTTGCACCGAACCTTGGGTGTGCTCCGCTATGTTTGCTCATGTCAATAACTTCCATCGCCTTTTTTACCATACGGAAGGCTGCTTCAATCACCTGTTCGGGCTCTCCGGCAATGGTTACCACGGTGCGGTTGGTGGCTGCACCCGGATCAACATCGAGCAATTTTACGCCTTCAACGCTTTTTACCATATCGGTAATCTGCTCAATTACACCCATATCGCGTCCTTCACTAAAATTTGGGACACATTCAATAATTTGTTTCATTATGTATGTTTTTTTTGATTTTGTTCTTATTTGCTTGTATGCTGATTTTTATAAACTAATCACTTCACCATTAAGTACTGCCGTTTCCACTTTATTACTGCCGTAAGCATAAGGCATAAATTCTATGGTAGAAATGGGTTTCGTGATAAAGAAGTTTGCTTTTTTGCCCTTCGTAATGCTGCCGTATTGATCACTTATGCCCATGGCATAGGCGCCATTTATGGTGCAGGCATTCAGCGTTTCTTCCGGTGTCATACGAAACATGATGCTTCCCATGGAAACGATAAGTTGCATGTTTCCGGAAGGGGAGGAGCCGGGGTTAAAATCGCTGGCTAAGGCCAGTGGAAGTCCTGCGTCAATCATTTTGCGGGCCGGTGCGTGCACCATATTCAGAAAAAATGCGGCACCTGGCAACAACGTGGGCATGGTTTCGGAATTCAGCAGGGCTTCAATTTCTTCATCACCAGTGAATTCAAGGTGATCAACCGAAAGGGCATCGTATTTTACGCCAACCTGAATACCACCCGAGTAGTCCAGCTCATTGGCATGGATTTTTGGTTTCAAACCGTATTTCATGCCGGCCATAAGCATGCGTTCAGTTTCTTCGGGGGTGAAAAATCCACGGTCGCAAAATACGTCAATAAACTCAGCAAGGTTTGAGGCAGCCACCTGCGGGATCATCTCGTTGATGATCAGGTCAACATATTCACCCTGACGGTCGCGGTATTCGGCAGGCACCGCATGGGCACCCAGAAAGGTTGATTTTATGGTAAGCGGACTGAGCATTTTTAGCCGGTGGATTACCCGGAGCATCTTCAGCTCATCTTCTGTATTCAATCCATAGCCGCTTTTAATTTCAACAGCTCCGGTGCCATAGGAAATGATTTCATTGAGCCGTTCGAGCGCCTGTTCTACCAGTTCTTCTTCGGTTGCCAGGTGCAGTCTTTTGGCTGAGTTAAGGATGCCGCCACCACGCCGGGCAATTTCTTCGTAGGAAAGTCCCCTGATTTTATCCACATACTCAATTTCGCGGCTTCCGGCATATACCAGGTGGGTGTGCGAATCGCAGAAAGAAGGAAATACCATGCGGCCACGTGCATCAATCACCTGTACGCCATCTTCCTCATAAAGTGAGGTATTCAGATCTTGCATTGGCCCAAAGTCCACAATTGAACTGCCTTCCGTTAACAGGTAAGCATCTTCAATACAGTTAAATTCCGACATACTTTTGCCGGCAACCATTAAGATGTTTTCGTCCTGAATTCCATTCAATGATTTGATGTTGACAATCAATAATCTGTTGATTTTGCTCATTTTGAATCCTCCTTGCATGCATAAGTATTAGGATGCAAAGGTATTAATTTAGGGCTATATTGGAAGTGGTTTTTCGGGGGATTGCTGAACTTGAGGGGAAGTTGAATGCCTGGCTGATGGGAATCGGATAATCGTAAACAAACCAAATTGAAAGTATTGTTCCATAAGCATATTAATCCTGGTTCATTTCGGCAAAAAAAAATACTACATAAATTGCTTTAATGCTTATTTTTATTTGGGATGTTTGCTTCAGTTCTTTATGATATGATCCCCAAATTGTTTTGTTCAGGGAACATTTTCCGATTCAATTGGTTAATAAAGTGTGCTTAATAGTCGGCCATGTTAAATGAATAGCAGTATTTTGAAAATTGAAGGACCATTGACACTATCAATCAAATATATTTTTTCTATGAAAACAAATTTTCTTATCAGACCAAACTCACTGAAAGGTGTTGCATTGCTCGCAGTTTTTCTGCTTGCCGGTGTTTTTCAGGTATTTTCCCAGACTTTTGACAAAGACTATCAGGACGGGAGATTGTACTTCAAATATAAAGATGACGTTAATGTCAACTTTTCTGTTCGTGCAAACAATGAAGTTGCTATTCAGGAAGTACCCTTTGTAGCAGCTTTGCAACAGGATTACCGTATCAATAAACTTGAACGTCCTTTTGATATCAATAACGACAGCAAGCTTTTGCGCACCCTGATGATTGAGATTCAGGATATGGAGAAGATTGATGAGGTTTTGGCCCGCTTAAAGCAGCAGCCTGAACTGGAGTATGTTGAAAAAGTCCCTATGGATTATATTACTTACGTGCCTAATGATTCCATATACAATATGTATAACGGATCCAACAACTGGAGCTGGCACCTTGATGTTATTCAGGCCGACAAAGCCTGGGATATTTCCAAAGGTTCTGCCGACATTAAAGTTGCCATTGTTGACAATGCCATTTGGGCAGAACATCCTGACCTGGCCAGTAAAATTGTGCTTCAGCGGGACACTTATTACAATACCAACTCTTCCAATCCTCCTGCCACCGGAGATCCTTCTGAATGGTCGCATGGTACGCACTGTGCCGGTCTTTCTGCTGCCATCACCGATAATGAGATAGGTATTGCCTCGGTTGGTTATAATGTGAGCATCATTGCCATTAAAGCAGCAAACAATACTGCGCCCGATGGCATTTATGGGTATCCTGGAATTCAATATGCGGCCGCCAATGGCGCAGATGTCATCAATATGTCATGGGGAGGCCCGGGCTATTCTGCAACCAATCAGAATGTCATTAATTCCATATATAATATGGGTATAGTCCTGGTGGCTGCAGCCGGAAATGACGATGTTTCCACTCCTCATTATCCTTCCGGTTATGATAATGTAATTTCAGTGGCTGCAACTGATGAGAACGATGTGAAAGCATGGTTTTCAAATTTTAGCACTACCGTGGATGTTTCAGCACCTGGTGGAAGTGGCGTGCCAGGTCCGGCAGGTTTGATGAGCACGACTTATAATCTGGGCACTTATGGCTATTATGACCTGATGTCCGGAACTTCAATGGCCTCACCGGTTGCTGCCGGACTGGCTGGTTTAATTCTTTCGATTAATCCCGCCCTTACACCTGCTCAGGTAGAAGCCATTATGGAAGAGAACGCTGATAATATTGATGAGCTCAATCCGGATCATATTGGATTGCTTGGTTCAGGACGCATTAATGCCTTCAGGGCCGCTTCCAATACACCTTATGAACCAACCGCAGATTTTTCCACCCCCATCACCACCATTTTACCTGGGACGGATATAGATTTCGATGATCTTTCTTCCGGCGTTCCATCAACCTGGACCTGGACATTCGAAGGTGGAACACCTGAAACTTCAAATGAAGCAAACCCTGCAAACATTGTCTATGATAATCCTGGAATTTATGATGTTACCCTCGCCATTTCCAACGAATTTGGAAACAGCTCTGTAACATTGGAGGATTACATCACAGTAACGGATTCACCAAAACCATTTGTAAATTTCAGTATAAGTGATTCCATGCCATGTATACAGTCGGTAATTACCCTTAATGACCTTTCGCTCTATGAACCTACAAGTTGGCAATGGAACATTACCCCGGCGTATTTCGAGTTTGTGAATGGTACAAGCAATAGTTCGCAAAATCCTGAAGTCATGTTTTCTGTTCCGGGCTTATACTCAATTGAATTTACCGCAACCAACGCAAACGGCTCAACGAGTATGAGTGTTGCTGATTTAATTGATGTTTATGGTGCGTTGCCATCCTACACTGTTGATATGGAAGACGCAACCTCAGGTTATTTTGTGCTTGTGGATACCATTAAGTCGCAGATAGCCGTGGATAAACGTTCCGCCTATAATAGTACTTATGGTCTGCATTTTCATGGAGATCCCCTTCCTACCGGTTGGTCAGGTAGCCCGACTTCAGGGACAGCCCTGCAGGCCTGGGAAACAAATCTGGCTTTTCATGCGAACGCTGAAATTTGCTCGGTTGATGGAACAGGTCTGGATAACATCGCGTTGATATTCGACATGCGCCAAACCTACTCTCTTGGTCCCAAGTTCAGTTGGTTCAGGGTGTTGGTTAATGGTGAGCAAATTGCCGATGAAAACGGGGTGATGGACTTTAATCCGGAAACCGCCAACGAGGATGAATGGAAACAGTTAACCTTTGACCTTTCAGCCTATGCGGGAACTTTCTTTGACATTACTTTGCAATCAGCTGCCCGTTTTTCGGATAGAATGCAGGGTGAAGGTGATAATGTGTTTGTTGACAACATAAGCATCACCAATACAACCCGCACCAAGCCGGTTGCCGAAAGCACTATTGCTGATTTCAGGGTTTACCCAAATCCTTCGGAAGGTGTTTTTACCATAGCTTCTGATAAGGTTGACGGCAATTACAATTTAAAGGTATTGTCACTTCTTGGTAATGAAGTTTACTCATTTGCGGGTACAGCCAATGGTAAATTGTTCAAAGCGATTGATCTGGGTAATTTACCTTCAGGTATCTATCTGCTCAGTATTATCAGTAACAATCAACAGTTTAATCAGCGGATTATTGTCAGGTAAATCTCAATTAAAATGAATTTTAATTACCTCCGATGCTTATTGTGTCGGAGGTTTTTTTTACTTTTGGCACCGAACTATTCATTTTCAACCCAAATTTAATGAAATCAAAACTTCTACTCTTTGTGCTAATGGCATTTATGCCTGTACTTTCAGCAATGGCTGACAATGTTGACCGTGATGCTGCTTCGGTGGTTGCCCGTAACTTTTTTTATGAACGACAGGTTCAGGCTGGCATAAATACCAGTATTTCAGAAATTACCCCCATGTGGATTGATTCCTGGATGTTGAATGATCAACCTGTATTTCACGTGTTTAACTTCCCACAGGGTGGTTTCGTGATTGTTTCAGGTGAAGATGCTTTCGCTCCAATCATTGGTTATTCCCGTGAAGGAAAATTTCCTGAAGGCGAACTTGATCCAAACTATGCAAGTTTCCTGAGAAGTTATAAGGATCAGATTAATTTTATCCGTGAAAACAACATTGCTCAATCAGTTGAAGTACAGCAATCGTGGGAGGAGTACAATACCCTCAACACTTCCAGGATGATGCTTGCTGGTGACAGGGATGTTGAACCGTTGATTTCTGTTTTATGGAATCAGGATTATCCTTACAATGCTTATTGTCCTGACGATGTGGATGGACCAGGTGGACATCCATACGCCGGCTGTGTTGCCACAGCAATGTCGATGGTGATGTCTTATTACCGTTATCCTGAACAAGGTGCCGGTCAACATTCTTACTATTACCCAGGTTACGGCACCATCAGCGCAAACTTTGGTGAAACGTATTATGATTGGGATGCCATGCTCAACTCGATTAATACAAACAGTGGCCGCGCCATTAATGCCATTGCAGAATTACAGTTTCACTGCGGTGTATCTGTAGATATGATGTACAGTGCTGATGGTTCAGGAGCTTATAGCAACGACGTGCCTTATGCATTAAGAACATACTTTGGCTATTCTCCGGTGGTTCAATACTTACAAAAAAACAATTATTCCCTGAGTGTTTGGGAAGGCTACATTACTGCAAGTCTCGATGCAAGTCAGCCACTTTATTATTCAGGACAGGATACTGAAGGTGGACATGCTTTTGCACTCGACGGCTACGAAGTGACAGGAACCGGTAACATGTACCATTTTAACTTTGGTTGGAGTGGCAGTGGAAATGGTAACTATACCATTTCGGATGTAAATGGATTCAGCAATGGACAGGCAATGGTCCGTAATTTTGTACCTCATCCTGATTATTACCCACTTGGTTGCTCTACCCACGTAATTACTTCACCTATGGGTTTATTTGAAGACCGTAGTGGTCCGCTTGCTGATTATGCCGCTGATCAAACCTGCTCCTGGTTGATTGCACCCGAGGATTCTGTTACATCCATTATATTGAAATTCAATGCTTTTGAGATAGCATCAGGCGATGTTATCAATATTTATGATGGTGAAGATGTAAGTGCGCCTCTTTTGGTTTCCTATACCGAAGGCAGCGTTCCCGAAGAACTCACCACAACCGGTGACAGGGCTTTTATTGAATTTCTTACCGATGCCAACAGTGAAGCTCCGGGCTTTGTCATTGAATTTAACAGTAATGTTGTTAATTTCTGCGGAGGAACAACTACTTTCAGCGAACCTTCCGGCTCATTTTCTGACGGAAGTGGTGATAGAACCTATAATAATGGCGCACTTTGCAAATGGAAAATTGATCCGGGACCATATGCCGACAACCTTACCTTAGCCTTCACTTCATTCGATCTTGAGGATGGAAAGGATTTTCTGAAAATTTATGCCATTCCTACCAATGAAGTTATTGCTACACTCACCGGTTCCGAAATTCCTGAGCCCATCGTTTCTCCTACAGGCAAAATGCTGCTTTTGTTTACCACCAATGGTTTTAATCCTGCCCAGGGGTTTGATGCAGAATATTACATTGATAATGTAAACACACCTGTCAATGAACTCGCAACAAATCTTTCGGTATATCCCAATCCGGCAGCTACATTTACCGATGTAAAACTAAATGTTGAGAAAGCTGCGAAAACAACTTTTGCCATCAGTGATTTGGCCGGTCGCGAAGTTTATCGTCAGGAGACACTCCTAAAGGCTGGTTTTAATACTTCCACTTTACGGTTCGGTAATTTAAACGCCGGTGTATACATCCTGAACATCACCAACGAGAATGGTAGTTTATCCCGTAAACTTATTGTTGAATAATAGTTACCGGTAATTGTTAAGTACTGTGTAAATCAGTGCAAAAAGGAAGTTTTAAATCCAATAAAACTTCCTTTTTGCATGTATAAGCCTGATTTTTTTTACTTTTGGATTTTAAAATTTCGAAAATGATCAAAAAAACTACCCTTTCTATTATTGCTTTCATGATGGTGCTGAGTGTGTTTGCTGATGGCATTACCCAAAATCAGGCTAAAACGGTTGCCAGGGCATTTCTGCACAGCAGGTTGACGCCTTACATTCAATCTGGTTCTCCATTGCGTGAGGTTAGTAAAACCGATGTCATTGGCGAGGATATCCCGTTTTTTTATGCCATTAATTTTGAAAAAGGTGGGTTTGTGTTGGTCTCAGCAACAGATGCAGCCATTCCTGTTTTAGGTTATTCACCCGATGGCATATTTCCCTTACAGAATCAATCACCCTCAATGCTTCACTGGATAAAAGGTTATGAGCTTCAGCTTGCTGAAATTATTCAGCAAAATTTTTCACCCACCACCGATATGGTTACTGAATGGAATGCACTGTTGAATTACGTGCCTGAAGAATCAGCCAACCTCAGAGATAGCCGTGGGGTGGAACCGCTTTTGCCTTGCACCTGGAATCAGGGCAGCCCCTATAACGATTTGTGTCCCGAAGACATTACCGGGCCGGGTGGACATGTTTATGCAGGCTGTGTCGCAACTGCCATGTCGCAGGTAATTTATTACTGGCGCTACCCTTTGCAGGGAATTGGGTCAAGTGGTTATAATTCTGATTATGGCTACCTGTTTGTCGATTTTAGTGAGGCAGTATATGAGTACGAAGAAATGACAAATAGTATTTCTGCCGATGATCATTATGAAATGGCTGAGATACAATACCATTGTGGCGTGGCTGTGGATATGATGTATTCCGGTTCCGGATCGGGAGCATACAGCAATGATGCTGCTTCAGCGCTCCGCAATAATTTTGGCTATTCAAATACCTTGTCATTGAAATCAAAAAATAATTATTCTGATCAGGCATGGGCCGATTTAATGAAACAAAATCTCGATAATGGTTGGCCTATGTATTACACTGGCTTCGGTTCCGGTGGTCATGCATTTAATCTGGATGGTTATCAGGGCGACGATTATTTTCATTTCAACTGGGGATGGGGCGGTTCTGCAAATGGTTACTTTTATCTGAATAACCTCAATCCCAATGGGAGCAATTTCACAGAAGGACAGGGTGCCATCGTTAATTTTATTCCAGGGAATAATTACCCCTACTATTGCACTGGTTTGAAAACGTTGACCAACAAAAATGGGACTATTGAAGATGGAAGTGGCCCCGTTGAAAACTATACTTCAGGTTTGAATTGTGGATGGGTTATTGCTCCTGTTGATTCAGTAACCGGACTTACACTTAACTTTGAGAAATTTGAGCTTACCGGGGGCCTCGATGTTTTAAATATCTTTGATGGACCGGATGCTTCTTATCCATTGCTTGCCAGCCTTACGGGAAATGAAGTTCCTTCTCCCATAACAGCATCGGGCGACCGCTTGTTTATTGAGTTTCTGACTTCTGGAGATGAAGGTAGTGGCTTCAGGCTTTCTTATCACAGCAATACTGCGGAATTTTGCAGTGGGCAGACGACCTTAACAGATTTGGAGGGAGTTATTTCTGATGGTAGCGGATCTCGTAATTACAACAACAACAGTGTTTGCAAATTCAAGATTGTTCCTGATGATGCTGCTTCAATAACAATCAATTTCAACTATCTGGACACTGAGCCCGATAATGATGTGATTAAGATCTATGATCTGGATTCGCAGAATCTTATCGGAAGTTACTCAGGAAACGAAGTTCCACAGGCAGTTACTATTCCGTCGGGCAAAGCATTACTGCTGTTTTCTTCGAATGATGCCATTTCCGGTGGCGGTTGGGAAGTCGAATACACCAGCTCTTCTTCAACGGTGGGTACAAGTTTTGAAGTCCTGAACGAAGATCTCAATGTGCAGGTATTCCCTGTCCCGGCCAGTGACTGGCTGAGGGTTAACCTTAAATCTTCTTTGTCTGCTGATGTTTCTCTGTCACTTTACGATCTTTCGGGTAGACAATTGTTGGATGGTCAAAACGTAAAATTTACCGGTCAGCAAACAGTGATTCTTCCGGTTGATAAACTTTCTGATGGTATTTATTATCTGAGATATACCTCTTCGATGGGCTCAGGTTGCCGTAAAGTGGTAATAAATAAATAGTAAATTCCGCTTTTAGGTAAAACGACTCAGCAAAATCCTATCAAAAGTAAATGCCTGAAATTCTATACATGAGAATTTCAGGCATTTACTTTTATTGCTGGTAGAACTCAATTATGGGTTTATTCCAACCCCTTTTCGTAGGCTTTAATGATACTTGAAACCAGTTTATGACGGAGCACATCCGAATCGTCAAGTGTGATGAAATCAATTCCCGGGATGTTCTTTAAAATTTGTGAAGCCTGTCCCAGGCCCGATTGCTGATGCCGGGGTAAATCAATTTGCGTAATGTCGCCGGTGATGAAAAATTTAGCCGATCGACCCATGCGTGTCAGAAACATTTTCAACTGACTGTTGGTGGCATTCTGGGCTTCGTCCAATATAGCGAAAACATGGTCGAGGGTGCGGCCACGCATAAAAGCGAGGGGCGCAATTTCAATGGTGCCGTCTTCGAGATAGGTAAGTAGTTTTTGCGGGGGAAGCATATCGCGCAACGCATCATAAAGCGGTTGCATGTAAGGGTCAAGTTTCTCTTTCATATCGCCGGGAAGGAACCCCAGGTTCTCACCGGCCTCTACTGCGGGTCGGGTAAGGATGATGCGTTTTACTTCCCGGTTTTTGAGGGCGCGCACAGCCAATGCAACTGCGGTGTAGGTTTTCCCGGTGCCGGCAGGCCCGATGGCAAAAACCATATCGTTTTTGGTAATACTATCCACAATTTTCATCTGGTTCGGCGTTCTTGCCTTAATCACCATGCCATTGCGTCCGTGCACCAGTACATCGGGCGGACTGTCCTTTAAAGTGCCATTTGTACCACCGGGTTCGGCCAATTGCCGGATGTCATTCTCATTGATGCTGCCAAAACGCTCAAAATGAAACAATACCAGATCAAATAATCTGGTGAATGATTCAATTTCGGAAGGTTCGCCAATCACTTTGACAAACTCGCCCCTGGCCACAATTTTCAGCTTTGGGAAAGCTTCTTTAATGGCGTTCAGGTTGCGGTCGCCAATGCCGAAAAGCTCAAGCGGACTGTAAGATTCTATGCTGAATACTTTTTCACTCATGAAGTCAGATTGGGAATATTTTATAAGTTTTTCAGGTCCAAAATTAGGTAAAATTCGCGTTTCTATTTATTTCTGGCATTTTCTAAATAGGGTAAGGGTGAAACAAATTCAAATTCTTTTGAGACATCAAAGAATAGATTTAATAGATTTAAGTGGTCCCTTCCAATAATGAGCAGTATTCTGTCATCAGCACTATGCGGGATTCTTTGAATATTCCGGAAGATTCTTAAATTTCGGTTAAACCATCTGCCTGTTTCAAAATCAACCCCTGTAAAGTCTCCCGGTTGCTCTTCGTACTTAAATGGATTCAAAAGATAAACTGATAATCTTTCTTTAAGTTGAATGGGTTCATTGAGCTCATTCAACTCATCAATTATCCTTGAAACTTTTTTAGTGTTTTCGGAGGCTTTATAGATAGAATCTGGTGAGTGTTGGTAGTAATCTTCAAAATCAGTTGTGCGGATGCTATCTTTAAATAGTTCTTCAATATCATCATAGTGTCGACCCCAGTCATTTACACAATAAATAGCCGGTAAATTTAAGTCCTTTCCAATTCTAAAACCCAATTGGTAAATCTCACTTTTCCCTAAAGTGAATTGATTTTGCTTATACAATAAGTACATAGAGTCTATTTTGAGTTGTTGGTCTGGCAACTGCTCTATAGCTATGATAGTCGGTTGATATTCAACCATTGCTTTAGAAATAGCAATAATTTCAGATTGGAAAGGTTCCTCCTGGACTGATATTTTATCATTTTCATTGGTTGTAACAGCATCAAGATTTGGATAGGCGAAATGAAAGACCCCGAGTGTCATTATTCTGGTTTTGAGTGGAATATCCGTTGATTGGCATAATGAGTAGTTGCAAATAAACATTACAGCGCTTAAAACAGGGAATAGTTTTTTCATTTTTTTTGATATTTATTATAGAAATTCGATGGTTAACCCTGTCAGATGTTACATAATACTATACTCTATATACCAACTCAATGGAAGTTTGGTAAATATGTGATGATTGTGAGAGCTCTATGCTGAATAAGAATAATATATTTTGTTCTGAACCGGAAACACATTTCATTACCGATTCATCTGTAACCCTTTTTGCTGCTTGTCTTCCAGTCAGAATATTCTATGTTGTGCATCCAATCTCCCCTTAATTTCCTACTTTTGAAGAGAAATTATAAAATATGGAATTTAGGGAAGAATCTGATTTTCTGGGGAAAGAATCAATCCCTGCCGATGCGTTTTATGGCATTCATGCTTTCCGGGCACGGGCTAATTTTCCTGACCGCACCCCCTTTCATGAAGAGTGGTACCGGGCCATGGGGCTGGTAAAGCAGGCTTGTTACCTTACTGCGGATTCGTTTTTCGCTGCAATCAGACAAAAATATGCAGCTGGCAGTATTCCGGTAAAGACAATATCCCCGGAGGTGATGGCAGCGCTTGAAGAAGCAGCAGCTGAAGTAGCACAAGGTAACCATTTCGACCAGTTTATTGTTCCGGCGGTGAACGGCGGTGCCGGCACCAGCATCAATATGAATGTGAATGAGATCATGGCCAATGCTGCGCTTTTAAAGCTGGGCTTCAATCCCGGGGACTATGGCAAAATTGATCCCACCGAAGAGGCCAATGTTTTTCAAAGTACCAATGATGTTGTACCTACAGCCTTAAAAGTTGCTGTGATGTTTCTGCTTCAGGAGCTCGAAGCGGCCATTAATGAGTTGCGTGGCGGTTTTGAAACGCTTGAAGGCCGTTACCGGGATAATCTCCGGGTGGCTTATACCCAGATGCAGGAAGCGGTACCATCCTCATTCGGTAAGCTGTTCTCCAATTACAGCGATGCGCTTTCTCGTGACTGGTGGCGGGTTTCTAAATGCTTCGAGCGGATTAAAGTGGTGAACCTTGGTGGAAGTGCGGTGGGTACCTCAGTTGCGGTTCCGCGGTTTTTTGTGATGGAGGTGGTGCAGCAATTGCAACAGCTTACCAATCTGCCGCTTACCCGTGGCGAGAACCTGACCGATACCACCAGCAACTTCGATGCTTTTGTGGAAGTTCATGCCATACTGAAATCCCACGCGGTGAACCTGGAAAAAATTGCAAACGACCTGAGGTTACTGGCTTCTGACCTGGTTAAGGATGGCGGAATTAAACTGCCGCAGAAACAGGTGGGCAGTTCCATCATGCCCGGTAAAGTAAATCCGGTAATTCCTGAATTTATCATCAGCGCATCGCAACAGGTTTATGCCAATGACGGATTAATTTCTGGTTTATGCGCCCAGGGATGTCTCGACCTTAACGCTTACTTGCCGCTAATAGGCCATTCGCTTATCGGCAGCCTGAAACTCCTTATCGCTTCCTGCCGCACCATGCTCGAAAACATGGTCAAAGGCCTCGAAGTGGATACGCAATCATCATACAGAACCCTGATGCACAGTCCTGCCATCACCACGGCGCTAAGCCCGTTTATTGGCTACCACAGGGCATCAGAAGTCGCAAAAAAGATGAAAGCCAGCGGGAAAAGCATTTTTCAAATCAATGATGAACTAAACCTGCTTCCCAATGAAAAACTCAACGAACTGCTCAAACCTGCAAATCTGCTCAAGGCAGGATATTCGGTGAACGATCTTTGATGAGTAATGAGTAATGAGTAATGAGTAATCTGTAATCAGTAATCTGAAATCCGCAATCCGAAATCTGCAATCCGCAATCCGCAATCTGAAATCTGCAATCTGAAATCTGCATGTCCAAAGGAAAAGATACCAAACCCCACATCGGCATTTTTGGCCGGCGCAACAATGGCAAAAGCTCACTGATCAACGCATTGGCAGGGCAGGAACTGGCTATTGTTTCGGAAGTTGCCGGCACCACTACCGATCCGGTAAAAAAATCAATGGAAGTGCCGGGTATTGGCCCTGTAATTTTAATTGATACTGCCGGTATCGACGATATTGGCGATTTAGGTGCCAAGCGTGTGGCCAAAACCCGCGAAGCCCTCAAAACCATTGATCTTGGCATTCTGGTGATTACGGATAACCTGTTTGATGAAGCCGAACAAAGCCTGATTGCCGATTTTGAAGATAAAGCTGTTCCCTTTTTCATCATCCACAATAAAAGTGACCTTCAGCCGCTGAGTGAAACTTTGCATGAAAGCCTTACATCCACCTATAAAGTTCCGGTCATTGACCTGAGTGCGCGTTTTCGACCCGATGTGGATCAGGTGGTTACTATATTGAGGAAACTGATTCCTGAATCGGCCTATACCGCCCCAAGCCTGTTGGGCGACCTGATCTCCTACGGCGATGTGGTGCTGTTGATAACGCCCATTGACATTGAAGCACCCGAAGGTCGGATGATTTTGCCGCAGGTTCAGGCCATCCGCGATATTCTTGACCATGACGGCATAGCGGTAGTGTGCAAGGAGCGCGAAGTGGATAGTTTTATCCGCCGTATGAGCCCCAAACCGGCACTTGTAGTAACCGATAGTCAGGTTTTTTTGAAAGCAGATGCTTCTGTGCCAAAAGAGATTCCACTCACCAGTTTCAGCATATTGCTGGCAAGGCAGCGCGGCGATTTTCAGCATTACCTGAAAGGAACGCCTCACATTTCCAACCTGAAAGACGGCGACCGGATTTTGATTCTTGAATCGTGCACCCATCATGTTTCATGTGATGATATCGGCCGCGTAAAAATTCCACGATGGCTTGGGAATTATACCGGCAAAAAACTTGAATATGAAGTAGTTGCCGGATTAACCGGTTTGCCACGCGACATCCGGGAATATGCCATGGTTATTCAATGTGGAGGTTGTGTGATTACCCGAAAACAGATCATCAATCGCCTGAAGCCCGCTGTGGATGCCGGGATTCCGGTAACCAATTATGGCATGGCCATTGCCTGGGTACATGGTATCTATCCGAGGGCAACGGCACCGTTTCATCAGGCTGAACAAGGTGTCTCAGATTATTTATAATTAAACGAAACAGACTATGAACATTATAATAACAGGTGCTTCAGCAGGAGTTGGCCTGGCTACCGCGAAAATTCTGGCTGATGTCCCGGGAAATAAAGTGATTGTTATCGCCCGTAATGGAATGAAAATTCAGGCTTTGGCCGGCGAATGTAACATCAAACATCATGAAACAGTGGTGCAGCCCATCCCGTTTGATCTGGCGAATGGTGATATAGAGCAACTTGTGATGCAGATTATCCGGCAATTCGGCCGGATTGATGTACTTATCAACAATGCCGGCGTTATGCTGAACAAGCCTTTTGGTGGCATTACATCCAACGAGGTGGACGATGTTTTCAATATTAATGTTAAGGCGCCATTGTTGCTTACACAGGCGCTTTTGCCCATTATGAACGAAGGCGCGCATGTGGTGAACATCAGTAGCATGGGCGGAGTGCAGGGAAGTGTGAAGTTTCCGGGACTTTCAGTCTACAGCGCGAGCAAAGGGGCACTGGCAGTGCTCACCGAATGTATGGCACTTGAGCTTGCCGAAAAGAAGGTTTCAGTAAATTGCCTGGCATTTGGTGCTGTGCAGACCGAGATGCTTGCACTGGCTTTCCCTGGTTATCAGGCGCCGCTCTCCGCTGAACAAATGGCAGCATTTGTGGCTGATTTTGCTATGAATGGCCATCGTTTTTTTAACGGAAAGGTATTACCGGTATCTTTGTCCACACCATAATAATTTCAAGAAATCAATTGTCATGTCATCAACTGCTGAATGTGTTGCCAAAACTGGTGTGGTTCAATCCATTGAAAATCATAAAGTTATTGTTAAAGTAATGAGCATGAGCGCTTGTGCATCCTGTCACGCCAAGGGCGCATGTACTGCCTCCGACACGAGTGAGAAATTGATTGAAGTTGCCCTGGAAGATGCCGGTGAGGTTCAACCCGGGCAATTGGTAACCGTGAACGTGGAATCCTCAGCGGGAAATGTTGCCCTCTTTTATGGTTACATCCTTCCTTTCCTTTTGGTATTCGTAGCCCTCATTGTATCCATAAATTTCGTTTCAGAAGTATATGCCGGACTTATCTCCCTTGGGATTTTGCTTCCGTATTATGGCGCTCTTTACATGCTGCGGAATAAAATGGGTAAACGGTTTAGGTTTACTATTTCGTGAGGATTTGTGGAATCTTCGTTCATATTATCTGCTTGTTTTTGTGGAGAAATATATTTTCCGCTTCAGTTGACGCTGATCTCTCAATAGGTTTTATAAATATTC
Source organism: Lentimicrobium sp. (assembly GCA_034005265.1). GTDB lineage: Bacteria > Bacteroidota > Bacteroidia > Bacteroidales > Lentimicrobiaceae > Lentimicrobium. The sequence continues at coordinate 26,177 of JAVEVB010000042.1, forward strand.
CCTGGCATATTCTTTGAATTTTTATGGAATTGATATAATGTTCAGTAAGTTATCTAATTTATATGGGTTCTAAATTATTGTGTAAGTTATAGATAATGAATAGGATACGGATACCTGCTTAAGCTTTTTTGCTCAGAAATATCTATATTGAATTGATAATCAATAAGATGGATATAAATATCATTTCTGGCTTTATTTGCGGGGCTTTTTTTAATTGTTGCTACATTTGCCACGCACTGAAATCGATTTTTCAGTCGTTACTATTTTTTGCACCTAAATTGAACTGACAGTGAACGAAACCATTGTTTTTGCTGTAATTTCACTGAGTGCCATAGGCGTCATTTCAGCAGTGGTCCTGTATTTTGTGGCTCAGAAATTTAAAGTAATTGAAGATCCCCGTATTGACATTGTAAACGAGAAATTGCCGGGTGCCAATTGTGGCGGCTGCGGTTTGGCTGGTTGTCGGGCGTTTGCCGAAGAATTGGTGCGTACGGAAGATCTGTCAAAACTGAATTGTCCGGTTGGTGGAAGTGCCACCATGAAGGAGATTGCCGAAGTACTTGGCCTGGTTGCCGAAGAGAAGGAACCCATGATTGCGGTACTCCGATGCAATGGAAGTAAAGCCAATGCACCCAAAAAGGTCAATTATGAAGGGGCTTCTTCCTGCGCCTTTGCCCATGTGCTTTCTGCAGGTGAGAGCGGTTGTCCGAATGGTTGCCTTGGACTGGGAGATTGTGTCGTTTCCTGTAAGTTTGATGCGCTGCACATGGATCCGGAAACCGGCTTGCCCGTGGTTAGTGATGAAAATTGCGTGGCTTGTGGTGCCTGTGTTACTGCCTGTCCCAGAAGCATTTTTGAGCTTAGAAAGAAGGGTATGAAGGACCGCAGAATCTTTGTTTCCTGCGTCAATACTGAAAAAGGTGGACCTGCAAAGAAAAATTGTCAGGTGGCCTGTATTGGTTGTGGAAAGTGTGTGAAAGAATGTCCATACGAGGCCATTACCTTACAAAACAATCTTGCCTACATCGATTATGATAAATGCCGGCTGTGTCGCAAATGTGAACCCGTTTGCCCTACCGGTGCCATCCTTGAACTGAATTTCCCTCCACGTAAGGAGAAAACCGGAGAAACTGAAAAAGTTACAGAACCGGTGAACGCAGGGTAGTGCTGATCTAATTATGAAACTCATTTTATTAACCAATAAGCGGAGGCCAATCATTTGAAAACTTTTAAAATCGGCGGTGTCCATCCGGAAGAGAATAAACTTTCTGCCGATAAAGCCATAGAAGTTCTTCCATTGCCCGCGAAAGTGTATGTCCCGGTATCGCAAAGCCTGGGTGCACCTTCAAAAGTTGTGGTTGAAAAAGGTGCGATGGTTAAAACCGGGCAGCTTATCGCCAAAGGGGAATCCTTTATTTCTGCACATGTACACGCACCGGTTTCCGGCAAAGTCATGAAGATCGATGATGTCATTGATGCTTCAGGGTACAAACGGCAGGCGGTTTTTATTGATGTTGTTGGCGATGACTGGGAAGAAAACATCGACCGGTCAACCAACATTGTGAAAGAAATTTCGGCGGACCGTGATACCATCATTCGAAAAATAAATGAAATGGGTGTGGTTGGCCTGGGCGGTGCAACTTTCCCATCGCATGTAAAACTGATGGTGCCCGACGGCAAAAAGGCTGAATATTTGCTGATCAATGGCGTTGAGTGCGAACCTTACCTTACTGCCGACCATCGTCTGATGCTCGAAAAAGGGGAGGAGATGCTCATTGGTATTGAATTGCTTAAGAAAGCACTGGGCGTGAAAAAAGCCTTCATCGGCATTGAGCGCAATAAACCCGATGCCATTGGCCACCTCACCACGCTTTGTACTGGATTCCCTGGGACAGAAGTTGTTCCTTTGAAGGTTAAGTATCCGCAAGGTGGTGAAAAACAGTTGATTAAAGCGGTGGTAAACCGTGAAGTCCCCAGTGGAAAATTGCCCATTGAGGTTGGTTGTGTGGTGAATAATGTAGGCACAGCCTTTGCCGTTTACGAAGCCATTCAAAAAAACAAACCGTTGATCGACCGGGTGGTTACTGTAACCGGTAAGTCTGTTTCAAGTCCGGCTAACTATCTGGTTCGTATTGGAACCCCGGTTTCTGAATTGATTGAAAAGGCCGGCGGGCTGCCTGAGAATACCGGTAAGGTTATCAGTGGTGGACCAATGATGGGCAAGGCGCTCACTTCGCTTGATGCTCCGGTGGTTAAGGGAACCTCGGGTATTTTAATTATGCCCGAACCTGAAAGCAAACGGGTTCAGGTGCTTAACTGCGTTCGTTGTGGAAGGTGCATTTCGGTTTGTCCTATGGGCCTTGAACCTGTTTTGCTTGCCCAATTGAGCGAAAATTTATTGTTTGAACGTGCTGAAAAAGAACGGATCATGGATTGTATTGAGTGTGGTTCATGTCATTATACCTGTCCGGCCGGACGTCCACTGTTGGATTACCTGAGGTTGGGCAAGAACAAAACAGGAGTATTGATCAGAAATAGGGGGAAGAAATAATATGAGTATACTAACTGTTTCGGGTTCACCCCATGTACATTCGCATCAAAGTGTTAAATCCATCATGTATGGCGTGGTTATCGCGTTGATTCCGGCAATCCTGGTTTCGCTTTACTTCTTTGGCATTGATGCTGCCCGGGTATTGCTGATTTCAGTATTGGGTTGCCTGTTTTTTGAATGGGTTATACAAAAATATCTCCTGAAAGGGCCGGTAACCATCAACGATGGTAGTGCATTGGTGACAGGAATTTTACTTGCCTTCAATGTTCCTGGTAATCTTCCGGCCTGGATATTGGTCATTGGTGCGTTGGTTTCCATTGGTATTGGTAAAATGTCATTTGGAGGTCTTGGTAAGAACCCTTTTAATCCTGCTTTGATAGGCAGGGTTTTCCTGTTGATTTCATTTCCTGTTCAGATGACCTCCTGGCCTAAACCAACGGCTGTTTTCGCACCTGGTGTTACCGATGCCATTACAGGGCCAACCACATTGGGAATGATTAAAGAAGGCCTCACTGCCGGGAAAACGGTACAGGAAGTGATGGCTTCACCTGCCTTCCCGGGATATGTAAACGACTTAATGGGTATGCAGGGTGGTTCCCTGGGCGAAATTTCAGCACTCGCACTCTTGTTGGGGGCTATTTACATGCTTTCACGTAAAATAATAACCTGGCATATTCCTACAGCATACATTGGTTCAGCAGTTGTTTTTTCAGGAATACTCTGGCTGATTGACCCAACGCAATTTATTGATCCCCTCATGCATCTGCTTGCCGGGGGAATGATTTTAGGTGTATTCTTTATGGCCACTGATATGGTTTCATCACCCATGACCCCGAAGGGACAAATTGTGTTTGGGGTTGGGGCCGGATTGCTTACCATCATTATCAGGGTATGGGGCGCATATCCCGAAGGTGTTTCTTTCGCCATCCTGATCATGAACGCTTTTACACCATTAATTAACAACGCATTTAAACCCAAAAGATTCGGGGAGGTAGTGAAAAATGGCTAAAACAGAATCTACATTCAAAAATATGGTCCTGGTTTTGCTGGGCATAACCCTCATCGCGTCTTTTTCGTTGGGTGCTGTCTATAACCTGACCAAAGAACCTATCGCCAAAGCACAACAGGCCAAAAAAGAAGCCGCCATCAAACAGGTTGTTCCTGATTTTGACCAGTTGGAGCCCATTTCTGTAACCATGGAAAACGGAGATGATCCCATGGTGATCAATAAAGCCCTGAAAGCTGGTGAGTTGGTTGGTTATGCTGTAGAGGCTTATACCGATAAGGGATTTGGTGGAAGGGTAAACCTGATGGTTGGTTTCACACCAGACGGAAATATCTATAATACTGCGGTACTTAAACATACCGAAACACCTGGTCTTGGGGATAAAATGGATGCTGCCAAATCAAATTTTCCGGAGCAGTTTAAAAATAAAAACCCGGAAGAATTTACGTTGAAGGTGATAAAGGACGGAGGCCAGGTGGATGCCATTACCGCGGCTACCATTAGTTCCCGCGCTTTTTGCGATGGCGTTCAACGTGCCTATGATGTTGTTAAAAAAGAAGGAGGTTCAAAATGAACCAGATGGAAAATTTTACCAAAGGCTTGCTCAAAAATAATCCCGTATTCGTATTGTTGCTCGGTATGTGTCCGACACTTGGAGTAACTACTTCTGCAATTAATGGGCTGGGCATGGGATTGGCAACCACATTTGTACTGGTAATGGCAAATATTGTCATTTCACTTATCAAGAACATCGTGCCCGATAAGGTGCGTATCCCGGCATTTATTGTGGTTATTGCCTCGTTTGTTACCATTGTTGATTTGGTAATGGCCGGTTATGCCCCTGCACTGCACGCTCAGTTGGGACTTTTTATTCCGCTTATCGTGGTTAACTGCATTGTTCTGGGCCGTGCCGAAGCTTTTGCTTCTAAAAATACGGTGTTTTCATCGATGATTGACGGATTGGGTATGGGCCTTGGCTTTTCCTTCGCCCTGACATTGCTTGGTGGAGTTCGTGAAATTTTGGGTAGTGGCGCTATATTTGGAATGAAATTTATTCAGGGTGATGCTATTCTGGTATTCGTGCTTGCTCCCGGTGCCTTCATTGCCCTGGGGTATCTGATTGCACTCATCAATAAACTCCGTAAAGTCTGATCAGATTGATTAACCTGCAACAAAAAAAGCTATGGAATATATCATAATCATCATTTCTGCCATTTTTGTCAATAACATTGTTTTTGCGCAATTTCTTGGAATTTGTCCGTTTCTGGGCGTGTCCAATAAAATATCCACCTCCCTGGGGATGGGCGGCGCAGTTATATTTGTCATGACCCTGGCAACCATTGTAACCTATCTGGTTTATCAGTTTGTTCTGATACCTCTTGGTTTGGGATTTCTTCAAACCATTACGTATATTCTTATTATTGCGGCTTTGGTTCAAATGGTTGAAATTATCCTCAAAAAGGTTAGTCCGGCCATGTATCAGGCCCTCGGAATTTTTCTTCCACTTATTACCACAAACTGCGCCGTTCTCGGTGTGGCTATCCTGGTAATCCAGAAAAAACTGAACCTGATGGAAAGTGTTGTTTTTACTGTAGCTACTGCGGTAGGATTTACGCTTGCCCTTGTTATTTTCGCCGGAATAAGGGAACATATGGAACTTATGGGCGTTCCCAAAGGTATGCGCGGAATGCCAATTGCACTGGTGGTTGCCGGCCTGCTCTCCCTTGCATTTATGGGGTTTGCCGGATTGGTATAAAACAATGCATTTATTGTATTCGGCCCGGATCTGTTCCGGGCTTTTTTTATGCTGTTAATCCGGGACGGATGAACAGTATTTGAAAACAGTCCTGCCGGGTTTCACAGGAGAAGCAAGTGGCCTTATCCTTCCCATACTTTTCCGGATCAGGAACTCAGTCACGAAGTTAGCATCAAGATAGTGTAGTTTTAACACTAATGTTTGACATGGAATGATTAAGTTTGCAGATAAATTTCCCACTTCCTAAAACCATAGACATGAAACGGATTTTGACATTCTTTATATTATTGGTATTCACCACACTTAACACCTCTGCGCAGGGGTTCTTAAAAGCCGCCGACAAGCGGATAGTGGACGGAAATAATGAAGAAATTATTCTTCGTGGCATTGGTACCGGCAACTGGCTGCTGAACGAAGGTTACATGATGAAATCGGCTGATGTGGCAGGAACCCATACTGCATTCAGGGAAAAGCTTACCCAGACGATAGGCGAAACCCGCACAGCTCAGTTTTATTCAGCCTGGCTGGACAACCACTTTACCCGTAAGGATGTGGACAGTATGAAAATCTGGGGCTTTAACAGTGTGCGCGTGGCCATGCATTACAAGTGGTTTACCCTGCCCATTGAAGATGAGCCCGTTGCAGGTGAGGATACCTGGTTTGAAGATGGCTTTGCACGCATTGACAGTCTGCTCGATTGGTGTGCTGACAATCAGATGTACCTCATCCTCGATTTGCATGGCGCCCCCGGCGGACAGGGCAAGGATGCCAATATTTCGGATTACGATCCAACGAAACCTTCCTTGTGGGAAAGCGCTGAAAACCGTCGCAAAACTGTGGCGCTATGGGTTAAACTTGCCGAACGATATGTGAATGAGCCATGGATAGGAGGCTATGACCTGATTAATGAGCCAAACTGGGACCTGACCGGCAATACCCTGCTTCGCCAGCTTTATGTGGACATCACCAATGCCATACGTCAGGTGGATACAAACCATATGATTATTATTGAAGGAAACTGGTTTGCCAATGATTACAATGGCCTGACTTCTCCCTGGGATGACAATATGGTGTATAGTTTTCACAAATACTGGACGTACAATACCCTGAATGAATTGAATTGGATCATCAATTTACGCAACAGTCTGAATGTTCCCATCTGGCTGGGTGAGTCGGGTGAAAACTCCAATTCATGGTTTGCCGATCTTATTACTTTGTGCGAACAAAATGACATTGGATGGTCGTGGTGGCCGGTGAAAAAGGCAGGCATCAATAATATTCTGCAGGTTCCTGAAAGCCAGGCTTACAACAACCTAATGCTTTACTGGAAAACCGGATATCCAGTTATGACGGCAGATGAAGCATTTGCTGCAGTGATGGAATGGGCCGAGAACCACAAGATTGAAAATTGTATGGTTAAGCACGATGTGATTGATGCCATGATCAGGCAGCCATTTACCAATGAAACGCTGCCTGTCCGCTTGTATCATCCGGGCGAACCCATACATGCCGTGAATTATGATTTGGGCAAAAGTTCATTTGCCTACCGCGATAGTGATTCAGCCAATTATCATTTGAATACCAATAGTTTTACCAATTGGAATCAGGGTTGGGATTACCGGAACGATGGCGTGGATATTGCTGTTGCTTACGATAACATTCCCGGGTCAAATGGTTATTATGTGGGTTGGACTGAAGCCGGAGAATGGTTGCAATATTCCATTGAGACCGACTCTGCAGCAGCCTATACTTTTCAGCTTTATTCCTCCTCAAATGCTGTTTCACCGGCAATTGTCAGTTTTTCTGTTGATGGAGTAGATATTATGGAACCTGTTGCTCTTCCGTCAACGGGTGGCTATCAGAACTGGAATCCAACTACCGTAAACGATGTGATTCTGCCGGCCGGCCTGAGCAAAATCAGATTGTACTTTGAACGTGGAGGTTCCAATATCAATCTTTTCAGTTTTACCAATCCCAAAGCTGTTGATGTGGTTTCGTTTGGTTATATCTCCTCCGAAACCAATAGTAGCGGTGATGAAATTCTGCTTACCCTCAACAAAGAAATTACCGTAATATCTTCTGTGCCTGATGATTTTCAGGTAACTGCCAATGGGAATCCACTGGGTATTTCAGTGGTGGAAGCTGTTACCGGACAGCAAAGGATTCTTTCGCTGAAACTCTCCGAAGCGATTAATTATGGCGATGAATTGCGTATCAGCTATACAGGAAACTCCATTAGTAGTGGTGATGCACCTCTTGAAGCATTTACGGACAAATTGGTGACAAACAACCTGCCGCTTCGGTATAATCTGCCTTCAAGGATTGAAGCAGAGGATTTTTATTTCAACAATGGCTTTCAATTTGAAGATTGCAGTGATACAGGCGGGGGCCTGAACCTTGGATTTGCCAACAATGGTGATTATATCGACTATCTGATACGCGTTCCCGAGGCAGGGGAATATGAGGTTAATTTCAGGACTGCTTCCATCTATTCCAATGGAAGAATTAGCGTGAGGGCATCCTCGGGTGGCGCTTACCAAACTTATGGCACACTGAGTGTGACTTCCACCGGTGGTTGGCAGACATGGGGGAATCAAAGCCTTAAAGTTACCCTTCCTGCCGGTAATCTTACCTTTCGCTTGTATTCAACGGCCGGTGAGTACAACATCAACTGGTTTGAAATAGCCAGACCAACCGCCGTGGAAAAAAATCTGTTGAAAGGCTCACTGCAGGTTTATCCCAATCCCGGTAATGGAAACTTTCGCTTGAAATTTTCCGGTTTATCAGGCCAGCAAATGCAACTAATGGTCACTGATGTGCTTGGTAATCAGGTGTATGAAGACAAGTATTCTACGCCTAATCTTTCAGAAATCGACCTTAACCTGACTGGATTGCCTTCAGGAACCTACCTGGTAAAGTTGCTGACTAATATTGCGGTAGCAGTTTCCAGGATTATTATTCTGTAAAAGGGATACAGATTACCGTAAAACCAACGGTTGAGCCTGGTTTTGATAATTTAATACGACAATTTATCGCAAAACATTGAATCAGCGTTTTTGAACTCAGGCTGATTTCAACAACAGAGCTATTGCTGAGCGGCATTTGCAATGCCGCTCAATTATCTTTAAAGTTTGATGATTATGTGATGTAGTTTTATTGGAATATAGAGCGGCATTGCAAATGCCGCTCAGCCTGGTTTTGATAATTTAATACGACGATTTATCGCAAAACATTGAATCAGCGTTTTTGAACTCAGGCTGATTTCAACAATAGAGCTATTGCTGAGCGGCATTTGCAATGCCGCTCAATTATCTTTAAGGTTTGATGATTATGTGATATAGTTTTATTGGAATATAGAGCGGCATTGCAAATGCCACTCAGCCTGGTTTTGATAATTTAATACGACGATTTATTGAAAAATATTGAATCAGGATTTTTGAACCCGCGCTGATTTCAACAACAGAGCTATTGCTGAGCGGCATTTGCAATGCCGCTCAATTATCTTTAAAGTTTGATGATTATGTGATGTAGTTTTATTGGAATATAGAGCAGCATTGCAAATGCCACTCAGCCTGGTTTTGATAATTTAATACGACGATTTATCGCAAAACATTGAATCAGCGTTTTTGAACTCAGTCTGATTTCAACAACAGAAGATCGGAATAGCGGCGTGTTGTTAAAGAGTGTGCATCTATGTGTATTTGTAGGT
>JAVEVB010000104.1:0-7229 GCA_034005265.1 Lentimicrobium sp.
CTGGAAAAAAAATAGTTATGATTATATTTTGCCCAATAACAGACAGGGCATCACTTCAAATCTGAAAAACTGGAAATCTCTCGACAGCCTCAAAAAAGCTGCCATACAAAGTTTATCCGATTTCTCTTCCGAGTTGGAAACAGATATATCACGAATCGATATCATGCCAGACCAAGGAATAGTAAAATTCATTTTCAAATATCATTATTGGGGAGTTCAACTGGATGGGGCAACAGCTGAGGTACTGCACATCGGGAAACGCCGTTCAGATTTTTTGGAAGAACTGCATGACGGCTCTTTTTTAGATCATTTTTTTGATTCCAGTTTTAGTTTTTTCAAGTTGTTTTATACGAGCATCATGGGATTTTCACTAATATTGTTCGGCATTAGTGGTTTTTGGATTTGGTATGGACCACAAAAAATGAGAAAGAAAAAAAACATAACATTAAAAAGAAAATTATAGTAATGAGAAAATTTAGCTTTATCACTTTGTTAATCATTTTGTCAGGATTTACTGTAAAGGCACAATACATTACGCCCGGTAACAATCAAACCTTTACACTTGATGACCTGGTTGATTTGAGTGGCGGAACTGTAAGTTTCGAAAACGGAAGTTACATCATCAATAATGCGCTAACCATTTCTGCTACTGACACTTTAAAAATATCTGAAGCTACTGTTCTAAAAATAGCTGCAGGCCTTCGACCCGAGTTTTATGGTAGTTTTATATCAAATCCTGAAAGTGGAGAAGTAGTCATAACTGCCGTAGATACCATCACTCCCGGACAAGGCTTTGATGGTTTAAGATTTGAAGATTCGCAGGCCAATTATTTTGCCAACACACGTATCACGCATGGCGGAGGCATCTCCCTCATCGAAACTGAAGCCACTTTTGAATACTGCACCTTTGTTCATAATAGTTCGGCAAGCACTTCGAACGTGATCAACTACAGCAATTGCGATCCGATCATTCGATATTGTCGTTTTGTTGAGAACGAGCGTTCGGCGATTGGGTCGGGTGCCAATACGGAAGGATCTCCTCAGATTTACTTCAATGAATTCATCCACAATACTACCGACAACAGCAATCGTCCGCAGATCAATCTGGGCCCTGGTGCTGCCGACAGCATTTATATCGTTGGCAATTATGTTGAAGGTTTTCATGATAATGTAGGCGGGATTTCTATCAACAGTTTGGTTGGTGTTGGAAATACCAAAGCCGTTGTTTCGGGCAACATAATTGTAAATAACCGATACGGCTATGCGCAAATCGGAAGTAACATAAGCAGCAGGATTACCGACAATATTATTCTGGACAACGACATTCAGAACGATCCTATGCTGGGTGGCAGCGGATTGAATTTTTACGGAGCTAACACTACTAACAAAGCGGTTGTGCGCAGAAACCTGATTTCTGGAAACTTGTGGGGAATTACCACCCAGCAAGTTTTTGATCTCGATCTTGGCACAAGCATGGATCCAGGTGGCAATGTTTTTTATGAGAATGGAAACGGCGGAGCAACCTATGCTTTTTACAACAACATAGCCGAAGATGTGAATGCCATTGGCAATTACTGGGGCACAAATGATGTAGCCGTAGCCGAAACTTATATTTTTCATCAACCTGATGATGGCACGCTCGGGCTGGTAACTTACGAACCGATTAAAACCCTGGAACCCGAATTTTTGTCATTCGCACTACTGGCCAGCAATAATCCGCAACTTGAAAACGATATTTCAGGAACGATAGACTACGACAATTTTACGGTTACACTCGAAGTTCCGGCAGGCATTTCGCTTACAAACCTAATCCCGACCTATACTGTAGAACTCGGTATCATTGGTAATCCTGCTTCGGAAGTAGCTCAGGATTTCAATGAAAATGTTGTTTATGCGCTAAACACTCCTCATGGTTCAGAGGCAGAATGGACGGTAATAGCAAATCAACAATCAGCCACTTACGACCTGACTTTTATGGTTGAAGATGAAGATGGTGTTGCCATTTCCGGTGCTGAAATTATTCTGGAAGGAGTTGGTACACAGAGCACAAATGACAGTGGCATTGCTATTTTTGAATCCCTGGAACCCGGAATTTATGTTTATGAAGTTTTGGTTGAAGCTTACGAGCCAGTCAATGGATCAGTGGAACTGATTGACGAAAACCATACAGAACTGATTGTTATGGACATTTTTGTTGATCTAAATGAGACTAATCAGAAAGCTATTCAAATCTATCCCAATCCTGTTCAGGATGTGTTGCAGATTAAGGGATTGTCAGCTGAAAGAAATACCATCAAAATACTTGATATGCAAGGGAAAGTTGTTTTTGAAACTAGCCAAATCAACTCAAACTCCATTTCCGTAAATCACTTAATAAGCGGGAAATATCTGTTAATCGTGGAAAGCAACAACACTATTCAAAAGCTAAAATTCATAAAAAAATAGTACTTTGCGTGCTCATAAATAAATCAACACAAATACTTTTAAATGGTGGGACGTAGATCAAATAAAAAATCACTAATTATTGTTTGGGGACTTGTACTGCTACTTGGTCTATTGAAATTTGGTTATCAGCAGAACAATTTGCTGAGCTTTGATTATTTTGGTCTCTACCTTCATTTACCGGCAACATTTATCTATAATGATCCGGCTATAAGTGATATGAGCTGGCTCGAAAAAATCAATGAAACCTACAATAACACACCCACTTTTTATCAGCTGCAAAAGGAAGGACAATACAATATCATCCGTTTTTTTAATGGAATTGCAATCTTGCTTTCACCATTTTTCTTTTTAGGACACTTCATGGCTAGTTTAAGCCAGTATCCGGCTGACGGATTTTCATATCCCTATCAGCTAGCCATGATGATTGCTGCCTGGTTTTATGTGATTATCGGTTTGATATTTACGCGCAAAGTGCTATTGAAATATTTCGATGATACAACCACCAGCTGGACGTTGATTGCCCTTTATCTGGGGACAAATTTAGTTTTTTGGTCCACTTTTGATGCCGGAGCTCCACACACAATTTTATTGAGCTTTTATGCCATGTTGTTGTGGTTTACCATCCGCTGGCACGAAGAACAGAAAAAAAGATTTGCCATCGCCATTGGTTTGTTACTTGGATTGATCATCGTAAGCCGGCCAAGTGATATCGTTGCGGTATTTATCCCCTTGTTATGGAATGTTTATGACAGTAAAAGCCTCAAAAATAAAATATTATTAATCAGGACACATATTGATCAGTTATTGATCCTAGTATTTTTTACCTTTTTGGCAGGCTTGCCCCAATTACTTTATTTCTACACCTATACAGGGAATTTTATTTACAGCACCTATACTGACCCGCAATCGGGATTGGATTTCACTAATCCAAGATTTGCCTGGGTTTTATTCAGTTTCAGAAAAGGATGGCTGATTTATGCACCCTTAATGTCTTTTGCCTTAATTGGTTTTATTCCAGTATGGCGCAAGCAAAAAGTCTTTGTAACGCCTTTATTAGTTCATTTTTTCTTCAACTTGTTGCTTATTGCCTCCTTCACCAGCCTGATCAGCTATGGCTGGCGGGCTTTTATCCAATCCTATGCTCTGCTTGCTTTGCCGTTGGCAGCTTTTATCAGCCTCATTCTGAAGCAAAAATGGCCTGTTAAAACAATTGCCACAGCATTCTTAGCTTTCTTTATTTGGTTAAGTGCAATACAAGGATGGCAGATTATGATGGGCATCATCGACAGCTCCAAAATGACAAAGGAATATTACTTCAAAGTTTTTGGCAAAAAAGAAATCAACCCTGATCTAAAAAAATATCTCAGACTGGATCATTACCTTGACGACCATACCGGAAACAAAATTCCGGATACAAGTATGTATCAATCAAAAGTTTTGGTGAACTATGATTTTCAAGACACCCGAAATTTTGTTGATCCCAAAGATTCAACAAATTATGTATTTCTTGTGAATGATAAAATTCAATTTAGCAAGGACTTAAAAATTGCTCATCAAGAAATTACGGATAAAACCCACTATTGGGCGAGGGTTAGTTTGAAATTTAAAAGCGATGAACCTATCAATAAAGGTGATGCGCTCTTAGTCTGTACATACACATACAACGGCCCCAGAAGATCAAGCAGAGGACAAACATACAAATACCGAACATTTCCACTTAAAACAACACAAGATGGTGAATGGCAATTTTTATCCATCGACTACCTGTCTCCTGAACCTACGACGGAGAAGGATCAATTTCAAACTTACATTTGGAACAGAAGCCAAAAACATATTTATATTGATGATTTTAAAGTAAAAGTTTTTGAGCCTAAAGAATAAATATTTATTAAACTAAAAATGAAAACTACCCTAAGTTTAATTATACCAGCCTACAACGAAGCCAGAACCATTGAAGATGTGCTGGATAAAATTCTGAAAAGCATCACTTTCAATAATATCAGTACACAGCTGGTTGTGGTGGATGATGCCTCCAAAGATGAAACCCTGAACTGTGTAGCAGCATGGCATAAACGTAATCCTGAAGTTCACCTTGTTAGCATTGCTTCACAACCCAATCGTGGAAAAGGGTTTGCCATTAGAAAAGGGATTGAAGCAGCCGAAGGTGATTATATTCTAATTCAGGATGCGGATTATGAATATGATCCCCGCGAATATCCCAAACTGCTGGCTCCGGTGCTGGATGGCATGGCTGATGTGGTTTATGGTTCACGTTTTATTGGAGGCAATCCACATCGGATTTTATTTTTCTGGCATTCGATAGGAAATAAATTTCTAACTTCGGTTTCCAATATATTCACCAACCTGAACCTCACAGATATGGAATCGGGCTATAAACTTTTTAAACGCGAGATTCTGCAATCAATCACACTAAAAGAAAATCGTTTTGGCTTTGAACCAGAAGTAACGGCTAAAATTTCACGCATCAAAAACATACGGATATACGAAGTTGGGATTTCCTATTATGGACGAACCTATGCCGAAGGCAAAAAAATCAACTGGCAAGACGGCTTCAGAGCGATATGGTGTGTGCTGAAGTATAATATTTTTGATAGAAAATGAAAATATTTACTCGCTACCTAATATAGGATTATTGTGAATCATTAATGGTTTTAAAATGATATAATGCTTGTCTTGTTATCAACTCTTCAAGCGGCACTCCATTCTCTAACGACTGTGATTCCAATTTGTTTATTACCTCCTGATTATTATTAATACTCAACCTAATTGAATCCACTCTATCCTGAATGTTCAGTTCGTAAACTACAACAAGATCATTTGACAAATCCTGCCGTTCTGTATAATACAGTTCAATTACTTGCATCAAAGGATTGCCCTCGCTTTCATTAAAGAAATCCTCTTTTCCAACTACTGTGATAAACTCAGTATTCATAGTCTTGGTTGCAGAGGTAGCTGTAAAAACCGCTGTGTAAACATGTGCAGACTCACATCCTACATAAGTTAGCGGCCTGTTCTCGCTCCATTTAACAGCAAATAAGGGTGATATCGCCTGGCTATAAACGTTTACAATAGGCTTATCCGTTCCGATGTAGGTCTGAAAATGATAGGATACCCACCCTTTGTAGTAATTCTTACTTAAAAAAGTGCAATTACCCGGAAGATTCGATTCAACCTGTTTTATCTCTTTTATAACTTCATCATAATGCTGTCTTTGTACAATCTGTCGGCCGTAAAGCGATATGCCATAAAATAGCAAGAACAACAACATAAAAATATTTATTATTTGAGGAATCTTTCTGACGCTTAACCAAACTATCAGGAAATATAGTGCAATTATCAATAATCGGTTAAGCACATTACCAGCAGCGTTCAGATTATTTGGCATTAAAAAGTATAGGAAAAAAAGTACCACAACTATAACTCCCCAAACTATATCATTCTGAAAATTAAAATCATTTCTATCTTTCTTAAACCCAGTGACATTTAATAGAATGAGCCCAATATTTAATCCTAAAAGTCCCATAATCAACCAAAATATCATACTGGTATAAGGTATTTCAAATTCGCCGATAAAACCTACAAGGATTTTCATTTGCTTCAAAAATTCCCATCTTTCAATAAGTATTCCTTCAGAATCACCTGTTGGATATTGTAATATCAAATTAACATAAAAACCAGCCAAAATCAATGAAGGAAAGGCTGCCAGGAATAATCGTATAAAATCAGAAGCAACAGATTTGTATTTAAAACTAGCATTTTCTTCATGGCTTACAAGCTGATTCTTGATATATAAAACACCTAAGGAAAACAACAAAAACCCATACACAAAAATATGCGAGTAATATGTTAGAAGTACTAAGAAAGAAAGAATTAGAATTTTTTTCCAGTTCAAATTAGTATGATGTCGGACAAAATACCCCAAAGCAAAAAACATAAACCCAAAAGCAAGACTATAGTTATAAAAGCCCAGCATAAAGAGAAAAGTATAAGTGAATGGGAAAATCAGGAAATAACTATAGTTTATGGTTTTACTAACACCCTTTACAAGATACCGAAAGCCAGTAGCAAGAAGAATAACATATAATGAAAGTACTAATTTCTCTGACATCCAGGCTGGCAAAAACAACCTGAAAAGAGCCAGCAAATAATGCCCTGATACATTTCCTACATAGGGTGCGCTAAACTCGAAATAAGACTGAAACAACTCATTCCCTTTCCATAATTCAACCATGATATTGGCAATTTGTAGATGCTTTGGGCCATCCAGCGAGCCAATGTACTGCGTGAAGTAAAGCGGAAGAAGGTTGAGGATCAAGAAAATAATGAACAAATACTTCTCTTTTACTTTCAAAGAAGATTTCAATTCTATTAACTTTCTAAAAATCATGATTAGAAACTAGTGAACTTATAAAATTTGGGGTAATCGTAAAACCTTATCAAATATAATTCATTTTTTGATATGACATAAAAAAACGCCCTCAACCAAAGGGCTGAAGGCATTATTTATGAGAAAAATTATTGGTTGCCTAAAACGCGTACATCAGTTTAACAGCTGCACGGAAAAAGTTTGCGCCACCCAATGTGTAACGTACTTCGGGAGCTAAGGCAACTTTTTCGGAGAGCGGTACATCCAGGCCAAGTCCAAGATTGACACCTATATCGGAGCCGTTGGCATCCCATGAACCACCCCAAACGTCGTCGTACACATCATCATAACTGATTTTCCAGAAGGTCATGTTTAATCCGCCAATGGCATAAAACCC
>JAVEVB010000043.1:0-34742 GCA_034005265.1 Lentimicrobium sp.
CTGTTGCAGATGTCAAATTAGTGCCAAAAGTGGCCTACTTTGCTCCGGAATAGTGGCCTACTTTAGTCCGGAATGGGTGGCCTACTTTGCTCCGGAACGGTGGCATACTATAGTCCGGATTATTCATTTCAGAGAGTTATGCAAAGGCGAAAATTGTTCATGAAAGGTATTCTTCCAATACTCTACCATTTACAGGAATATCTTTAAAAACCTATTGGGAATATAGGGATAATGATAAATCTAACTTTGATTTTCAATGTCTTTTCACATATCTGGCCTTAAAAAGTATAATAGGAACAAAGCCATATTTAAAAACAACAAATGAATTAATGATTGTCAGGCATGGTGGTTATGTTTCAAAAAATTACTTACCTAATCCTTTGCCATCGCACCTTGAAGTTATAAACAAAAGATGGTGGCATGATAAAATAAAAGATGAATTAAAAAATAAATGGGGGGTGAATTTCTATGCTTATCAATGTCGTGGCTTTTATTTTAGTCTTTCACTTTCGTTTGAACAATTGGTTTTAGTAGCTGAGAAAAACAGAGTAAAATACAGACAAAAAAAACAGAAAGAAGAAGAGGCAAAAATAAGAATGAAGGTAATTGAAGAACATATAAAATGAACAAATCATTACAACACCATGACAACATCAAAACAACATTGACAACGACATCGACAACGACATCGACAACGACATCGACAACAGCACCTTAAATAAGGTTATTAAATAAGGTTTTTAATAAAGGTTTTTAATAAAAGTTTTTAATAAAGCAAAAGAGCGCGAATTTTTAAAATTTCAATCAAATGAATTCAAACCTTACCATACAACAGTTGATAAGTACCTTCCTTGCGCAAAAAGATATTGCAGCAACCAGCCGGAAAACTTATAGATCAACCCTTGGCAGTTTTTTTAGATGGATGGTTGATAAAAAATACACCGCCCGAAAACCAAAGAGGGAACAGATTATAGAATACAAAGCCTATTTAATACAGGTAAAAAAATCAGATGCTACTTCTAATCTGTATTTGAATAGCTTAAAATCCTTTTTTTCATGGCTTGAAGAAAGCAAAATTTATCCCAATGTAGCCGGGAAAATCAAAGCCCCGAAGCGTTACCAGGGATTTAAAAAACAAAGATTATCAATTGACCAGCTAAATTATTTATTGAATTCAATTGAACGGAACACGCTGAAGGAACAGCGGGATTATTCAATGATCCTGCTGGCTTTTACAAATGGATTAAGGACAGTTGAATTATCCAGGCTATTGATTGAAAACATTGATACCGTATTGATGAAAGCCCATATCCAGCGAAAGGGTGATCTATATCCTATGCAATGGCTACCAATAACAAAAGAGTGTTTAAACTCAATATCACAGTACATTCAATCCCGGATTGATGCCGGAGAAGAAATTACAAACAATTCACATTTGTTTGTTTCAAATGTTATTGGCCGGAATAGTAACCCACTATCAGCACAAGAAGTTGGAGCCATTATTTCAAAACGATTAAAAGCCGCTGGGCTACATTCTAAAACAGTAACCGCCCACAGCCTTAGACATTCAGCTGCAAGTTATTTACTTGAATCAGGTTGGAGCGTTTATGAAGTACAAAAATTCCTTGGCCATAAATCAGTAACAACAACAGAGCTGTATTTAAAAACTGCTGACCTTGTGAACATGCACAATGAAAAACCACAAGAAACACTATCAAAAATGCTCCAAAAGATTGAAGCATAAGAATAAGTACAATATTTATTCATTTGATAGGTAATCTACATATGTATTTATAATTCGCTGATTTTATGGCATTTACAAAATTTACAAAATGAAAACAAAATGAACAATTACTCACAAACCTAATACGCTGATTTACAATCTGTTAAATTATTTAGGGGGAGGGGGGGATCAATTCTTTTTTAACCTTTCAAATGTAATCGATCCCCCAGCCAAACTTTTATACATGCAAAATTGAGCAAAATGGATAAATTATTAAGTGATCCAATTGAACGGGAAAAAATCTTAAATTTTGATGATTATCCCAAAGCAAGTATTTTAAAAACCTTATCGAAGGGTGCCGATCCAATGTTATTTAATGATTGGGTAAACTTTTTTATAATAGAATATGGCTTAAAAAATTTTGAAGCATACCAACAAGCCGAAGCCCTCGCAGAGCATTATTTTGATGTGCCTCGATTTAAATCTTATGAGAGTTATAGAAAAACAATTAATTCCCGAATGAAAAAACGGAAGTTACTTCCTGATTTATAGACAATCGACAATGTACATTTGCAATATCAAAGCCCAATAATATGAAACTCAACGATCTTTTAACCTTACCCGAAGTAAAAAAACATTTCCCAAACGCTGAACAGGTAATTCCCTGGCTTGTGGATGCTGAAATTATTGAATCTGATCCCATCAAAGAATTACACTTTCAGGAAGTAGCAGCAATCCTATTTTTTAGCGCAATAGCTGAAAGCCAGGAACATGTTATTTCTGAAACTTCGGCTCTTTATCCTGAAATGCTCTTAAACTTCCTAATGAAGCGGCTGGCCTATTTCAACCTGGATCATTTAACAATTGATGAACTTACTTTGGTTGCAATTTCCAAAAATCGGATTGAGTTTCATTACGACAAAGCAGTCAACTGGATGGGTACCGAAAAGCATAATTCAGAACCGGTTGTAATTGATGGTGATACTTTTCGCAGTTTGTGGGCTTCGATTAACCTAATTTAAAATTAACCAAACACACTTTAGAATGAGAACTTTAAAGATTATCAAAGTTTTGATGGTGATGCTTTTTGCAGCCATTGCAATCCCATTTGCAACCAGCTTAATGGAAGCCGGGAGCATTGAACAAATTTTCGCTGGCATTGGCGTTGGCCTTGCTTTTATCCCTGTAGCTGGTAAGATTGAAACATCACTTCAAATCAGAGAAAAGCGCGCAGCTATACATGATAATCTGACAGCTATGTCTAATCTTGCTAAAAAGGAAAAGCGAGATTTTTCACAAACAGAATCCCAAAGATGGGATGAGCTAAATCAGGAATTCGATAAACTTGGGGATAGGCTTAAAATTGTATTATCTGAAGAAAAGCGTGCCGCAGAGATGGCCGGGAACTTCTTAAATGAGCAAATGAGCGCACCACCCAAAGCAAATAAAACCCAATGGATTGACGCACGTTCAGGAAAGCCGGTTAAGGTATTCAATAAGGGTGAACGTTATTCAGACTCTAATTCACCTGAAGAAAGAGGCTTAAGCATTGGTAGGTTAATTCAATCTATGATCGTCGGGAACCCAGGATTAGCTGAAAATGAATACAGAGCCTTGGGCACTGGTGCCGGATCGGGCAGCGTACTTGTGCCGGTTGGTCTTTATTCTGAAATCATTGATCGGGCAAGAGCAAAAACGGTTTGCGGTGCAGCTGGTGCAAAATTAATTGAGATGACCGGCAAAACTATGGTATTGGCTAAAATTACCGAAGATCCAACAATGGAGGTAAAATTGGAAAATGAAGCCTTTTCAGACAATGATATGTCTTTCGATGGTATTGAGCTTAATGCCTTCACTATAGGAGCCACAGTATATTTGTCCAGGGAATTAGCCTACGATGCACCTAATATTGCCAACGTGATCGAAAATGCACTTGTTAATGCATTGGCACTTAAATTAGACTATATGGCACTTATGGGAGCTGGAACCACAGAGCCCACAGGAATTGCAAACCTTGCCGGAGTTCATGAAATTGACCTGGAAGGAGCTTCCTCACTAACATGGCCAACTCTTGTGCAAGCATGGCAAAAAATTGTTAGCTCTAATACTGATCCTACGGCCTATATCACATCACCGCGTGATCTGGCTTACTTAAGCCTTGAGCAGATTACCGGAGGCAATGGATGGTTGCAAGCCCCGAAAGTTATTGAAACTGTACCTTTATTGCACACAGCTTCATTACCTGTTAACCTTGGTGTTTCTGAAGATAAGGGAATTGCTTTCACAGGTGATTTTAGTAAAATGCTCTTTGCAATGCGTGAAGGTATGCAGGTGGAAGTTTCCACAACCGCAGGTGATGCGTTTAAAAAGCATTCAGTTGCGATTAAAATAACCTGGCGTGGTGATATTGGTATTGAGCAAGAAACTCAATTTTGTAAGATCATCAACATCAATGATGGTGTTTCGGTAACGCCTTAAATTATTTAACTTATTCTTGTTTGACTGCACACAAACAGGGATTTTTTCATTTTTTTCATTTGTTTTGGGGAAAAACCGGGTTATCATTAATCCGGTTTTTTTGTCTTTGATGGACAACTGCACAATAGGAACAATCCCAAAACGAAAAATAAATCTTTAAACTATTTAAAAATGCGCTACCATATTGCTACCATATACAGTTAACTAACTGACAATCAGTATATATTCAACACCCAGCTGGATCACAAAACCACTTGGAAATCATAGATTTACAAGTGGTTTTTTCTTTTATATCAAATAACCATTCCCTAAAGCTACTTATCATTCTATCCATATCCTGGCTGGAAATCAATTTTAACCATATCCCCTTGATTTCAAATTCTACATAACGATGTGAGGTACGAATATATTAATCCAAATCAATAAATCTTAAATTTCCCTGTCATTACAGCATACTTATCCCTATATTTGCTGACTGAGTTACAGACAATCACTTTAAATATAAATTTATGAAAATTACCATCGTAGGTACCGGCTATGTTGGCTTGGTAACCGGCACTTGTTTCGCCGAAGTAGGCATTGAGGTTGTTTGCGTTGACATAGATGTCAATAAAATTGAGAACCTGAAGAAAGGCATTTCACCTATTTATGAGCCTGGCCTTGATGATATGATTGCCCGGAATGTTGAAAAAGGCAGATTACATTTTTCAACCGATTTACCTTCATGCGTAAATGATACAGATGTAATTTTTATCGCTGTAGGAACACCTCCCGATGAAGATGGCAGCGCTGACCTGAAATATGTGCTTGATGTTTCCAGAACCATCGGTCAGTATATGGAAAAGCACATTCTTGTTGTGACCAAAAGTACCGTACCCGTTGGAACGGCTAAGAAAGTACGGGCAGCAATTCATCGAGAATTAGACAAGCGAGGTTTTAACATGGAATTTGATGTGGCCTCCAATCCTGAATTTTTGAAAGAAGGCGATGCCATCAGTGATTTTATGAAGCCTGATCGCATTGTTGTTGGTGTTGAGTCCGCAAGAGGTGAAGAAATTATGACCAGGCTATATAAACCCTTCACCCTCAATGGACACCCTGTTATATTTATGGATGTACCTTCAGCTGAGATGACTAAATATGCGGCAAACTCCATGCTTGCTACAAAAATCAGCTTTATGAACGATATAGCAAATCTTTGCGAAATTGTTGGAGCAGATGTGAATATGGTAAGAAAAGGTATCGGCAGCGATTCACGAATTGGCACAAAATTCATTTATCCAGGCATAGGTTATGGGGGATCCTGCTTTCCGAAAGATGTAAAGGCGTTAGTTAAAACCGCCGATTCTTTAGGATATTCCATGCGCATACTCAAGGCTGTTGAAGATGTTAATGACGATCAGAAATCAGTTTTATTCAATAAGTTTGTTCAACATTTTAACGGTGACATTAAAGGTAAAACCGTTGGACTTTGGGGACTTTCATTCAAACCACAAACTGATGATATGCGTGAAGCACCAGCATTGGTTATTATTGAAAAACTGCTGTCAGCTGGCTGTAAGGTAAAGGCCTACGATCCGGTAGCTATGCCAGAAGCAGAACGTAAACTCGGAGATAAAATTGAATTCACCAAAGATCCATATGAAGCCTTTATGGATACGGATGCACAATTCCTGATTACAGAATGGACTGAATTCCGATTCCCCAACTGGTATGTAATCAAGAAATTAGTTAAGAATCCGGTACTTTTTGACGGAAGGAATATCTACGACCAGAAGGAACTAAATAATCTGGGATTTGATTTTTACTGTATCGGGGTTGATACAAACAAAGCACAATAAACAATAGAATGAGTAAAAAAATACTGGTTACCGGTGGTGCGGGATTTCTTGGTTCACACTTGTGTGAGCGACTGCTGAATGAAGGCAACGAAGTGGTTTGCCTCGACAATTACTTCACCGGGCAAAAGTCAAATGTAGCACATTTGATGGGCAATCCCTATTTTGAGTTAATCAGGCACGATGTTACCATGCCCTTTTTTATTGAAGTTGACGAAATATTCAACCTGGCCTGCCCGGCTTCGCCCATTCATTACCAGTACAATCCCATCAAAACCATGAAAACATCGGTGATGGGTGCAATAAATATGCTCGGACTTGCCAAACGAATAAAGGCTAAAATCCTGCAAGCCTCCACCAGCGAAGTTTATGGCGATCCTCAGATTCATCCGCAAACTGAAGCCTATTGGGGCCATGTAAATCCTATTGGCGAACGCGCTTGTTACGATGAAGGTAAACGTGCTGCGGAAACCTTGTTTATAAATTATCACAAGCAGAACAATGTAAAAATCAAGATCATGCGTATTTTCAATACTTATGGTCCTCGCATGAACCCTGACGACGGCAGGGTGGTTTCAAATTTCATTATGCAAGCCTTGCAGGGAAAAGACATCACCATTTATGGCGATGGAAGCCAGACCCGCAGTTTCTGCTATTATTCCGATTTACTCGATGGCATGATCCGACTAATGAATACAGGAGATGATTTTACCGGCCCGGTAAATGTAGGAAATCCCAATGAATTCACCATTCTGCAACTTGCCGAAATGATCATCCGCCTGACCGGATCTAAATCTGCCATTGTACGCATGCCTTTGCCCAGTGATGATCCCATGCAGCGGCAGCCCGATATTTCATTGGCCAAAAGCAAACTGGGCTGGGAGCCCAAAATCGAATTGGAAGAAGGATTGAAGGAAACCATTGAGTTTTTTAAGCACTTTGTGAATTAATAACATCGTGTAACAAATATTCTTATTCAGGAATGAGATTTTTCTATTCGCTTCGTCTAGAGGCCTGATTACCGTCAGATATAAAGGAGATGCGAAGAATTTATTTATTTTCCCGAGCAATACTTATTAACAATAAATCATGAGCACTAAAATACTTGTTACTGGAAGCAATGGCCAGCTGGGCAACGAACTCAGATTGCTGGCGGCCACACATCCGGAAATGAATTTTTTATTTACCGATGTTGATGAATTAAACATAACCCATCCTGATAAGGTTCAGGAAACCATGCGGTTATTCAAGCCACAATGGCTTATAAACTGCGCCGCCTACACTTCGGTAGACAAAGCCGAACTGGAGCCTGAACTGGCTTTCCTTCTTAATGCAGAAGCTCCCGGAATTCTGGCCACAGCCGCTCACAAAGCCGGAGCACGTATGGTGCACATTTCAACAGATTATGTTTTTGATGGCCGTAATTACAAGCCTTATGAGGAAGATGATGCATTGAATCCCCTGGGCCAATATGCACAAAGCAAAGCTAAAGGTGAACAGAATGTGCTAAGTCATTGCGAAAAAGCCATTGTTATCCGCACTGCATGGTTATATTCCACCTTTGGCGCCAATTTCGTAAAAACCATCCGCAGGGTAGGAAAAGATCATGGTGAATTAAAAGTTGTCGCCGATCAAGTGGGATCTCCCACATGGGCCCACGATCTGGCAGAAGCCATTCTGCTGCTGATTCAACTCAATGCAGAACCCGGAATTATTCATTTTTCCAATGAAGGTGCCTGCAGTTGGTACGATTTTGCCTGTGCCATTGTTGAATTTTCAGGATTGGATGCGAAGGTTAAGCCTACTGATACCGCCGGTTATCCACTACCCTCTCCCCGACCCTACTATAGCCTTCTCAATAAATCGAAATACAGCCAAATCACCAATCAAAGCGTACCTTACTGGCGCGACAGTTTAAAAAAATGTATTGCGCTACTCAATGAACAGGGCTGAAATTAACCGTTTACATACACGTATTTTTGAGGCTGCCTCTGAAGTTTACACAGAATTAGGCCAGGGATTGGATTTGCAAATTTATTATACCTGCTTCCTGCATGAGCTAAGGCTTAAAGGACTGATGTTCAAACGCGATATTGCCTTCCCGGTTTACTACAAGGAAATAAAGACAAACAAAGAAGTATTTGTTGGAATTCTTGTTGAAAATCAGACAATTGTAGAACTTATAACAGACATTGAAATCACCAATCTTCATATAAGTGCAATGATGGCAAAACTCAAAATTGCCCATAAACGCATGGGAATTATCATTACCTTTAATGCCCCGGGAGTTACCGAGGGGTACCGAAAAGTAATCAACAGTATCTGAAGTGATGAACAAAATCAATATTTAACAGGTTATCCAAAAAAACACGAACTATGACCATTCATGATGTTGACCCCAAAATTTTGGAAAAAGCCAAAGGTTGGCTTAGTGATAATTATGACGATGAAACCCGACAAGCCGTTCAAAACATGATCGACAACCAGCCCACCGAGCTTGTAGAAAGTTTTTACCGCGATCTGGAATTTGGAACCGGCGGACTACGTGGCATCATGGGTTCGGGCACCAACCGCATGAATAAATACACGGTGGGTGCTGCTACTCAGGGACTAGCCAATTACCTGAAAAAAACGCTTATCAACGAACCCGAAATCAGGGCAGCAATTGCCTGTGATCCCAGAAACAATAGTCCTTATTTTGCGCGTATTTCTGCAGAAGTACTTGCCGCCAACGGAATTAGGGTATTCCTTTTCGACAGCCTTCGCCCGACTCCCGAATTGTCCTTCGCTGTAAGGCAACTCAACTGCCATACAGGAATTGTGGTTACTGCTTCACACAACCCTAAGGAATACAACGGCTATAAAGTTTATTGGGGCGATGGCGGTCAGCTTGTACCGCCGCATGATAAAAATGTGATTGCCGAGGTGCAGAAGATTGCTTCAGTGGCTGATATTAAATTCAGTGGAAACGAAGATAAAATAAAGATTATTGGTGCTGAAGTGGATGAAGCTTACCTCAATACCCTTAAGACGCTTTCCCTTTCGCCTGAAATCATCAAAAAGCAGCACGATATAAAAATTGTTTATACTGCCATCCACGGCACCGGATACAAACTGGTACCGGAAGTGCTCAAAAAGTTTGGATTCACAAATGTTTTTACTGTTGCGGAACAAATGGTTCCTGATGGCAATTTCCCAACGGTAGTTTCACCAAATCCAGAAGAAAAAGCGGCACTAAAAATGGCTTTGGAACTGGCCCGGAAAGAAAATGCCGACGTTATCCTGGCAACTGATCCCGATGCGGATCGCGTAGGTATGGGTGTCCGCGATAATGCAGGAAATTACATACTGCTCAATGGCAATCAGTCGGCCTCACTGCTGATTTATTACTTACTCAGTCAGTGGAAAGCCAATGGCAAACTTACGGGTAAGGAATTTATTGCCAAAACCATTGTTACTTCTGAGCTTTTGAAGGACATTGCTGATAGCTGCAACGTTGAAACCTTTGATGTACTTACCGGCTTCAAATATATTGCTGAAGTCATCCGCAAGAATGAACCACAGAAGAAATTCATTGGTGGAGGCGAAGAAAGCTATGGTTACCTGATTGGAGATGCCGTTCGCGACAAAGACGCTGTGGCCTCCTGCGCCATGCTGTGCGAAACTGCTGCCTGGGCACGTGAACAGGGTATGAGTATGTATGAAATGCTGATCAACATTTATCATGAATATGGTTTTTACCTCGAAGACCTGATTTCAATTACAAAAAAAGGCAAATCCGGTGCCGAGGAAATCCTGCAAATGATGGTAGATTATCGCAGCACTCCTCCCAAAGAAATCAATGGCATTAAAGTAGTTACGATAAAAGATTACCTGCTTCAGAAAGAACAGAACCTCATTAGCGGCGCCACAAAACCCATTGATTTACCCAAATCAGATGTGTTGCAGTTCTTTTTGGAAGGTGGCAGCAAAATTACCGTCCGCCCATCTGGTACCGAACCAAAAATCAAGTTTTATTTCGGCGTAAAAGGATTGCTTCCCGACAAGTCAAAATTTGATGAGGTAAACAAGGAAATGCGTAAAAAGCTGGAAGAGATGATTGATGCGATGAAATTGAGGTAGTCAGAATCAAACCTTAACGCGCTGAGACCCGCCGTCACTTCATTTCGTCGGGCAGGCGCAGCGTTTTTTAATAAAAATAGGGCTAAGCGGAATTTGCAATTCCGCTTTTGCATTTTAGAGCAGAATTAAATCGCTGAGTTCCATGGTCCACAAGCAGTTTGGGTTGTCAAATTCCGCTCAGCCGGAGCTATAAAAGGGCTCAGGCACGCGTTAGGAAACGCGCCATCACATCGTACTACGCTTCAAACCGGTGCA
The DNA here is from genome assembly GCA_034005265.1 of Lentimicrobium sp. GTDB lineage: Bacteria > Bacteroidota > Bacteroidia > Bacteroidales > Lentimicrobiaceae > Lentimicrobium. The sequence continues at coordinate 10,417 of JAVEVB010000043.1, forward strand.
TGATGCGGCTAACGACACCTTTGGCTTTAGCCGAAATTGGACGTCTATGGCAGGCGATCAGTCAAAAAATAAAATACGGCTGCATCCACAGATACAGCCGCATTAAAAAAAAACTTAACCTGGTTCTTTTCTAAATTAGCTTCCCAGCGTAGCTACCATCACTGCTTTAATGGTATGCAGGCGATTCTCGGCTTCATCAAAGACCACCGACATGGCCGATTCAAATACTTCCTCGGTTACTTCCATACTGTCAATTCCGTATTTCTGGAAGATATCCTCTCCAATGGTAGTATCGCGGTTGTGGAAAGCCGGCAGACAGTGCAGAAATTTCACTTTAGGATTGCCTGTCATACGAACAACCTCCATATTTACCTGGTAAGGTTTCAGCAGTTTTATACGCTCTGCCCATACTTCAGCAGGCTCGCCCATGGAAACCCAAACGTCGGTATAAAGAAAATCGGCACCTTTGGCACCTTCCTCCACCGATTCGGTGAGGGTGATTTTTGCACCGGTTTCTTTGGCAATTTCACGGCAGGTAGCCACCAGTTCTTCGTTTGGCCAGCAAGCCTTAGGCGCAGCAGCGCGGAAATCCATACCCATTTTGGCAGCACCCACCATAAGGGAATTTCCCATATTGTTTTTGGCATCACCAAAATAACAGAATGCAACCTGACTCAGCGGCTTGTCCGAATGTTCCATCATGGTGAGGAAGTCGGCAAGAATCTGTGTGGGGTGAAACTCGGTGGTCAGACCATTCCACACAGGAACGCCGGCATACTTACCCAACTCTTCCACGATAGATTGCGCGTAGCCACGATACTCAATACCATCATACATTCGACCCAGTACGCGGGCGGTATCTTTCATGGTTTCTTTTTTACCAATCTGCGAACCTGAAGGACCAAGATAGGTAACGTGCGCTCCCTGATCAAGAGCAGCTACTTCAAACGCGCAACGGGTGCGGGTGGAATCTTTTTCAAAAATCAGGGCAATGTTTTTGCCTTTTAATCGGGGTTGCTCAGTTCCGGTATACTTCGCCTTTTTAAGGTCAGCCGAAAGTTGTAACATGTATTGAATTTCCTGGGTCGAAAAGTCGAGCAGTTTCAGAAAATTACGGTTTCTTAAGTTAAAAGCCATGATATTATGTTTTTGATGATGAATAATTAAACAATTACGATGCGGGTTCCGCCATTGTCCACACCCAGCTTATCAGTACTGGTGATGATTGCATCTTTTCCACTACCCTCCACAAAGCTGATGGCCGCCCTGATTTTCGGTGCCATGCTGCCTTCAGCAAACTGACCATCGGCAAGGTGTTTTTTTGCTTCAGCAATGGTCATGCGATCGAGGGCTTTTTCCTGTGGTGTATTGTAGTTAATACAAACTTTAGGCACATCGGTGAGGATAAACAATTTATCTGCACGAATGTGTACGGCAAGAAGTGATGAAGCCAGATCCTTATCAATAACAGCGTCAATCCCCTGCAGTTTGTTTTCCTGGACATAATATGCCGGAATTCCGCCACCGCCCACAGCAATCACAATTTGCCCTGCCCTGGCTAAAGTTTCAATTGATTTCTGATTGTTAATGACCAATGGTTTGGGACTGGCTACTACCTTGCGATAGCCGCGCCCGCGGGCATCAGCTGCAAATCTGGCGCCGGTTTCAGCAGTAATCTGTTCCGATTCTTCCAGGGTGTAATAAGGACCAACTGGTTTGGTTGGGTGCTGAAATGCCGGATCATCTTTATCCACCAGAACCTGAGTAATAATGGTAATGATATCACGATCCATATCGTTGGCCATCATCACATTGCGCAACTGCTGCTCAATGATATAACCAATAAAACCCTGTGAATAAGCCACTGCAATATCCAGCGGCATATCGGGCAAACCATACAATTTGTGTCCCGCGGTGTTGGCCAACAGAATGTTACCTACCTGTGGACCGTTGCCATGGGTTACAACAATATTGTACTGGGCTTTGATAAGTGTGAGCAAGCGCTCCGCAGTTTCGTAAACATTTCCTTCCTGATCGTCAATGGTACCTTTTTGGTCGCTGCGTAACAGGGCATTACCGCCCAAAGCAACAACAGCCAATTTTTTCATAATAGTGTGAATGGTTAGAATTAAGCAGCAAATGTAAATACTTTTTGGGGATGTGCAAGTAGTAGTGATTTTTACCAGGAAACAAGGATAGCACTAAGGTTCATAAGGTATAGTCTTATAATACATTGTTTGGCAAATAAGTATTATGAAATGCCAGGCGCTGCAAGCACCAACTGTTATAATAAAGGATGCGTACTAAAAGATGACTGCTATTAATTGTAAAAAAACAGTAACTCGAATATCAATAAATATTAGTAGATTTGAAAATGGATAAGAAACCGGTTAAAGTAGTGCAATATGTTAATACCGGAGAGGTGAGTTCTGGTGGTATTGAAACAATTTTAAACTCTGGCGCTATAGGTTCGTGTGTGGTTATTACTGCATTTGATTCGAAAAAAAAAATGGGCGCAATGGCTCATATAATGCTTCCAGGGAGAGCTTCTTCAAAAAACCAGGTGAATGCCACCAGATATGCAGCCAATGCGCTCGAAGAATTGTTAAGGCAAATGAAAAACCGGGATGTTAACACTGAGGACCTGGAGATATGCCTGGTTGGAGGTGCCAATGTGTTGAAACGGGAAAACGATATCATTGGAGAAGATAATCTGAATTCAATTAAGAAGTGGCTCACGGAAGAACAATTTAAAATTAAAGCTGAGTCAATTGGAGGCTTTGAAAGAAGAACAGTTATATTTGATGTTGAAATGGGGAGCAATTTCCTTACAGTTGGAGACTCAAAACAGGAAACACTTTGGCAAACAGCAAGTAAATAATAATACTAATAACCTTGTTGCTATGAGCAAGAAAGATCCAATGATGAATGAACTGATACAGCTTCGTAAAAGAATTGCTGAGTTAGAACAAAATGACGGACTCTTTAAAGAAACCGAGAAAAAGCTACATGCAGCAAACCAACAACTTCAGGAAAGTGGACTGCAATTAATATCCAGGCAGGATACACTTATCCGAACCCAGAAAATAGCACGTGTTGGAAGCTGGGAGTGGTACGTTGCAACTGATACAGTAACCTGGTCAGATGAATTGTTTAGAATATTTGGAATGAAACCTGAAAACGGTGCGGTTTCTTATGCTGACCATCCAAAAATTTATGTCCCTGACAGTATGCAACGTCTGGACGCCGCAGTGCAGCGTGCCCTTAAATCAGGTGAACCCTTTGAAATTGATCTCGAAATAATAAGAACTGATGGAACAAATGCATTCTGCACTGCGCGGGGTTATGCTGAAAAAGATGAAAAAGGCAAGGTGGTGCGGCTTTTCGGCTCTTTTCAGGATATTACCGAACGCAAGAATGCAGAAGAAGAATTAAAGAAGAGTGAAGAAAGACTTCGAACAGTAATTGACAATAGCCCTTTTCCTATAGCTGTAGTTGATATAAAGGATAATCATATTCAATATTGGAGCAAAAGTGCCATTCAATTGTTTGGCCATTATCCCAAAACTACAGAAGAGTGGTATAAACTTGCCTTCCCCAATAAAGAATACAGACAAGAAGCGATTGAGCGCTGGAAGCCATTTTTAGAAATTGCCCAAAACACAACAGATGCGGTAAATACCGGTGAATACGAAATACATTGCAAAAATGGAAGTGTAAAAATTTGTGAAATCTATGCGCAATTCATTCCGGGCAGCCTGATTATTACCCTAAACGATATAACCGAAAGAAAAAATACAGAAAAGCATTTAAAAACAATCGAATGGTTATTACAAAATAAAAAAAAGAAAACTGAAATAAAGATACCAGACTATGGAGATCTGACAGCTATAAACCAAAACCGCACAATTTTAGATTCTGTTGGGAAAGAAGTGTTAAACGGGATCGTAAGCGATTATCTTTCTTTATTGGAAACCTCCGCCGCAGTTTATGAAAAAAACGGTGATTATGCGGTTGGGATTTTTTCTTCGGATTGGTGCCGGTTTATGGATTGCTCTGCGCGCGCGCTTTGTAAAACAAAGAACAATAAAAACGCGCTTGAATCGGGCAAATGGCTCTGCCACGAATCGTGCTGGGCAGATGCCTCAAAACAGTCTATTCAAACCAATAAACCAGTTGATATTGAATGTAATGGAGGATTGCACATTTTTGCCATACCCATCAGGGCAAATAATCAAGTTATTGGTTCCATTAATTTTGGTTATGGCAATCCCCCTACCGATAAAGACCAATTAATAGAAATAGCTGCCAGATATAATGTGTCAGTTGATAAATTAGAAGAACTGGCCAAAAGTTATGAGACTCGTCCGGCTTTTATCATCGATATTGCCAAAGAAAAACTCGAGACATCCGCAAAGTTAATCGGGAATATTGTGGAGCTAAAGCAGTTGGAAAAAGACCTTCAGAAAAACCAAAAACGATATAAAGAAGCCCAGGCACTCGGTCATGTCGGGAACTGGGAATATGACCCGATTTCAGCAAATTTCTGGGCGTCAGATGAAGCCAAAAGAATTTATGGTTATGATTTGAATTTGAATGATTTTTCAACCGAGATGGTAGAACGCTGTATTCCGGAGAGAAAACGAGTTCATCAGGCGCTACTTGACCTGGTGGAGCACAATAAAAAATACGAATTAGTATTTGATATTATAACAAACGACAAAGGTATTCGAAAAACTATTCACTCAATTGCAGATATTGAAAGAGATGCGCAGGGAAACCCTTTAAAAATTACCGGGGTTATTATTGACATTACCGTACAGAAAAACGCAGAAGATAATTTAAAAGCGCTGAATCAACAATTAATTGCAAATGAGCAACAGCTACGTGCCGTTAATCAACAACTTCAGGCTAACGAACAGCAGCTTCAAGCTGCCAACCAGCAATTATTTGCCAGCGAACAGCAACTTTTGGCTGCAAATCAACAGTTAAGAGCCGCAAATCAGCAGTTACTTGAAGCCAAAGGGAAAGCAGAGAAAAGTGAAGAACGATTTAATCTCGCCATGAACGCTTCCAGCGACGGGTTATTTGATTGGAATCTTGAAACCAATGAAATATATTACTCGCCAGGATGGAAAAAAATGATTGGATATGAAGATCATGAAATTCCGAATGATTTCTCTGTCTGGGAAAAAACAACCGCTCCCGAGGACGTTAAGAAATCATGGGAGTTGCATCATAAACTTATCACGAAACAACTGGACCGTTTTGTGATAGAGTTTAAAATGAAACACAAACTCGGGCACTGGGTCGATATTCTTTCCCGGGCAGAAGCGATTTTTGATGAAGAGGGTAAGGCTATCAGAATGGTAGGAACCCATGTTGATATCAGCGAGCGTAAAAAAATAGAATTAGACTTAATTGCAGCCAAGGAGAAAGCTCAGGAAAGTGAAGAAAAATACAAAGCACTTTATGAAAATGCGCCCTTGTCTTATCAATCGTTAAATGAAGACGGTAGTTTTAATGATGTAAACCCGGCATGGCTTGCAACATTGGGTTATAAACGAGAAGAAGTTATTGGAAAGTTCTATAAAGATTTTCTCCATCCAGGCTGGCAAAGCCATTTCGAGAAAAATTTCCCTGTCTTTAAAAAGCTAGGTTATATAAGCGATGTGCAATTTAAATTACGACACAAGAAAGGGCACTACTTGGATATCTCATTTGAAGGATGTATCGGTTATCATCCCGATGGCAGTTTTAAACAGACTTACTGTGTATTTCAAGATATCACAGAAAAGAAGCAAGCGCTTGAAGAATTGGTAATTGCCAAAGAAAAAGCCGAAGAAGCCGATCGCCTTAAATCGGCATTTCTGGCCAATATGAGCCATGAAATACGTACACCCATGAATGGTATTCTGGGCTTCTCAAACCTGCTAAAAGAACCACAACTTACCGGAGATCAACAACAAAAATACATAAACATCATCGAGAGATCCGGGACGCGAATGCTTAATATTATCAATGATATTATTGATATTTCAAAAATTGAAGCCGGTTTGATGAACCTTAATATCAGCAACACGGACATAAAAGAGAAGATTGAATTTATTTATATCTTCTTTAAACCTCAGGTGGAAGAAAAAGGAATGCAGTTTATTTTCAAAAACACCTTATCCGCAAAGGAGGCAACTATCAGAACAGACAGTGAGAAGCTCTATTCAATTCTCACCAATCTTGTAAAAAATGCCATTAAATACAGTAATAAAGGTACAATAGAATTTGGTTGTCTGAAAAAAGGAGAAACTCTTGAATTTTACGTAAAAGATACAGGAATTGGAATTCCCAAAGACAGGCAGTCTGCTATATTTGAACGTTTTATTCAGGCTGATATTACCGATAAAATGGCCCGACAAGGTGCAGGATTGGGATTAGCTATTTCTAAGGCGTATGTTGAAATGCTGGGTGGCAAAATTTGGCTGGATAGCGAAGAAGGCATTGGTACAACATTTTATTTCACCTTACCATACAATGCTAACCCGGAAGAAAACAGATTTATTGAAAATAGTGTCAGGTCAACAGAAGAAAAGATGCTGATTAATCCTGAAGTATCAGGAAAGAGGATATTAATCGTTGAGGATGACGAAATATCGGAAAAGCTAATTTCAATTATTGTAAAAGACTATTGCCAGGAGCTTTTAGTTGCAAGTACTGGAAATGAAGCCGTTAAAATCTGCCAGACCAATCCTGACCTTGATTTAATTCTAATGGACATTCAACTGCCGGATTTGAACGGGCACGAAGCAACTCGTCAAATCAGGCAATTCAATAAGAATGTAAAAATTATAGCACAAACAGCTTTTGGGCTTTCAGGCGACCACGAAAAAGCAATCGAAGCCGGGTGCAATGATTATATTTCGAAACCCATTAAAAAGGAAGAGTTGGTGACATTAATTCAAAAGTACTTCAGGACATAAATAAAAGCAGGCAAACAATTTTACGACAAGGAAAAGGGCACCTGACTTTTATTAAACATCCGGCAATGCCAATATTAACTGACAAGGTGAGCCTTTCGACCATCTCTCAGGAGCCACCCTTCACACTACAGAAGTTTCATGATACGTGAAGGTCCTGCTTACAGGGGTTCATAAGTATGTTGGGCAATCAATGCAAAGCTAACTTTTCAATTTTCAGCACTTTTGATAAAAGAATTTCTTTTAAAAGAAATAAATTTTCAAAAATGAAATTTTTCTATATTTGTGGAGGAAGTTTACAGTATCAGTTTTTGAGAAAGGTATAAGTTGTTTAATGTTTAGGATGTGTGCACGTTTTGAAGTAAAAAGGTGTATATATTTTAAAGCTGGTGCCTCCTGTATTGATCAATTGCAAATTATTACTAACAACTGGAGCCTAATAACCTTTATTATGAAAAAGATTATTTTATTAAGTTTCCTTTTGTCAACCTTAATTTCATCTTGTAAAAAAGACAATTCAGATAAGGTTAAGCTTGTTGATCCTGTATTAAATTGCATCATTAATGATTCGACAGCCCTTTTCCAGGTTCAAATATATGAAGCAGGACCAAATGTCCACATAGATACCAAATACTTACCGGGAGTTATTATAATCAGCAATATAATTCATTTTGAAAGCCAGCCAAACCTGCATATTAATATTCAAAAAAGGTTTCAGATCACTTCGTTGGAAAACTCAACATCGCTTATCGAAACGCAATCGCATGGTGATACCATACCAGCGGTACAGGGCTTAAATACCATTTATAATTTATCGGACAATGAATTTAAATTTATATTTAAAACAGGTGATCTCAGCATAGTTAAAAATGCCGGAAGCTATGCATCGTATGATGAAGATGGAGTTGTTATTTCTTATTCAACCAATAAAGGAACATACTTTTCAACAGATTTATTATTGCCAGATATAAATAATCCAAGCCCATATTTCAAAATAGAAAAAGTTGAATACCTTACTGATTTCAACTACAAAAACCCGAATGAGGCAATTGATCCGAGGAGTGATAAAGCCTATTTTGTGACAGCAAAATTCAGCATGAAATTTATCGACAAGGTGCATTCAGATACAATTTTCATTAAGGATGCCAAAGCTGAATTTGTTGTCTATAACAGCCATTACGTAAAATAACAACTGGCACTCATCAAGTAAACGACCCCAAAAACAACAACCAACAATACCGCCCTCTCAGTCAAGCGTTTAGACATAGGCAATGGGATTGATTCAAAAAAAACGAATTTGTCATCCTAAGCAAATTGTCAACATATAATGCTCTCTTCTGTCATGCTTTGGTCCAAAATAATCACATTGATTCTTTTTTATATAAGTAAACCTTCATATATTTGATAAATTAACAAAGAATATCAATAATCCCAACATCCTATTAATTATGAAGAAAGCCTTATTTACCCTTCTCATTTCTTTTGTTGCTTTGATTGTAACTGCACAGAATGCTGGCGATACAATCATCATTCCAACCATTAATTATAGCCAGACTCAAAGTTTGAATGGCAGAGATACAATGATTGATTTTCCAAATGTCATCAACCAGAAGTATGAGAAAATACTGATGATGTACAACATGAGGTGTAAGGATGGCCTGGTTTCAAATTCGAACAACACGAACCTGGGCTGCGGTGAATGGGATTATTCATGTAATACTTACATTTACGACTCAACACGTATTGATTCTGTGACCAATTATACTCCTTCACATCAAATTACAAACTTTTCAGGCACCCAATTCAATTACGTTGATTACCCTATCTATGATTATTACCAGTACAATCAGCAGGAAGTAATTATCAATAGCACCATTTCAGAAAACATTTCGACTATAGGTTCCGGGAGCTTGCCACTTCCCTACGTGTTGAGTACATCGGATAAAAGCGCAAAATCTCAATTTCTCTATACACAAACTGAACTTACTGCCGCAGGCCTTCAAAACGGAGAAATTGATGCCATCGAAATAAATGTGACAAGTGCTACGGCCATGGCGCAATACCTGAAAGTAAAAATAAAACATACAACCAAAACGGCATTGGATAATGGCAATCCGGATATTGATGGATTTACAGAGGTCTATTTCCATGATTATAATTTTGTTTCGGGCACCAATAAAATCCAGTTTTACACCCCCTTCATCTGGGACGGAACATCCAACATAATTATAGAATTTTCATTTACCAATAATATACCCGATGCGGCACTTTTAATAACGGGAGCGAGCACAAATCAAACAATGGGAATCGCCCTGCCAATTCCTATAATCTGAACAATATCTCAGGAGTCATTCACCTTCCGTCTGACCCATTCGCAATCGTGTCAGAACAATTTACCGTTTCATTCTGGGTTTATGGTAACGAAAAACTACTTCCGATAAAAACTTCTGCATTTTTTGGAGTTGACAGCGAAAACCTGAGGTCTGTGAATGTGCATTTGCCGTGGAGCAATTCAAGTATATATTTTGACTGTGGTAATACGGGAAATACATATGACAGGATTGAAAAAGCAGCCAGCGCGACTGAAATTAAAGGTAGTTGGAAACATTGGACCTTTACAAAAAATGCCACTAGCGGCGTAATGAATATTTACCTCAATGGAGAATTGTGGCATTCAGGAACCGACAAAACCAGGCTCATTGAGATACAAAATTTGTATTTTGGATCAGATAACAATGGGAACAATGTTTTTAACGGTAAAATTGATGAACTGAGCATCTGGAATACAGCACTTGACCAACAAACAATAAATGACTGGATGCTGAAACCAATCGATGCGTCACATCCTGAATATGCTAACCTTTTGGCTTATTATAAACTTGATGAAGGGAATGGAACTACGGTGAATGATGCTTCTGTTAATGCGAAGGTCACCTCCATTGATGGGTATATGTATTGGAAATACGAGCGGGGAGATAATATTATCAAGGGATTTAGTGTATGTCCGAATCGGCCCAATATTGGCTTTGTACAAGGAGATTATAATTTGACGGTGAATGAAAACATTGTTACAGATTCAGTGATGATTGATCCCAACATTGTGAAAGAATATGAGATTGTACATAACTGGGGCACCATGAAAAACGATAGCATTGCACAAGTGTCGGTTCAGGAGCTATGGAACGTTCAATATCAATATACTTACAATTCTCAGGGAGTCCGTATAGATTCAGTAATGCCCATGCAGACCGGGAGTATTGCCATCAATGAATTAACCTATTATAATAGATATCCCGCCAAGTTCCAGTTAATGTCTTTTGTGACACCTTACGGGATTAATCTTGACCTTGGAATGGAAGGTAAAACATGGGTTTTTGATGTTAGCGATTATGCGCCTATCCTTAAAGGGAGGAAGCGCTTAACTATGGAAAATGGCGGACAACGACAAGAGGATATTGATATTAAATTTGTTTATATTGTTGGTACGCCCACCCGTGATGTTATCGACATCAACCCCATATGGCGACCAGCCAGTAATTCTTATACCGACATACAAAGTGACAGGGTACTTGAAACAAGAGATGTGAATTTGAATCCAGATGGCGATGCCTTTAAGGTAATTTCGGTGATCACCGGCCACGGACAGGAAGGCGAATTTATTCAGCGACATCATACCCTTAATATTGATGGTGGTGCTATTGAATATGATTGGATCGTGTGGACAGAGTGCTCCACCATTCCGATATATCCTCAGGGCGGCACCTGGCTATACGACAGGGCCGGATGGTGTCCCGGTGACCCCACAGTTATTTTTCAACATGATATTACCGGATATGTTACAGCAGGGCAATCACATAGTTTCGATTACAATATCACCTATGCCACTGGTACATCAAACTACCTGGTAAACCACCTGCTGGTTACCTATGGCGAACCTAACTTTGAATTGGATGCTGCGGTTATTCGGGTGTTGAAACCCAATACCCAGGATGCAAGTCAGGAAAGATTTAATCCGGCCTGCACCTATCCTGAAATTGTTATCCAAAACAATGGAACAACAACAATCACCAGCATGGATATTTCTTATAAAGTGATTGGTGGCATAACGGAAACCTATTCATGGAGCGGCAACCTGGAATATCTGGAAATGGAAACAGTGGTTTTGCCCATTTCTTCTCCAGGCTTCTGGCTGAGCAGAGGCAATCACTTTGAGGTTACAATCAACCATGTGAACGGACAGCAGGATGAAAATTCCAATAACAATCAATATACATCAATTTTCACCAATATCGACCTCTACGCCGAAGATGAAATGCTTGATATAGAGCTAAAAACCAACAATACCGGCTATCAATCATCCTGGGTGCTATATGATGGGAATGGAGAAGTTTATCTTGAAAGAGGCAACTGCGATAATAACACCGTCTACAATGATGCAATCCTTCTTCCTGCAGGCTGTTATAAGCTGCGCATCAATGACACCGGCGACAATGGCCTTTACTTTTGGCATCAGGCAAGCCAGGGTACCGGTTACTTCAAGATAAAGGATGCCAATGGAGCCGCACTTTATACCTTCAATCCAGATTTCGGGAGATTTGCGGAATATGAGTTTGGAATTGGCAATTTCGTCAATATCGATAAAGTTGAAAATCCTTTTGTGCTTAGTGTTTCTCCGAACCCAACCTCAGGAATACTGAATGTTAAAGTAAAAGGCCATGACAATGAACGGGTTTCTGTTGCTATCGTCAACGCTTTTATGTCGAAAATTCTGGAAAAAGAGTTCACCGTTACACACCAGGATTTCAACACAGAATTCGACATAAGCCAGTATCCATCAGGCATCTACTTTTTGCATTTCACCTATGGCAGCCATACTTTAATTAAAAAAGTGATAAAGCTGTAAGTTGGTGATCTGCCTTTTCACTTATATTGACAAGTGTCGGTCAAATTGTTAAAATTCCTGCATTTACAATCTGTAAACAACAATTGTATGCGCATTTGGAGTGACGGGGATTTAAGCATTTTCAATTTTACTAGTTTTAACCTCATGCCTGTCAATAGAGAAAGAAAAACTGGCAACAAACTGGACTTACCCTCATTTAGAAAAAGCGAAACCGCAATTAAACATTGACCTTTTCTTCATACTTTTGTGTATGAACGATGGTTATAACCCTAAGTTTAAATTAGAAAACAGCCGGACCAATGAATCGGGCACGGCTGTATGAAAGATTTCACCACATATTAAAGCATGGCTTGAAGTGTTGTAAAGTAATGTCCAAAAAAATGAGACAATAGTTAAATACAAATCACCCGTAAATAGTTCAATGAACACGCTAAAAAGAAATCCCTATGAAACCATTCAAAAATCTTTCTGAAGATGAGTATAAAATGCTCCTCAAATTCCCTGCATACATTTCACTGCTCGCAGCAAACCATGATGGGAAGCTTGATGAGGTAGAGAAAAAGTCAGCCATTAAATTTGCGCATATAAAAACATTTACCTGCAACCCACTACTAATTGACTTTTATGAGGAGGTTGACAAAGTGTTTGAAAGGAATATTGTGGAATTGGACCTGGAGCTTCCCAAAGGCAAAGAAAACAGGGATAAAGCAATCAAAAGCGAATTGTTGAAACTTGAAAACATTGTAATAAAATCGGGGAGAGTATATACTTCTACAATGTTTGAAAGCATGTTGTCCTTTAAGGATCACGTATCAAAAGCACATAACAATGTATTGGTGGACTTTGTTTTTCCGCTTTCGATAAAAGGTTATAGAATTTAATGCCAGCGGGTCTTTAAGGCATGTTGAATGAAGTCAGCAAGCCCTGATTACTAATTTGATTAGTTATTCCGCATGCAGCATAATGAAATAAGGGCCTTTTTAAATGAATCCACAGGTAGCTTATTCTTTTCTGCAGCCAGCAATGCGTGGGTCATATTTTCCCCTACTTTTGCCTTAAATGCAAACAGGCAACAAATCCATACTACTCGCCCTGCTGGCGGTACTTTTCTGGTCCACTATCGGATCGGCATTTAAGCTTACGCTTGATTATCTGAATTACACCCAGATACTGCTCTTTGCCAGTTTTGTGGCGGTGGTTTTCCTTGGAAGTACACTATTAATCACTGGAAAACTTGCGGGCTTAAAACAGATTTCTGCAAAAGAAGTCGGGCTTTCAGCCCTGATGGGCCTGTTGAATCCTTTTGCTTACTATCTCATCCTGCTCAAAGCCTATACACTTTTGCAGGCACAGGAAGCAGTTGCGCTCAATTACATCTGGCCCATGATTCTGGTATTACTTTCCATTCCGGTATTGAAACAGCGCATCACGCTGATGAACATTGCGGCACTCACCATCAGCTTTTTGGGAATGCTGGTGATTGCAACCGGCGGAAAGTTAGCCTCACTCACCTTTCCCAATCCATTGGGAACCGGGCTGGCGCTGGTAAGTGCCTTGTTCTGGGCAAGCTACTGGCTGCTGAACATGCGCGACAAACGCGAGGAAACCGGGAAATTATTGCTGAATTTTGGCTTTGGGTTTATTTATGCACTGATTTATACGATTTTCACCAAACAGTGGGTTTGGCCAGGGTTTGAAGGCAGTCTGGGCGTTATTTACATCGGCCTTTTTGAAATGGGTATCACCTTTGTGGTTTGGCTCAAAGCATTGAAATATGCTGAAAACACCGCCAAAGTCAGTAATCTGGTTTATCTCTCACCGTTTATCTCGTTGATATTTGTATCGATTTTCGTGGGTGAAAAAATCATGCTGTCTACCATAGCCGGTTTAGCACTGATTATTGGCGGTATACTCATGCAGTATTTCATAAATTCAAAAAAATCTGATTCAAAAATTAGCGCCTAAACGGACGAGGGACGAATGGGACAATAGACGTCAATCCATTGATTATTAAATCGGAAACTTTTTGAATCCCGCCATAGCGGGCAGGCTTTGAATCTTTGAATCTTTGAATCCTTGAATCCTTGAATCTTTGAATCTTCGAATCCCGCCATAGCAAGCAGGCTTTGAATCTTTGAATCTTTGAATCCTTGAATCTTCGAATCTTCGAATCCCGCCATAGCGGGCAGGCTTTGAATCTTTTACAGATATTTACTGATGGTTCTCAGCAATTCAGATGGGCGGATGGGCTTGGAAAGATACTCATCGCAACCGGCAGCCTCACTTTTTTCTTTTTCACCTTTCATGGCAAAGGCAGTTTGGGCAATTACCGGCAATTGAGGCTGAAGCGTTTTTATTTCCCGGGTAACAGAATAACCATCAATACCTTCCAGTTGAATATCCATCAAAACCAGATGAATTTTCTTTCCCGACTTTATAAGATCAATGGCCTCTTCCCCCCTCTTTACCCATATTATTTCAGCACTTGACCGGTTTAGAGTTGCATACAGATATTGATAATTTGAATCAATATCTTCAACAATCAGAATGGTTTTATCCATCCACACACCAATAGAAGCCGCAATACTATCAATAACAGGAATCATAAAGAACAATTTATCATAATCAGGAAATGAGCTGTAAAATGAGAAAAACCAAGTAGACTGCAATCATTTCAGCGCAAAGTTATTACTTTTTGCATAACAATTCCCCTTTTTAATTTTTTTGATAAACCTAATTGACGAACATTTTTTGTCAGATAATACCGATCACTGGTTATCATCACTTTCAAACACCAGTGCTAAAGACGAACCTGAGCATAGCGAAATACTTAGAGCGAAATGATTGGGAATACAAATGACCATGAGACCAATGACTCACCGATGGTCTAAATCCTTAATTGCACTATCTTTGCAACAATGAAAAAGAAGACCATTGCCTTTCAAACCTTTGGCTGTAAACTGAATTTTGCTGAAACTTCAGCTATTGCCCGCAAATTTACCGATGCCGATTGGGAAACTGTTGATTTCAGAGATACAGCCGATATATATGTTGTTCATTCATGCACCGTTACGGCCCACGCTGAAAAGAAGACCAGGGCGGCCATACGCCAGGCTATACGACGCAACCCGAATGCTTCAGTTGCGGTAATTGGGTGTTATTCGCAGTTGAAGCCAGATGAGCTTAAGAAAACCGCCGGTGTTGACATTGTGCTGGGGAACAGCGAAAAATACAACTTGTTTGATATTATATCCGGAAAAGATACCATTGATACAATGCCTGCCGACGATAAAATAAATACGAGCCGGCATTATGAACCTGGATTTTCGATGAATGATCGCACCCGCTCATTTTTCAAGGTGCAGGATGGTTGCGATTATTTTTGTACCTACTGCGCAATTCCATTTGCCCGTGGCCGCAGCCGAAGTGCAACCATTGCCGAAACGCTGGATGTTGCCAGAAAAATCGCCGACACCGAGGTAAAGGAAATTGTACTGACCGGTGTAAATATCGGAGACTTTGGTCGTCAGCATGGCGAGAACTTCCTTGAATTACTCAAAGGTCTTGAAAAAATTGAAGGCATTGATCGCATCAGGATTTCTTCGGTGGAACCGGAACTGCTTAATGACAGTATCATAGAACTTGTGGCTTCGTCGGCTCGATTTATGCCACATTTTCACATACCCTTGCAGTCGGGAACCGATCGTATTCTGGCACTGATGAAGCGAAAATACAAGCGGGAAGTTTTTGAAGCGAGAGTAAATAAAATCAAATCACTGATGCCGGATGCCTGTATTGCAGCTGATGTAATCACGGGATTTCCGGGTGAAACCGATGAAGATTTCAACGATACCGTATCATTCCTCCGAAAACTCCCCGTTTCCTATCTACATGTGTTTACTTATTCCGTCAGGCCGGGAACCAAAGCCGCTGAAATGGCTGATCATGTTCCCGAAAAGGTAAAACAGGCCAGAAGTCGGGCACTGCATAAGCTATCTGAAGCCATGCAAAAAGCATTTTACGATGAAAACCGGAATAAAACAGAAGAAGTACTCTGGGAATCGGATGTTGAAAATGGTTTTATGACCGGTTTCACCGGAAATTACATCCGCTGTAAGAAACCATTCGATAAATCATCAGTAAATCAGATAGAAACCGTAATTTTGCTTCAACCCGATACAAAGGGTGTATATAAGATTAAAAGCAAGGACAAGTCATGACAAACAACATAGATTATCATCAACTTTGTGAAAGCACCTGCACCATTGCCCGAAAAGCAGGAAAATACATCACGGAGCAGCTGAATAAGGTTAGCCAGGATGAAATTGAGCAGAAAGGACATCACAATTACGTAACTTATGTCGATAAAACAGCTGAGGAATTGATTGTTGATGCCTTATCAGCACTACTTCCCGGTTCAGGCTTTATCACCGAGGAAAATACTGCCGGCCATAAAGATCAGAAATTCAAATGGATTATTGACCCACTTGACGGAACCACCAATTTTATTCATAAAGTGCCGGTATTTTGTGTAAGTATTGCCTTGATGGAAGAGGATAAAATTGTTGTTGGCGTAGTATATGAAATTAACCTGGATGAATGTTTTTATGCATGGAAGGATGGAAAGGCCATGCTCAATGATAAAGAGATTGCCGTTTCGCCCATAAAAGATTTTGACAACAGCTTGCTGGCAACCGGGTTTCCCTATTACGATTACGGCAAACTGGAAGAATATGTCATTGTTTTCAAGCACTTTATGAAACATACTGCCGGCTTAAGACGATTGGGTTCTGCTGCAGCTGACCTTGCCTACGTAGCTTGTGGAAGGTTTGAAGGCTTTTATGAATACGGCCTGAACGCCTGGGATGTAGCTGCCGGCGCTTTCATTGTGCAAATGGCCGGTGGTGTGGTTACCGACTTTTCGGGTGGTGATGACTACCTTTTCGGCAGGGAACTCATTGCTGGAAATCCCTATGCTCACCCGGAAATAAAGATTGTATTCAATGAATTGTTCGGAAATGTAGCATCATCACAAAAAAAATAGCAGGCACAGGAAAGTTCTGTCAATTAATCAATTGTCAATTATGAAAAACATATCTCTTAAAATCTGGACTGTCTTTACTTTATGCCTCATTCTGGGTATTAATTCCTATGCTCAAACCGGTACAAATGAAAAAAGCGGACTCATTTACGTCTTTGACATCAAGCAGGAGATTGCTCCACCTGTTTGGCACAACACCAAAAAAGCTTTTCGTGAAGCCAGGGATTTGAAAGCCGATATAATTCTCATTCACATGAATACCTATGGCGGAATGGTTGAAACCGCAGATTCCATCCGCACAGCCATATTGCAATCCCCTATTCCTGTGTGGGTTTTTATCGACAACAACGCTGCTTCGGCCGGTGCATTGATTTCCATCGCCTGCGACAGCATATACATGCGTGAGGGTGCCAATATTGGTGCGGCCACAGTAGTGAACCAGACCGGAGAGGCCATGCCCGATAAATATCAATCATACATGCGCTCTACAATGCGCTCCACAGCCGAAGCCACCGGCCGCGACCCGGATATTGCCCAGGGAATGGTTGATCCCCGGATTCGCATCGAAGGTGTTTCGGACAGTGGACAAGTCATCACTTTTACCGTTACGGAAGCTATGAAATATGGCTATTGTAACGCTCAGGCCAACAGTATTGAAGAAATACTTAAAATCACCGGTAAAAAAGGATTTAAAGTAGTTGAACAACAACTCACCGCTACCGACCGCATCATTGGCTTTTTGACCAAACCCATGATCAGCGGCTTGTTGATTATGATTATCATTGGAGGCATCTATTTCGAGCTGCAAACGCCGGGCGTTGGATTTCCAATCGCTGCTGCAGTTGTAGCCGCCATTGTTTATTTTGCACCACTTTATCTGGAAGGCCTGGCAGCAAATTGGGAAATACTCATCTTTGTTATTGGTGTAGTGCTCCTGCTGGTAGAAATATTTGCTATACCAGGTTTTGGTGTCGCTGGAATCTCAGGCATTATTCTTATCGTTGGAGGGCTGACCTTAAGCATGATTGACAACATCGGGTTTAATTTCACCGGCGTTCCCCTTGATGGCGCAATAGTGGCTTTCTTCATCGTCATCATTGCCTCATTCTTCTCATTGATAGGCTCCTTCTTTATTTCGCGCAAACTCTTTGGCGGGCACACCATGTTTGGCGACCTGGCCTTACTCTCCACCCAACAAACTTCCGAAGGATATGCTTCGTCGGATGTTCATTACACCGAAATGATGGGACAAACCGGCGAAGCCTTCACCATGCTGCGGCCTGCAGGCAAAGTAAGTATTAACGAACAGATTTTTGATGCCGTGGCTGAGGCCGGATTTATTGATAAAGGTGAGCCAATCCGCGTGGTGAAGTACGAGAATGCCCAGCTTATTGTCCGGAAAACCTGACCAATATTGTTATTCTATACGCACTGCACTTGCACTTGAACGATAAAAATCGAAATAGCGGATATCGTCCTCAAAAATTTTGATACGTATACCCGTTTGTACCATACCCTTTTCTCTGGTGTCGTCTCCAATAATCAGCGCATACTGAACAGGGTCGTCTGTACCATTGACGAACGTTAAGGAAAATTGCTTCAGGAATAAATCGAAAGTCCGGGTTTCGTCAAAAAATTGTTGTGTTTTGGTGGCTTTTTGAGGCGTAAAGAATATATCAATCAATAAATTGGGTGTACCATCGTACTTCCCCCATCTGACATCCGTTAACACAGCATACTGAACCGTGTAATATTTTTCAGGATCACTTTTACGTGTTTCATAGCGTATGGTCTGTTTCTCAGCCACTTTCCTGATTTTGGCCGCATAATTATCCTTGATTGCAGGTATAGATTCTTCCAGTTTCATTATTTCGGCAGCAACTTGCTGATAGTTGTTTTCGTTGGCAGCTTTTTGCAAGCCTTCCACCTTCTTTTCGATGGCTTCAATTTTCGACATGCCTTCATGCGCCAGCGCAATGATGGTTTGGCGGTCGCCATAGCTGAACCATTTATACATACAGGGAGCCTGCTTCACAAAATCGCGGAATTCGCCTGCTTCCGAGGCTGCATAAGTTGATCCGTCTTCTTTCCATATTTTGCGCGAAAAGTTCAGCTTTTCTGTTTTCAGACGCATATCCGGATCGGTAATTTCAGAAGCAGCCATCAGGTGTTCACGTATAATCGCGGCAACAATTTCAGGATCATTGACCAAAATATGATCTCCGGCAGCATCCAGGGCATCTTCACAGGCCTCTGCATCATCTTCACAACGGGCCAGTTCTGCAGCAGAAATCACTTTCAAATCAAACAATTGCTGACAATCAGGCATATAATAATAGCCTGGACTCTTCACATGAATTTTCTGACTGGCCTGAATCAACTCACCGCCTTTCATCTGACTTGCAGTGATGGTAACTTCGCCGGATTCATCAGGCTCAAGGGCAAAAACTTTTACCGTTGAATAGCCTTCCCTATAGTACACTTCATCAGGATTCACCGGAATAATTTTAATGGCATCAGAAGAAGTACCCCACACAACGGGTACTTCCGGATAATTCGACAGGGCATAAAAGAGTACCGGCTCACCCATCTCACCAAAATCACCGACTTTAACTTCAGGATTGCCGGCTACAATCAATTCTCCAGGAGGAAATATCCGGTCAAGCAGTTCAGCAGCATGTGATGATGCATCCTTCAGTCCTCCGACAATGGTTCCGACTTTGTCGAAAGTAGTAATGGGATTTGAAAAAGAAACCAGTGAAAACAGGGCATCTGTTAATTGAAGTTCTCTGTATAGAAAGGCATCTTCGGGAACTACTCTTGTAAGTACATCGAGTGCAAATGCCGTGCAGGGAACAACTGCTCCAACCGCTGAGGGAATTGTCGCCACACAGGCAACACCTTTCATCGCAAGTGCAGCATAGCCCAGGTAGTCGGTCAAATCGTTCAGATCGGGTGAAATCATCACCGGATTCATGAAAGACGGCCCGGTTTGTCCTGCGCCTGATTCAACACCAATCTGTTTGGTTTCAGGAAAATCCAACGCTGTTTCTTCACTACTGATGAAATTACCAAGCGTATCAAAAACCGTTAAACGGGCAGTTTCAACATCCAGCCGGGTATAATTTATGGCATAGCCACCGGCCAGTAAGCTACGGGGGGAACCATCCTCATTAAACAACAGTGTAACTGCCCCGGCATTTTCATCAATTTTAAAAACCATGCTTTCCACACGCTTTTTATCTTCCGAAAGGTTAAAACCCACCAGGTTACCATTGCGGTGTAAGCCCAGGAGTTCCATTTTTTCATCGTTTGTTTTAACGAGGGCAAAATCATCATACAAACCCGCTTTCCCGCGTGCCGGAACATTTTTCTGCTCAGCCACCTGCTCAGCTGCAGAATATGGTTGGCCACTGACTAATGCTGATATGCTTTCCTGTATAGGGTCGAGAAGTTTAGAGGCCTGTTTCTTTGAAAATGGCAATAGATTGTCGGCCCACCCTTTATCGCTAAGATATTGACGCTCAGTTACTGAAACAGAAAGTTTACCTGCCTTATATTCAAAACTAAAGCGAAGCCTGTTTTTTACCAGAAGGGTTTCGTAGTTGTAGAAGGAAGTATTGCCGGTCCCTAGTTTCGTATTGATGATGGGCCTGGGAAGTTTTAATTCCTGAAATGTTTTGTAAACTGCCGGCCAGACAGTTTCAGCAGCAACATTTTCAATTTCGAATGACTTATATTCCTGCGACCTTACGGGCGAAGAAATGGCCAGAGTTAAAACAATCAGAATCAGAGAAAGCAAATTTTTCATCAAAAATGATTTTAGGTGTCATAAAAAATCAAGTCGGGATTATCAGATTCCTTATATGTTTAATTTATAGATGTAAAAAAACAACATCTACTCCATCATTCTTCATTTTCAGAAAAACATCCTATATAATGCCAGATGCTTAGCACTTTTGCCCATGACATTTCCCTTTATAATGGCTTGCCACGGCTGGGACCAAAGCGTGTGAAATTACGCAGTTTATTTGCAATAATACTTATTTTTGCAGGAAGAATCAAATGAAAACACATGAATTTTCAGGGAAATTTAATGTAAATACCAGAAACGTGAAAAGGATAGAAATCATTTCAGCCGACATTACGCATTTCCGGGGTGATGCCATTGTAAATGCTGCCAATTCAGGTCTCAGGGGCGGTGGTGGTGTGGATGGTGCCATTCACCGGGCAGCAGGCCGCGAATTGCTTGAAGCCTGTCAATTGATTGGTGGTTGTCCGACCGGTGAAGCCAGAATAACACCCGGGTTTGATCTTCAGGCAAGATTTGTGATCCACACCGTTGGCCCAGTATGGCGTGGCGGTGATAACAACGAAGATAACTTGCTGGCATCCTGTTACACCGAAAGCCTGAAACTTGCGGTTGCCAACAATTGCAAAACCATTGCCTTTCCCAACATCAGCACCGGGATATATGGATTCCCTAAAGAAAGGGCTGCATCTATTGCTTCTGAAACAGTTCGTAAATTCCTTGAAACCTCCCAAATTCCCGAAAAGGTAACCTTCGTTTGTTTTGGAAATGACAATCTGGAAATCTATTACCGGATTTTTTCCGGAAAGTGATTGTTTCCATTAGCCCTTTGAAGCGTTCTATAGGTCTGATAATCTGCAAAATTCCAGCCCTGCCAGGAGAGTAATGGGTAGCCGGCAATAAAATCATTACAACGTTGCGTTACTATATTTTCATATTCCCCGAAAGGCATATAAGACCTTGCAAAATCAAATTTATTAAATTGCTGTTGTTCAATCTTACCAATCACCAGCAAAGATTGTTGCAGCTCGGGAAGGGCACTGCTATTAAGCGATGCCATAAACTCGGGATGGAAAAAGGCCGTATCCGCATGACGGATATTGTATGTGGCAATCACCTTGTCCCAATTGAAAAAACCAAGGCTGATCAGAATTACATATGCGGCAATTCCGTTGTAATGAAAAAGATATTGATGGGATTTACGGTTCAGGATTTTAAACATCACTGTGGCAATGCCAAACAGGGTAAGCAACAGGAAGGCATATACGCCAATTCGTTTAAAAGCAAGGTTAAAATGCTGAATGTACCACATATTTCTGATGCCAACCGAAAATACCAACAGCGCATTCTGAGCCATCCATAATATGGCGAGGCTTAACAATAGCCTGCGGCGTGGATAATAGTTAAGGTTGCCCCTGAAATAATAAAGTACAATGGCAATGGAAATGATGATGGAAAAGATCAACAGCCATGTACCTTCATGTACAAACTGTTTCAAAAAATCGCCATTCCACTCAAAAAAGAACCATACATTGTAAATGTCAAGCACATTCATAATGGCAATCAGCACATTTAGCAGTACGAGTAACACAATGCCTGAACGGTATTCTGTTTTAAGTGATGTGGTGCGTCCATGATATCTTTTCCTCAGTCGGAAAAGGTCATTGCCTTTTTCCTCGCTGAAAAATACCAGCAAGCGGTTCGATTTCCCGTAAAGGAATCCAAGGCTAATGAGCAAACCTCCAACGAAGATCCAGAAGGTGTCAGGCGAGACGAATTCGTAAATAAATTCGAGAAATTTTCGAAAATGCAGCATAAAATTGCCCGTAAATTTATTAAAAAACGGACTGGCATTAGCATACAGCAATATAAACAAAAATAAAACGAGTAAAGGTGCAATAAAAACCAGGATAAACCGCGCTATGCGGCGTCCGGAGCTTTTGTTTGCGTGGGAATTGAAAATTTGAGCCAGGTAGTAAAAAGGTGCCGATGCAATGGCATAAACCGAAGCAGTAAACCCATTGAGCAGCAATATAATCCGGTTATCTGCAACTACGCCCATCAATAATATGAGAGAAAAAACATTTCCCGCCATTGCCATGGATGAACCGTATAGAAGCACCATGAAGCTGCTGATCAATGCGCCTGCGCTCAACAACAGCTGCAGGCGATTATGAATTTCCATCCGACCTGAAACAGAAAGGCCTGCGATTAATATCAGGTTAAACAACAATACATTAACCCCGGCCTGCTGACTTTTGAATAGATAAACAAAAATAACAGCAAAGAGCACAGGGAACAACAACCATAGCTTTTTCATATATTGTTTTTCTGAATAACGAAAAGATGCTCAATATAGTATAGTTGCAGATTAAAAGCTACTATTGGTGCAGTGCTGCCAGCTCATAAAATAGTGACTAAGGCTTTTCACTGCAATTAAACATCCATTTCACACCGAACCTATCTGTAACACTGCCATAATAATCACCCCAGAACATATCCTGGAGTACTTGCTCAACTTTTCCGCCGTTGGCCAGCGCTGTAAACAATCGCATGGTTTCTTCCCGGGTATCAACTTCGAGACTGATGTAAACATTATTTCCCATCTCAACCTTAGAACCAATGGATTCAGGCACATCGCTACCCATAAGTTTATGGCCGCCAAGTATAGGCAGGGTTACATGCATTATCAGGTTTTGGTTGGGCGGGGCCATCAAAGGCATACCACCGGCTGGAGGCACATCCCTGTATCGCATAAAACCATTACCCATAAAATCAGTACCAAATACCGTTTTATAAAAGTTAAAAGCCTCTTCTGTCTGGTTGCTAAAGTTCAGATATGTGCTTACTCCTGCCATCGTTTTAGAATTTAAGTTAATGAAATTATTTTTTGATGTAACATTCCACTTTCATTAAGCGAATACTACAATCCTTCTAAAGTTAACCATTCTTCATTGAAAAAAGTTTAATTAAAAAACCATAATTCATTCCCTGATAAAGAAACACGAGTATATGCAACCAATTGAAGATGCGGGAATCTTTCAATCGTATATCTGAACCGAGCGGATTGGCATTTTAGAAAAGCAAAAAACTAAACAAAATGAGTTTCGTCTTTTATGAGCGGAAAACAGAATCCCCGCCGGAAATGTGCCGGGCAGGGAACCTGCAACCTTCAGCCTGGAATTTGCTATTTAAAATAACCTCTATGCCCCTATTCTATTGGGATTGCAGCATTTCTAAAAAACAGCTTGTAAAACACATATAAAACATTGAACAATTTGATTCATTCAATTTATGACTATTTACTACTATGAATCTCACTTTAGTAGTTATTTCGTTTTCAGAATGACTGCTAACGGTAAATTGTTTGTTACGTAAGGGTTTGCGTGTGATTATCTGTCCGGGTTCGGACGAGACAATGAGCGGAAAACCGCTGCTGGCATACCACTGAAACCCTTATGGAATAAACAAAATGTGTGTGCCCTGCATGAGCAGCGCACACCCGTCGCAAGCTTTAGAAAAAGGTTAAAAATACAAATAAACTTTCACAGAGCAGAAGGCGGGTGAATTTTTCCAGAGGGTGCAAGTCCCTTATACGCT
>JAVEVB010000044.1:0-34643 GCA_034005265.1 Lentimicrobium sp.
CCGGCGCTACGATGCTTTATGTAGCTATGTTTGATGAGGTAAACGAAGGCACAGCCATTTTTAAATGTACCGATAATCCGCCGGTAAGTGATGTGGCAAAGTTTGTCGGTATGGATGGCTTGCCATCTGACCATTATTTGTGGCTAACCGGCAAAGCTTCTGAATTATTCAAAAAAGGCGGTGCATTGCCAGTCAAAATGCCAGTCAAGAGTATAAAACACTGAATATTTGAACATATTTCAGCTGTATCAAGGGTTTTAATCATTATTTAATGATTATTTAATTGAGGGCAAATAATTTTGCTCTCAATTGATTTGATTGTTGCCGAAAATCAACTTCCCGGGTTCAAAATTAAATGCCATTGAAAAAATGCACACTACTTTTTGGGGATTAACTTTCCTCGACATAGCTATCATTCTTTTTTATTTTGTGTTGATTATAGTCATCGCCATACGTACTGCGCGAAGAATCAACAACCGCGAAGATTACTTCATGGGAGGAAGACGATTTGGTAAGCTGATACAAACCTTTGCGGCATTCGGACAAGCTACTTCAGTGGAAAATGTGACTACCACATCGACCATGGTGAATACCAATGGTGCTTCGGGTATCTGGGCCATGATAGCGGGTGGTTTGATAAATCTGCCTGTGTTCTGGATGACTTCCATATGGTACCGTCGGTTGCGATTGCTTACTTTGGGAGATTTTTTTGAAGAACGGTATGGCTCCAAACGCATGGCGGCTTTTTATGCCCTCTGTCAATCTATCTTCTTTGTGCTGATTGCTGCTATTGGTTTTGTGGCTATGTCGAAAACGGTCTCTGCCATTGCCTCCAAGCCGGTTGCTGAATTGAATGCTACCGAAAAGGTGGAATATTATAAAGCAGTTGAACGGGAGGGTCTGGAAGCGGTGGATTTTGCCTTGCTCAGCGATGAACAACAAAATCGATTGGCAGAACTACAACTATTGAATCCTAAGAAAGAATATTCTTATTTCAATGAAAACTGGCTGATTTTCATCGTTGCGCTCGTTTCGTTTCTGTATGCCAGTAAAGGCGGACTCACCGCCGCTTTTATGGTCGATTTGGTGCAGGGGATATTCATCATTATATTATCCATCATGCTCATCCCTTTTGCCATGGCCAAAATCAATCTGCAATTCGGCAGCGAAGGTTTTATCGGCGCTTTTGAATCCATGCACAAGGTTCTGCCGGCATCGTTTATGGAAATCTGGGGTTCCCCCAATCTGATTGAGTTTTCCTGGTTCTGGATTGTCGGCTTTTCGGTGATGATTGTCATTACCACTGCTGTTCAGGCCAACCAAATGACAGCCTGTGGTTCGGCTAAAAACGACTACGTTGCACGCTACGGATTTGTAACCGGAATGTTGCTCAAGCGCTATACCAGTGTGATGTGGGGTCTGGTGGCTTTATTAACGGTGGTGCTTTACGGCAATTCCATTTCAGATCCCGATTATGTTTGGGGAATGGCGACCCGCGATTTACTCGGTCCGCTGAACATGGGGTTGGTAGGACTGATGATTGCCTGCCTGATTGCGGCACTCATGTCATCGGCTTCGACCTTTATGCTAACCGCTGCTGCTCTTATTACCAATAACTTATACCGCCCGTTTCGCCCCAACTGTTCGGAAAAACATTACATCTGGGTAGGACGAATTTTCAGCGCATTATACATGTTGTTTTCAGCCTATATTGCTACACAATCCAGCGGATTGTTCGAACTTTTTAAAATGACGATGATGTTCAACAGCATTCTGGCAGCGGCATTCTGGCTGGGAATGCTCTGGCGTCGTTCCAACAGGGCAGGAGCCTGGGCCTCGATGGTTGTAATGTTTATTGCCACTGTCGTTTTGCCGTTCGGGATGCCCCTGATTCCGGGGATGCGTACGTCGGAGTATTTAAACCGAACCACACAGGCAGTTCCGGTATCGCGCATGTACACCGCCCGCGAAATGGATGTGCAGCAACGTACTGAAGCAATTGATACCTGGGATAAGCTGAACGAAATAGGCAAAGCTGAAGGTGAACGGCCATTGGAATTGAAAACAGGCGAAAAGTTTGAGAAAAAAGTATTGTTGCCCAAAAAATCCATTTTTTGGAGCGAGGGAATAAAATATTCTGAAATACAGGCCACCGGTAAGGGATATCTTAAAGTGGAGCTGATTGCTTTGGATAAGCTGGGATGGGATTTATCCACCAATTCTTATTCATTAAATGAAACCCTTACTTTTCTGTTTCGTATCGTTTTCCCCTTCCTAATCCTGATGCTTGTAGCCTGGTTTACCAAACCACAGGACAAGGAATCGCTCAATCTGTTTTATGGGAAGCTTCTTACTCCCGTGGTGGGAGATTGTTCACTGGAGGATGATAAAGAGATGGAACTCACCCGTGCCAATCCTACCCGCTTCAATCACCTGAAAATCTTCCCCGAATCGAACTGGGAGTTTCGGAAGTGGAACCGCGAAGACTGGACCGGTGTGATAGGATCCTGTGTGGCGGTACTCAGTGTGGTGGGGTTGCTGAAGCTGATTGTGAGTCTGGGGAGTTAAATAGCTTTCGGATTGAACCGAAGAATAAATAGTACCGGGTTTTGTCTGGTGGAAACCAATAAAAAAAATGAATCAATGAATAAAACAGCTCTTATTGCCGATGCCGTTCCCACTATGCCCTGGGAACCCAAACCTGCCAACTGCAAAGAAGTAGTCTGGCGGCACAGTACCAATCCGATTATCGACCTGCACCCGATGCCAAAGGCACGCAGTGTGTTCAATAGCTGTGTGATGCCCTGGGAAGATGGTTTTATCGGTGTCTTTCGCGTGGATTCGCTTTCGATGGATCCCAATTTACATTTGGGTAAAAGCGCGGATGGCATCAACTGGGAAATTGAAGAAGAGCCTATCCATTTCACTTGCTCTGAGCCGGCTTTGGGTAAAATTACCATTGCCTACGATCCCCGCCTGTGCAAAATTGACGGTACCTATTATATCACCTGGTGCAATGCCTACTACGGAGCAACCATCGGTCAGGCCTGGACCAAGGACTTCAAAACCTTTCACCAGATTGAGAATGCGTTTCTGCCGTTTAATCGCAACGGGGTTTTATTTCCTAAAAAGATAAACGGAAAATTTGCGATGCTGAGCCGTCCCATGGGCAAAGCGATGGCGGTAAACTATGGCGATATTTTCTTTAGTGAAAGTCCCGATTTGATTTACTGGGGAAAGCATCGCATGGTATTTACTGCCGGTCCTCTGAAATGGGAGCGCGTAAAAATTGGTCCGGGCCCCATCCCCATCGAAACTACCGAAGGCTGGTTGCTGCTTTATCACGGTGTGACCGATACCTGCGATAGTTTTGTGTACAGCATGGGTGCTGCCATTCTGGACATCAACGATCCAACAAAGGTACTGTACCGATGCAAATTCCCACTGTTGTCGCCTGAGAAAATCTACGAAACAGCAGGTTATGTCGGCAATGTGGTTTTTCCAACCGGCGTGGTGGCCGATGGCGCTACCGGACGATTAGCTATTTACTACGGTGCTGCCGATACTTATACCGCTATTGCGTATGCTCAGGTGGATGAGATTATTGCCTATGTAAAAGAAAATGCTTGGGAAACAAAATAGCCTGGCATTGTGCAGAAAAGGGTTCTGTAAACCATTAATTTTACCATTTAAAATAAGATAATATTTTTTCTTTCAATAACATTTAAAAATTCAATTCTCATGAAAAAGCTCTTTACTCTTTTAGTTCTCAGTGTGCTTTGCATAAGCGCCACATTTGCTGTAAAAAACTGTGTATTCATTGTCGCAGCCAATGCAGATCCCCTTCCTGATCAAAACATTATTAATCACCTCAGCTTGAATGGTTATAATGTGACTGTGTTTGTAGCTAACGGTACGGTGCCTGCAGGCGAGTACGATCTGGCTGTACTCAGCGAAACCATTGGTTCAACGGCCAGTACCTGGGCTGCTTTCAGAACGGCGCCAATTCCTTTCGTTGCTTTAAAAACATTTGCTGCCCGCGGACATAACAACGCCCTGAAATGGTTGGCCACCAGTGTAACCGGTATCGATTATGCCAACACTACCGATATTTCGGTAAAAACTGCAGCTCCAACGCATCCAATTCTGGATGGAATACCGACTGATCCCGCATTTCATTATCAAACTGTACCCGATGCTTCGACTAATCCGGTGGCAATGCAATGGTTAAATTTCCCGACTGTGCCTTCAGGTGCAACAGTAATCACCACGGTGACTATTGGTACTGGGACTTCGTACACCCTGGAAGGTCCGATTCCTCAAACTATTGCTTTTGAGAAAAATACTACGATGAATACTTTTACTATCGCCAACAGAGCGGTTATCAGTGGTTTTAATTACTTTGCAAATCCCCAATTAACTGCTGAAGGATTGAAGCTTATCAAACAGGCCTGCGATTGGGTAACTACCGAAAGCGTAGCCAGCGGCACTAAGGATATTTCGGTTTCCCTACTTTCAAAATCGGGAAGCGAACTCTTGAACCCAACAAATGCCGAAGTGGATATTTACGCTATCACAGGTGCTTGTATTCACCGTTCGAATCAGGCATCCATCCAACTGAACCAATTACCGAAAGGTGTTTATATAGCCAAAACGAATATTGGTGTGTTAAAATTTGTGTTGTAAGTTTGCTGAAATTGCACACTCATCCGTCGGTGTGGTAAGGCGGATGAGTGCAATTTCTAACCACATTTAAACTGATTTTTATTTAGCTAACGATAACGAATATGCAAAAAATCGATGATTTCTCGATGGAGTTGAACTTCACCGAAGTGTACCGCAAAAGCAGTCACGAACACATTGCCATACGGGAAGCCCGTTGCCATAAGGCGCAGTTTCCGGCAGTTCTTAGTGAAATTCAGGACAAGGACCGCATAGCTGGCCGGACTTTCTGGGGTTGGGTGGGTTTTAGTCCGCACAACGCTCCCGGCGGTGCTGCCTACGGCTATTTTTGTCACGAACAGAAAATCATCGAAGCCATCGAGCGGGGCAATATTCCTATCGAACAGCGCGATGGCGTGCACGAAATGCTTCATTTCTGGAAGAAAGAAACATCGAAAGCGAAGGTAGAAGCAGCCTTTACTGATAAGATGCTGCCGGTACTGTTTCGCGACGAGATTGTTTCGCTGCCCTATAATTTCAAACCGCTGATAGCCAATCCTATCTACCGCATGGCAGGTGTGTTTGTGGATTATGATAAGTTGTTGCGGCTGGGAATTCCGGGGTTACAGAATGAAATTGCTGATTACAGAGATAAGGCGGTAGCTTCCGGTGGTGATTATCAGTTGTACGAAGGTATGCTGATGGCCCTGGATGTTTTCGTCGATTGCTGCCGCTATTACGAGAAACAAGCGCTTGAAAAAGCGGCTGTTGCAACCGATGTAAAACGGGAAAAAGAACTGATTGCCCTGGCGCGGGTGTTGAAAAACAATGCTCTTTACAAACCCGAATCCTTTTACGAAGCCCTTCAGCTCTCCTGGCTATACACGCTCATTTGCGGTTCGCTGGAGTTGGGCCGGGTAGATGTGTATCTCGGCGATTTTTATGCGTATGATATTGATAATGGCATTATTACCGAAGAAGAAGCCCTGTCGCTGATGCATTCGTACTGGCGACTGATCAACGAACTGTTCCGCGATGTGGATGGCCGTGTTATTATCGGAGGTCGTGGTCGTCGCAATGAAGCCAATGCCGACCGATTTGCATTTTTAGTGCTCGAAACCATGCGCACCTACGGTCGTGCTATTTTACCGCAAACCACCCTGCGATTTTATGATGGAATGAATCCCACATTGATGGAGAAATCGCTTTCTTTGATAGCCGACGGGCATACCTTCCCGCTGCTGTACAACGATGATGTGTTGGTGCCTGGAGTAGCTGCGGCCCACGATGTGCCGGAGGATGATGCTGAGCAGTACATGCCCCTGGGTTGTGGCGAAATTGTGATTGATCATATGGGATACGGAACTCCGAGTGGCTCGCTGAATGTGCTTAAGGCACTGGATGTTACGCTTCGAAACGGGGTGGATCACATCACCGGTAAGCAACTTGGATTGCCAACGGGATACCTGAAAGATTTCAGGAGCTGGGATGATTTTTTCGATGCTTTTAAAAAGCAATTAGCTTATTTCATTGAAATTCTGGCCGATCATGAAGAGCTGGAATATGTGGAATCGGGCAAACAAGCTCCCTATCTGTACCTGAGTATGCTTTACGATAATTGTCTGGAGCGCGGTAAAGCCATTTTCTCAGGTGGAATAAAATACCTTGGTGGTTCGCTTGAATCGTTTGGTAGTGTGAATACTGCTGATAGTCTGGCTGCCATCAAAAAAATGGTTTTCGATGACAAACTGATCTCTGCTGAAAAGCTTATCGAAGTTTTGGATGCCAATTTTGTTGGATTCGAAAAAGAACACAAACTACTGAAAAACTGTCCGAAATACGGCAACGACGATGCCTTTGCCGATGATATGATGGTTCAACTGCACGATTTCATGTGCAACACCATGCGCGATCAGCGTTTCCGTACTGAGTTGGACTGGTATCTCAATGTGTTGATTAACAACAAGCAAAATACCATTTTAGGCAGGTGGGTAGGTGCTTCGGCCGACGGACGAAAAGCAGGACGCGAAATGGCCAATGGGAATACCCCCGCAGGTGGAAATGACAAAAAGGGAATCACCGCGCTGATCAATTCGTTGGTGAAACCAAGTCATAAGATTCATGCGGGAGCAGTGCAAAATATGCGCTTTGGCAGGGATTTCGTTACCAATGACCGCCCCAAATTTAATATGCTCATCGACACCTATTTCAAAAAAGGCGGCGCACAAGCCATGATAACCGTGATTAATCGGGGTGATTTGGAGAAAGCTTTGCTGGAGCCCGAACTCCACACCGATTTGTATGTGCGGATTGGTGGTTTCAGTGCGAGGTATATTGATTTACCCCGCGATGTGCAATTAGAAATTTTAAGTCGTGTTACATATTAAAACCAGCACCAAGCCTCTTGAATCTTGTCTCTTGGTTCTTGATTCTTGGCTCTTGATTCTTGACTCTAAAAAAATGAACGAAAAAGCAATCATCTCCGACATACAACGTGCCTGCATGCACGACGGACCGGGCATTCGCACCACCGTTTACCTGAAAGGTTGTCCGCTCAACTGCCTTTGGTGCCATAATCCCGAAACACTGGCGCCCCAAAAGCAGCTGTTTTTTCACTCCGAACGCTGCACCTATTGCGGCGATTGTGCCCGTGCGTGTCCGAACAACGTACATTTTGTCGACAAGGATGTGCATACCATCGATTTTGCATCCTGCCGGCAATGTGGTAAATGTGTGGAAGCCTGCAACTTCGATGCCCTGCGGATAGCAGGAAAAGATATGTCGGTTGAGGAAGTAATCGCTGAAGTAATGGCTGATATGGATTTTTACAGGAACTCGGGCGGTGGAATTACCTTAAGTGGAGGCGAACCCCTGCATCAGTATGCCTTTGCAAAAGCATTGTTAAAACGATGCAAAGCGCTGCACATCAACACATGTGTCGAAACATCCGGTTTTATCTCACCATTCAAGTTCAAGCAACTCCTTCCTTTTATTGATGTGTTGTTGTTCGATTACAAAATGACCGGCACCGAGCCGCACCAAAGTTATACCGGGGTACCCAACCAGGTCATTCTCGAAAATCTGCATGCAGCCTACCGCTACGGAACAGCCATCTACCTTCGCTGCCCCATCATTCCCGGCATCAACGACACCGATGAGCATTTCGCTGCTATCGCCGCTTTGGCAGAACAATATCCCAAACTGAAGGACATCGAACTGCTGCCCTATCATGATATGGGTAATAGTAAACGGCTTAGCACCGGGCAGAGAATCACCCTCGAAGGGGTGAAAACAGTGCTGCCGAAAACGGTGGAAGTATGGTCAAAGCTCTTGATTCAGAAACGGCAGGAGCTACAAATAGTAAACTGATTTTTAATAAAAATCTGGATTCACTAAAAGACCCTTATAAAAGGGTAGCATCTCAGTTGATTTATTATGCTCAATATATCAGGTACAACGACTTTGTTGCACCTGATACATTTAAAACCGGGACCTAATTCACAATCACTTTGCAGTATGTTTGTATTCTGTTCTCTCCCACAACTTTTAATAAATAATGTCCGGAATTAAGACCAGATAAATCAATGGTATTTGAAAAATGTTTTACTAAAACTGTTCTTCCATCCAGACTCATAACTGATATTTCTGCCACATTTTCAATATTGGTAATTGTGGCGATACCATTTACAGGATTTGGTGAAACACTTATTTTCATTTCAGACTTAACAGGAACTACTGAGGTGAAAATACTCTGGTTCATTACTGATATAATTTCACTTTGAGTAAGGGCCCCCTCAAACATACAAACATCATCAATCAATCCATGCCAGAACGACCTGTCTCCTAACTTATGGGCTCCTATTCTGAATCCACCAGTGCAATTTTCAAAACTTTGTGTAATTGTTCTGTCACCAACCAGCACTCCATTAACATAGAATTTATGGTTCTTCGTAACCGGATCGCTTACTACAGCAACGTGCTGCCATTGACCAACAGTAAATACATTTTCATCAGCACGTTGCGAGTTATTTCCAATAACAGTTTGTATAGTTGAATTAGTTTCGTTAATAATGTGATGTAATACAATTCTGCCACGGGTATCGGAGGCTCCATTTAACTGATGGATAATCTGTTCCTCATCAAAACCTCCCGAAAACACCCAGTCACTCTGAGGCTGCGTATTATAAACCCACGCACATGCACTATACGATGTCAATGCAGGATTAATAATATTACCAGTCAACAAATCAAAATAGTCACTGGTGCCATTAAGTTCTACAGCTTTACCGTATTTTCCATCAACATATTTTACAGTTGTTGCTGCTCCAGGTGTAAGTGTATAAGCATTTTCAGTTTCATCGGTAAGTTTTTCATCAAACGTAAAACGAAATTTTAAAGTCTGTGCTTTGGTTGAACCAATAATCAGACTAATTGTTAAAAAAATAATAGTTTTTTTCATGATGTAATTTTTTAAAATTTGTTATTGAATTTATTTAGAGACAACTACTTTGTCATAGATATTAAAGCCATCTACTGTACTGATTTTAAGCAGATAATTTCCGGCTTGAATATTAGATATATTCATTTGATTCGACTCTCTTGCCATACTTAAAACTCTACCATCCAAACCAAACAAAGTGAGATTAGTAATTACACTACCACAATCAACCGATAGTATATCTTTTGCGGGAATAGGGAAAACCCGTATTTTAAGATTGTCTTTAAGTGATGTTAAAGAGGTGATGTTAAAGTTATTTTGCATTACTTTTTGAATCTGATCATCTGTCAATATTCCTTCAAACAAACATATTTCGTCTAATTTACCATGCCAAAAAGAGCCATTCCCCAATTTATGAGCGCCAAAACGAAACCCTCCAGTACATGATTCAAAAGCAGGTGTAGTCGTTTTATCACCAACGAGTTGTCCGTTAATATAAAATTTATGATTCTTTGTGGCTGGATCGCTTGCAATAGCCACATGTTGCCATTTACCGACAGCAAAACTATTATCATCAGCTTTGTGAAGTGAATTACTGATTACAGTTTGAATTGTAGAATTTGTTTCATTAATGATATGATGCATTACAATTCTTCCTCTCGTATCAGAAGCACCATTTAACTGATGAATAATTTGTTCTTCATCGAATCCCTGCCCATTCATTACCCAATCACTCTGAGGTTGCTCATTGTATACCCAGGCACATGCTGTAAATGAAGATACAGCTGGATTAAGTATATCGCCAGTCAACAAATCAAAATAGTCAGTTACACCATTCAATTGAACAGCTTTACCGAATTTTCCCTGAACATAAGTTGTGCTACCAAATGCTCCGGGTGTTAACACATAAGCATTTGCAGTTTCATCTGTAAGTTTGTCGTCAAATGTAAATCGAAACTTCAACGACTGCGCTATACCTGAGCTAACAAAAAGCACAAGTAGCATAGTAAATGTAATTTTTCTCATAACTTTAAAAATTGAATGATAATTAAATATTAATTGATTAACACTAAAAAAATGATTTCTTATAATCCAACAGGCACAATTTTGAACCCATATCTGTAGAAGTCTGGCTTAAGCAAATACTGTTCATGAGGCTTAGCACCCCAACTATCGTCTCCACCTAGTCCTCTTTGTTTTAAATCGATAGTTAATGACACTAAATTTCTATTCACAACATCAATGGTATGCTGTTGCTTTTTAGTTAATCCCGGGTCCATATCCTCGTCCCAATAATGTTTTGCAGTGACACTGAGTGGCTGAAGTCCCTGGATTTTAACGCCGATATTATTCTCGTTTGTAAGAATCATATACCTTACATCAGTTCTGTTACCATTTTCCTGAGGTCGGATATAACTGAACCCCATATCCTTTACTTTTGCTTGATATAAACCCAGCTGGGCTGATGTATTTCTGTCCTGATAATTCTCGAAGGGTCCTCTGCCATAATATTTTACATTATCGAATTCCCTCTTTAAATCTAATTTTAAGCCAAAGCGAGGAAGTTCAGGAAGATTTTCGTCGGTTAAATCCATTTTGACTCTAACCTCAACCACTCCATCGGTTTGAATTGAATAATCAATGAAATAAGGTAGTTTTAAGTCCGATTGTAAAAACTCAGAACTAACTACTACCGAATCACTTGAATGAGAAACTACTACAGAGCGAATGTGTTTCATGTTTTTACCAGCTGTACGCCATACGCCCGACACAACATGCATATTATTGCCAAAATCATTATCGGTAGGTGCCCTCCAAAAATTGGGTTGTAAGCCTGATTGTAAAATCGATACGCCACCAATACTATAAGACTCCAGATTTCCCCAGCGAATATTTATACTCCCTTTTACTTTACCCGATTCGAAAGCAACTCTCTGATCTGTTATTTTATAATCAAGTTTATCTTTTGACAAAGGTTTTTGTTTGAAATAATTGCCTTCACCAATAATAAACTCCCCAAATGCCACCTCGCTTACCTGCCTATAGACACTTTTTTTATTAAATGCACGCAAAACTAAGGTATACTCCGAATCAATATTAAAATAATCAGAACCGAAATAAAGCTTTATTACTTCATTCGTTTTGGGCTTTGCACTACTTTTAAATTGACGACTTTCAACCTTTACACCATGTTTGTAGATATCACATATGAAATCAAAATCACCTAAACTTGTAAAATCATGTAAATTGAGAACTTCAAACACTCCCGACTTTGTGTCAATTGACTTAAATTGAATAGGTTGGTATACATGTTTCACTTCTTGTAATGCCGGATGCGGAGTTCTATCGGCATCAACCAGGCCGTTTGCACAAAAATTCTCATCATTTTGTCGATGCCTCATGCCAAAATCTCCACCATAACCAAAGTATTCTTTTCCATTACTGTCGATAACTGTCAATCCCTGGTCGACCCAATCCCAAATAAAACCACCCTGCATGTGGGGTGCACTATGAATAATGTCCCAATATTCTTTAAAGTTGCCAGTGCTATTGCCCATTGAATGTGCATATTCGCACATTATAAAAGGTCGGGTTTGTTTGGATGCAGCATACTCCTTCATTTCTCTGATTCTTGGATACATAGGACAAACTATGTCAGTGTTGCGCTCGCGATTTGCCTGCTCAAATTGTACAGGACGAGTAGTGTCAACCTGCTTCAACCAATCGTACATTTCGAAAAACACAGGACCATTGCCACATTCATTGCCTAAACTCCAAAGAATTATTGAAGGATGATTTTTATCTCGTTCATACATCCTGATTATACGATCGCGATGCGCTTCGGCCCAACTTTCCAGATAAGCCGGATGAACTGTCTTGTCAAACCAGCCTTGTTTTTCGGCACCCATGCCATGAGTCTCAATATTTGCTTCATCACATACATATAAACCGTAATGATTACACAGCTTTATCCATAAGCTATTGTGGGGATAATGGCTTAATCTCACAGCGTTAATATTGTGTGATTTCATAAGGCGAATGTCTTTCAACATTGTTACTAAATCAGGAGTGTGCCCTTTTGTTGGGTGATGCTCATGCAAATTAACTCCCCTTACTAAAGTAGAGACACCATTTATCAATAATTGAGCGTTTCTAATCTCAATCTTACGGAAGCCTACCTGTTGTGCAATAGCTTCTATGCAATTACCTTTTGAATCCTCAATACTTAGTACACCATAATATAGATTGGGAAACTCGGCACTCCATGCCTTCACATTTTTAATGCTTTTTTTGAGTGTTGCTTGCTGATTGTTTACGCTAATTTTCTGACGAAAAATTAAATTCTTATTTGAGTCATACAGTTGAAAATAAACCTGTTCAAACTTTGAACTTGCAGAATTTGCTGATTTTAATTGTAAATCAAGCGCTAACAATCCATCTCGATAATTATTTGTAAGGTCGGCTACAATCTTAAAATCGTGTATACCTTTTGATGATTGCCTGATAAGATATACACTGCGTTCGATACCAGCCAATCGCCAAAAATCCTGATCTTCCAGGTAAGATGCGTCGCTATATTTAATAACCTCAACGGAAATATTGTTCTTTCCTTCATTTAAAAAGTTTGTAACATTAAACTCTGCGGCTGTTTTAGATACTTTTGAAAAACCAACTCTAAACCCATTAATCCAAATTGTTGCAGCCCCTGCAATCGACTCGAAGCGCAGAGTAACATCATTGCTCAACCATTCTTTATCAATAATAAAATCGCGTCGATACAATCCGGTTGGATTATATGTATTATCAACATATGGAGGATTCTTTGGGAATGGATAAGTCACATTTGTATATTGAGGCGGCATAAATCCCTCTGTTTCCCAGTTAGAAGGAACATTGATATTTTCCCAATTGCCCACATTGTAATTGTCTTTGTAAAACGATAGATTTCGCTTAAAAGGCGAGTCGGTTACTTGAAACCGCCACTGTCCATCCAAGGAAAGAAGGTTTGATGATTCTAAATTTTGGGTTAAGTTCATTTCATAACTTAATGCCTTATCAACCGAGCTAAAGGGAATAAATTCAGTTCGACCGGCAATTTTATTTTCATCAAACAGACTTTGATTTTCCCAAAAATTTTGACCGATTAAGAAAATCGATTGCAACATTAAACTTATTACGAATACAGTAACTCTCATATCTATATAATTAATTTTATTATTTCATGCTTGCTTCTAATCGCCAATCGCCAGATGTAAGACTAATCTTGTAGAATTGCTTTTTGATTTTGTTTAAAGAAATACGTTTATTGTTCAATTTGTAAGTTTTATATCCAAGTGGAATATTCAGTTCAGCCTGCGTGTGAGTAGGCACCTGTAATTGAAGAAGGTAAAGTTTAGTTGACATTGAAACATCTATCTTAATTGATCCGTTTATCGTAGGCACTATACAATGTATCTCATTTAAATGAGGTAGGGAAGGAGCTACTCTGAATTTAGTAAAAGCCGGCGAAATTGGAGAGATGCCTGCCAGGAATTCCGACATAATTGTTAATGTACCACCACTCCATGCATGATTATAGGTACCCCCTCCATAACCTTCCTTACCAATGCCCCAACCTTCCCAAAGTGTTGTAAGTGGACTGTCAATCATCTTATTATAGCGCTTAAGCATTCGTTCAACTGCATCTTCGTGATAACCCATTCTACACAGCGCCTCCAGAACATACTTTTCCATGTATGGACTTGCATGATAATAATCTTTGAAAAAACTTCTGATTATTGGATAACATTCAATAGGTAATATATTGGATACTATTGCTAATGCCTGTGCCCGATCATCAGGCTCGCCTTTATGACTTTCGGAACGATAATATTTACCGTTCCAGTACTTTTCATGAAACCTTTTTTTAAGATGCTTATTTGTCAACTCTGCCCATCTGGCATCTTCAGTTTTATTTATCAATAAAGCCATGTTCTCAAAGCCCCGCAATGCCAACGAATACCAGGCATTGTATAGCAGTTCCATGTCGATATTCTCGCCCCAATCGCCCCATTCCCAGCCACCTTTGCGAGGAACAACAAGGCCTTCGTTATTTATTTTCCATAATTTGATATACTTTTTAACATGTGGATACACCAGTTCGATAGTTTCTTTATCTCCAGTGCCCATATAGTAAGTCCAGAAACCATAATAACCAACACTGGCAAGCATTTGCTGTGAGAGTTCCTGATTCCAGTTGCCAGCAGGTACAGGTGAGTAAATGCTGCTGTCTGACCTTTGCCAATTTATTAATTCCAAAATTGCCTTTTTAGTTAATAAATGCGCTTTGTCATCCAATGAGTAAATTGCCTCGCCAAGTTCGTTTACCACATCGCCCCACCATTGGGCCCTTTCACGATCCGGGCAATCCATATATGTGTCGCGCATTGTGATATACAAAGTACGTAGAGATTTGTCCCACAGAGTGTTTAGATTCGGATTATCTGACTTAAATAATCCTGAAAATTCAGTATCATATCCTGTCTCTCTGTATTTAAGTTCAATTATTTCAACATTCTCCGGAATTACATAAATAACGACATGCCCATTCATCCAACCTAAAGATTCATATTCCTGAATGCCTTTCCTGGTGATATATTCAGCTCTTACATTTGGAGCGCTACCTCCCATGTAATTATCTGTACGTATGTCAATAACCTGACCTTGCGGGGCTTTTACCTTAAGATAAGGTGTAATTTGAGCATTATAAGGTAAATATGCAAAAATTGTATCCTTTCTTTTTTCAATTCTTTCATAATTTTTCAATCCAAAGTCTTTCCATTGAGGTATGGGCCGTTCAACAAGTTTGCCCCAATTAACCTCATTCAGGGATTTAATAGCTGGATTACTAATTACAACAGAAGTCATTTGAGAGTCAAAATCTTTAGTTGCATCAAAGCCAATATTTGATTCAGCTAAACGATAGTTTGGTTTTTGACCGACAGGTATGTAGTACGCTGGATGCTCAAAAACTTTCCAGGAATCATTTCCGGCAAAGTGCTGATTATTAACTCGCAGATCGAAGTGCAAACCTGTATTCCCACTATTCTTATGACTAAAACCATGTTTCCCGAAATACCAGACCAACACATTTATTGTATTGATACCTTTGCGCAAACCCTGTATATTTTCGAAAACATCAACATATGAATTTGTTGGATTTGGTCCACGTTTAAGCCCCCCCTCAAAAACAACAAGCTCTCCATTAATCCATAACCAGTATTTAGTATCTGTTGCAATTTTTAAATGGGATATTGTTGGTGTTTCATCAATATCGATAGTGGTTTGATAACACCACCAACTACCAGGACTTACTTTTTCTGCTTTTGGCACCATTACCTGACCGTAAATAAGATTTGCACAAATTACGACCAGGGTTAATATTATAGTTTGCTTACTCATCTTTTTATTTTGAAACTGTAAAATGATAATTTCCGGAACCTACTTTTATTAGCCAATATTTGCCTTCTTTCCCAACCACTTCATAACTCGTGTTATTTGATACACTAATGCCACTTTCATATATGTTTTTTAATTCATTTACAGGCAGGTATATTGTGGCAGATGTATTTGCAGGAATAGTTGCTAAAAGGATAAATTTATCATCTCTCACTTCCCATTCACTACTGATAATTCCATACGATGAATCAAACTTAACCCTTGCTTGTTTAATATCATGTGTTGGTTGTGGCTTAATTATTATTG
Organism: Lentimicrobium sp.; assembly: GCA_034005265.1. GTDB lineage: Bacteria > Bacteroidota > Bacteroidia > Bacteroidales > Lentimicrobiaceae > Lentimicrobium. The sequence goes on from JAVEVB010000044.1 coordinate 15,845, forward strand.
ATTTAAATCCTCTGGAACCGGAGTCTTGTTTAACCCCTCCCAGACCACTAAACAGCCACTCCATAAAGTGACCTAACATCGCATGATTATTAGATACAAAACCATATGCCTGCCACGACTCTGTTAATGCAGTTGCTCCATGTGCCAACTGAAAGCCATAGCCGGGTGTGTTATATTTTGTGTTCATTTTATAAATTACATCTGAATCACCAAAGTCATCAAGCACGTTTAACAAATAGCGATAACCGATATCACCAGCAGTGAGTGCATAATTCCGGCTTTTAATTTCATCAATAAGATTTTGATGAATTGTCGAAACATATTTATCTTCAACCAGTCCGAACCGTAAAGCAATAGCATTTGCTGCCTGACTATTTCTATCATACTGTAAAGTTGATGAATTAAAGTACTTTTGATTAAATGACATCTTAATCTCACTTGCAAGTTTGTCATACATACGTTTATCATCAAACCTTCCCAGAATTTCTGCCATCTTCGACATAATAGTTGTATTGTAATAATAAATACCAGTTGCTGTTACTCCAATTGATGTAAGCTGAGAAACACCCGGGTTTTTAGGACCCAAATCAAACCAATCACCGAGCCCATAATCTATTATATTATTCTTCGCCCTACTTGAAAGATAATCCAGGTACTTTTGCATACTTGAATAATGTTTAGTAAACAACGATTTATCGCCATACCATTGATATAAATACCATGGTATAATGATGAATGCACTGCCCCACTCAGGTGAATTCTCAAAACCGTCTGCGAATCGAACATATTCGGGAGCGATTGATGGGATGAATCCTTCAGGTGTTTGAGCATCAGCCATATCATTCATTACTTTGGTATAAAAGCCAGACAAATCATATCTGTATTGCATTGAGTATTGCATTAAATGAGCCACTTCGAGCCAACCCAACTTTTCTCTGTGTGGGCAATCAGTGAGTATACTTGCCAAATTACTACGTATAGCCCAGTCAATAAGATTGTAGATGTTGTTGAATAAAGGAAGTGAACATGAAAAATGACCAATTTCCTGTGCAGAATTAGTTGTATGTAATCCTGCTAACTCAATTATTACAGGGGTTGTATCTGAATCCTGTTTTCCAATTGGAGTTGCTTTTAGAACCTCTACATATCTGAAGCCATAATATGTGAACTGTGGTTGCCAGTTTTCGACAGAATCACCATTGAGTGTATATTTAAACAAAAACGGACTGCCCGATGCTGACTGGTTAACTGTGCTGTCTCTGTTTAGTAACTCACCTGGCCTGAAAACAACAGTTTGTCCTTGCTCTCCACTCAGTCGTATCGAAATTATACCGGAAAAATTCTGCCCTAAATCATAAATCCAATTTCCTTTTGAATTTTTATAAATCTTCATAGGCTTTAATGATTGCCTTATTTTCAGAGGTTCATCCATTTGCGGAATTAAATTTAGATCAGGATTACTTTCAATAGCCTGCTTCCAGCTCGAGTCATCAAAACCATTTAAACGCCACAACTTATTGTCGATCCTGGCATCATAATCCTCTCCTCCGAAAATGCTCGAGAAACGAATAGGGCCTTCGTTCGTCTTCCAGGTGCTGTCTGAAATAATTTTTTCGGAACTGCCATCTTTATACTTTAAAATCAAACAACTTATGAACTTTGGAGCTCCATATGAAATTAGTTGCTTGAAGTAGCGCTCACGTGGCACGTTATAAAAACCATTTCCAAGCATTACCCCAATGGTATTATCCTTTTTAATTCTATCTGTAATATCAAAGCCAACATAAATAGCTGATTTTTTATAATTTGTCCAACCCGGATCCAGAAAATTATCACCTACTTTTTCTCCATTTAAAATATAGTCAAAATGCCCTAATCCTGACACAAACACCAAAGCCTGAGCAAGTTCTTTTTCAACGGAAAACTCTCTTCTGAATATTGGCAATTTATACATTCCGATTGCTTTATCACCTATTTGGCGTCTAACTAATGGCGCATGTATCCCAGGCACTAAATAGCTTTCAGGATTATCAGCTTCGAAGCTAATCCATTTAGCACCTGACCAATCAGTAACCGACATCAAACCAGTGGTAAAGTTTGCAATACAACTCCAAGTTGATTTTTTAGCATGCTCATTCCAGACCATTACTTTCCAAAAATACGTTGTAGCTGGCTTTAGTTTAAGATTCCCGAATTCTTGTAAAATTGATTCCGAAGTTTTTGTTTTTTTTGAATCAAAAAGTATCCGCTTGTTTTTTAATAAATCATCGTAATTATCTGACACAACTATTCTATATGCTGATTGTTTAAAACCTCGTTTCGTTGAACTAATTTTCCAACTAAACCGGGGGCTTAATGTGCCTACTGAGACAGGATTAATCTTCTGTTCTACTCTTAGCTCATTCACTCCGAATTCTGAAGCAAATACGGCACAATTCAATAATAAAGAAACTATTACTAAAAAGAAACTATGCTTTCTCATAACATAAACCTAATAAAATTATCATTCCGTTCTTTCAACCACTGTTTTAGATATTCTCTGTGTTGCCTTAATATCTCAGCGTAAATGATATCATGAGCAAGATTGTTTTTCTCTCCGGGATCTTCAACCAAATCAAATAACTGTTCGTTGTATAAGCCCTGTGAATAGAAATTATATTTAAACCGATCCGAACGAATCATACGTCCTTTGCGGTTAACATTTCTTACATCATCAGCCAACTCACATACAATGTAATCCCTATCCAATTTAGATAAATTTTCGACAGTACTGCGCAAACTTACACCTGCAAAATCAATATCGGTTTTAACTCCAGCATAATCACAAATGGTTGGAACAATATCAGCCAGAGTTATAATACTTTTGGAATCCACAATGGACTGATTTCTTTTAGTTGGCGTTAATATAATAAAAGGCACTTGAGCTGACTCTTCATATAAACTTAATTTCGACGCCCATTTATGTGCTGCCATACCATCACCATGGTCTGATGTGAAAATAATTAGAGAATTGTCATACATCTTATTCCTTTTTAATGCATCCATTATTTTCCCTATTTCAATGTCAACGAGCTCTGTCAGGCGATAGTAACTGTAAAGGTATGCCCTCCATTCATCGTCTGTGAACTTTGCCGCAAGTTTAACCTCATCTCCGTATGAGTTTTCTTTCACTCGTTTGTCTCTTACAAATTCAGGCTCATTTTTATTGATTGAATGATTGAATGGCAGGTCTGGTAATTGTTGAAGACTATCAGGGTGTACACCCATGGGTGCTGGCAGTTTATACTTACCAAATGGAATCACATCAAGCAGCGAATCTTTTTCAGTTTCCCAACCAATCTTTCGTGGATAAAAGCAAATATCGTGTGGATTATGGTAACTAACGGCCAAAAATAATGGTTGCTTTTTATCATAATTATCAAGATAGTTTTCAACAGCAGTTGTCAAAGGAGGGTCGGTTTCAGCCCCAAGCAACCACCTGCGCTCTGGCGCTTTCCAAAAAGGGAGAAAATCAAACCCTTTCAAATGAAACATAGTGTCTGATTTTTGTTGAGGATAGGTGTCGGGCAGATGCCACTTACCTGCCCACACTGACTTATAACCAACTGTTGATAAAAGATGGCCGATTGTTTGTGTGTCATCATTTAATACAGACCGATTGTTCCAATCAAAACCTGTTTCACTTGGCATAAGTCCGGTAATGATACTTGCACGTGAAGGCCCTGAGACTGGTGATGTGCAATATGCCTTTGTGAAACGAACACCATCATCAGCCAACTTATCCATGTTAGGTGTTTTTAACAACGGGTTCCCTGCCGCACTCATTGCATTTATGTTTTGCTGGTCGGTGAAAATCAGAAAAATATTCGGGGAAGTCGGTTGTTGTGTAGCTTTTCTTTTTGCAGCAGCGGTATTCTGTATCGGAATTACAACTACCATTGAAACCATAAGTAATGGCAATGTAAGATATTGGTTTTTCATTTTTTCTAGTAATTACATTAACACTTTGTGATTTATAATTTCAGTTTCAGTAATAACTTTAAATACATACAGTCCTGATGTAAATTCTTTATTTATGATATCGAATTCAGAACTGTTAATATCTTTATAGGACTTAAACCTTGTGCCATTGAGGTTAAAAACTTCAATTGACTGAATTATGCTTCCATTATCTGCAATAATTTTATGTGCTCCATTCAACTTAATGACTTTAGTATTCCCTACAAAATCACGAACAGCTTTTACAGAAGAAACATCCTTGTATAAAGCTATTTTAAATGAATTTACAGAATAGCCTGAAACTGTGTATTGCAATTGATAAGCTCCTGAAAGCATGTTATTTGAAACAATCATTTCGTCATTTAAATCCGCATTGGTTACCCTCAAACTATACGAATTTAATTTCCTCATTTGACCATCCACTTTTACATCAATCGTAACAGATCTGTTTCCCGGAAGAAAGTTACTCACATGTACATAAACGGTGTCTTCATCTCTTTTCCTGAAGCATGTTATCTCAGAATTATTACTGTATAAAACATCTCTTGAAACAAGATTTGAGAATGCCGGTTGATACGATGTCAATTGTCGAAATGCGTAATAGTGCTTATAAGGAAGTGGATTGGTGGATTCCCACGTAACTTGCATTAACCCTCCCGGGCTGAAATCGTGAGGATAGTTGTTTTCGAAATAATACCATGCATTTATTCCATTTGAAACAGCCACGCCGAATAGTCGTGCAACAGATAATGCAGCTCTATGTGCATCTGAAATTGGTAACTTACCTAAGTCATCACCCATATTCGCATGTGTTTCTGATTGATGAAACGGTTTATTCTCAATCTCGGCAATAATGCTTTTAAATATGGCTTCGTTTGTGCCACCTATATATTGATGCAAGGATACAATGTCGATTAATTGCCAGGCAGTTGGGTGATTTGCTTTAAACAACCTGATATATTCTAAGCACCCTGCAGGTGAGATTGTACTTGGTCCCATAATTAATGGTGTAGGCATGTTTAAATGATTGATCTCTGCGTTCCCGAACATAGCCTTAAACATAGGAACTGCTTTCTCAAAAATATGAGCTACAGCTACTTTTGTGTTCCCATTTAAACCATAATGATACTTTCGGAATATGCGATCCAGATCAGGCTCATTTACAACATTTAGAATCTCAACTGAAACTCCTCTTTCTTTAAATCCTTTAAAAAGTTCGAACCACCATTTAGCCAGTTTATCGTATATAAGCGGATCATCGGTATTCAATGTTTTTAGCACTTCACCATCAACAGTAATCTCTTTCATTAAATTATCCGGAAATTTGTTTCCAACCATCGATACCTTTATTTCAGGTCGGTATTGTCGCGCAGCCTTAAAATAATCAGCTCTTCGATCAAAATAAGCCGGGTCGTCGGATGGATAAATCTGAATATAATCCTGCAGATATAGCATATTGCAATTATCCACTATAAATCTAATGGCTTTATCTTTGTTTTCATCATTCATACTCGAATGATGACCCAAATATAAGCCAATGGAGACTCCGGCTCCTTCAAACTGCTGCTTGTAACTATCAGCATTAACACGGATTAATTGTGCTTGTACATATGTAGTCTTTGATAATAAAGAAAACAGCACACAACTATATATAAAGTATCTTCTCATCAAAGTTTTATCAACAAATGATTTTTACTTGTATTCCTAACAGAAAAGCTAATTTGCTAATTTTATCAGCAATATGACCCACACCTACTGCACAATGATGAGCAGGCCCTTGCTTCGACCATTCGTTCATAAATTGCTTAGCTCCAATTGAAAACCGATAACGACTATTGGTGTTGCCTATTTGTAGCACTGAGCCTTCAACTGAATTGCCTTCCGCTACCAACAAGAAAACGTCATCTTTACTTTCCACAACCGATAATATAGTAACCGGACCATTTCTCACTGTCATTTGAATTGATAAGCCTTTTCCTGGTTTCCCATGATAAATTGGTAATGGAACCAGCTTTACTCTACCTTGTGAAATTTTAAAATGTGCCGGACCATCGTGTCCCAAAAACACAACATCATCCTTAAAGTCAATCAAATAAAACTCTGAGAATGAACCTCCGGCATTAAATTCAGACATAATCTTCATTGCAGTAGCATTTTTAACTTCACATTCCCCTGCAACTGGAATTCCTTTTCCTGTGAGTAGCGTGTTGCCGGCAATCAGAGATGTAACAATATCTTCATATTCATTCCCTGCTTCACCCTCGTAATAATATGCCATTGATTTCAAATTTCTTTTTTCTACAAGCTTATCAAGTGCTATTGAGGTATATGCAGCTCGCTCAACCTCTTTTCGCTCACATGCAGCATCAACATCAAAACTTTTCGTAAACTCGGCGAGTTTAGTTTTAAGTTCTTCATCGGTAACTTCATCGCGATACTTTTTGAGCTCACACATCTCCAGCATTTCAAAGTGAGTTCCAAAAACAGATGCTTGTTTTGTAACATCTGTGTAAACATCCAACATCCCGCCGTAATAATGACCTAAGATACCCATACGGTTTGCTCTGAGTGCACTATACACCTTTAACGCTTCAATCCATGATTGAATATCTTGCCATGCTTCCTCATCCTGCAAATGCCCGGTCACGATTTCATAACGAATACCAGAACGGTTAAACACACATGCTATTTCAGGTACCGAGCAAGCCTGACAGTGCTCCAACCACATTCCAGTCATTTTTCCTCTGTCTCCAAGTTGATTAAATTCATCATAATTCAGTTGTGCCACCGGTTGCAGGTTCAAAATTACTACAGGAACATTTACCCTTTTTACAACAGGCAAAATGGTACTGGATAATGCATAGGTAGATACATACACAAATAGGAGGTCAATATTTTGGGACTGAAGATATTCAGCGGAATTATATGCCGCTGTTACATTGTCAATTAAACCGGCATCAATCACATCAACACCATAACCCTCAATACGCTTTTTAATGTCATTTTGATAGCTGCACAGTTTTTCATACAATCCATCAAACTGACTCCAGTATGTGTCGAGCCCTAACCCAATTAATGCTACTTTTGTAGTATTCATATTTTTAGTTTTTTATATTATCCAATAATTGCCTTCTTACTCCTGCCTGCCATACCAATGGATCTTGTCTTCTACGTAAGTCCTCAAATAATTCTTTTCTTAACCTTACTAAATCTTTCTTGTATTTCTTGTTTTTAATATGGTTTTTTAGTTCAAAAGGATCTTTTTCCAGGTCATATAGCTCATCAACATCTGTCATATTCCAAACATATTTAAGTTTTTTATCCCGAATCATTCGCATTACAAACAACCCAAACTGCTGTCCATTATAATTGCTAAATGCATATTCTCTCCATTTAACTTCACTTTCATCTAATTCAAAAAATGGCATTAGTGATGCTCCTTGTGTTTTGTGTGTGAGTCCATAGTAATCAGTCATAGTGGCAGCAAAATCAATTTGATTATTTACGAATGACTTAATTTTCCCTGGACTTATCTTTGAATTAGGGATTCTTACAAGCAATGGTACACGTACTACCTCTTCGTACATCACATAGTGTTTGTCTAACATATTGTGTGAGCCTGCCATGTCGCCATGATCAGAGGTATATACTATAATTGTATTATCGTAAATACCCATTTCTTTAAGTGCATTTATTACTTTGCCAATTGCATCGTCGAGTTGAGTTATATTGGCATAATATCTTTGAATATATGTTTGCCAGCTTTTCCATTTCATGTTTTCCAGATTCCAGTTTAATATCTGCTGCTTCTGAATGTATGGTTTATTCTTAAACTTATCCCTAAAATTACCCCATTCCGGAATTTCTTCTGGGTTGTACATTTCAAGATATTGCTGCACAGGATAACATGGCAAGTGTGGATCACTGGTTTCAAGTCTGACATGCCAGGGCGTACCATTATCAGAAAATTCTTTAATCAGTTGAATGGCTTTATTTGCAAGCCAATGCGTCCTTGTGTCCTCGAGTTTAGCAGGATCTGAGCCTCCCATTGCCCATATAGAGTCCTGGGTGTATTTTAGGATGTTGTTTGTCTTTCTCCATTGGTCGTATGACCATTCGGAAATGTATCTCGAAAACCCAAAATCTAAAGGAGTTTTGGTGGGATGAACATGCCATTTTCCCACATATCCTAATTGTACACCGCTCTCTGCTAATTCCTGGGTCCATGTCCGCTCGTTAAATAAGGTTACCGGCAATGTAATATCATAATTCCAAAGACCTTTGTGCTTCTCTGGCCATAAACCAGTTAATAACGATTGACGCGCAGGACAGCTTGTAGGAATACACGAAAAAGAGTTTGTAAATCGGAAACTCTCGGAAGCTAATTTATCCAGATTGGGAGTTAAGGCCTTGCTTACTCCCGAATACCCGATACAATCGTACCGATGTTGATCTGCTTGAATAAATAAAATATTGTATTTCTTCGGCTTTTCAATAGCATTTACATTCAATGCAATTGAACATAGACTTATATATATTGGTATTTCTTTTTGCATTATTTTAAAAATTCAGATTGATTTTTCTACTAACAATCTCTTGACTTACAGTATATCCTCTATAAATATATAAACCTCCTTTAAGCGAGCCTACATATTTCCTGTTATCATTTGACCAGTCCAAAACTATACGACCGGACATATCGTACAGTTTATGCTTGTTTATGTCGTAATTATTGTTGATACTTAAAAACTTTTCCGGACTAACAAATAGTTTTAAATCTGAATCACTAACCTGCTTTAAATCAGTTAATGATTCCGATATTCTCAACCACTGGATTTTATTTCCGGTATAACCATTCGATTGCAACCTTAGCGTTTGTGGCCCTGCTTCAAAATTTAACTCAAAAGTTCTATTACTCCAGTTCTCAATGCCACCAGTTAACTCTACTTCTTTTCTGTCGATATATCGCCCATTTAAATAGATAAGAAAGGAAGGATTGAATGTAGAGTGATTTGACATTCGAACGGTTACAGTGTAAGATCCGGCTGTTGGAATATCAATGAAATAATCTGCAAATGCACCCCCTTCAAATCCAGCTAGTTGTATTGGAAGTTTACTTTGGGAGTCTGTCGAAGATTCAATTTTTAGCCTGTCCGACTTCATGTAATTTACTGCCGGAATAGTATCATTCACACCATAAAACTTTGTACTGTCAAATGATGACATATTTACATATATCTTTCCTAATTCAGTTAGAATCCCTTTAGCGGCCGAATTATCAGCATTTATATCCATTAATTGATGATAGGGAAATTTATCTATAGGTACTGTTCTGTTAGTAAACCAGGCATATTTTGCAACCATGGGATTCAACTCAAGGTATTCCACTTTGCGTATCATCGCTTCTTTCTGATGATTAATTCCATCAATTTTACTTGTTGATAACGGAGCTTTTGCTTCCCAGGAACAAAACTCAGTCAACCAAACCGGCTTTTTATATCTATCGATAAATTTATTGACATACCATGACAAAGCCGAAGGATCATTCATATAGCAGTGCACGGCAATATAATCGACTCTACAACCCGGACATGCTACAAAAAAATCGTCTAAGTACTTAAACGGGTCTGTATAAGTGACTCCATTTTCAGTCACAGCATCGTTCGATGCCGCATAATTTACAGCCGGTCCTACAATTTTAAGATTAAATTCATCTGCAAGTGCTTCAATTTCAGGCCATGCATTGGCTGCCTCTGTAGGTGTCATTCTTGCTTGTGACTTGAAATTAGGTTCATTGAAGCCTAGAATATATTTCACATTCGGATGTGCTGCCAAAAACGAACGTAATGCTGTTCTGTTGTAACCATTATTCCAGGCCATTGGAATGAAATCAACATAATCCGTATGATTGAGATAAATTATGTCGCTCGACGCTGTTGTAACTGCCCAGTTATAATACCAGGAAACACCCCTGGAAAGTGCAACTATGTCTTCGAGATTATTCAATTGCCATGAAACACCTCTTTTATAGCTGCGTTGTTGTGCTGCACACAAAAATGTAATACTTAGTAAGTATCCAAGAGCAATCAGAAAATTAAAACTTATGTGTGATTTCATCGAAGAGTATTTAAAAATATGCAATAAAAGGGTGGAATCAGCAGAGAAAATGTTTTTCTCTGCTGATTAACTGAATGTTAACTAAGATGGATAAATTATTTAGGTGATAATCCCAGCTACTCAAATTTAATGGGAATACATTTACTTAGATTATAATCACCCCCACTGGTTAGGTGTGATGCACCCACCCTGATGTAATAAGTACGACCTTTTTCCAATACCTTGTCTTTAACTTCATACAAAATTTCTGTAGTTAATGCTGTATTTCTAGAAGCAACTTTATTTGATGCTGCAACTTCAGCAAATGTTTTATTTGGATACTGATCCCACATTACAGAGTAAAAGTTAAACACATTGCCTTTATTGCCAACACCTTTGAATTTTACAGTGAAATTTGTTATCGAATCAGATGGTTGATACATCACCTCAAAATCAGTGATTGAAACTCTTGGTGTAAGCTTGTAATTAAATACAAAAGCAGAGCCGTTTTTTACAACAATGGTATCAACAATATTATCGATTATTGAATTCCCATCTTTTTTTACTCTAAGAACATAATTGCCTTCAACTATACGGTCAAGTCTAAATGAACCGTCGTGAAATGACCTGACACTACCATTAGCAGCCAAAACAGGTTCAAGAGTTATCAGAACATCTCCAAGACCTACGTCTGCTACTGAATCCGTAATTGTTCCCGAGATTGAACCACTTGGGAATGTGTTAAAATCATCGCAACTCTGTGTAAAGATTGACACTATAGTTAAAATGATAATATATTTTATTTCTATTGTTTTTTTCATTGTTTTTCAAATTTTGAAGTTGAATAATCTATTTTCGTTTACTTCCAGTCGTTGTTTTGTTCCAGATTCGGATTTTTAATCAGTTCATTTCTTGGCAATGGAAGGAGATAGAATTTTTCTAGAAATACAGGTTTATTGCTTTGATCGTGTCTCTGTAGTCTTCTTTTGTACGTGTAGGAAACGGAACCTCCTGTTATAACTTTCCTGATTTCCATAGCTGTTAGTTGTTTGCTCAGGTTTATATGAGCAAGTTTCCAACGACGTAAGTCCCAATAACGCTTATTCTCAAATGCAAATTCTATATATCTTTCGTTTTGAATCAATTCGCGACATTCTGCCTGGTTAATGCCAATTTTAACACCATATCTGTTGTTTTCTCCGGCTAAAATTCCAGCACGTTTTCTTATCATTTTAATATAATCAACAGCTTCTTCGGTATTTCCAAGTTCATTGGCAGCTTCTGCTATGCCGAGTAAGACTTCTGCATACCTGATTTCCACCCATTGAGTAAAGCTGCCTGTTCCATATGCATAATCACCTTTTTTGCCATCGAGTGATTCATCGGTCATCTTGCGCATATAATATCCGGTACTTGTGCAAGATTGATGAGAATCGATACCATTAAAATTATATTTTGGATTCAGCGGGTCAGTTGATTCGCTTACGAAAGTAAATATTGTGTCTTTGCGTGGGCCATAGGTATCACCATTGAAAACAACAGTGTGCCGTAAACGTGGATCTCTGTTAAGATACGGATTGGTTTCAGGGCTTGAAATTACATAAGGGGTGCCATCTATCATAGGAAAAGCATCAACAAGCTCCTGAACCGGACATGCGGCAGTAGCATCGCCTACAGCCTGCGAACGCATCATGTTGGCGGCATCCCATCCATGCATTTTACGTCCCTTCATGTAATCTACAAAAAGAATGATTTCTTTATTTGCCAACCCTTTTTCAATCCATATTTGTGGAAAGTTACTATGTAGATTATACACATTCAGTGCTTCAACCTGTTTATATGTAGTGTACACATTTTGCCAAAGTGCTACTTCATTGTTCAGATTAAACAGGGGACTGGCCTTAAATGATTGTACCCGACCCAGGTATGCGAGTGCCGCTCCTTTGGTTATCCTTCCCCAATTGCTTGCATCATAAGTAACAGGAAGAAGATCTGCTGCCTCTGTTAAGTCCTTTATCACAAATTCAAAACTTTCTTCAGTTGTACTTCTTTTTGGATAAACAATTGAGGAGTCTTTTTCGTATTGTGATGTTGGAAGTGTTAAAATCGGAACACCCCCATACACCCGAATCATATCGAAATATAAATGTGCACGAAAGAACTTTGCTTCACCTATAAATCTGTTTCTACGTTGTATCTGGGCATTTGTTGCGGTAGTTGGCAAAATATACTGTTCATTAATTTTCTCCAGAAACTCATTTAATTTGCGAATCCCGGTATAATTCCATGACTGATAAGGAACATCGTTTCTGTCTGCCGAAAAACGCGCACCATTTATAATCAGAACCCCTCGTCCATTATACCCACTTCTACCTTCATCTGCAATTATTCCAAATTCATATCTGTTTCCAAATGTCCCGGTTGGTGCATAGTTAGCATAAAACGAATTTACATTAAGCTCAATGATATCCGGATCTTCCCAAATATAGCTTTCATCGATAGCTCCAAGATTTCTTTTGTCCAAAACATCTTCACATGATATAAATGCGATTGAGGTGAGTGATGCGATTAATAATAATATGTTTTTCATATATTTCTAAAATGTTAAATTTAACCCTAAATTAATAACTCTTTGTTGAGGATAATAATTCAATCCACCATCTCCTTTTTCAGGATCATATCCTTTCAATGCAGAAAATGACAACAAATTTGTACCACCAGCATAAATACGTAACGCTTGAATACCCAGTATTTTGGATATCGACTTTGGTGTCGTATAGCCAATTTCAAGATTTTTCAATCTTACATAATTACCATTAAACAACCATAAAGTTGAATTACGTGTATTTACAGTATTTTCACCTATCCAGGCTTTTGGAAAACGGGCATTTAAATTCTCAGGCGTCCATCTGTCTTCATATAAATACTTTGGCAAATTCGAATCCCCGTTTACAAACATTTGTGTAGCAAACCCAGACAACATCACGTTACGATTTGCCGCTCCCTGAAATAATACTGATGCATCAAATCCTTTCCAATTAGCTGAAAAATTTAATCCAAACATTATTTCCGGCGTATTGCCAAATGGCGTTACAATCTGCAGGTCTCTGCTGTCAATTATTCCATCATTATTAATATCAGCATATTTAATATCACCTGCCTTGGGTGAAGTGCCTGTAAACCTGGGCCATGCAGCGGCCTCATCATCTGTAGAAAAAATCCCTAAAGCCTGATGGGTTAAACGATAATTGAGCGGTTTTCCTATTGGATTGTTCCATGGTTCAATTCCCGATGCAAAGTCTCTGATTTTCACTTCGTTTCTGGCCCAACTCACATTCCCTGCTATACGATAATTCATATTTCCAATACGGTGTTTATGCCCTAACTGTAACTCAAAGCCTTTTGCCGAAATCTCACCATAGTTTTCGGTTGGTAATGTAGCTCCAAATGTACTCGGAACAGAATTATTCCTTGAGCCTAAAACATCATATGTACGTTTGTTAAACACATCAATCTCTCCACTCAAGAGACCTTTGAAAAAAGAGAATTCAAGTCCGGCATTCATTGTTGCTGTTTTTTCCCATGTCAATTCAGTATTCGGAATTCCTCCGCTAGTTACAGATTTATATTCTGTCTGATTAAATATGTAATTTGAAGAAAATGCATAGTCTGTTTGCCAACTCCAACCACCAACAGCATCATTCCCTAAAACACCATATGAACCACGAATTTTTAAATTGTCAAGTGTTTCTATGGATTTCATAAATTGCTCTTCTGAGATGCGCCAACCAGCTGAATAAGATGGGAAATAGCCCCAACGTCTATCTGGATGGAATTTTACAGACCCATCGTATCTAAAGGAATATTCAAAAAGATATTTGCCACTATAGTTATAATTAAATCTGCCAATAACACCACGCCGACCATCCTGAAAAGGACTTGTCCAGATTGTCTGCTCTAAATCAGCGGCGCCCGCAAACATATAATCAATTGAGGTAAATGGAAAATTTGTACGGAATGCACCCAAAACATTATTTGTTGCTTCATATTGTTCATACACTAGTAGTCCTGTAACGTCATGTTTCTTGTCAAACTGCCTTGCATAATTAAGGCTGTAATTTATTGTAAAATTGTTCCCGTTTGTCATTTGCTCCTCCAATGTGGTTTTGTTAAACCTGCGCTCATTTGACACAGCTCCTGTATTATCAAGCAAAAACAGAGAATAGGGTTTTAAAAATGATTTACTAAAATCAGCACCTTTCACATAGCTAAATAACGCACTTGCCTCCAGGCCTTTAATGAAAGGAACAGTGTAATAAAACCCAAGTTTTCCTCTATAACTGTTGGTTGTGTTGAGTTTATAACCCGTTTCATTTACTTCTGCAACAGGATGACGACTACCCATATCAAAATAGGTTCCATCTGCATTATAAATATTCTGAAATGGTGTCCGTCTGGTAACCAATTCAAATAAACTGTTCGCCTCTATATTAGGTTGATTGGTTACACTTTCATAGCCCTGTAAATCAAGTCGAACTGATATGTTGTCACTGACCTTGGCATCAATATTTGTACGCAGGTTAAATCTTGAATAATTTAGATTATCATACATGCCCTCGTTGTTTAAATAACCTAATGACATGAAATATTTTATTCTGTCGCTCCCCCCATTAACACTAATATTATATCTCTGATTATAAGTTACATTTTTAAATGTTTCGTTAAACCAGTTGTTATTTGCTATAAGAGCTGCACTAATAACTTCAGGTGATAGAAACTTATTGGCATCGGATGGATTTTCCGGATTAAAACCCATATTTCGTTGAGCCTCGTTCCATAATTCCCCATATTCGTTTGCATTGAGCAATTCCGGAAAATCGGTTAGAGAAGCAATTCCTACATTCGACGAAAAAACAAATCTCGGCTTACCATCTGTTCCACGTTTAGTTTTTACCAGTATAACTCCATTAGCAGCCCTTGAACCATATACTGCTGCAGATGCATCTTTCAAAACAGAAATTGATTCTATTTCCTCTGTGTTCAATGCATCGAATGCATTTTTATCAACTTGTACGTCATCAATAATAAAAAGAACCGGTGCATTATTCCACGATGAGGCACCCCGTATTGAAACAGTTGAACCACCTCCGGGAAAGCCATTTGGATTGGTAGTAATAACTCCTGATAATCGTCCTCCCAGTAAAGATGAAGTACTGCTTACCTGTGTACTTGCTATATCCGCTGCAGAAATAGTTGCCACTGAACCTGTCATATTTACTTTTCTCTGACTACCATATCCAACAACTACAATCTCATCAAGCAATCTGGTATCTTCTTTAAGAATAGTCTTATACTGAGTAGCCGGTCCAATCTTTATTTGTTCCTGGGTGTAGCCAATGTAAGAGATTAAAAGTTGAGACTGATTTTCAACTTCTACTACATAAATTCCATTAATATCTGTGATTGTTCCGGTATTAGAACCTTTTATTAGGATTGAGGCTCCAACTATCGGGTCGCCTATTTCATCGGTTACCAAGCCGGTGATTTTTTTTGAAGATGCTGCCTTAACTGATGGATTCTTAACTACTGCATAGGTGTTTCCGGTGCGTTTATACGAATATCCTTTGGAAGTTAACACCTTATCAAGCAATGTTTCTACATTCTCATCAACTGCATTAACAGTAATGTCGTTTTGAGTGTCAATGTCCTGATTTATAAATGAAAATCGAACGCTTGATTTTTTCTCAATTGCTTTAAAAAACTCAACCATCGTCGCATTTTCCAACCTCAGCGATACTTTACTTTGAGCAATCCCTGCTATAGGAAAAAGGAAGATAAACGCAAAGGATAGAAAAAACAATTTACAGGTATCTGTAATTGTTACACTAATAATTCTTCTGGTCATAATTCATTAATAGATTTAAAGTGATTTGTAAATATTTTTTGTAGTTCTACTTGAATTTTAAATTGATGTTCTCTCCATTTTTATCATAACTAAACTGATAGTGCACCGACAGGTTCCTGAGTATTTCGTTTACATCCGTTTCGTGAAATGATGCTGTTAATCTTAAATCCGGTAATTGTCCGTTAATTGCGAATTTTACACCATAAAACCGTTCAATTTTAGGCAGAATAGTGTGTAATTTTTCCGATTGGAAATACAAATCGCCGCGTGTCCAGGCTGTTTCAACCTGTAAGTCGGTCCTGCTTTTTTGAAATGTATTGCTCGCATACAGGTAACGCAATTTTTCGTTGGGCTTCAACACATAACTCTTCGAATTGTTGTGGTTCAGAGATGCCTGTATTTTGCCTTCAACCAAACTTACCTCAAAAAATTCATCATCAGGGTATGCATAAACATTGAATTTCGTACCTAATACTTTGATATTTATTTCTTTGGATTTTACAATAAAGGGCATATCGGCATTGTGTATTACATCAAAATAAGCTTCTCCCGAAATACATACTTCCCGACTTCCTTTGCTAAAAGTGGCCGGGTAGGTGAACGTAGAATTGGCGCTTACCAACACCCGCGTGCCATCGGGCAAAACAATACGTGTTCGTTCTCCATTTGCTGTTTCGATACTGTATTGGCTTTTTGCAAAATCATTGATGGTCGATTTTTTTGTAAAATAATAGACCCCTAAACCAAGCATGAATGGCAATGCTATAATTGCAGCAACACGCTGAATAGTGTGCCCGAATTGAATAGATGCTTTATGGGGCGGTGACGCTGGTAATTCCTTTTTTAGATCAGGTTGAATAATGCGCTTCAAATTCTCCCGTACTGCTTCGAACGACATTTTATTTCGTTTGTCAGCAGCTTCATATAATTCCCAAACTTCGTACAGACATTGCTCCACCAATTGTTCGTCGAGTTCAACTACCAATTGTTTCAATTGTGCAAATTCCTGAGTCGTAATTGAACCGGATAACTGTTTTTTGAAGAATGATGTTAATTCATGATGTTCCATATTCGGGGATTGTTTAATGGTAATACAATTTCTGTTTCAAAATCTCATTGGTAAATTTATATGTTATAAAACATAAAAACACGAAAAGCCATAGAAATCAGTTTCCTACGGTTAAAAAATGCATTGTATAGTATGAATGATGTTTCTTTGTGGTGAAGAATACCTGGTAATTCAGTATTCTCCGGGAATTATTGCTGAATGAAAAACAAAAAGAACAAAAACGACAACTCCTTCATTTCATTTCGGAGTGTTGATAAGGATTGAGTAAGGTAATTATAAACCGAAGCTTCAGTAATATTAAGTTGTTTTGCCACTTCGGTTGCCGATAGACCTTCTTCTTTACACAGTTCGAAAACCTGTAACTGGCGTGGTGAAAGCTTATCTTTTGCTTTAACAAGTGCAATTCGGAACAATTCCAAATCAAATTCCTGGTCGGGCTGAGCAACGAGATTATTATTCTCACAATGTAAAATATAATCCTCGAACATAGGGTCAGCATAACTTTTTTTGATATCGTTGATTAGCTGATTTTTAGCAATCCGAAACAACCATGCTTTAAATGATAGTGCCGGATCAATCTTTGAACGATGTAACCAAATTTTTATAAAAGAATCCTGAACAATTTCTTTTGTTTGTGAATGTGAACGTATTAACCCATAAATATAGCCATACAATAGATCAAAGTATCCGGAGTATAATTCTTCGAATGCTTTGTATGAGCCCATTTTCAACTCAATCACCCATTTTTCTGTTTCTTTTAGAGTCATTTGTGTTGTATTATTAATGGATGTTTTTATAATTATACCTGACTTTGAACCACAAATGTAATACATTTTGTAATTAATCTTTAGCGTAGCATCATATCATTACAACCACAACAGACAACTTTGTTCCGATTTTTTCTCCTTTAATCTTAAATTAAGCATTAATTAATAGCTCCGGAGTATTTTTGTCTCCATAATCGTTAATCAAATGCTTTTTTGAAAATTACCCATGAAACAAACCGCAATTTTATTTCTTTTTGTCATATTTTCCTTCCCGACTTTTGCCGGTAAAATTGTATATCCCTGGCGTGCCACAACGGCCATCGTTAAGGCAGGAGAAACATTTGAAGTCTGGCACAGTGCCGATGCAAATCAAACGCTGAACAGCGTTCTGCTAAAGGGGCCTTACAACGAAGTGCAAGCTGGCATTGTGGGTATACAAACCGATACCTGGGTGTACGATCAGTGGTCGGGAAATACCTGCAACCGGAAATATACCATCAGTGTGCCTGCAAATGCGCCTACCGATCGGTACGATTTAATCCTGAAAACATCTTCCGGTGACGAGATTTCGCTGGCTGCTGTGAAAGTCATTAAGGAGTATAAAAACAGCTTTTACGTGTTTCATATCTCCGATGCTCACCGCTGGCAGGGAGGATACGATGCGCTGAAGATTCTGAAAATGGTGTCAACAACCATTGATATTGCTAACATCATCAACCCGGAAATGGTGATTGAAACCGGCGATAATCATTACCCCAATACCAATAATGTGTCGAGCACCCGGCAGCGCATTACCGATTATATGAATGGTTTTACAAGCGGAACCGAGTTTATTAAGGGAATGAATCATTTTGCAGCACCTGTTTTTACCGTTCCGGGTAACCACGATACTCCACAAAAAAATTATGAATTGGAACCTGATTTAAAGACTCCGGCAGCATTTTTCAATGAACATTACGGACT
>JAVEVB010000105.1:0-7028 GCA_034005265.1 Lentimicrobium sp.
TTTCAGAGAACCGGGACTATTGCAAACTCACGCTTGAAGTCAGGGAAGATAACCCTGCGGCGCAACAAGTGTATAAAAATCTGGGATTTGAAGAATGTAAACCAAGGATGTATTTTTGGGAGAGAAAAATATGAGTCATTTCACTGGTGAACCTCACAATCATATTGACTCATTTATGGCATTTTCAAGTGCTTCTATAAAATCATGCATGTTTGTCGAAGGATTGTTATAAAGTATAAGCTTTCTCGAACGTTTACCCGCTTCTCTATACCTTTCTTTAAGTTTTGACTTCAAGGACTCATCAAGTACACCTTTCTTATAAAAGCCATGATTACGTTTATAAAGCTCTCTTACACATTCATATTCCTGTATCTGTGCTGTTTGGTTTTTATAATGTAAAAGAAACCAAAGTTCGATAGATGGATTGGATGAAATAAGGGTTGCTGAGTTAATCAATCTTAACTTCTCCAACACTTCAGGAACATCTGCGTCATACACCAAAAAATCCAAATCTTTCTTGTGAACAGGCTTCCCCTTTTTATAAGATTGAATATAGCGTTCGCTTACATCACAGCCAGCAATTTTTGGTATAATCTCCACAGGGAGGCGATATTCTGACCGTAGAAAACGAATATATGCTTCCTCAGTTTCTCCTTCACAAAACACCCAAAAATGGGGATTGATTTTTTTACCTTTTGATGCACCTCGCTTACTTTTCATTCAACAAGTACTTTAGTTGTTCGAATGAATCGTTAACGTAAGGAACAGCATCAAAGCGCCCCTGAAGATACGCCTTTTCTAAATCCATCGTATCCCGGAAGTCACTGTAATCATACAACGAATAAAGATCAGTTGAACCATCTGGTTTTTTATTGGCAAAATATATCTGATCTTTACGAAATTTTTTAAGATTAAGAAATTTCGTGTTGTGAGTGGTACATAATAGCTGTGCTCTTTCTCCGGCTCTGAACAGATTGAAAATATATTCTATAATACTGGGATGCAAACTTTCTTCAATCTCATCAATAAGCAGTATTTTATTATGCTTGACTACATCAAGTAAAGTAAGCATGATAAAAAACATTTTGATGGTACCCTGTGATTCTTCAGTTAGAAAATCAAATGCCACTTCAGGGTTACTTCTATGATAAGTTTTAATTTGCAAATGATCCTGCACAACATCCTCCACTTTCAGCACCATATTCGAAAGATCGGCCTGAATATTTTTACCTGCTTTTTTTAATATTTTTATTTTCACATCAACAATATCACTATCAGCAATTTTCAACGCTTCAATCAACTGTTGCTTGTTCTGATTACTGATATTTTCAATTGCTGACACACCAAAACCCAAATAATTGAGGATAAAAGTTCCATGAAAATAATTGAAGATATCCTTGGCAAAATCCCTGTCCATTTGACTGGCACGCGAAACATACAAGGTTTTCCCTGATGTATTTTCGGCAACATCCATCGGACGTTTAATCACGTCGGTAAAACTATATTTTTCTTTCTTTGTATTACCACGCCTTTCATCCCGGGTAAAGATTTCCTTTATTCGTCCTTTGGGTGAATAATACAAACTTTCAGCGACAATTTGTGTGCGAGTTAATGAGAATGAATACTCGTACTCAATTTCATTAATGACAAAGCGGATAGAATATGTGCTTGGCTTGTTCGCAAAACCACCGAATTTGAAGGGCTGAAAATTATAAACTGTATTCTCATTGTGGTTATGCGACTCGAATATCATGGCGTTGCAAAATCGTATAGCCTTGATTATGTTACTTTTGCCTGATGCATTAGCTCCATATATTACAACTGTCTTTAAAAGATCGGCTTTGTCAGTCTCAAAAATATTATTGCTCAACGCTTTCGCATTAGCTGACTTGATATTGTCTGCCCGAAAATCGAGTACAACTTCATCTTTGATGGAGAAAAAATTAGTAAGACGTATCTCTAACACCATTTTAATCTATGTATTTGTAATTTCGTTGCAAAAATAAGCATTAAATTGGATTGCGAAGCAATATTAGCAAAATTTATATTTAAAACTTCATTTTTTATCGTGGCAACTTCCAAAAAAGTCTAATTAAAAAGTTAGATAAAAGGATTTATGTCAACTCTATAAATGCAATCTCATATCACACCCAATTCTTTCAGGATGTCTTTTTTTATCTTACTGAAAGGTCGTCGAACAAAATCATCTTCGCTGTAATGTACGCCAAAAGCTAATTTGTAGATTTCCTCCCGATTAATTCCAAGGTGTTTATATGTTTTCATCAATTCCTCAAGGTATCTTTCTGATAACTTGTACCTGATGTCGAATAAATCGGTTAGTTCTTCGGTGTGACCATTAAAAATATCTTCCAGTTTGAAAATTTTCTTCGTATTATTAATTCTTACGGAATCCGGCTGACTCTCTGATACAATTTTGACTTGTAGTTTGGAACTTCCTCCAAGAATTGATGTTATATCATAGGGTAAGTAGGTATAGCGGTACTGATTAAGTATATCCTTGTTTACGTATGGATGTACATAGTTATCTAAATCAAATGGCTTGGTATGTTTTAATGTGCTGTTACAAATATGACAACTCGGGATTAAATTATAAATAGATAAAGCAAGCAATGGATTAGTTCCCTGATCAAAATAATGGTCAAACTCAGGACGTGTAATTTGATCTTTATTGATTACAGTTAAAGTATATTGACGGTTACAGTAAAGACAGGTTCTGATATTTAGATTTTCTGCTAAAGTATAGGCGCAGTATTTCTCATCATCTTTTTTTATAAATTCTTTATAGTTGAATATGAGCTTCAATCGATTTTTCAGGAACTCATCGGATGCTTGAACATCATAAAATGACTTGTTCAGGTTCAATAAATTGCGTGGAGTGTCAGTAAGTATTTCCCTCAGATTATTTAATAAAAACACCTTTTGCTGTTCTCCCAGTTTGCTTGAATCAATTTTGGTCTCAATATCTCTCTTTAATTGGAGATAATGATTTTCAATTATCTCTGGATGCGCAGATAAATCATAGTAAATCATAATTCCTCCTTGTATTTAGATTTGAAGTCTTCTTTCATCTTGATAATCCGTTCACGTTCAATTTCTTTTGCCATATTATCTTTCATCTTATCAGAATACATCTCTGCTAACTTCCGCTTGATAGTAAGTTCATCAATATTGGCAATCACATTTTTATGGTATTCATAATTATCAATTTTCTTCAAATTACGCAACCAGTCTATTGTCTCATTAATTCTGTTTCTTGCAAAATCGCCAATCAAACCATTGCTGAAGAAAAATGAGTCTGCAAATAAATCGGAGATGTTTGCGCCAAAGGTTTTTTGTCGGCCTTTCTGCACTTCCCCATCTTTCAGATAAATCACACGGTCATTGGGCATATCCGAAAGACTAATGGGAGAATGCGTGGTGAAAATGAGTTGTAATTTCACTTCATGCCCTTCAAATTTCAGAATCTCCGGAAGCACATTGTGCAATTTGCTGATGTACTCTTTTTGCCATTGTAGATGGAAGCCGATTTCTCCTTCGTCGATTAAGATGTAGATGATGTCGGGGAGCAGAGCATTATTGCGGTAGGTAGCATCATCCAAACTATCCAATATTAACTCTCGCGCGTAATTAAATCTGGAAAAAAGATTCAGGTAGGCTTTTTCTCCGGAACTCATATCCCGCCAATCAAAATCAATAATATTCGACAGCTTTACACTTCTTTCCCCGATTCGAATTGCGTTTTTAAAGGCTTTTTGTTTTTCAATCAATTCTAAAGTCTTATCTGAGACTTTTGTTGTCCACTCTCTTTCTTCTCTAGTTTTATCATCTGCACTATCGATTGATTGTCGTACTTCTTCTATAAAATCAACAACCGCTTTCACGTCGAAGATATTCTGCTTCTTTAAAAATACAAAAACAGCCTCTTCTGGACTCAAATTTATCAGATCATTCTCAGAACAACTAAAATTTACTTCAACAGTATCAAAATCTCTGTAACTAAGATAAAGAGCTTCAACGAGACTATCAACTAGAGAACCAATAAAAACATCGAAATGATGAGGTGATGTGGGATTGTTGTTATTTATGAATTCAGTAATATGGGGTCGAAGTACTTTCTTTACAAAATCATACATTTTTTTTACTTCTTCTTTTCCTGAATGATTGGGCCATTCAATCTTTTCTTCCTTCAATTTAGATTTGCGACCTGTATATGTATTGAGAATGGCAATATTGTCAGGTATTGAAATGAAATTATACAATTTTGAATCTTTCCATTCAAGAATAAATTTTACAGATTGTTTAGTAGTATTATATTTATGATTACTCAAAGGTTCGTTGCTGAAAGAATCTTTTAATCCTTCTGATACGTCTTTGTATAATAAATGATTTGCTGATATATCAATATAACCATTATTATTATTTCCACCATGTAAACCGGAATTTAAATCGATAAAGGATGAGTATTTAATTTTGCAGCTATTAATGGAATTATCCATTTCGGTAATTAGTTTATCATTTAGAAAAACTTTCCATGGTGTTTTTTTTTCAATAGAATTAATTTCATTTGGTTCATCAGAAGCAAGAGAAATTGAGAAAGGAGTCTGAGGTAGTATCGATTCAGTATAATCGAAGTTGATATAATAAGAATACTTTGTCCCATGTTTATATAAAATTAGACATTTAGACTCCTTATTATTCGAAAACAAAAAATCAAAATATAATGCATCAATAAAACTCGACTTACCACTTGCATTCTCCCCGACAATAGCCGAAATATTCAAAAACGGCTTAAAGAAATCAGGTATAAAGTTCTCATTGCGTGTACGGGTTAGTTTACAAGCACGATTAGTTTCGTCAATTTCCAGCTCATAGTTATACTCTGAACCTAAATTGAATCCTGCATTTTCAAGATTTCTGATTTTCCAATCAATCCAAACAAAAACGATTTCCATAGTGAATGAATTTATTTGTTATACAATTAATTACGAAAGGTAGTCTGCAAATGTAAACAAATTCTTAATTTTACAACCCAAATAACCCGATCAATTATCAACAAAATTTACCCATGCCAACCCGACTCCTCGCCCTCCTCCGCGGCATCAATGTAGGCGGAAACAACATCATCAAAATGGCCGACCTGAAAGCTTGTTTCGAAGCTATGGGTTTTACAAATGTGGTTACGTATATCCAGAGTGGCAATGTTCTTTTCGATGCTGAAGATGCCGATACAAAGCTACTCACCAGCGCAATAGAACAAAGATTATCGGAACAATTCGCTTATGCTTCGCGCATTGTGCTGATTACCCAGGAAAAACTACTCCGTATTATTCAACAGGCTCCCGATGGTTTTGGCGTTTATCCTGAAACCTATCGTTATGATGTGATTTTTCTGAGACCGCCGGTTTCGGCAGCAGAAGCCCTGTCGAAGATTAAAACAAAAGAAGGAGTGGATTTTGTGAAGCCTGGCGAAGGTGTATTGTATTTCTCACGTCTCAGCAGCAAATCGTCGCAAAGCCACATGACAAAGATGATTGGAACGGCTATTTACAAAGAAATGACCATCCGTAACTGGAATACGACTACGAAGTTGTCTAAAATGTAGCTCCCGGATTTATTCCTCAACAAATCACAAATAAATTCAAGTTAAGCTGAATCAATTATACCATAAAAACCGTGCTTATATATTAAATTTGCATCTTTAAAAAACCAATATGACCGAAGATTTAAAAATCGCTCAAACAGGAGACAAGCAGGAGAAATATATCACGCTGATCTTCCAATTACATTCACTTATATTTGGCGAACCGGACATTGTAGCCAACTTAGCCAACATCTCTGCCGCGCTGAAAGAAACTTTCAACTGGTGGTGGGTAGGTTTTTATCTTGTAAAAGGAGATGAATTGGTGTTGGGACCGTTTCAGGGACCAATAGCCTGTACCCGTATCCGGTATGGGAAAGGCGTGTGTGGCACTGCATGGAAAGAAAAGAAAAGTCTACTCGTTCCTGATGTAAATGCATTTCCGGGACATATTGCCTGTAGTGCAGCATCCGTTTCAGAAATTGTAACACCAATATTGAATAAATCAGGGGAGGTGGTTGGTGTGTTGGACGTTGACAGCGAACACTATGATGTGCTGGACGATACCGATGTCCGGTTTTTGGAGGAAATCAGCCAAATTTGCAGCAAACTCCTGTGAAAATGGAAATAGTTGCTGCTTTACGCGATTATTCACACGCTGCAAATTTCACAAGTTAACGTCTTCAGCACGCAACATTTGTTGCTTTAAGGCAAGTCCCCATCGATATCCTCCCAATCCACCATCGGTGCGAACTACCCTGTGACAGGGTATCAAATATGCGATGGGATTAGCCCCAATGGCTGTACCTACAGCCCTGACTGCTTTAGGTCTCCCGATTGCATCCGCTATCTGTGCATAAGTTCGCGTTTTTCCCGCAGGAATCTCTTGTAACGCTTTCCAGACCAATTGCTGGAAAGATGTGCCCTGTGGACACAATCCAACAGGTTCTTTCAGTTTGAAAATCTTATCTCCCAACAACTTTGCTTGTTTATTTTCTTCAGAAAAATCTGCTTTCGGAAATCTCCGCTGCAAATCAGCAAGTGCAATTTCTTCCTTATCTGCAAAAATCAGTGCTGATAAACCCTCAGTTGTAAAAGCGATACAACAGGTTCCAAATGGTGAGGTGTAAAATCCGTAGTTCATTTAATCAGTGGTTAGTGGTCAATGGTTAGTGGTTAGTGGTTAGTGGTTAGTGGTTAGTGGATAATGGATAATGGTTAGTGATTGCGTCAATTAACCACTAACCACTTTCCACTAACCACTAGAAAAGAATCTTCGCTTTCAAGAAGATATTTCTGCCCGGTTCCAAACGATTAATGCCCCTGAGCGACGACAGATGCTCTTCGTAAGCCAGGTTCATAATGTTGTGTATTCCACCTATGAATTGAACCTGAATCAAGCCCATCTTTCGGGGTGTGGTATGAAATC
>JAVEVB010000045.1:0-33450 GCA_034005265.1 Lentimicrobium sp.
TAAAAGGTGAGTCGTTAAGAAAAAAAATCTAATCCCAAAATTTTGCTATTTTTACCACCTCTTCTGTCACTGAATTAGTGGCCTACTTTGCTCCGGAATAGTGGCCTACTTTCACCGGAATATTCAGCTGGAGCGAATTCGCAGGTGATTTTGCCATACGTCCCAGTTACCAGCTTGGGTCCACAAGAAACAGTTTACGTCCCGATTTTCTGATTAAGTCGAGTGAAACCGATGAAAAACTCCTGGTAATTGAAATAAAAAAACCAAAAACGCTCTTAAGCCTGCAAAATCAAACTCAACTTTCCACTTATATGCGGCAATTTAAATTGCCCTTTGGATTACTGATCGGGCCACAGATTCAAGTATTTTACGACGGGCACCTGAATCCTGAAGACAATGCGGTATTAATTGGAAACATTGAATTTAAAAGAGGAAGCACGGAAGGTGAAAAATTTGTGCAATTGTTTTCAAAAGAAAATTTCAATTTGCAGGAACTGCATGATTATGCTGAAGCCCATTTCAACTTGATAAAACGTAAACCAAAGGTACAAGAACTAACCCAGAAAATTACTTCAGCTGATTTCAGTGATCAGATTGCAGCACTCATCAAAAATCATCTGTCGGAGGAATATGAAAGTGCGGTGATCGATGATGCTTTACAAAACATTCAGATACGTTTAAGCCCTCGTAAAAATGAAGTAATGCTCAATCCTTTTCCTGCTACTAAAATTCGTAAGAAGGCAAAACAAACCCAAAAAAGTAATGGTCATCACGATTCAACCAAATATATACTAAACGGGAATGGAATCCACCTTGCAAAGAACCGCTTTGTACTCGAATGTGTAAGAGAATACATTAAAAGGTTTCCTTCCGATTTCAATCACCTGAAGGAAGTTTTTTATGATGATTTACAAGGAAGTACCGGGGTAATCAATTCACTGGATTTTGTACAGAACAAATACGCACATATCAACAGGAAACGACATTTTGTGAAGGAAAACGATGTTCTTACCAGTGCTGACAATGTTCAGTTTGTTGTTTCAACAGAGTGGAGCTTTGACAATGTTCAGAATATCGTAAGAACTGCCAGGGAAATGGGGTTCCAGGTAGAAGAAGTATAGCGATAAGTCCCATGCAATATCTGGCTACCATTAAAGTGGCATTTAGCTTCTTTAAGCAGAGTAATGAATATATTTCGTAAAGATATTCTACAAAAAATGCCTGGCGTTTCAACCGGGCGTGGATTTTTGTAGCCCCGACAGAGAATCCCTGCCCGCCATTTTTTTTTAGCGGGGAACCTGTATTTTCTCGTAACTCATGACGAGACCATCCGTTGAACTGCGTTATAAAAAAAACGCCCGGCTTTTCAGCCGGGCGTAGTGTTTTTGTAGCCCCGACAGGGAATCCCTGCCCGCTTTTTTTTCGGCGGGGAAGCTGTGTTAAAGTTTAGGATCTCGTCACTCATGACGAGACTATCCGTTGAACTACGTTATAAAGATGAAAAATCTTTGTAAAAAAAACGCCCGGCGTTTCAGCCAGGCGTGAATTTTTGTAGCCCCGACAGTGAATCCCTGCCCGCCTTATTTTCGGCGGGGAACCTGCATTTTCTCGCAACTCATGACGAGACCATCCGTTGAACTGCGTTATAAAAAAAACGCCCGGCTTTTCAGCCGGGCGTAGTGTTTTTGTAGCCCCGACAGGAATCGAACCTGTATTTAAAGTTTAGGAAACTTCCGTTCTATCCGTTGAACTACGGAGCCATAGTTTTTTACGGGCTGCAAAATTACTTAAAATTCCACAATTGCACAAGTGGATTCTTGAGGCAAATAAATTGCGCTGACTTTCCGTATCCATCGCAGGCTGAAAGTCTTCCGCATCCCCACGCATTAAAAGTTTCAGAATGATCCAACAATGCCTATTTTTGCATATTGTTGTCCACAATTGATTCACCATGAAAAGTTTCCTGCTCCTTTGTCTGACCTTTATTGCGCTGAATGTTTCGGCCCAGTTTGAAAAATATTTCTACAACAAAACCCTGCGTATTGATTACATTCATGCCGGCACCGCCGATACAGATGTTTATGCCCTTGACGAGTTGATTGAAGAGCCCTATTGGGGTGGTTCAGAAACGGTGTTGATTACCCCGTTTGACTATGGCAATTACAAATTCACCGTTACCGATGAAGAAAGCGGAACATTGATTTACGCGCAAGGTTATTCCAGCCTTTTTTCGGAATGGCAGACCACCGCCGAAGCCCGTGAAACCCGGCGTGCATTTTCCGAAAATGTTATTTTTCCTTATCCCAGGCATAAGGTGGTGGTTGATTTCTTCAAACGCCTGCGCGATGGAAACTGGGAAAACCAGTTTACCCTGAAAGTTGACCCGAAAGATTACTTTATCAGGCAGGAACGCCGACACGAAGCCAGCCATTTTATGGTGAATAAAGCCGGTGACCCGGCCACATGTCTGGATATTGTTTTTATTCCCGAAGGCTATACGGCCGGCGAAATGGACAAATTCAAAGCCGATTGTCAGCGCCTCGGAAATTTCCTGCTGGAATGCAAACCCTTTGATGAATACCGCGACAAGATCAATATGTACGGTGTTGAAGCGGCCTCTGCCGAAAGTGGTGCAGATATTCCGGGGAAGAACATCTGGAAGAAAACCATCCTCAACAGCAACTTTTACACCTTCGACATTGATCGCTATTTAACCACCACCGATATGAAGAGTGTGCGCGATGTGGCCGCCAATGTACCGTATGACCACATTTGTATTGTGGCCAATTCGCAGGTTTACGGTGGCGGTGGAATCTACAACCACTACGCATTGTTTACCAGCGACAACGCCTATGCAAATTATGTTTTCGTCCATGAATTCGGGCATAGCTTTGCCGGACTGGGCGATGAATACTACAACTCAGAGGTTGCCTATGAAGATTTTTATAACCTGGCCATTGAACCCTGGGAGCCCAACCTGACCACCCTGGTTGACTTTGATTCCAAATGGAAAAACATGGTTACCGAAGGTGCACCCATTCCGACCCCGGAGAAGGGAAAGGAAAAATTTGCAGTAGGTGCTTATGAAGGCGGTGGCTACATGGCCAAAGGCATATACCGGCCCTCCTGGGATTGTACCATGAAATCACTTTCGTACAACAACTTTTGCCCTGTTTGCCAGCAAGCCCTGCGCGGAATGCTGGATGCCTTTGTCCATTAATCAGGCCTGCTGATTTAAATAATTTTTAACGCAATATTTACCCGACTCAACACCATACTATGAACAACATAAAATCCATCTGCGTATTTTGCGGATCATCCACCGGATCCATGCCCGAATACACACAGGCAGCCCGGGAATTGGGCACCCTAATGGCCCGCAAGGGCATCACTTTGGTTTACGGCGGAAGCAACATCGGCCTGATGCGCTCCATAGCGGATGCCTGCCTTGCGGAAGGAGGACATGTAATTGGCATAATGCCCCGGGGGTTGATTGATCGTGAGGTTGCCTACACTGAACTCAAAGAATTTCACGTGGTGGAAAACATGAGCCTGCGCAAGCAAAAAATGGCCGACATGTCGGATGCGTTTATTGCCCTGCCGGGAGGCATAGGTACATTGGATGAGATTTTTGAAGTGATGTCGTGGAACCAGCTGGAGATTATGGAGAAGCCCATGGCACTGCTCAACACCTCAGGCTACTACGACCACCTGGTGAAATTTCTCGATTACACTGTTCAACAGCGTTTTGTAAGACCGGAGCACCGGAATAATTTACTGGTGAATCATGACCCTGCCCGGCTTCTCGAAGAAATGGAAGTATTTAAAGCACTTAAAGTGGACAGCAAATGGATTGACGACTTAAAGGCAGAAACGAAGAGGATGGGAAAATAGTCGTAAGTCGGGTAGTCGTTAGTCGGATAGTCGTTTTCCCTGACAGGGTTAGCTGAATAGTTGACATCACGGAATTCATTTTCCTTATTGGGAGATTGACTGGAATATGCAGTGTGCACCCTGTCAGGGTTGAATATTCGTTAGTCTTCAGGCAGAACAAGCAGGACGCGCAAGACACGTAGCTAACTCCATGGCTAAGGTCGCCATTTCCCCCTTGGCCCCTTGTCCCCCAGTTCACTTGTCTTTTCAGCGTCTCTAAGTCTCCTTTTCCCCGTGTCCCCAGGTCCCCGTGTCCTGTTAAATTCGCTCACGCCCATCCCTTCAACTTATAGAATCCCAAAGCAATATACTCCCTGATGATAATAATTTCATATTTCAGGTGATTCCAGAATTGATAGCGTAATTGCATGTTTCCGCCAATAGGTGGCACCATTTTGTTGCCTTTCAGGTCAGCGTCATCAAAGGTAAGGTCATCTGACAGGGAAGATTCAAATGTAGGAATGGCACAAACCCATGAAAATCCGGCCCTTCTGAAAGTTTTCACCGCCCGTTTTACATGCTCGGGAGAAGTAACCAGTAAAATGTTTGAATTTTTTAATCCTTTCCCGCTTCCGCCGATAAGGTTTATGGCCTGGCCCCGGGTATTTTTACCCACGGCTTCAAAACTAATCTTTTGAGGGTTCACCCCACGCAGTATGAGTTCCCTGGCAATCTGCACCGGATCACTCATAGTATCAGAAAGATCACCGGGAGCAGCTATAATGATACTGGCTTCGGGGTATCTTTCTGCCAGGCTGGCCGTAAAATAGGCCCTGATCAAGCCGTTTTCACTGGGAATTCCGGCTCCGGAAAGCATAACAATGGCCTTTGGGGGCAATTTTCCCGGCAATGCATAAGTAGCCAACCGATGATACAGATGATAAGGAAGGGTAGTGAAAGCGACAATGCACAAAACCACGAACACCAGACCTGCTGACAGAAGGAGTCCTTTTGCGGCCTTCAGGGAGAGGTGAACAATTTTTTTCATTGCCATAAAGAGATGGAGGTTATCTTTTTTTAATCACAATGGGCGGCGTTTGAATGGTATTGCTTTCATTGAGTAACCTGTCCTTAATGGAAACCTCAAACATTATCGTGTCGAAGGAGGAAAGGGGGTTATTTACAAAAAGGGTGTCTTCAATTTCACCGCTGATGGATTTATTCTTGCCCGCCGGGGTTAAGATGGGTATGCGTCCGTTAAAGGAAGCCGTGTCGTAAACTATGGTACTGTCGTTGATATAGGAAGGAGTAATCAGAAAAACCTCCTCAAAAATGCCGTTCTTTTGCTCAAAATAACGGATAAAGAGGTTGTAATCATAGGGCGGCAATGAATCGTAATCATACAACCCGATATTGCCATCGCCATCGGTAAAGGAGAACCTGAGTACACCGCGCTGGTCAATGCCCTGATCATCGCGCAACAACACGAAATCCAGAAACTCAATGCTGGGTTCTGGCGGGTAATCTTCGTACTTTTTGCATGCATGAACTGCAATAAGGCCAAAAACCAGGAATAAGAAAATCAGTTTTTTCATGCTTTCATTTTTTCGTCATTTACGCGCAAAAGCTGTGCCGTAGTTGTAACGATGGTAAGATTTAACCCTCAAAGAACCGCTAAATTACGAAAAAAGATTGTGACTGCTTTTTGTTTCTATGATTTCTGAAAATGAAAAACAGAAGTTTATGACTAAGCTTGTTTTTTATATTCAAAATGTGCGGTCGCGCGTTTCCTAACGCGTGATCACATGAATCTATAATCTTATTATCTTCGCTTTAAGGATCCTGTTACCTGGACGATACGCTCTGAATCTAAGTCTTTAACAAAATATATGTATATATCGTATAGTATAGTAGTAAATCTCTTCTGCTTTTCCGGACAATGTTGAAACTGCATCTTTGTATCGGTAAAATGTAGTAAATTTGTTTAAACCAATGGAATTCTTATACAATGAATTTAAACCCCAACACAATGAAAACACCTTTACTTTTTATTGCCCTGGCTTTTGCCCTTGCTTTCACTTCGTGTAAAACCACCAGGCAGGCTACAACACCCAAAGGTCCGACAAATATCATTGTTGGCGACAATAGTCAGACTTCGCTGGATTGGGCAGGTGATTATACCGGAACGTTGCCTTGTGCCGATTGCGAAGGCATCTTAACCACAATTACTCTAAACAAAGACCTGACCTACAAGCGTGCTACCACATATCTGGGCAAAACAGTAACCCCATTTATTGAAACAGGTAAATTTACATGGGAAAAAGGAGGGAGCAGTATTGCATTGACCAATACCGCAGCATCAAGCCCCAACCGCTATCTGGTGCATGAAAACAAACTGGTACAACTCGATATGGAAGGCAAGGTATTTACAGGTAAACTTGCAGATCTCTACCTGCTGCATAAGGCAGCCCCTGCAACGTCCAACAAGGCCTTGACGGATAAGAAATGGAAATTGGTGGAAATGAATGGCAAGCCAGTTAAGAACAACAGCACAAATGGTAAAGATTATTTTATCACCCTGCAGGCTGAAGGAAATAAAATCAATGGATTTGCCGGTTGCAATAATTTCTTTGGAACTTACGAATTAACACAGGGTAACCGTATATCTTTCTCAAAAATGGCCTCAACCATGATGGCTTGTCCTGATATGACAACCGAACAGGAACTCTTCATGATTCTTGAAACGGTTGACAATTATACCCTTGGCACCACCACCTTACAACTCAGTAAGGCAAGGATGGCGCCTATGGCAACGTTTGAACTCCTGCCTGAACAATAGCAGCAAAAGTAAAAAACTTCATAAAAGCAGCCTGCAATAAACAGGCTGCTTTTATGATTCAAGGGGGAATGTCCTTCAATTCATTACTTTTGTAACTTAAAAAAAGTAACCCCACATGATTAACATAAAAATATTCATTTTTAATTCCTTCGGCGTCAATTCATTTGTGCTTCACGACGAAACGGGTGATTGCATAATCATCGACCCGGGATGCAGCAATAGCGCTGAACGGGAAAAATTGCAATCCTACATTTCGGATAAAAAACTGAAACCCACAGCCCTCATCAACACCCATTTTCACATCGACCATATATTGGGAAACCATTTTGTATGCGAAACGTATAACCTTGTCCCTACCGGGCATAAGGGAAGTAAGCACTTCTGGGAAAACGCAAGTGATTACGGTTCCATGTTTGACCTGGAACTGGATGAGATCAGGAAACCTGAGATTTTTGTTGAAGATGGTGATACAGTACAATTCGGCAATTCGCAGCTCGAAGTGCGCTATACGCCCGGCCACGCCGATGGCAGTATTTGCCTGGTAAACCACGAACAAAAATTTGTAATTGCCGGCGATGTACTCTTTCAGGAAAGCATTGGCCGCACCGATCTGCCCACAGGAAACTATGATGTGCTTATGGACAGCATTGAAAAAAAATTGTTTTCGCTCGGCAACGAGTACACCGTTTATCCCGGACACGGCCCGGAAACCAGCATAGGCCACGAAAAGATGGCCAACCCCTTTATTAATTAACAAGCATATGAGGTTGTTTACCGAAACAAGGCAACCGCTCATGAAAGTATGCGTAAACCCGGCAAAATAATGGCGATGAACTTACTCAACCTGATTAAAGGAGAAGCTTCAGCACTGCTTCCCGAATTGATAGCCATTCGTCGCCATTTGCACATGCATCCGGAGCTGTCGATGCAGGAAACGGCGACCTCTGCCTTTATTCAGCAAAAACTCACTGAAATTGGTATTCCTTTTACTGCCGGAATGGCTAAAAACGGGGTAGTTGGGCTGATTGAAGGTAAAAATCCTGACAAACAAGTAATTGCCCTGCGGGCAGATATGGATGCCCTGCCCATAGCAGAGCAAAATAAGGTGGATTATTGCTCTGCCAACCCCGGGGTGATGCATGCCTGCGGCCACGATGCACACATGACCAGTCTGCTTGGTGCGGCAAAAATCCTTCATGGGTTAAAAAATCAGTTTGAAGGCACCGTCAAACTGATATTTCAACCTTCGGAAGAACAATTTCCCGGAGGTGCATTCATGATGATAAACGAAGGAGTGCTCGAAAATCCGGCGCCTCAGAAGATGTTTGGTCAGCACGTATTGCCCACCCTGGAAGCTGGCAAAGTTGGGTTTAAGTCCGGCAAGTACATGGCCAGTACCGATGAAGTTTACCTCACGGTGAAAGGCAAAGGTGGCCATGGAGCAACACCCGAATTGAATGTGGACCCGGTATTGATTGCAGCCCATATTCTGGTCGCCCTGCAACAGATTGTAAGCCGGAATGCACCTCCGCAATTGCCTGCTGTACTCTCCTTCGGGCGCTTTATTGCTGAAGGCCGCACAAATATCATCCCCAACGAAGTAAAGCTGGATGGCACCCTACGCACCTTTGATGAAAAATGGCGTGCCGAAGCACATGTAAATATAAAAAACATGGCGCAGTCCATTGCACGGGGAATGGGCGGCGATTGCGAGGTTTTTATTGACAACGGTTATCCCTTTCTGGTAAATGATGACACCACAACTGCCGGTGCCAAAGCTTCTGCCATTGAATATCTTGGCGAAGAAAATGTGGTTGACCTCGATTTACGCATGACTGCCGAAGATTTTGCTTACTACTCACAAAAAGTACCCTCGTGTTTTTATCGGCTGGGCACTCGCAATACAAACAAGGGCATTGTTCACAACCTTCATACCGATCGTTTTGATGTGGAAGAATCCAGTCTGGAAATTGGCGCCGGATTAATGGCCTGGTTGGCAGTGAACGCACTGATGGAAAGGGAGTAAGCTTTAAATTTCATGAAAATAAACTGAGCGGAATTTGATAACCGACCGGAGGTAGCCACCCAAAAGGCAGGCAGGTCTGCCCGACTGATTGAAAAGATAGTATTAATCACAGATGAGAAAGTCAGGCAGGCGGGCTCAGCGAAGCTAATTCTACTCCCTCAGCTCCATCCCCGGATGCAAAAATCCACTGAACGAAATAATTCCAAAGCACAACACCAATTCTCCATCCTCATCTTAATTATTATCATAAAAAAAAGCCGAATGGCAATTAATTTATTACGTTTGCATATGTAAAATCCATTAAACCCATCTTTCGATGAAAAATATTTACCTTTTTTTTCTGCTGCTACTCTCCTGTAACCTGGCTTTTTCACAGAATGTAAATTACCAGCAGGTGAAGATTGCGGTCACCCCTGAAACCTTTTCAACACTATCGGCAGCCGGAATCCCCACTGATGGCGGTTTTTTTGACAAGAAAGAAAACACCTTCACCACCGCTGCAAGTGAAACGGAAGTTGAGCTGCTTCGCCAGCAGGGAATAAGTTTTGTAATTGAAATTGAGGACCTGTCGGCCTATTATGCTGCCAGAAACGCGGGCTACTCCATTGATGATGCCATGCAGCAAGCCATGCGTGCACCATCAGACTATCCTGTTCCCTATGGTTTTGAACTGGGCAGTTGCGGAGGATTCAGCACCATTGACGAATGTTATGCCCATCTCGACAATATGCGTTCGCTATACCCCAATCTCATCACCGAAAAAGAACCCGTGTCTGATATGATAACCCATGAAGGCAGATCAATGTATTATGTAAAAATATCGGATAACCCTGAGGAAAACGAAGATGAGCCACAGGTTTTGTACACCGGAATGCATCATGCCCGTGAACCCATTGGCATGCAACACCTGCTGTTTTACATGTATTATATCATGGATAAATACGAAACCGATGCTTCTATCCGCGACCTGATTGACAACACCGAAATGTATTTTATCCCCATAGTGAACGTTGACGGATATATGCATAACATTACCACCGATCCCAACGGCGGTGGAATGTGGCGAAAAAACAAACGCATAAACTCCGGCGGTGGGAGTATTGGGGTTGATCTTAACCGCAACTATGGATTTGCCTGGGGTTGGGACAATGAAGGATCCTCCCCTACCCCAAGTTCCGACACCTATCGTGGCCCTTCGGCTTTTTCAGAGCCCGAAACACAAATTGTTAAGGAATTTTGCGAAAGTCACAATTTTAAGATTGCGCTCAATTATCACTCCTACAGCAACCTGCTGCTTTATGCATGGGGGTATATAGAGGAACCCACCCCTGATGAGCTGATTTTTTCGGAATATTCAAAGCGCATGACTGTTGACAATCACTACACTTACGGCCCGGGAAGCACCACCATTTACCCCTCAAACGGCGGATCGGATGACTGGATGTACGGTGAGCAGGAAACCAAGGATAAAATACTGGCTTACACTCCTGAAATCGGCAGCAGTTCAGATGGATTCTGGCCTTCGACTACACGGATCATCCCCCTTTGCCAGGAAAATATGATACAAAGCCTTTTGGCTGCACGATTCTCAGGCACCTATGGGGAAGTCCTTGATCAAACCCCTATGATTGTTCCTCAAAAAGAATCATTTGTAATCTTTAACCTCAAACGCCTTGGTCAGACTCCGGCTGATTATACCGTTTCTATTGAACCATTGGGTGATGCATTTTTATCGGTGGGCGAAGCCCTTACCTTCAATAATATGGACATCCTCGAAACAAAAACCGACTCCATTGCCTTTGAACTGGGTGCAAACGTGAAGAATGGTGATACGCTTCGATACGTGCTTACCCTGGACAACGGTTACTATATTACCCGCGATACCATTGAAAAATATTATGGTACCCCCGTGATTATATTTTCTGATGACTTTCCCGACACGGAAAACTGGAATGGAGAGTGGGGCCTTTACAGCCTGTTTCCTTATTCAGCGCCCTATTCTGTTGCTGACAGCCCAACAGGAAATTATGCAAACAACAGTACAACCTCATTTACCCTGAATGAAAACATTGACCTGACCCACGCTTCGGTTGCTGTTTTAAACTACTATGCCCGCTGGAGCATTGAGGCCGGTTATGATTATGTACAAATCAGCATTTCAACCGACAATGGATCCACCTGGACCCCTTTGCAGGGAATTTACACCAAAGCTGGCTCAAGCAATCAGTTATTGGGCCAACCGTTGTATGATGGCATCCAAAATGCCTGGGTGCGCGAAGAAATTAACCTCAGCCCCTGGTCCGGACAAGAAATAAAACTGCGTTTCAGGTTGCGCACAGATGCCGGAGCTATTGCCGATGGCTTTTTCTTTGACGACATTAAACTGACCATTATTG
Source organism: Lentimicrobium sp. (assembly GCA_034005265.1). Taxonomy (GTDB): domain Bacteria; phylum Bacteroidota; class Bacteroidia; order Bacteroidales; family Lentimicrobiaceae; genus Lentimicrobium. Next base: position 11,135 of record JAVEVB010000045.1, read on the forward strand.
ATATCTCCACAGGACTGGAAGATCAATCGGCTGTATTGAACAATGCACTTAAAGGTCCATGGCCAAATCCGGTGATGGATATTGCCGGTTTTCAATACCAACTCCCTACCCCTGGAGCACTACTGGTGATTACTGATTTAAGTGGAAAAGAGATCATCAGGCAATCCCTTTCGGGAGTTTCAGGCAAACAATCTGTCTCAACCTCAGCATTGGCCCCGGGACTCTATTTATGTAAAATAGTACAGCACAATAAAGAACTTTCGACCGTTAAAATGATCAAAAAATAAAGATTAAAAGCCTCATTATTAAGCTAAAAGCCGGCCATAAGCCGGCTTTTTTGTTACTTTTTGAATCCCTGCATGCTCAATTACAACCCGGATTATCAGTGTGGAATAACTCATTTCTTCAATATATTTTGCTTCCGCCACTAAAAAAATGATTAAACATTATTTTTTATAGATTATCTTTATGTGCTTTTTAATCCCATTCGTTCAACTTAAATCTAACTTTATGAAGAAAAGATTACGTATGACATCCATAGTGCTGTTTGCACTAATGATGGGGATCCTGAATACTTTCGGACAAACCCGGCAACAGCAACAAGTCATCACCTCACGTTATGACCTACTGCGACTAAGCAACCTGCAACAGCAATATCAGCAAAAAGCTACAAATGAGCAGCAGGAGGCCATCCAATATGCCACACAAAGGGGGATTCCTGTAAAATTAACATTAGAGGATGGCGGACTGGCCGAGCTACAGCGTATTGACACCGACGGAAGCCTGATCTACTACCGTACCTTCAATGTAGCTGCTGCAAAATCAACCAGGACCAACCACCTGAATATTGGCGGCTCAACCGGGTACAACCTCGACGGCCAGAATATGACAGCTTACGTATGGGATGGTGGACTTGCACTGTCATCACATCAGGAATACGATGGAGCAGGAGGTACCAACAGGTTCTCCATAGGTGATGGAACAACCACCCTGAATTATCATTCCGCACACGTTACCGGAACCATTATTGCATCGGGCGTTGTTGCCAATGCCAAAGGTATGGCCCCTCAAGCCAAAGCCATTGGCTGCGAGTGGAACAGCGACCTTGCAGAAGCTACCACCGCAGCAGCAAATGGAATGCTCATTTCTAACCATTCCTATGGATACAGTTCACAATATGTTTCTGATTATTACTTTGGCGCCTACATCACAGACTCAAGGGATTGGGATGAACTTCTCTACAATGCGCCCTACTATCTGATGGTGGTCGCTGCAGGTAATGATGGGTCAACCAGTTATAACGGTTCACCATTAAATACTTCCTATCCACAATATGATAAACTTACCGGTCACGCAACTTCAAAAAACAATATGGTTGTTGCCAATGCTCAGGATGCCAGTATCGACGATAACGGCAACCTGATTAGTGTGACCATTAACAGTTCAAGCAGCCAGGGCCCGACCGATGATTTGCGCATTAAGCCCGACATCACCGGAAACGGAACAGCCGTATATTCAACTTACGAAACCAGCAGTACAGCCTATGGCAGCCTTACCGGCACTTCAATGGCATCACCAAATGTTACCGGAACGTTGCTTTTATTGCAACAACATGCCAACAACGTGAATGGAAGCTTTATGCGGGCGTCAACACTGAAGGGCCTCGCGCTGCATACCGCCGATGATGCAGGTATGACTGGTCCGGATGCAAACTTTGGCTGGGGATTACTCAATGCCAAACGGGCCGCCGAAGCCATTTCTCAAAATGGCAATCAGTCCATCATTAATGAGCTTACACTTATGTCCGGACAAACCTACACCATCACTGTAGATGCGGATGGAATCAATAGCCTGATTGCCTCCATTTCATGGACCGACCCCGCAGGGACAGCTACCACCTCCACCAATTCAGGTACTGCCCGATTGGTTAATGATCTTGACCTCAGGGTTTCAAAAAGCGGAACGAGCTATCTGCCCTGGGTGCTAACAGGCGTGAATACCAATGCCCTGGCAGACAATACCAAAGACCCCTACGAGCGTGTGGATATCGCCAATGCCAGTGGCACTTACACCCTGACCGTAACACACAAAGGAACCCTGAGCGGAGGAAGCCAGAACTACAGCCTTATCCTTACCGGGATATCTGCAACTCCGGTGGTTTGCAATGCAACTGTTCCTACCGGATTAACAATGAATACCGTAGGTTCTTCAACGGCAACAGCTTCATGGAACAGTGTGGCAGGAACCTCCTATACGCTCAGGTACAGAACAGTGGGCGCAACCACATGGACAACACTCGACCTTTCAGGAACTTCTGCAACCCTCACCGGACTTACGCCTCTTACACAGTATGAGATTCAGGTAAACAGCAAATGTCCTGACAATGCAACTTCTGCATTTTCGGCTTCAGTTGTCTTCACCACCACTGAGGTTCAACTCAATTACTGCAATTCGGCCAGTCAGAATATAAACGATGAGTACATTGGTAAAGTGCAGCTCAATACCATTAATAATTCTTCGGGCGGACAGTATTATTCTGATTTTACAAATATTTCAACCACGCTTGAACAAGGCCAGACCTACACCCTGACAGTAACACCCACCTGGACAGGAACAGTGTATTCGGAAGGTTACGCTATGTGGATAGATTACAATAAGGATGGTGATTTCTCGGATTCAAATGAGCAAATCGGTTCATTGTCAGCCTCAAAAACCACCCCGGTAAGTATTTCATTCAGCATTCCGTCAGAGGCTCTTACCGGATCAACCCGTTTGCGTGTATCCATGAAATACAATGGCATACCTACATCATGCGAAACGTTTACCTATGGTGAAGTTGAAGATTACACCGTAAACATCATCACTACGGCACCCGATACCCAGGCGCCAACCGCACCTTCAACCCTCGCCGCTTCAAACATTACCCAGACTACGTTGACCCTCACATGGACAGCCTCCACCGATAATACTGGCGTAACCGGATATGATGTTTACCAGGGAAGTTCGCTCATCCAAACCGTTACGGGGACTGCTGCATCCGTTACAGGATTAACGGCAAATACGGCTTACAGTTTCTCGGTAAAAGCCAAAGATGCCGCCGGTAACGTCAGCGCTTCAAGCAACGTGTTGAATGTGACCACACTTGTTGCACCCGACACACAGGCACCCACTGCACCAACGAACCTGGTGGCTTCCAATGTAGGCCAAACCTCATTGACCCTCACATGGACAGCCTCCACCGATAATATTGGTGTAACCGGATATGATGTTTACATGGGAAGCTCACTCATTCAAACCGTTACAGGTATTACTGCCTCCGTTACAGGATTAACAGCAAATACCGCCTACAGTTTCTCGGTAAAAGCCAAGGATGCCGCCGGTAATGTCAGCGCTTCGAGCAATGTGGTAAATGTGACCACACTTGTTGCACCCGACACACAGGCACCTACTGCACCAACCAACCTGGTGGCTTCCAATATAACCCAAACCACGTTTACCCTCACATGGACAGCCTCAACCGATAATGTTGGCGTAGTGGGATATGATGTTTACCAGGGAAGTTCGCTTGTTCAAGCCGTTACGGCTACTGCTGCCTCCGTTACAGGATTAACGGCAAATACCGCCTACAGCTTCTCGGTAAAAGCCAGAGATGCCGCCGGAAACGTAAGTTCATCAAGTAACGTACTGAATGTAACTACATTGCCTGTTCCTGACACCCAGGCCCCAACCGCACCAACAAACCTGGTGGCTTCCAATATTACACAAACCTCACTGAGCCTTACATGGACAGCTTCTACCGACAATGTAGGTGTAACAGGGTATGATGTATACCGGGGAAGTTCACTCATACAAACCGTCACCGCTACTTCTGCATCCGTTACCGGATTAACGGCAAATACCGCCTACAGTTTCTCGGTAAATGCCAAAGATGCCGCCGGAAATGTGAGTTCATCAAGTAATGTGGTGAATGTAACCACTCCGGTAAATACCGTTACCTATTGTACTTCGAAGGGAAACAGTACTGCCGATGAATGGATACAACAGGTAAAACTCGGCACAATTAATTATAATTCAGGAAACAATGGTGGATATGCTGATTTTACTAACCTTTCGACAACACTGGCAATAGGTAGCAGTAATTCAATTACCATTACTCCGGGATGGGCCGGCTATACTTATCGTGAGTCTTATCGGGTCTGGATTGATTACAATCAGGATGGTGATTTTGATGATAGCGGAGAAACAGTATACAGCAAAAGCCGCACCACCTCTTCTTCCATATCAGGAAGTTTTACCGTACCCACTTCAGCGCTTACAGGATCAACACGTATGCGGGTTTCCATGAAATACAATGCGTATCCAACGGCTTGTGAAACCTTCTCCTACGGAGAAGTTGAAGACTACACGGTGATTATTTCCAATACAGGAACCCAGAACTTTGAAGCTCCGGCCGATGAAATCACCGATGCCGTTTTATCCATTTATCCTAATCCTGTTTCTGACAACCAACTGAATGTTATGCTCAATGGTGCAGAAGCTAAAGAGATAAGGATTTACAACCTGCAGGGCGTTTTGATTGACAGACAAGCCTATGCAGTTTCAATTGATGTTTCTGAACTTCAAAGTGGCATGTACCTGATTGAAGTTGTAACAAGCAGAAAGAATTTCATTCAGAAATTTATTAAGCAGTAACCAAACATCATCTTCAGATACAGGCCGCCTCAATGCTGAGGCGGCCTGTTTTGTTGCCGGCTATTGAATTCCTTCACCTGCTTCGGAAGCGTATTTTAAGTATTTTTCAGTATGCGCAACATAGGTTTTTCGTGCAGAAACGTCAGATATTCAACCATCATCAAAAGAGTTGGCTGCAGGTACCTTTATTTCATTTAATTCACTATTTTTGATGCTCCATTGAGTAAAATTTCAAATAGGACATAAACTTCCCAGTATGAACAAAGTAGTTAAAGACGCCCGCGAAGCCATTCAAGGCATTGAAGATGGCATGACATTGATGGTTGGCGGGTTTGGCCTGAGCGGCATTCCCGAAAATTGTATTACGGCACTTGTTGAAAGTGGTGTAAAAGACCTCACCTGCATTTCGAACAATGCCGGTGTGGATGATTTTGGCCTAGGCCTCTTGCTTCAGAAGCGCCAGATCAAAAAAATGATTTCAAGTTACGTGGGTGAAAATGCCGAATTTGAGCGTCAGTTGCTCAATGGAGAACTTGAAGTGGAACTTATCCCACAGGGAACATTGGCTGAGCGTTGCCGCGCAGGTGGTGCTGGCATTCCCGCCTTCTTCGTACCTGCCGGTTTTGGCACCGAGGTGGCTGAAGGCAAAGAAGTACGCGAATACAACGGCAAACCCCATTTGCTGGAAACCGGACTAACTGCCGATTTCGCCATTGTTAAAGCCTGGAAAGGCGATACCCACGGCAACCTGATTTATCGCCATACAGCCAACAACTTTAATCAACCCATGGCTACAGCCGGAAAAATTACCATCGCCGAAGTGGAAGAATTGGTAGAACCCGGTGAACTTGATCCCATGCAGATTCATACCCCTGGCATTTTCGTACAGCGCATTTTCAAAGGAACCAATCATGAAAAACGGATTGAAAGGCTAACGGAGAAGTAATTGTGGATTTCGGATTTCAGATTTCGGATTACCACGAATAAAAACATTTAAGAATTAAGATCATGGCATTATCAAAAGAACAAATAGCGCAACGCATCGCGCTGGAGTTAAAAGACGGTTACTATGTTAATCTGGGCATTGGCATCCCTACGCTGGTAGCCAATTATGTGCCTAAGGGCATTGAAGTGATCCTTCAATCGGAAAACGGCATGTTGGGCATGGGTGAATTCCCTGAAAAAGGCCAGGCCGATGCCGACCTGATCAATGCCGGCAAGCAAACAGTTACCCTTCAGCCGGGCGGTTCCTATTTTGACTCCTCTGCCAGCTTCGGAATGATCCGGGGCGGTCATGTGGACCTAACCGTACTCGGCGCTTTTGAAGTGACCGACCAGGGCGACATCGCCAGCTGGAAAATTCCGGGCAAAATGGTAAAAGGCATGGGTGGTGCCATGGATTTAGTGGCTTCTGCCAAAAATATTATCGTTGCCATGCAGCACACGAGCAGAGATGGTCAATCAAAACTCTTGAAGGAATGCACTTTACCCTTAACCGGTGTGAAATGTGTGAAGAAAATTGTAAGTGACCTTGCTGTTATAGAAATTACCGATGAAGGTTTCGTTTTGCTTGAAAGAGCGCCCGGTGTGAGCGTTGAGCAAATTCAGGCGGCTACCGAAGGCAAATTGGTTGTGAAAGGCGAAGTGCCTGAGATGACTTTCTGAGCATCTGATAAAGATTCAGAGACCTTCTGAATTAAACAATTTTATTTTCATGGGTAAAATCATTTTTATGGTTTTACCCTTTTTTATGCTTTTCATAAATAGCGCATACTGATGATTATCAGCAATATGCGCCATGATGGTCTGTGCCCGTTCAGGCAGAAACACATTTACCAAAAAAATGCGTTTCCTGTCTTCAGAAAAAATAGTAAAATGCCAACAGCAGCCTGAGATTGGATACTGATGACAGGTTTGAATTTACCACGCCCTGAACATCTGCTTTTCCATATTCAGCTACGGTATATTCAAACTCGGTGGAAATTCGGAATTTCTCAAAATTTCCCACTACACGTGGCGAAATGCGGTACACCGTATTGATGTTCGACCCTCTGCTGTAGTATTTCCCAACATTCTCATCCGTTGTCCCAAGGTTCTTTGTAAAACCTCCAAAAATTCCCGCCTGAATTTTGCCATTGGTTGAAATCTCTCCCCAGATTGAATACACATTCGACGGAGTGTATTCATAGGACAACGCTGATGGCTGAGGCCCAGATTTAACGGCATAACCACCCAGCATAACAAGATCAGTAAGATTACTTCCATAAACAAAATGAGCTTTGCAGGTTAGGGTGGGCGTTTTCAACTTTGAATATACAGAAAAGGCATAAGACGAAACAACATTATCACCATTGTAATAAATGCTATCCTGAAGTGTAACAGAATTATAACCATAGGGAAAATACAAAAGAGGGACAAGCATTTTGTACTCACCACCAACACCTATCAACAGTTCATTCTTTTCAGCCCATTTTGCGGTATATTGCCAGTGCATATTCAAATCGGGCAAAACAGCATTGCTCAAATATTTACTGTGACTTCCATCGGGTCCTGTACTTGTAAAATCGCGTTGTTCGGCAACAGCAAAAATCATTTTAAGGTTGTTGAACTTCTGTGTTAACCTGATCTGTGGATTGCGGGCAAAGGGTTGAAAAGGGGCACCGGTATTGAAAGAAACCACATCCGGGAAACAATCATGGGCGAACATTGGATGCCAGAATTGTCCAACAAGTAATTCAGTGGTTTTCCAATTGAGTTTCACAAAAGCATGCCTCAGCCTTAAGCCATTAACATCCGAAAAATTGCCGTTCTCGTTGCCAAAAAAATCTGCTTCAAGCAAAGCAGAAGTCTTTGCATTGAGCACATCAGGACCCGTTATTTTTCCTGAAAGCCTCGACTGTATGGAAAGGATGCCAAGATGGTCTTTTGCATTGATGTCAACGCCATTCACGTCAAGGTTTTCTTTATCAGGATAAAGCATAAAATGGCCCTCCCTGATATTTACTGTTTGACGACTATCATAGAAAACATCGGTCTTTACAAAACCCGAAAAGCTGATGCCAAACTTTGGCTCGTCTTTCTTTTCCTGCGACCTTACCACTAAAGAAGAGAAAAGAAATATAACAATCATTAATCTTTTCATATTGAATTAGTTATGATGTTTTAATTGAAATTCTTGGTTGAATTGTCCTTCTGGCTCAACAATGAAACAATGACCAAAGTTAAAGTAGCCAATGGAATTGAAATAATACCAGGATTGTCAAGAGGAATAGGTGCAGAGCTCGCTACAAGGCCATACCTTTCGTACATGGTTGGCGAAAACAGGATAATCCCGATGGATGAAACAATTCCTACAATAATCGACCATGCAATGCCTTTGGCCGTTGTTTTTTTCCAGAATAAAAGGAATAATATTGCCGGGAGATTTGCCGAAGCAGCCACTGCAAATGCAAGTCCAACAAGGAATGAAACATTCATGCCTTTAAAAAGAATTCCCAGAAGAATAGCAAAAAGGCCTACACCCATAGCAGCCATCTTACCGGCATTTACCTTCCCCTTGTCTGTCATTTCTACCTGCAGGTATTTGTCAATAAAGTCATGGGCAATGGCTCCCGAAGAAGCAACTATAAGCCCACTCACCGTGCCCAATACCGTGGCAAAGGCTATGGCTGAAATAATTGAAAACAAGCCGATTCCAATCGATTTGGCCAATAGTGGCCCCGACATATTGCTGCTTTCCATGTCCAGTACACCGCCAACCATCGCACCAAGACCCATATATAATGTCAGGATATAGAAAAAGCCAATCGCCGCAATCGCTACGATGGTTGATTTTCGCGCTGCCCTGGCACTCGATACAGTGTAATACCTGATTAGGATATGAGGTAAAGCAGATGTGCCTAGGAATAAGGCCAACATCAACGACAAGAAATTCATTTTGTCCCAAAAGGTAGCTCCTGCTTTTTTTGAAAGCTTGTAGAGCAAGCCTGGTTTCATAACATCTTTTCCCTGGGTTACATTTTGCGACCAAACGGTTACTTTGTCATCGCCATCATGAAAAGTGCTTTTTGAAAAACGAACAACTTCACTGTTTTCAACAAGTTTTAAAAATTCAAAAGGCCCAACCGGACCGGTTGAATCAACTTCAACACCATCAACAATGATTTTACTGAGGTGGCCAACCTGAAAAAATTTCTTTTCATCTTTTGGAGCACCATTGTACAACTTTTCACCATTGGCTTTATCGGTAGTCGAAAGCGATTCAGTAAGCACCACATTGCCATCTTCATTGGTCAGTTTATACCACAATCCATATCCGTCTTTCTCGAGTTTTACAAACACTTTATTACCGAGAACAATGGTATTTCCCATCTTATAAGTCGAATCGCTGATACTAACCACGGTATCATTTGTTACCATGGCACTTACTTTATTGAATTGGTGGTAATCATTATTCGGCGTGAGGGATAAGCCGTTGTCAAGGATGTAAAAAGTTAGAATTGTAGAAAAAATCACCAATAATCCACCCTTAATAAATTGCACATAAGTGGTGGAAGTCATACCTGCAGTTGCTACAATAAATATTACGATGGAACCAACAATCACAACGCCCATCCAATGAGGAAGACCCAGCAATGGTACAACAAGATCGCCTGCACCTACCATTTGCGGGATTAAATAAAACATAGATACAATCAAGGTGCTTATTGAAGCAGCGAGCTTGATGGCTTTTGAGTTAAAACGAGAGTCAAGCGCATCGGTAAAGGTGTATTTTCCTAGTTTTTTCAGTGGCTCAGCAACTAAAAACAGGGCAACTACCCAACCTGCCAGATAACCAATTGAATAAAGGAACCCATCGTAACCTGAATAGGCAATCATACCACAAATGCCTAGAAATGAAGCGGCTGAAAGATAATCACCGGCAAATGCTATGCCATTTACGCCCCAATGTATTTTCCCGCCTGCCGCATAATAACTGGCGGCTGATTTTGTTTTCCTGGCAAAATAGAAAGATAAACCTAAAACCAGACCAACGATAAACAAGAAGATAATAATTGCCAGATTTGAAACTTCGTAAATCATACCTTTGCGATTTTAGGGGTTAGTTCTTGTTCATTATATCTTCATACCTTGTACATAAATAGTTGTAGATGAAGCCCATAACTATTGCAAGCACAATTAACCCAAAACCATAGATAATGGCAATGTTTTGTCCGCCTATCAGCTCCAGTCCCATTAATTCGGGCTTTGTGAGTCCGATAAGAACAAAACCTGCATAAACGATGGTGTAGATAAAAAACATGATAACACCCAATTTTGCTTTCTTTGGCGCGGCTTTGTCGGTGCCAATTTCAACTGATGGTTCGTGAAGCATGGAATATTGTTTTTATGAATACTGAAAATTATAATTCAAAGGTATTGTATTAAACAGCTGGGTTGTTTTTAATAAATGTTGAAGTTGAACATTGTTATAAATCAACTTTTTACTATATTTGACAAAAGTTGACTGTTGATGAAATTCTCAAAAAAGCAAAACTGTATAAATTGCGTGCTTAAATGTGATATTTATTCAACCTTGCTAAGCACAGAAAATTCTGAGACCTGCAACGAACCTGTGCATGCCCATTTGAAAAAACATGATGTAATTTGCCGACAGGGAACGGAAGTTACCCATGCCTTATTTTTGGTAAAAGGATCGGCAAAATTGTATATAGAAGGGCTGAACCACCGTAATATTATCTTATATATACTTAAACCTCCGGCATATATTGGCTTGTTGTCGTTTTTCGAAAGTCCATATTATTCCTATTCAGTCACCGCCCTGGAAGAATCGGAGGTTTGCTTTATTGAATTGAGCCTGGTGAAAAAGCTGTACATTGAAAACCATGATTTGTTGCTAAGCCTGAACAAGGCTTTTGGAAAATCTGTTGCAATGATTATGCAGAAGATTATTTCGCTGAACCAAAAACAAATACGTGGCCGTATTGCCGAAAATTTAATTTATTTGTCTGAATTTCACCACAGTCATAAATTTTGCGTCAGCCTCACCAGAAAAGAAATTGGTGAGATGGCCGCTATTTCCGAGGAAAATACGGTCCGTCTCCTGACAGAATTTTCAAAGGAAAAAATAATTGCCACTAAAGGCCGGAACATTGAAATACTTGATATGTCGCTGTTAAAAAAAATCAGTGAAGTTGGCTAAGCCTGATCTAATTTTGTTAAAAAATGAAGATACAATACGCCTCTGATTTGCACCTCGAATTTGAACACAATAGCAAGCATCTGGCTAACTATCCATTAAAGGTATGTGGAGAAGTATTGGTTTTAGCCGGCGATATTATCCCTTTGCAGGATGTGCATCTTAATCATGCGTTTTTTTCATTCGTTTCAACGCATTACGAAAAGGTATTCTGGGTTCCCGGCAATCATGAGTTTTATCACAACGACATGGCTGAATTCAAGCCTTCTTTCAATATTCAGTTGCGCGATAATATTCATATTGTTAATAATATAGCTTTAGACTACAAGGGCATTAACTTTATATTCAGCACTTTATGGTCTCACATCAGCAAACCCAATGAGAAAATTATCGAGCAGGGTGTGGCTGATTTTGATTATATAACCGTAAATGGAAAAAAATTCAGAAGCTCAGATTATAACAAACTTCACAGGGAAAGTTTGGATTTTCTGGAAAAAAGCCTGACTTCTTCCTCAAAGAAAACAGTGGTTGTTACGCACCATTTGCCTTCGCAACTTTGTAACGCTGCTGAACATTCCGGTAGTAAAATCAATGAAGCATTTTGTGTTGATTTAACTGAATTCATTCAACGTTGTAAAGCAAATTTCTGGATATACGGACATAGCCATTTCAATCAGAAACCCTTATTTATAGGCGATACTATTTTGATAACCAACCAGTTGGGCATGGTTCAATCAAACGAGCATACGCATTTCAATCCAAAGGCTTTTTTCTCGGTATAATTGGGATGAACCATTAATTCAATCACTTAATACTTCCACTTATTGGCCAGTGCCACCAGCGAAAGCATGACAGGTACTTCAACCAGCACACCAACAACAGTTACCAATGCTGCCGGAGATTGCAAACCAAACAAGGCAATGGCAACGGCAACAGCCAATTCAAAAAAGTTACTCGCACCAATCATTGCCGAAGGAGAACAAATGGCATGTGGCAACCTGAGTTTTCTCCCCGCAAACCAGGTAATGAAAAATATAAAATAGGTTTGAATGATAAGCGGAACCGCAACCAGCAAAATGATTAACGGGTTATTGGTAATTGTATTTCCCTGAAAGGCAAACAGTAAAACCAATGTGAGCAACAGGGCCAGTATGGAAACGGGTTTGAACTTTGGTAACAAGGTGTTTTTAAACCAATCCCCGCCCTTTTTGCGGATCAATACTTTGTGCGTTATGTATCCGGCAAATAATGGAACCACAACAAATATTAAAACACTTGAAACCAATGTATCGTAAGGAACCTTCACATTTGTAATGCCTAAAAGCAAGCCGACAACCGGCACAAAGGCCACCAGAATGATCAGGTCGTTTACCGATACCTGAACCAGTGTGTAATTGGGATCGCCATCCGTAAGATAACTCCATACAAAAACCATGGCTGTGCAGGGCGCTGCACCGAGTAAAATTGCACCGGCAATGTATTCTCCGGCCATTTCGGGCGTGATAAAAGCGGCATAAATTTTTGTAAAGAAAATCCAGGCAAAAAAAGCCATGGTAAATGGCTTTATCAACCAGTTGACAATAAGTGTCAGGATTAATCCTTTCGGTCGTTTGCCTACATTTTTAATGCTTGAAAAGTCCACCTGCAGCATCATGGGGTAAATCATTAACCAAACCAGAATGGCAACGGGTATATTTACCCTGAATACTTCCATTTGGCTCAGAACGGCCACACTTTCGCCAGCAGAATTTCCGATAACAATGCCAACGCCAATGCATAAGGCGACCCAGAGGGTGAGGTACTTTTCAAAAAATCCGATTTGTTTTCTGGCCTCCATAATTATAGCTTTGGTTTAATTTCTTCAACATACAGCTTTAAGAAACTTTCTTTGATTTCGTTGCGAACGCGGATAAATTCACTCCGGATAAATTCATCGGTCCCTATGGCATGTGAAGGGTCGTCGAATCCAATGTGCAGCCGGTGTTTTACTTTTCCTGTAAATGCAGGACAAACTTCATTTGCCCCGCCACAAACGGTAATTACATAGTCCCATTCATCGTTCAGGTACCTGTCCACTGAATCGGAAGTGTGATGGCTGATGTCGATACCTGTTTCGGCCATTACCTCAACCGCTTTGGCGTTCAATTTCCCTGAGGCTTCGGTTCCTGCGGAACGCACGGTAAGGTTCTTGTCGAACGATTGTAAAAAACCATGAGCCATCTGGCTGCGGCAACTGTTGCCGGTACATAAGATTAAAATTTTCATGTTATTAAGGATTAGAAAAAGCAATTGTTGACAGATCAATTTTATACTCAACCCTTCTTATAACAGAAGATTCTTTTGCACTCCAATCTGAAATGCAAATGAATTGGTGAGCTGGTATCCGTTTACGTATTTATATACCGGAACATCAATAAAACCAAGCAGGTTCCAGGTATGATGAATTGAATAATGAACCTGTGGTTTCAGGTATAAGACATATCCACCGGTTGATTCAATTTTCAGCTTGTTTTCACGCTGATCCCGCTGACGTACTTCTACTCTGCTGGCAAGCGAGGCCACAAAGTTTGAATTTTTTGAATAAAACCCTGAAAGTTCCAACAGGTAAAAGTTGCCATATTTATATATCAGGAAATCTTTGTCAATGTTATTGCTCCATTCAAAAAAAGCAAAACTGCTCCAGCCAAAATGTGCATCATTTCTCTTATGGGAATAAAATAAACCGGAGTTTATTTTGAATGCACCCGAAGAGGGTTGCAGGGAAAGAGGGATAACAACGCCATCCATAGCTTCGTTGAATGCTCCAACGGGCAATCTGCCCCCAAAAGAATATATCAGTTGATTCTCTTTCATGATTTTCGCTGGGAGCAAGCTATACCTCAATGATAGGGATAAATCGCCAACACCTGAAGCCTTTATAACTTCATTGCCGCTGCTCAGTTTAACTGCCTGGATTTTGTTAAAAAAGTACCCCATTTCGGAATGGATGGTGAACCTCCAGTTTAACCCGTAGGTTAACGAAAGGTTGCCGTAGTTATAATAACTTTTGTCAATATGCTGAATGTCTTCCTTTTTATTCAGATGGTAATAGTCGTGGGAATAACTTAAGCGATAAGCGGTAAAAATCCGCAATTCACTTTTTTTCAGGCCATCCTGAGAACCATCACCACCCACAGGATTGCCGGCCGAGCAGCATTGCCCACTAGCAGTAATCTGGGCAAAAAACAAGAGAGGCAGGATGGCGAAGAAAATTACAATAGATTTCATGAGTGTATGATTTTTAATCAACCTGAATCATTATAGTATCGGAAACTGAGCCGAAACTGTTTGTTACCACGCATTCTACTGTGTTGAGCCCAACACAGGTAGGACATCCCCAGTATCTGACTGTTGCCGAATCTCTTCCCAGCATACTACCATGATTCGTACGCCATTGGTATTCCAGGTTTTCGCCACGGGCATGAGCAGTAATCAAAATCTCCTCCCACACGATAATGTGCTTCTTTGTTGTTGTGATGCTGTCAAGAGAAAGGTTGACCGATGGCTCAACAAAAGTTTCCTTCCCTTCCTTTTTACAGGCTACCAGACAGGAAATCTGCATGGCAATGAGCAAGAGAATAAGTGATTTAGTTTTTGACTTCATGTTCGGTTATTTGGTTCGATAATTCTTGTGTACTGATATATCCGGTATGCCTGAAAAATTCTTTGCCATTAATATCTAGCAGCACTTGCGTTGGAATGGCGGCTATTCCATAGAACTTCATCAGGTGTTGACTTCCGGGTTTTAAAACATTCAGGAAAACAACATTTATTGTGACGTATGCTGAGCTCATTTCTTCCATGACGCTTTCCATGCGCTTGCAGGCTGAACAACCTTTAGCACCAAATTCCAGAAAAGTTATTTCGTAATTCAGGCCGTTTACTGAGTAATTGTACAACGAATCGACCAAAGCATTCCCCGATTGGGTTACTTCGGGGGATACCTGGTTTTTCATCATAGCAGAAAGATATTCATTCATGTTGTCTTTCAACGAATAGCCAATAATCAGCAAAGCAGAAAGAAAAATGAATAGTATCCATGGAAGTACTTTTTTAAGCATGTGCTATGTTTTTTTTGAAACTTTCAATTGCCCGTTGATGTTTAAAAGTAGTCTCAACTTTTTCATGAACCTTATATTTAAAACGATTTAAGCCCCATTTGAACAGCCATGATTAGAAGTATAATGGCCAAAATCCTTTTTACTGTTTTCGGATTAAGCTTTTTGTGCATAAACATGGTCCCCAGCGTTGCGCCGACGATTCCTGCCGATGAGGCTATGATTAATAAGCGCCAGTCAACACTGCCCATTGCCCAGTAGGTTAAAAATCCTGAGAAGGAGGAGAATGGCACAACAAAGGCCGTGATTGCAGTAATTTTCTTTGGATTGAAACCCAACATTAACATCAACGGGGAAATCACACCCCCACCACCGACTCCAAGTAAGCCTGATAAAAGTCCGGCAAAAGCACCTATGAATGACAATGCAAAATAGGGTCTGTCATCACGATAAGATTCCTGTGCTTTCTTTTTGTGAAACAGAAACATTAATCCTGAAAAAAGTAAGAACCCTGTAAAAAGAACTAAAATGACTTTTTTAGGGATAAATTGAGATCCCCAGGCACCAAGGATGGCAAATAAAAATGAAAAGAGAATGATGGGTATACCTACCTTAAAATCAAGCCTTTTGTTCTTAATGTTTGATATACTGGCGCCTGTTAAACTCACGGTGTTATAAAAAAGTCCGACAGGTTTGGCTATTCCAATGGGAATTCCCAATGACACCAAAATTGGAATCAGTATTATAGCGGCTCCTACACCACCAAGTGAAAAAACAAATGCAGCTACAAATGAGATTCCTCCAATTAAATAATCCATCTATTTACATTTTTTTCATCAAAGGGAATAAAACACTCCCTACAATACAATATGAATCAATTCTCCGAACAGGGAATACATACCCTTTTACCATCAATGATTTTTGATTGATTGTCGAATACGATCTCATTGCATTTTGAGCAATTGTGCCAATCAAAAGTTCCTTTCGGCAGGTCCACCTTTTTTTCAAAAACATCACTTACCGAAAACATGAGGTTCTCATCCATTTGTTCCACATTTTCAATAAGCGGCGTGACCAATTCAGGTTTAATATCCTTAGGTTCAACCTTTTGTTTACGAAGTTTTACAAATTCAGAGTTCAATGCTTTTTCAAAAAATTCGGGACGCATCGAAACCCTCACGGCTTTGCTGGTTTTTAAATCTACCAGAACAATCGCATTTTTCCCGTAATTCAGCTTTTCTGCAATTCCCTTTCCATAGGTACAACCTGTGGAGGCCATTACTCCATCTAAAAAGCAGGCGGCGGCATGTGCGGGTCCGTTTTCACAAAAAAGATACAACTCTTTATTACTGGCTTTTTCAACCCCCAGTTTGTGCATAGCGGTTAAACCCGCACGATAACCAATAGGCATTGCCGGACATCTATGTCCGTGAAATTCATACGCCCATTCAGGGACTTTAAATTTTTGTGTATTCATCACTTTTAATTTTTATTGTCTGACCATACGGCAGGCAGGTTTATAATTAAAGTCGGGTTCAATGGAATCCGGCCGTGTCATTCAATCTTACTGTATTCTCTGTTTCGGTACTTCCATTCGTAAATGTGTTTTCCACAGTTCATACATATTCCACATGAAACATATTTACCGTTGTCAATTGTGGGCAACCAGTCTGCTTTTTCTCTGGAACAATCAGTTAACCATACCATCATGCTAACTTTAAAATTTATATTCCATACTTAATAAAATGCTGTTCTCTTTTTGGGTTGTGGTCTCAATGGGAAGCCTCCCCTGATAGTTCAGCGACAGGCATACCCCTTTTACCGGAGAATGTGAAATACCCCCCATCAAGGTATTTCCATCTTCCGTATAGCCTGATGTTATCAGATCATCCACCTCATTCAGCAGCCTGTCGTAACGGGCAAACAATTCAGTTTTGTCTGATAACTGATAGGCTGAATAGAGCGAAAACCCATAACTGTTCATCTTGTTGATGTTGTTGAGGTTAGCTATATAGTTAAACTCTCCCCCAATCCGGAATTTGGAAAAAGGATTAACTCCTGCAAAGAATGAAATAAGCTGTTCCGCTTTTTCGATATTGGTTTTTGACTGTCGGTTGTGATAGAAAATCCTCATCTGAACTTTTTCCGATGGATTGATATTTATTCCACCAGCAAATTTCACTTTTCCAAAAGCGTCCTGAATTCTGCGCGGCCCTTCCCCATTTGTAATGGCTGCATCCACCGATACAACATCATTCAACTTGTAATAAGCGATAAACCCCAGATCACTGCTGGGAATTTTCCAGTATAAATCCTGAAAGGTTTGTGCCACATAACGGAATCCCCAAAACCGTTCCTGAGTGATGTAATGATTTTGTAGAATTGCGCCGCCTTCGAGGGTGAGTTTATCGTTGACTTTCCATTGCAGGCTTGCAAATTTCAGAAACATGGTATAATAGGCTCCTTCCGTGGAGGTGTTTTGCACCTTGAATGAATTTCCGAGAGAATCGGTAACCAGGATTTCACCTACAGTTGTAGCCCTGCCACGGTCGATAATAATTTTGGCACTCCAGTCAGGTGAAAATTGATATTGATACCCGAGATGAACCCTGCCAAAATCGAAACTGTACCGGTTATCTTCTGTTTCATAAGAAGCTGTGCCAAATACCTGTACAATTGGTTTGCCCGATGGTTTGAATTCATTATCTGAAGATTGAGCGAATATGCTGCTTGTAATCGTCATCATAATAAACAAAATACCTGTCCGATTCATTTTTACCATTTTTAAAGTACAAGGTTGAATAAATACCCGAGTAAAATGATGAACAAGCTTATGGTTCCAAAGAAAATACCTATCAGTTTCCACTTCATTACTTTCTTCAATAAAGTGGCCTCCGGCAGCGACAGTCCAACTACAGCCATCATAAAAGCTATGGCTGTTCCCAGTGGCACACCTTTGGCAACAAACACCTGAATAACCGGAACTATGCCTGCTGCATTTGCATACATGGGCACAGCAAGGATTACAGCAAGTGGAATGGCATACCATTTATCGGCTGATAAAAATCCTGTAAAGAAATTTTCAGGGACGTATCCATGCATGGCCGCTCCAATAGCGATACCAATAATCACGTACAAAAGTACTTTCCTCACAATATCCCATCCATCTTTAATAATGGTTGGAAGTCGGTCAATAAATGAGGTTTTTTCCCCTTGCCATTCTTCGTTTTCCTGTATTGCATTGTCCTGTATCTGACGAACCCAGTCACTCAGGTATTTGTCAAGTTTAAGTTTTCCCAGGAAAAAGCCACCAATCATTCCCATTAAAATCCCTGCTCCGGCATAAATGAGCGTGGCCTTTACCCCAAATAAACCCAAAAACATGGCTACCGCTACTTCATTAACCAGTGGAGAGGTTATTAAATAGGAAAAAGTTACGCCCAGGGGAATGCCTCCTTTCACAAAACCAATAAACAAGGGAATGGATGAGCATGAACAAAATGGAGTGACGGCACCAAAAAATGAGGCAAAGAAGTATTCCAGCCCATACATTTTCTTTGTGGTCAGATACACCCGTAAACGATCCACCGGGAAGTAAGCATTTACAACACCCATCAAACTACTGATCAGGAAAAGCAGAATTAAGATCTTTATGGTATCGTAAAAGAAGAAATTAACGGCTGCCCCTAAATGTGTTTCAGGATTGAGTTTTAAAAAACCGAAAGTGAATGTATCAACCAAAACGGGTAAATAATGATACAACGCTATCAAAAGGGGTAAAACAACCGCGATAGAAGCGAGCAATCGTATTTTTCTTTTATTCCCCTGATTTACTTCATCCGTAATTTCAGGAGACAGGGCAACATCGCTGGCCTTAATTCTGTTTTTTACCTGCATGCCAATCTTATTCATTGTTTATTCTTTTTACTGTTCGTTAAACAACGAACGAAAAATGTAAATTTTTTAGAAATAAATCGTAATAATGTAATACAGACCAACCACAATAAACAATACAGCAACCACACGTCTGAACCACAGTTCAAAGGTTTTTAGCTTATTGTAAACATTCCCGATTGAGCCTACACTGAAGGCAATGAGCCATGCAAAAATAATCACGGGTATTCCTGTGGCAATAGCGAAAAACAGGGGCAGATACAACCCGCTCGCGCTGCTGATTGTCATGGGCATAAGCATTCCGAAATAGAGTACGCCACTGTAAGGGCAAAATGCCAATGCGAAAACGATACCCAATAAAAGAACGCCCCAAAAACCGCTGTTCGATTTGTTCTCCATTTTTTCGGTTAACGAACCAATGCCGGGGATGCTGAGTTTTAAAACGCCAAGCATAAACAAACCGATGATGATTAAGAGCGGACCCAATAATTTTTCGCCCCACTCCTGAAAGAATCCTGCAAATTCGAACTGGCTTGCCCCGAAATAAAACAGCAAACCAATAGCAGTATAGGAAATTGCACGCCCCAAGGTATAAACCAATCCATTGATAAATACTTTGCGTTGATTTTCAATGTCTTTACTGATGAAGCCAATGGCTGTAATGTTGGTTGCCAGGGGGCAGGGACTTATGGCCGTCATAAGTCCCAGAATAAATGCGGTGAATATCGGAAACTGCGATGTTTCCAGAAAATTTTGTAGTACCTCCATGCTTACTTCATTGAATCAATGGTGGATTTTATTTTGCTTTTTAATTTGTTGGGTTTGGTACGTGCATTTAAAAACGCATCATTGGTCAGGTCAACCATTTTATCTCCGTTGACGATTAAAAGAGATGTTCCGCTGATTTTATATTTTGACACCAAAGCGCTGTTTTTTTCTTCCTCATTGTTAATTGATTCAAAAGTTACCTTGTTGCCATAATACTCTTTGATGGCTTCTTTTGAAACCGCTTCAACGGCTTCGCAGGTTGCGCAACGACGGGTTGCATGAAAATAATAGGCTTTTACTTCGCTTGTTTTTTGAGTTTCAGCCTGTGCTATAGTTGATTTGGTAGAACTTTTGGCTGTGGCAGCCTTGCTTTGTTGTGCCGAAACGGCAACTACACCCATAAAAAGGATGAAACTTAAAGTGCTGATTAGTTTTTTCATTTCCTGATTATTATTTGGTTAATAATTTTGCAATTTCATCTACCGAAGGAACCCTGCCTTTTACTAGTACTTCTCCGTCAACAACTAAGGCAGGTGTTGTCATTACACCAAAATTCATAATTTCAACAATGTCTTCCACTTTTGTGATGGTCGCATTTACGCCAGTTTTCTCAACGGCTTCTTTGGTCACTTTTTCAAGCGATTTGCATTTTGCGCATCCTGTGCCCAATACTTTGATTTCCATATTTTCAAATTTTAAATTGTTTAAATTCAGGTTGTTTATCTTTTTCGTTCGCCATTCGTTAATCGCAAAACAACGAACATCGTCTTCAAAAAATTTTAGATTCCCAGAAACTGCTTAAAAAGTAATTGTGCTTCTTTCCAGTTTTCTTTGTTGATGCAATACTTAATTCGTGGTGATTCAATTTCACCCTGAATTAATCCGGCGTCTTTTAACTCTTTCAGATGCTGCGATAAAGTTGATTTTGCAATGGGCAATTCTTCGCTAACATCGCCGCTGTAGCAGCAACTTTGCTTTGAAAGTAATTCCAAAAGATACATCCTTACCGGATGTCCCATTGCTTTGGCGTACCGCGCAGTCCTGATTTGTTTTTCTGTTGTAACTGATTTAATATTCATCGCTGTTCGTAATTATACGAACAAAGGTAACTGCTTTTTTTTAACTGCAATACAAAAATGTGATTTTTTTTGGGGGAGGTGAAAATTGTGCGCTTTTTCAGCCAATAACAACAGGAATAAATGTTGGGTTCCCGAAAAGCCAGAAGAGCCATTGAAGACCGCTCATATTCCTACCATATTGGTTTTTTTTATTTATATATCCTATTTATTTGCAAATTAGAATGTCCATCATAAGTGCGATTATTGTAGATAATCTTCAGAAACTCAAAATCGGTTCCCCCACATTCACCTGCTGGATCAATTGGCCTGAATTCGAAACTAATTGTGTCAATTTCTATTGAGTTTAGTCTAAGTAAATAATTCTTTGTAATAGTGTTATTGAATTTTTCAGTTTCTGTCCAGCAATCAAATATTTCAAATTGAAATATCTTTTTCGTCTCATTTGTTTTAAATATTATTGTGTCACCTAAATTATCTAAAATTTGCAATGAGTCAATAGAATGGTCTTCAATAAAGATATTTTTATCCGCATCATTTAGTATTTCAAATTTCAATTCAACTCCACAAATGGACGGCGGATCAACATACCTACACTTGTCTTTGCAAGAATAAGTTAAAACTATAATTACAAGTAGAAATAATACTTTTCTCATTTTTTAATTTTAGTATTCCGATTTTCGTCTATTATGAAAGGACAATTTATAATCTGGTGTTTTTAAAATACCCACAACGGTTTGCGGGTTTGAGAAGTTGGCGATCTCGAAGCACAAAGCTGTCTGCCAGCAATGTACTTGATAAGAAGAACCAATGTACATTTAAGCACTTCATCGCCAATTTATTAAACCCGCTGTTAGCGGTTCGGCATTCTTTCTAGTAGTTCATTTAGTCTATTCATCAATGGTTTTTCCACTTCGTCAAACTGATATTTTAAAGTGTTGGTGTTGTTAATATTTTATTTCCATATTCATCTCTTGTCAACCTGGAACAGAGGGAACTTCTATTTTAAGGTTGCCTGTTCCTTTTGCGAAAGTAATATTTATATAAACTGTTCTTTCCTTATTAGAAATTGAATTCAAATATTCGGGCTTCTGAACTCCTATAATTTTGGTCAATTCGTCATACAATTTGTCAATTTTAAATTCCTCAATTTCAATAGTCATAGTTAAAGAAATGTCTGAAAAGAAATGAACATCAACAAGGTCTCCATATTTTGAAATCACACTCTGAATTTCATTAATTGCAGAGTGCCTTTCGTCATCACTAAATCCTGTCCAAAAAATATTCTCCATTATTTTACTTTCATTTTATTAGTTGCTTGTCGTATTTTATGCTGACCGTTAACGTTTGCTGCTAAAAAACGGCGGGGAGTTCGAAGCAGCAATCTTGTCCCCCGTTAAAACTATAACATAAAAACTAATTAAAAACTTGTCTACGCCTCAGCCCCGCTGGATTTTAGCAGCTGTTGAACTAAATCCCGCTTCGCGGGCTAGCTCTTACAAAAATACCCGATTCTTCCCGTTATTAAGGAATTATTCACCAAAATAATTCTTGATATGAGAAAGAAATCGGGTTTTACCATTGTTGAAC
>JAVEVB010000046.1:0-33078 GCA_034005265.1 Lentimicrobium sp.
TTAAC
Source organism: Lentimicrobium sp. (assembly GCA_034005265.1). GTDB lineage: Bacteria > Bacteroidota > Bacteroidia > Bacteroidales > Lentimicrobiaceae > Lentimicrobium. Next base: position 6 of record JAVEVB010000046.1, read on the forward strand.
TTTTGAAATGGAACCTCTACAAGAGTATTTGTTTGAAGTGGCAAATCTGCCTGCTGGTTTGTATATTGCAAAGATTGAATCTGAAAAGCAGCATCAAATTTTAAAACTGATACGCCAATAAATATCACAACCAATATTAACTTAATAAACAACTTATGAAAACAACAAAAAATGCTTTTGGAATCATTATGCTTGCCATGATTATGCTTGTAAACATTAGAATTATGGCACAGGTAATCCCCTCTCCTTCCGGATATATCCCAAGCTCGCAGGAGTATTGGGATGCTGTGCCTTTAATGACCTTATCGCCAAAATCAGCCGCGGTAAATCTGCCGGTTGAAGTTGATAATTCTACACAAATATTTTTCCCGCAAAAGGATAATACTTCCGAACTGTATTTCTACAATCAGCCCCCAACCGCTGCCTGCCAGAACATTTCTTCAACATGGTACACTTTTGCTTATGAAATAAACCGTCTGAGGAATTTAAGGGCTAATACGCAGGAAACCAGATATGCACCAAATTTTTCTTATAACCACCTTAACCATGGATATCAAGGATGGCAAGGCTATACCAGCCTTGAAAAGGTACAAAAGTTCCTCATGGAAAGCGGTGCAATGACCGATGCTGAATTTGACGGGCCTGCACAGCTAAACCCTGAAGATTCGTGGTGATGGCCTTCCGGATATGATTATTACTACAATGTAATGACAAATAAATTAGACTCTGTGCATAAATTTAAGATGACTGTTCAATCCGGCCCGGCAGCACTTGAGGAATCATTGAACTTAATGAAACATTACCTTTATGACCATAATGAAGGCAGCTCTGTTGGAGGAGTAATCACAATTGGAGTACTCAATGCTTCAGAAGAAGTACACTTGCCATCAGAAAGCCCACACAGTAATGATTTTGCCATTTATAGATATACATGGCATGGTGGTCATGCAATGGCAATTGTGGGATACAATGATGAAATAAAATACGATTGGGGTGGAGCTGGCACACTTAACAATGTACAACCCGATGGTCAATTCAGAAATGATATTGATAATAATAAAGACGGAGTTATTGATATGCGTGACTGGGAAATTGGAGGATTTAAAGTTGCAAACTCATATGGACCGGATCATCAGAATCATGGATTTATCTGGGTTATGTATTGTTTTTTGCCCTACATTGAAAATGAATGGAACCTGAGAAATGAATTTTATGCCTTAACGCCTATGGAAGCAAATACTCCTGAAGTGGTGTTGAAAATTAAATTAGATTCACAGAAAAGAAATAATTTAAAGATAGGTTGCGGTTATTCTACATTGGCTAATTCACCATCTTATACAGGCGATCCTTCTTTTTACACAGGATATTCAAATGATGGAGGGCCTTTGCTTATTCAAGGGAAGGATAAAGATGAAAATCCAATACTGGGTCCAATAGAACTGCTGTTTGATTTTAACCATTTTTACAAGGATACTGATTTTGGCAAGGCTTTTCTGGTGATTGATGATTCTGCTACAAGCATAAGTGAGCTTAAATCTTATTCTTTGGTAGATTTTCGCTGGAATGAAGAATTTGAGCTTGCTTATGATCAGCAAAATATACAACTAGTCGCTGGCATTCAAAAATTTGGCATTGAGTATGATTTAATCCCTCATGAAACACCAATAGTGGATAATTTGACGTTTGAAGCCAATATGGTTTCACGATTTAATCCTAAAGTGGACAACAATAGAACCCTGACCATTAACAATGGTGTTCGCATTGATATGTACAATAGCGAAATAACTATTGAAAATGGTAGCACATTGCTTGCAGGCAACAACGTAACCTTTTTGGGCAAAAGAGGGAATAGCAGGATTGTAATCAAGGGGGAAGCAACTTTTGGAGACAACCTGTTGGTAAAAGCGGAAGATGGAGCTACCATTGAACTTGTATTTGAGAATTCTGCAACTATTTCGACCATTAGCAATGCATATTTTGAAAATGCTGATATTACCATAGCGTGTCCCCATGTTTCAATCGAAGGATCAACCTTCAGCGCAAAGCCTGATAATAAGTTCATTATATCCCGTGGTGGTAAATTGCTGAGTGATAATAATCTGTTCACATCATTAAATCCTAACCTCTGGCGCGGCATCGAAGTACAGGGCAACAGCAATGTGGCCCAACCACCTTTTACCAGTCAGGGCGTGCTGGTAATAAACGGGGGAACCATAGAGAACGCAGAATGCGGCATACGTACCTGGAAGCCGCTAGATGGAACCATTACACCCGATCCCAACTATTACGGCGGGTTAATTATGGCCACTGACGCCAATTTTGTAAACAATATAGTTGCAGTGGAAATATTGCCCTACAGCTTCGTAAACTATGGTTTCTTTAAAAAGTGCAACTTCTACACTAACGCGGCCTTACCCGACGGAAAGTACCCCGATTATTTTGTAAAGCTAAACGGAATCTCCAACATTAGTTTTAAGGGGTGCCTGTTTGAGAACACCTACCAGAATGAAGGAGTTAGCCTGTGGGGCAGTGGAATTTATGCCTACGATGCCAGTGTTTTGGTTGACCAGGGATGTGTCAGCAATACTGTTCCTTGCGGTGCTTATTTGAAAAGTACTTTCGATGGTCTATATAGAGGTATTTATGCATTGGGCGCCACCAGCCAACGTAATACCGTTGTTCACAACAGTATATTTAAAAATACGTTCCGGGGAATGTATTTAGGCAATGTTGATTTTGCCTCCATTAAGCTAAATGACTTTGAAATGTTTGTCAATGCCCCCGGAATGGTTCCGGGTATCGGCTATGGCTTATATATGGACGCGTCAACGGCTTTTGCCATCGAAGAAAACGATTTTCATTCCGCGGGTTTCACACGCGAAGGCAATGGAATGATCATCAACGAAGCCGGGCCCGATAACAACGAGGTGTATAACAACAAATTCCGTAACCTTGAGTATGGCTCCATTGCCCAGGGGTACAACAAGCAAAGGGGTGGCTTAATTGATGGTTTGTGTTACAAATGTAATGACTTTATCAACAATGGCACCGATATAAGAATATCGCCGCGCAACACATGGCAGGTAACCGCCATGGACGGCATTGCCTACCACCAGGGGGCAAATATACCTGGCAATAACCTTGCCCCGGCAGGCAATACTTTTACTACTACAAGCAACTTAAAGGATATAAGCAATGCCTGTAACTGGATTATTTATTATCGCCACCAGAACGGCCCGGCATCGCTTTCGCCAATCCCGGCCGATCTTACCACCATTACTCCGGTATCTGCCACCACTTATACCAAAACTGGAGCCTGTCCCAGCCGCATAGGCACCGGAGCAGAAAAAGAGGAGATAAAAATGGCCATGCAGGATGCAGAAGCACAGGCAGGTGAAGTTCAGGCCAGCCTCGATGCTATTGTTGACGGAGGTTCAACGCCTGAACTACAGGCAGAAGTGGCAAACAGCATCCCCGATGAAGGTCTTGTACTCAGAAACCAGTTGCTCACCGGTTCACCCTATTTGTCGGACACGGTAATTAAAACATCCATCGCCAAAGAAGAGGTGCTCAACAATGCCATGATTCGCGATGTGCTTGTTGCCAATCCACAATCGGCAAAATCTGCCCAAATGGTTGAAATGTTGGATGAAAGAACGGTGCCTATGACTGACGAAATGAAGAACGAGGTACTTTCGGGCCAGACAATCACCAGTGGTAAAGAAAACCTTGAAGCCACGCTTTCTTCCTACAAACACGAGGTATGGGTTAATTTTGCAACTTTGTGCAACCTGTATGCCGGCGATACATTGCACACCTGGCAATCAGACACCATGGGTGTGTTGCTTGCTGGTGCAAACACACCAGGAACGCGCTACCAACTGGCCTTTTGGCAGTTGTTTAAAGGCAACCCGTCCGCAGCACAGCAGGTGATGAGCGACACTCCTTCAGAATTCACGCTTGATGCTGTTGAACAAGCACTGCACAGTCGCTATGCCACTTTGCTGAACGAACTGATATCATTTGAAAACAATCCCGAAATGGTACTTGAGCCTGGCACAGCCATTTATGAAGCCTTAATGCAATTAAGCACCTCAGGCGAGGACAAACCTGCCGCATTATCGCGCAACCTGTTGCTTTCGGCCGGTCTGACGGAATACGAAGAACCTATAAAACTTGACGACGGCTTAAAAACAATGCCCGTTTACAAGCCCGGAGCCAAAGTTACCCAGTCGCAAAAACTCAAAGTATATCCGAATCCGGCCAATACTTTTATAACCGTTTCGTGGAATGCACCCGAACAGGATAATACTACACTTGTGATCCACGATGTAAATGGACGACAAGTGCATACACGCAAGTTACAAGGCCTGCATAATGAAACCATTGTTGACATTACCGGTTTTGTTCAAGGAACCTACACCGTAAGCCTTTCACAAGGCGGAAAAGCCATTGCTACGGAAACGCTGGTAATTGCAAGGTAGGAATTTTTATTTTGTTTCTTCAAAAAGGTGTGCCGGTTTTTTCGGCGCACCTTTTTTCTCTTTTAACCATGCACTTGTTTGTGTGCGCTTGATTGCTTTTTTGCGCGCGCTTGCAGCGCGTGCATCAACCAGAAGCTTTTTCAGCATAATTTTTCGCTGAACTGAATAACAACTCTGAACACAATACAGCTTTAACAATTGACCAAACGGTATGGCACGCGCTGCAAGCACGCGCGATCCGGGGAAATGAGTTATTTATAAAATGCAATTTCTTAATATTAAACGCTTGACTTTTATGTATTTATAGCATACCTTAGCTTCATATTTGTAAACCTGCCATGAAAAAATTACACCTGCACATTACTGCTTTGATATTATTACTTGCCAATTCCGTTTAGGCGCAGGATTTTTGGGAAGTATTGCCATTTCCCGATAGTCTTGAAATTACTTGCCTGGCATTTAATAAGCAGGGTGATATTTTTGTTGGCACAAATACAAATACAGCCAATGATGGGATATTTAGGTCACAAGATGATGGGCAAACCTGGGAGCTGGTGCTTGATATGGGTTTATATGGCCCCGCATCTATCGCAATCACTAATGGCGGACATATATTCTCTTTGGGAGGTTCGCCGGGTTTTTATCTTTCTAAATCCGGAGACAATGGGCTAACCTGGGAATCACTCCCTATACCTGATTATGGCGGTAATGTAAAAATCGTTTCAAAAGGAAATGACACTCTTTTTGTAAGCCAATGGGCTGCCAATGGAGCTTTATTACTTAAATCTGTTAATGGGGGCTTTGATTGGGAAATCATTTTTACAACCGAAAACCACACCAGTGAGTATGTTGCGGATATTGCGCTGGCGCCCAATGGTGATATTTGTATTGGACTTGGGTGCTTTATGCCTGATATGGGAGGTTTATACCGATCAACCAATGGAGGCGCAGACTGGGAGTTTCTGGGGCTATTTAACCGCATGGTACAAAATCTTGAATACAACTCACAAGGCGATCTGATTATAGGTGTGCGGGGTGGTTTTGATGGTTCTGGCGGAATTTATGCCATTTACCATAACAATCCGAATCAGATTGTTGAATGCTATGCCGGACCCAATGTCAATGGATTGACACTAAACTCGGCAGGACATATTTATGCAGGTACCGCCTGGCCTGATGGTGTTACAGTATCCATAAATAACGGTCTTACTTTCAATTATGAAAATAGTGGTTTGCCAAATTTCCCAATTGGTGAAATGGAAAGAGACTTTGATGATTATGTTTATGCACGGCTTGATGGTCCTTCTAATTTAATATACCGCTCTAAATACACTACTGTGACTGAAGTTAATCAATTGCTTGTTTATGATAGCGTTGACAAACTAATTATTTATTCTAATCCGGTACATCAAGTGCTTAGGGGCATAATTGATGATGATACTTTTGATGGAATGTATGATTATACAATTACAGATATGACAGGCAAACAGATTGCTTGCAATCAACTCTTTCTGTCGCAAAATACACTTAGTTTGAATGTTTCATTTCTTTCTCAGGGTTCTTATATTTTTCATCTCTTTTGTAATGGATTTAGATATTCAGCTAAAATCATAAAGGGCTGATCCAATTATAAACCATAATCTTACACTCAATGAAAACGATTTCAAGATTACTCGGGTTGATGACTATGTGCATAACCCTAAATGGTCAGGCACAAATTATTAATATGAACCCCGACCCAAACGACAGCCCCTGGCTAAGCGGAGGGGCTGTTGCACCTGCTCCAGGCTCAGATAACGATACTGTTGAATTTATCCCTTCACCGGCTTCACTGGCAACACAACTGCCATCATTTGCTTATAACGATGCTCATGTTTGGTTTCCATATATTTTCCATCAGGGAAATAACGCGTGTTGCGTTCATGTTGCCGAAATATTCTATACATATGCCTATGAAGTAAACAGAAAGAGAGGTCTTTCGGCTAGCAATCCTCCAAATAAAATCAACCTCTACCATCCTCTTTATACGTATAACTTTTTAAATAAAGGTTTATCTGGTTCATTCACCAGTTTTAAAAGTGGTTTTAATATTATAGAGGAAAATGGGTGTCCTTCATGGGATATTTATGACGATCCCGCTCTAAGCGACACAAGTAAGAATTATAAGTATTGGATGACCGGTTACGACAAATATAATTCAGGGATGCACAATACCATTTCAATGGTTCGAACCTTTAATTTTCAAACCAGTCCTTCAGGGTTGAACTACCTAAAGCATTGGATAGCTGACCACGGAAACAATGAGACAACCGGAGGCTTGGCTATAATTGGTGTAAATACAGATGGATGGAATCCCAATAATGTTGTACCAACGGGCTCTGCTCACGCTGGTGAAAAATATATTTCCTCACTCGGAGCGCAAGGCTCTGGTCATGCACTGACTATTGTAGGATACAATGATGATATTTGGATACAGGATATAAACGGTGATGGACAGTACACCAACGACCACGATGTGAACGGCGATGGATTTTATAATATCCATGATTTTGAAAAAGGGGCATTTAAGGTGGCTAATAGTTGGGGTACCGGGTGGAATTTCCCAAATGGAGGTTTTATTTTAGTGCCTTACAAACTTCTCTTCCCTGGGAATCCGGGCCTTACTATTTCTTATGCTTACACTTGCGAAGTTTTCCCAAATTACGAAGAAATTCCTGCACCGGAAATTTCTGTAAAAGCAAGCGTTGAATACCCTGAACGAAATAAATTGGGATTCAAAGTGGGTTATGCCCAAAATGCAAATCAAACAGAACCAATAAATTCAACATTTTACAATTCATTCAAATACCAGGGAGGACCTAATCAAATGAGAGGAGCTTACAGTGGTCCAATAGAAACCGGATTAGACTTTGCTCACTGGTATCAAAATGAAGATGTGGGTAAAATATTTTTTATCGTAGATGAAAATGAAAACGGCGTACCCACCAATGGCCTCATTGAATACTTTTCAATAGTTGATTATCGCTGGGGAGAAGTTTTTGAATTATTCTGCGATGAAACCAATGTTGCAATCGTTAGTAATGATGAGACCGTTCTTTCCATTGACTATGACCTTATCCCCCATGAGTCAGATATTATTGCGAATTTATCGCTCTTCAGCAATATGGTTTCGCGGTTTATTCCAACAGTTGATAGAAACGCCACGCTAACGGTAGAGGATGGGCCCTTATAAGATAAGCGCGCGCGATCCGGGGCGTGCCGGATAACTTTTCGGTAAGTGTTTTTTATGAGATTGTCATTGCAACAAAATCATTATAGAATGCATCAGGATAATTGAATAATCAAATCTTTATGGTAGAAATTAATTATTAATAGTTTTTGCGCCATTTGCTATCTCTTGATGATTTGCCGGAAAATTAAAGCATTATTAATCAATCAAATTTATACCTTCAAAATAAAATCGATAATTTAGCAATCCAATTGGTACAAACCATGAAGAAGATATATATAATCATGGCATTCTATTTCGTCCTGCCGGGTATGGATGCTTTGAGCCAGATTTCTTTCGAAACACTTTTCCTGCCTGATAGTAACGTTGTATTTGATATTGCAGGAAATATGCAAGGAGATATATTTGTTTCTTCTAATACTACATCAGCAATCAGAAACAACAAGTTGTTCAAATCTACTGATCATGGATATACATGGGAAGCAATTTTTGAATTCGGTCATATAACCGCCAAAAGTGTTTGTGTAAATAATGCGGGTGAAATATATACACTTTTAGCCTGGAATGACACTTCAGAGACTTTATTTAAATCCTCTGACAATGGACTGACCTGGACAGGACGTTATATACCACTTGATAATCATACAGATAATTATAGGCTGTATATTACTAACAACGATACGCTTTATGTTACACAGTATTCCGGTTCTGAAACCAAGATATTACGGTCATTAAACGATGGGGTGCAGTGGGATACATTATTCCAAAGAACAGGCGGAGAGTATTCAAGCGAACAGATCGAGGGTTTTGTATCGGACAATGATGGCGTTTATTATATTGGAATCCGTGGGTTTTTCGAAGGGCAGGGAGGTGTATTCCGAACCCTTGATGATGGAGAAACCTGGGAGCTTTTTGGGCTCGGTGGCGATATGATCATGGGTATTAAGTTTAATTCAGCAGGTGATTTATTTATCGCTTCTATGGGAGGCGCACATGCAGGAGGCCTGTATGTTGTGTATGCAAATGAAAATCAGATAACTCCCATCTTTTTGGGGCAGCAGTTTTCAAGCCTTGTAATCAACAGCAACGATGAAATTTTTGCGGGCAACTTTAACGCAGGATATTTATATCATTCAACAGACAACGGACAAACATTCGAGTGGATTACCTCTGGACTGCCGAATGCGGGATTATATTATTTGTTCATTGATCAGCAGCAATATATATACACCAAGACAGAAGGGGTTGGCAAGCGCTTCTATGGAAGTATTGAACCCACGGTTACTTCAGCCTCTGTCATAATGACCAAACCGATTATGGTCTTTCCTAATCCATGTAATGATTTTCTGATGGGACAAACAGAAACGTATGTTAATGGCATAGTTGATTATAAAATATTATCCAATACCGGAAGCATTACAAAAACCGGGCAACTGGATGCGAATAATGGAAGGTTTGCTATTGACGTTTCAGGCCTGCCCGGCGGATTGTATTTTATTGAACTATTGACAAGAGAGCATTTCTCTGGATTATTCATAAAACAATAACCACAAAAACAAATAATTATTAAAAGACTTATTGCTTTTACCGGTTTCGTTTTTAGCCTGCTTATCTGCTCTGGCCAGACAGTTAATCTTAATCCCGACCCAAACAGTGAACCATGATAAAGCCTTTTTTTTAACGAAGGAAATGAGCAGACAGTAAGGTTTTTAAACAAAAGTTCCAAACAAATAAAACCTTATATTTACACCTAAATATACAGCACAAATGAAAGCGGGAATAAAAATAGCACTACTTGTTTTTTTAATTGGTTTTACAACTTCATTATTCTCACAGGATTTCTGGGAACAACTCTATTTTCCTGATAGTGTAAATATTAAGTGTCTTGCAACCAATAATCAGGGGCATATTTTTGTTGGTGTAGGAAGTAGCAATGAGTCAGATGGCATTTACCGCTCTATCGACAACGCACAAACTTGGGAGTTCGTGTATAACAATAATGATTTCGCTGTACTTTCAATGGATATAGATGAGAATGGATATATATATGTTGGAAAGAATGGATACAACAGGTTAATTGTTAGCAAAACCAATGGCCAAAGCTGGGAAGACATTTCGCTACCTCCATCATCAGTTGGAAATGTTATGGAAATTCTTTGTATTGGCCAAGACACTATTTATGTCAGTACCTGGGAAGTAGAAGGATCTTTTATCTTATTTTCTTTCGATGGAGCCGAAACCTGGGATTACAGGTATGTTACAGATCGCCCTAATGAATATATTTCGGATATTGAACTCTCAAGTACTGGCGAAGTTTTCGTAAGTACAAGTGGATATTTCTGGGATCAGGGAGGGGTTTATAGGTCTGATGATGCAGGATTAAGCTGGGAATATGCCGGGCTATTGAACCATCAGGTGCTAACCCTGGCGATAAATTCAAACGATGATATTTTTACAGGTGACTGGTGGGTGATAAACAATGATACGTCAGGTATTTATGCACTCTATGATGGTTTAAATGCTTTCGATTTGCTTTTGGGTGCTTATCATGTTACGGACATTGCTATTGATTTAAATGATAACATCTATGCAGCCGCTAATGATGGGGTGGTATATTCTTTCGATAATGGATTAACCTTTAATCATATAGAAGGTGATTTATCAGCCAATATTGAGTTTTTACACATAGCTTCCGATGGTCACTTATATGGTACACGTTTCAACCGTATTGTAAAGAGTATTGATCCTATAACCGGTGTTGGCGCGAGCTATACAAATGGAATAACATCAAAAGCCTACCCTAATCCGGCAAGTTTTTATCTGTACATTGAAATACCAGAACCCAGACCGAGCACGATCTATGAGCTTCACATATACGATATGTTTGGTAAGATAGTTTATGAGAATAAGGCTTGTCTTAATGCAAATCCTTTTTACATAGACGTTAGCCTGTTAACTGCCGGATATTATCTGGTAGAAATCAGGCAAAATGACAAGATATACAAATCAAGCTTTGTTAAAAGTTAACTAAGCCAATGCTTCACTTTGAAAAACAAATTTTTATGAAAAAGCAATTTTCTGTATTATTGGTTTTGTTGATAGGATTTCTGTATGTGAATGCTCAGACAAACATGAATCCCGATCCGAATGGAGAACCCTGGTGGTCAGGGGATGGAGTTCTACCTTCAGCAGAAGAAATTGCGATAATCCCGGTGTTGGAAATCACAACACAATCAGCCAATACACCCTTGCCGTATAAGGTGTACAACAATGAACATAAATTTTTCCCACCTATTTTCAATCAAGAAGGATATAGTTGTGTTCATGCAGCGGAAATAGGATATAATTTTACTTATGAAATTAACCGGGCAAGAAATGTAACAGCAGGGGTTTGGAGTGAATCAGGAAATAGAGCGAATCTTTATCATCACTTATTTACCTATAACTTTCTGAATAAAGGAAGTGGCTCAACTTACACAGACTACACTGATGGTTTTAAAATTATTAAGGAGAATGGTTGTCCAATGTACAATGTGTATGATGATCCGGCTCTTTATTGAAACGATAAATTTAAATACTGGATGACAGACTTTAATAAATATGATGAAGGTATGTCAAACAAAATATCGGAATACAATTTAATCCCTTTCAACACAACATACGCGAGTTTGGATGCCTTAAAGCATTGGTTAGCTGACCATGGCGAAGGCTCAGCAACAGGCGGATTGGCCAATATTGCTATTTTTACAATCGGTTGGAATCCATATTCAACTATTCCATCCGGTTCACCTGAAGAATCAGGTAAAAAAATGATTTCCCAATGGGGCAGTTCAGACGGCCATGCACTGACGATTGTAGGGTATAATGATGAAATATGGTGTTTCGATATTGATGGCGATGATCAATACACCAATGATGAAGATGTTGATGGGGATGGTGATGTGGATCTATTTGACTGTGAAAAAGGTGCTTTTAAAGTTGCTAATAGTTGGGGAACAGGTTTTGGGGATCGTGGATTCATTTTTGTTCCATATAAATTAATGGCCGCTGGATTACAATGGGCAGACACGGCCTATGTTTGTAAATCGCAGGGTGATAATGAACCTCTTTTAGGAATAAAGACAAGTATTGAATACCCTGAACGAAATAAATTGGGATTCAAAGTAGGCTATGCCCAAAATGCAAATCAAACAACACCTTTAAATTCAACATTTTACAATTCATTCATATACCAGGGAGGTGCTAATCAAATGAGGGGTGCATACAATGGTCCAATAGAAATTGGATTAGACTTTGGTTACTGGTATCAAAATGAAGATGTGGGTAAAATATTTTTTATCGTAGATGAAAATGAAAACGGCATTCCGACAAGTGGCCTCATTGAAAATTTTTCAATGGTTGATTACCGCTGGGGAGAGGTTTTTGAATTATTCTGTGATGAAACCAATGTATCAATAGTTAACAATGATGAAACTGTTCTTTCAATTGACTATGATCTTATTCCCCATGAATCAGACATTGTTACGAATTTATCCTCTTTAGCAATATGGTTTCGCGGTTTACTCCAACAGTTGATGGAAACGCCACGCTAACGGTAGAGGATGGTGTTCGTATCGACATGTATGATAGTGAAATACATATTAAACCAGGCAGCACACTTCAGCTTAATTCAAACTCAAAAATTATCGCCAAAAGCGGTCAATGTAAAATTATCGTCGATGGAGATATTCTTATCTATCCAGACGTACAGTTCATAGCTGAAGGTGATGCATCATTTGAGGTCTTTTTAAATAACAGCAATGCAAGAATCGATATTAAAAGTTCCACCTTTAAGCAGTGCAAAGTTCACAGTTATGCTGCCTCATTGTTAGTAAGTGCTTCATCCTTTGAGAATTGTACCTCTTTTTGCACTTATGCAGGAGAATTGAATTTTCATTATAACTCTTTTACTAATACCGGCTTATATCTGGAGAATAATTCAAAAAACCAGTATCTTGAAGTAAATGTAACCCACTGCAATTTTACAAACTCCTTTCCAGATGTTACAGCCATAAAGCTTACTAATTATGGGAAGTACGCTATTACAGAAAATACGATACAGGGATACACCAATGGAATTTATTTATTTAACTGTGGTTCCGGGCCGGCCGGATTCCAGAAAATAGAAAACAATATCATTTCGTCTTCAATAAATGGGCTGCTTGCATATAACAGCATTGGGTCTGTTTATAAGAACAATATATTCGGCAATCATTATGGGATAAAGTTTATGGATAATTCCAATTTCGCCCTATACGGTGATTCTGAAGCTCAATCATTTGCTCAAACCCAACAAATCAGGGATAATGACAACTATGAAATTTATGCATCAAAGCATAGTTTCCCGTGGTATTTCCACTACAATGTAATTATTGACGAAGACAATATTGGAAACCCTGTTGACCCCTTGTTGTATTTTGCCTACGTTGAAGGGGGGAGAATTAGCCCAAAAGACATACGTTACAATTGTTGGGGCAATAACTTCAATGCCAGTGTTGACCTTTATCCACACACCTATTTTGTTTATGAACCAACATGGTGTCCGGGAATTTCTGTCCAGTACACTGATGTAGCAGAGCAACTTTATATTGACGGAAGAGCACAATTTGAAGCCGGACAATACAATGAGGCAAAAGCTATCTTTTTGTTGTTAATAGAACAATTCCCTAAAACCATATATGCCGAAGCGGCAATGAAAGAACTTGTTGCCGTGGAGAAGTTTGCATCTGACGATTACACCACCCTGAAAACCTATTTTCAGACCAACGACAGCATTCAGGCCGATTCCACACTACAGGTGCTGGCTTCGGCACTGGCAAATAAGTGTGATGTTAAACTTGAAAACTGGGCACAGGCTATAAGCTGGTACGAAAATCAAATAACCAACCCTGCAAGCCTCGAAGACAGCGTGTTTGCTATTATTGACCTGGGTTATGTTTATTTTCTCATGGAAAACCAGGGGCTGAGATCCGCTTACACCGGTGCGCTAATCGAGTTTAAACCCGAAAGTAAAGAGCAGTATTTTGAACATAGGGATTATCTGCTTTCCCTGCTCCCCGGCAAAACCAGCAACATGGATAGTCAACAAACTTCGCCACAACTTACCCATGGCAAGTTGCTGCAAAACGTCCCCAACCCATTTTCAGCCCATACCCAAATTGGATATCAATTGGATCATCCGGCCACGATAAGCATCTCCATAACCGACCTAAGCGGTAAGGAGGTTGGGCAGATAGATGAGGGTAAAAAAGCCAAAGGCACCCATCAGGCTGACTTTAACAACGCGATACTTTCGCCTGGCATTTACTTTTATTCCCTTAAAATGGATGGAGTGGTAAGCGATACCAGGAAAATGAATATAATACGATAAACAGGCGGCAAAATAATACCTGTGAATAACGTCTATTTTATAAAAAGGCGTGCCGGATAATTTTTCGGCACGTTTTTTTATAAGAATTTCAGTAGATCAACAAACCTTAGTGCAACTTTGTGTCTTCGTGCCTTTGTGGCTAAATCAATTTGACATCATATGCAGCTCAATATCCGACATAATGCCTTCCAGATTCTTGATCTTTAATAAATCCATATTAAACACCAACTGAACGCCATTTATTTTTCGGATATTTTGGGTTAAGCTTATAATGTTTTCCGGATCCAGTTGTCCGCGTACCATTAAAAGAAAATCGGCCTGCTTGTAAACAGGAATTATTTTGGTAATGGTATGGTTGTTTCCCAAAAGATAAAAATGTGCCCTTTGGTTGGTTTGATGGCAATAATAAAGGGGATATTCCGGCAGCAGGTTTTCTTTTTCTGCATACACGGGAAGGTCGTTCATTCGGTTCAGTGAGAGCGCCGTGTCCTTGTTCAGGAAAAAGGCAAGACGATAGTCTTTAAGCTGGCTGGTAATCCCAATGATGGACAAATCAGGAAAGGACGAGGGTTCACTGATAAGTTTACGTCGGGCCATAGGTTATTGCTTTAATGCAAAGGTAGTTATTTTGGAAGAAAGGAAAGATTCAAGGATTCAAAGATTCGCTTTGATGAGCTCCCTTAGGTTGGTTGGGAAGTTCAAAAGTTCAAAAGTTCAAGGGTTTAAACCAGTCCGATTGATCAAATATGAATTCCAAATGAACGTTGATAAAGTTGGAACGGAAACATCGCCCTATCGCCCCATTCGCTTAATTAGCTAAATTCGCCCTGTCGCCGCAGCCCCATTCCCATTTAAGCCCAACTGTTCAACGGCTTTCATGGCAGCGTTTTGCTCGGCACCTTTTATGGAATAATCTCTTCCGGTGCCTTCAGTTTTTCCATCAATGGCAACATCCACAATATATTGTTTGTGATAACCTGCGCCAACCTCCTGAACCACTAAAAACTCAATGGATTTTTTCTCCTTTTGGGCCCATTCAATTAATTTGCTCTTGTAATTGGTATCGGTTGTGCTGAGTTCCTGAAGGTCAAAATTATTTTTTATCACGCGGTTAATCAGCACCTTGCGGGTAAATTTAAATCCTTTGTCCAGATAAATGGCTCCAATGATGGCTTCAAAGGCATCCCCCTTTATCGAACGATAAACATTGTTTTTGTCCTGGGTGTGAATGATCAACTGGTCGATGCCCAATTTGAGGGAAAGCTTGTTGAGCTGGTTGCGGCTTACGATTTTGGAACGCATTTCGGTGAGGAAGCCCTCATCTTTAAAGGGAAACATCCTGAAAAGGTAATCAGCCACCACGGTACTGATCACCGTGTCACCCAGAAATTCGAGGCGTTCATTGCTTAAACGTATGCCATTGAGTGATTCTTCGGCTTGCGATTTGTGACGAAAGGCAAGTTTATATAAAAAAATATTCCCGGGATAGAACCCGAAAATATTTTTTATGGCTTCAAAAAAATGTTTTTCTTCAGAAAGGTAAAACCTCAACGGTTTTATTTTCAATGTAAACACAATTAGTCGGCAAATTTCTTAAAGAGAATAGAAGCATTGTGACCACCAAAACCAAAGGTATTGCTGATGGCTGCATTGATGTCCCTTTTTACTGCCTTGTGAAAGGTGTAATTCAGGGTGTTGTCAATTTCAGGATCATCGGTAAAGTGGTTGATGGTTGGAGGAATAATGCCATTTTTCAGAGCGAGAAGGGTGGCAATGGATTCAATGGCACCGGCAGCGCCCAGCAGATGGCCGGTCATCGATTTGGTGCTATTGATGTTGATTTTCAGGGCATGTTCACCAAAAAGAGCTGCAATGGCCTTTGATTCAGCAATGTCGCCAAGGGGTGTTGAAGTGCCGTGGGTATTGATGTGGTCAATATCCGACAAATTCAATCCTGATTCTTCGATGGCAAGTTTCATGGCCCTGCGTGCTCCGTCACCTTCAGGATGTGGACCTGTCATATGATAAGCATCGGCAGTAAGTCCACTACCTACAACTTCGCCATAAATTTTTGCGCCACGGGCAAGGGCATGTTCCAGTTCTTCGAGCACCAATGCACCAGCACCTTCGCCAATGATAAAACCATCGCGGTCTTTGTCAAACGGGCGGGAGGCTGTTTTTGGGTCATCGTTTCGGGTTGAGATGGCATGCATGGCATTAAAACCACCCACTCCGGCAGGGTTTACCGCTGCTTCAGAGCCGCCGCACACAAAAACATCGGCTTTATTCCATTTGATGTAGTTGAATGCATCAACAATGGCATTGGCCGAAGAGGCACACGCTGAAACTGTTGCAAAGTTTGGTCCTTTAAAACCATGTTTGATAGAAATGTGACCAGCAGTAATGTCAGCAATCATTTTGGGAATAAAGAAGGGATTAAACCTCGGGGTTCCATCACCTCTGGCATAGTCGCTCACTTCATCCTGAAACGTTACCAGGCCACCAATACCAGAGGCCCAGATGACTCCAATCCGTTCAAGATTAAGTGCGGCAGTGTCAAGTCCTGCATCGGCAATAGCCTCATCAGAACTAACCATGCCATACTGAGCGTAGGGATCGTATTTACGAACCTCTTTCCGGTCAAAATACTTGAGGGGGTCAAAGTTCTTGACTTCACATGCAAACTGTGTTTTAAACTTGCTTGCATCGAACCGCGTAATGCGGTCAGCGCCGCTTACTCCATTAACCAATGCGTCCCAATATTCTGGAACGGTATTGCCTATTGGAGTAAGCGCACCAAGTCCGGTTACTACAACTCGTCTTACCTTCATTCAGGATTTCCCTTATTTGGTGTTGTTTTCAATGTAAGCAACAGCGTCGCCTACGGTACCGATTTTTTCAGCCTGATCATCAGGGATAGCAATGTTGAATTCTTTTTCGAATTCCATGATCAACTCAACGGTATCTAATGAATCAGCACCCAAATCGTTGGTGAAACTTGCTTCGGGAGTTACTTCGTTCTCATCAACGCCAAGCTTATCAACGATGATAGCTTTTACTTTTGTTGCAATGTCTGACATGTTTTCTCCTTTTTTGGTTTGAGGCTGCAAAGAAACAAATAATTCAAATACCAAACAAAATATTCACACTATGACAGGCATTCATGGTTTTGTAATAAACAGTAAATCAGGTATATAAATATAAATAGATATCGTATATATACTCTTGTAGAAATACGTAAAAAGCACAATATCAGATAAATACATACCTATAAGGCCAGTGGATTAAAATTGGCTTAAATTTTCATTCGGGCAATCGTTAATTGTCTCTTTTTTAGCCGTTGACAGGGATATTTATCCTTTGTCAGTAAAGAAAAAATCCCTAACTTTCGGTGCCTTTAGCGGTAATGGGCATATTTTACCAACGGAGATTTTATTTGATGTTCAGATGGTTTAATCGAAGGTTTTGGTAAAGTATTAAAAAATAGAGATAAACATCTAATAATGAAGGTATGAACCAAGACCAGTCAAATGTTCCTGCTCCCGTACAGAAAAAGAAGAAGAAAAGAGGTTGTTGTTTTGGCTGTATGATCCTGATTATTGCATTGGTTGCTTTGCTATTGGGAACTATTGGTTATTACTGGTACCAAAGCCTGCCCAAAAAATCCCCCGTTGAGAAGGAGTATAATGAAATTCCTGATTATTTTGAAAACTGAGGCGATATGAGAAATCTACTATTTACTTTTTTTCTGTCTATATGTTTTTCAGCCGGTTTTTCGCAAGCGGCGTTCAGGCTTCATGTGCAGCCAGGCAAACCTCAACTTTATGGCGATGGTGATGATTTTACCACCCTTGTCATTACAGCCCGCGATAGTGAGGGAGAGGTAATAACTTCAATGAGTGGAAAGGTTAAAATTGGCGTAAGCTCCGGGTTTCCTGACGAAACTGAAGTCAACATGCAATCGGGTGTTGCATTGGTGAAATTTACCGCTCCCATGTTTGGAACACCGGTGAAATCTTCACAACGCATGGTCTATTTTATATTCCGGTTTATGCAGAAGTTTATGGCAAGAGCCACCGGCTCAGCCGATGAGAACGAAAACCGAAAACTTGCCACCGACGTTGCCCTTGATACTTTTAAAGAAGGACTGAACCCGCTTACCCTTATACCTAAAAGCGAAGGTGATAATTTTGTTTATATCGTGTGTGAGATGAATGGGATAAAGGGAAAGGCTAAGATTGAAATTTCAAAAGTCACTGATGGCCGCAATGGCAACATTGTACCCGGCGTTTACTATGGTCGCGACATCACCGGGCAGAGCGAGTGGATGCTTGACATTACCAGTGGTGGTGAAGGCTATTTTGGTGAGGCCAATGCTTCATCGCGGGATCAGGTGGCTATACTTTTCAGTAATGAAGATTATGCCGAATTTAATGATGCTATGGGTAAGATGGCGGGAATGACCGGATTTAAGAAGGCCTACCTGGGGCCACCAGCCAGCGAACAGAAATATTACGAAAATTTTGATATCCGCACCAGCGGGATGTCATCAGCTTACATGCCAATGCCCAATCACGGGGTGTTCGTTTACATTCCACCCATACTCTTTGAATATGCCGGAAGGCGTAGTTCTGATGATAGCAGAACTGGAGGCAGCGAAGAGAAGGAAGTAAAGAAAACTGAAAAAACCGGGATCGTGCTTAAGCAGAACCAGATTGTTGGTGATGGCCGAAGCCGCACCCAGGCTATTTTTCATTACGAAGATGAAAATGGTGTGCCCGTGCGTGGAAAATCTATATCCTGGGCTATTCCGGATAAAATTAAACTTATTTCATCAGAAACCGTGACCGATGCCAATGGCAATGCTGTTGCCATTCTTGAAGCACCTTTGCTACAAGCCACTGAAGAAAAGCGGGGAGAGATGACCGGCGAAATCATTGACAACTATGATCTTTTCAGACTAAAAGTCAGCTATAGCTCAAATAGCGGGAAACAGGAATACACGGAAACTACCCTCTCGGTTTATAAGGTTATAGAAAAAAATATGTTTGTGTTGAAGCCCGGACTTGAACCTCTGGCTTTTAAAGCACTTCTTCCCCAACTGGAACGCTTCACCCTGGAAAGCGGGGTTTTTGCTATGGTTGAAATGCTGAATTCGCCTTCAATTCCTGACAAAGTGGATGTTAATGACGCTATCGTCATGATTTGTAAGCGAAAGTTTGATCAGGAATATTTCCAGCGTAATTACGATTTGTACTTTAAAAAAGACCGGCCCTTTTTTCTGACCATGATGGACAGTGATAAGGGTGGATTTTGCGCAATTACCTCGAAAAATGGCCGATTTAAAATCACAATAGGCGGCAATACTGACAAAAAACTCAGTATTGAACCCATACAGGCGAAAATTGCTGACCTGAGTGGTCGCCGCGCTGGGAGTCTGGGCGATGCTCTGAAGCAATTTTCCGATACGGAATTTATCAACCGGGTAATAACAGACCTGTTCAACATGGAAAAGTCCATTTGCACCGGTTCAGCCAGCGAGGCATGGTATGTTGAAGAAAAGCTGCATGTTATCGGTATGCTGATGACCAACACCAAATCCAGTTCCTTGTTTATGAAAGATACGGGCAAGGAACTGGTAAGCAATGCCTGGTCGGTTTTTTCCATGACCTGGGATTTGGTGAATGAAAAATTTAAGGTAACCGAAAAGTTAAGTAAGAAGATCGGGATGGACAAAGTTTCTGATTCACTGATGAAAATCGGCATGAGGCTTGACCGTGGCTTATGGTCCTATGCAAGCGGTACTGATCAGAAATCAGGTACCCGAAGAATGATCATTGACTTATTGAGAAAGAATATCCTGAGTGATGGTTCGCCTGACAAGATTAAGGCTTCCGTTGCCTATTATCGCTTGCTGGGTAATTCGGCAGGGGCAGTTTCGGGCGAAGTTTTTAAAAAGCTGACTGAAGGCATTGCCAATGCGCTTTCGGGTGCAAACCCGGTACCCGACCTGGTGGTGAATACCCTGAACAGCTATTTTTATGAAGGCTTACAAAAGGAAATTCTGCACCTTTTGGATCAGTCGCCCGACAAAATCCATCAGGTTTACCCGCAACTTCAGCCTGCCCTTCATGATCGCTCTGCTGAAATACGCTCAGGTTATCAGGGCATTGCAACTACACGTTTTAATACAGAAATGTATAAAGCCGATTGGGATCTTTTCAGGGATGTGGTTGTAAAAGGCGGTATTATTATTTACGATATCAAAACACTGAAATGGCATCAGCTTAAAACCCACATGGAAAACATCGATAAGTTCAACAAGGTTACCGACCTGGCATACACTACCACCAATCTTACGCTTGAGCTGTATCGTTATCACTGGTTGTGGTGTGAGGCAAGTGCTGTGTTTATTTATACAAACAAATGTATTGATCAGGGAAATGTTGCCACAGCCTTGAATGAAAAGCCCGAAGGTTTTAACTTATTTCAGGAAGTGTATGCTGTTTCCCCTGCCAAAGCCACTCCTGTTACGGGTATAGCCGGGATTTCAGGACTTGATTATTCTTTGAAAGGAGGGCGGTTTCCGGTTGAGAACATCAATAAGGCGATTGAAGCCCGGGGTAAGTACAATGAATGGGTAAACAGCGACAATTTGCAAATGGCTTATTTTACTGGAATAGAGCCTGTACTGGCAGCAAACTTATATAAAACAGGATTTGAATTTGAATCGCAAACTACTGCCCTATTGCTTGATGCCCTGGCATATGCTGAAAACAGGTCTATGGCAAATCAACATGCTTTCAACAAAACCGCAGCGGTGCTCACAAAAACTTCTGCGGCATTGGCTGATGCAACCGGAAAAGCCCAGACCATGATTGAAGCCATGCCTGCCCGGTTTGATGTACCTGTGCAGGATATAGAAAGCATAAATGCAGAAATAAAGATTTGGAAGAATCCATTGTATCAGAAAATAGCCGCCGGACTATTGGTGGCAGCGGTACTTATTTTTGTGGTTGGAATGCTTGTTCGCATTCGAAAAAAGAGAAAAATGGCTAAAGCTGATTCCGGTTTCACAGGGGTAACACCTATGCAGGTTGAAAACGCCACCTTGCCACCTGCAACACCCTCAGCTGTTCAGGGGAAAATGAAATTCTGCACCAAATGTGGTGCCCCGCTTAAGCCAGGGGCTAAGTTTTGCGGTAAATGTGGATATCATTTGTAGAAATGAGTCAGGTAAAACTTTACTTTTGAGAACCATCAATAACTTAATCCCATGAAGAAGTATTTGTACAGTATTGCAGCGTCACTCTTTGTTTTCATGTTTTTAGTTTCGTGTAATCCAAAGCTACAACCTGATAATGCTGCCAAAAATGAGGTTGACACAATGTCCTTCACCCAGCAGGGCGATTCCATATCAACCATCATGCAGCGGGTTCTGCTTTCAAATTTGATACAAGCCACCAAAGCGGGAGGACCATCATATGCAGTAGCTTTTTGCAACGAGCGTGCGATGCCCCTGACAGATTCTTTATCAGAAAAATACCATTGCCGGATTCAACGGATTTCGGAGAAATACCGCAACCCGACCAACAAACCTAATAAATATGACGAGGATGTTTTATTGAGGTTAGGATCTTCAACTTCCGGAGAACCTCTGTTGGTTTCTGAGAATGGGCGTGTGGTTTATTACAAACCCATAAGAATAGCCAACCCGGCTTGCCTTAACTGTCATGGAAATGAAGGGAAAGAGATAGCCGTAAAAACCCTGGAAGCCATCAGGAAAAAATACCCGGATGATATGGCTACCGGGTATAAGGAGGGCGATCTACGCGGAATGTGGAAAATTACTTTCCAGGAAGAATAATAACATTTGTTCCCAAAAGTGAATTACGCGCTATTTCGTAATATTTAATCAGGAGTTCTAAATCACGGGTTGGGCGGAATTTGACAACCGACCAGGCCATGATCGGGTTATTCAATTATGGAAGAAATATTACTATTACTGAACTAAGCTTTACTTCAACAGAGCGAAATAATTGAAAAGACAGCAGGAGGCGGAATTACAAATTCCGCCTAGCTGATCATGGTGAAAATGATTTACAGTTGTTACATTTCGTTTAGCCAATCGCTTATCCGGTTCGGCTCTTAGGCTCACTTATTAAGCTTACTTATTCCGTATTGAGATAACGCTTCGGTAAATAGAGCCCAGATAATTCATCAGGCTTACATATCGATTGGCTGCCGGGGCAATCATTACCTTGCCGGTGCCGGTAAAAGTATTTACAATGCCTTCGCCTGATGTCCATGAAGAAAATATCCCTTTTGTGGCCTTGTTTACTGTAAACTGAATTCCGGCGGTGCGGGCTACAGCAAACGAGCCGTCAACCACAAGCTTGTCGTTGTTCAGTATAATTTCCTCCAAAGGGCCATTAGAAACCACAATCACTTTCCCGGTTCCGGAAACCTTTGTCTGGAAAAAACCCTCTCCCGAGAAAAACCCGGATATAGCCTTATTGGTCCACATACCAACCTCAATTCCCATTTCGGAAGCATAATAAGCGCCTTTGTCGAGAATCCATTCCTCGTTGTTAAGTTCCAGTATGGTAAACATTCCGAAGCTGGGTTCCAGGTATACTGTACCTGTTCCACTGATGGTGGGCTTGAAGGCGGTTTCTTTGGTAACCATAGATTTGAGCAATCCGCCGGCTGAAGGCATTTTTGATTCAAGTTGAAGGTTGCCTTGCATGTAATACATAGCTCCGGCTTCACAACGGAAGGTTGAGTTCTGCATTTCTACTTTCACCATTTTGAGCATTTCTTTTTCCTCGATGGAGAATTTTATCATTCCTGGTACATTTGTTTGTACTGGTGGCTGATATGCCGGCGGGGCGGGTGCTGCAGGAGGGTGCATGGTCTGTTGCACTGGAGGTGCGGCACCTGCGTCCTGCCGCGATCCGCATTCATGACAAAAAACGGCACCATCTTTTAAACGTGCTCCACAATTTCCACAAAAAGCCATAATTTTATTTTGTTGTTTGGTTAATGATATATCTATCAACGTGTTGAGGATCAATCGATTTCGTATCCTTCTACAATTACGAAACCTTTGCGACTGGATTTGCCGTTATATGACCAGGAATCTTCATTGGAGACCACAATTTTATAGGTTCCTGCTTCCATCCGGGCATTTGGTTCGCAAATCCATTTTCCATTGAGGGTGCCATCGCTTCCCGGGGCGTTGCGCGCCTGCCAGGGTCCTCCGGTTTCATTTTTTCTCCCTTCAAGGGTGATGGTTCCTGCTGTAGCCCCTTTGCCATCGTTGTGATGAAAGGTAATGATGCGGGTTACCATAGTGGGCTTGTCAAATTTTATCCTGTTGGTCGATTTTGGGCCACTTTTTACCTCTTCAGTATTGTAATTGGTGTAAAGCGATCGTGGCGACTTTTTTACTGTTTTTTGGTTCATCACCACGGTTACCGGTCCTTTGGGTTTGGCGGGTTCTTCTTTTACAGGCTCAGTTACTTTCGGGGCAGCTTTTTTCTTGCCTGGTTTTGCTCTGGGAGGTGTGTTTTTTTTCTCTGTTTCCGGCTTTGCGTTTGGTGTTTCAGCTGTTTCGATGGTGCCGCTTGTATCGGGTTGTTGCATTTCTTCTGCAAGATCCGGTGCTGGAGTTGTTTCTTCCACGGTAGGTACTATAGCAGCGGTTTTTGCTGTATTCTGGAAAAACATTTTGTAGGCAAAATAGCCGCCACCACCCAATACACCAAGCGCCAATAAAACAAGCAATATGACCAATAATAGCTTATTCTTCTTTTTTGGAGTCTGATTTTCAACGTTTACCGGAGGCTGAACAGGTGGGGGTACAACAGGAGGACCCTTTGCTTTTTTTGATGGTGGTGCAACCGGGGGTGAAGGAATTGTCGCTTTAGGTGGTTCCGCTGTAGTCGCTGCAAGTGCGTCACTTGTTTTATAGCCACATTCCTGACAAAAGACATCATCCGCCAGCATGGCTGCGCCACATTCAGGACAGAACTGCCCGCCCAGAGGAATTGTTTTTTTATTCTCTTGCGGGGCTTGGGTAGCCTCCTGCTTAATTACAGGAGGAATAACCTCAATTTCAGGCGCTGATGGAGGCATACCCTGTGTGTCAAATCCGCAACCTGCGCAGAAGTGTTCTTCCGGTTCCAGGGTTGTTCCACATTTTGGACAACTTGGCTTTGAGGGTTTCTGGGCAGGTATATCAGGTACTAAAGCCGGAGGAGTAACAACATCCGCCGTTAATATAGGTTTGTCTGTTTGTTGTTCTGCAATAGGCTCTGTAACAATGGATTGATTGTCAAATCCACAGTTCGGGCAGAAGCGCTCTTCCGGTTCCAGGCTGGTTCCGCATTTGGGGCAGCTTGGCTTTGAGGGTTCCTGAACGGGTATTTCAGGTACTATCGCCGGAGGTGCAACCACATCCTCCGTTAATATTGGTTTGTCTGTTTGTTGTTCTGCAATAGGCTCTGTAACAATGGATTGATTGTCAAATCCACAGCTCGGGCAGAAGCGTTCTTCCGGTTCCAGGTGGTTTCCACATTTGGGGCAGCTTGGCTTTGAGGATTCCTGAGCAGGTATATCAGGTACTAAAGCTGGAGGAGCAACCACATTCTCTGTTACTATTGGTTTGTCTGTTTGTTGTTCTGCAATAGGCTCTGCAACAATGGATTGATTGTCAAATCCACAGTTCGGGCAAAAACGCTCTTCCGGTTCCAGGTGGTTTCCACATTTGAGGCAACCCTTTGTTACCGGTTTTACGGGTATCTCAATCGGGTTATCAGCATGGGTTGCCCCACCTTCAGGATTTTCCGGATGCCTTGTTACGGCATCAGTAGTTGCAGGTTCGACCGATTGTATGTCGAACCCGCACTCCTGACAAAAGCGGGCGCCTGGTTCAAATGTGCTTCCACATTGAGGGCAGAATTTCATACGGTAAAAATTTTAAAAGATTGCTAACGCCTGATTACATTCCCGAGAACATTTTAGCTCCGAAAAAGAGACCTACAATAGAAGCCATGATCAATGCAACCAACAATGTGATTACAATCAAAGCTATGATGACAACCACAACGTAACCAACAACTTTCTCTTTTGGCGTTTGCTTGATGATTGGCATTCCAACAGCAAGAAGATAGATAGCATACAATCCGATGAGCATGATTAATACAGACATTCCCGTCCCGAAAAGGAGCAAAATACCTGCAACCCATTGGGGGGTAGAGGAATACACCGATAGTTGCAGGGAGCGTCCGAAGTTTTTCTCAGAATCGAATGAAGGTGCCAGAAGATCGATAACCCAGGCCAGCAAATAGGCTCCAAGCACTGCTGATATAAGCTGAATAAGGCCATATTGAATGCCTGATGCTATGCTTCTTGAAGTGTAGCCCCAAAACGTAACACCAATTACGCCATACTTAATAAAGGATGCTATTGCAGGAATGGCAGCCAGAATAAGTGCGTAACCAACGATGAGTTTGGTGGTGTCGGGTTTTTCAGTTGCCACAACACTCCATTCTTCTTTGGGCTTGATCAGTATATTAATTACCCTTTGAATCAGGTTGCTTTGCGTGTTTCCATAAACAGGCTCATTGAATTGTTGTTGAGGAGGTGCCTGATAAACAGGAGGAGGTGGTGGGGGGGAAGCGGGTTGCTGTGGAGTTGGAGTCCCATTAGAAGTTGTTGCTTCATCAATCTTTAGTGGAGTTCCACATGAAGGACAGAATTTGATTCCTTCGCGTACTTCGGCACCGCAATTTGTACAAAATTTCATAGGTTTCAGGTTTATGGGTTAAAAATGAAATTTCTGAACCAGGATTGGAAGAAAAGCAAGTCTGAACCGGGAAAACACCGGAGGGAAGTACACAAGAGTAACAAAAATACCAAATTGGTTTCGCGCTTGCAAGTGGATAGGCTTATTTAAAACCAATCTAAAGAGAGTCGATTGAAATTCTCTTTTGTGAAAAATATGAAATACGGATATCGCGCCGGTTTGTTAAACCCTCACTCATTTACTGCCAGTCAATTTCCCCGCTACCGTAGCAAATGTGGCTCTCTTCATCATAAACCACCGCAAACTGCCCGGCAGCCACCCCCGAAACCGGCGAATCTGCCAAAAGCACAATTTTATTGTCGATGGTTTGAAGTTGTCCGGTATTGAACTCGGGCGTATGGCGTATTTTAAAGGTGATTTTGCGTGGTATGTCAAGGTTATCCCATGGATTTCCTGAAATAAAATGAAATCCGCTCAGGCGGATGGCGTTGCTGTATTGTGACAATGGATCATATCCGTTGGAAACGTAAATCACGTTTTCAGCAGTGTCCTTCTTCACCACAAACCATGGACCCTGACTTAATCCCAGCCCTTTACGCTGACCGATGGTGTGAAACCAGAAGCCTTTGTGTATGCCCAGCATTTTTCCGGTTTCCAGTTCAACAATCTTCCCTTCTTTTTCGCCTACATACTGACGTAAAAAGTCGTTGTAATTTACTTTTCCCAGGAAGCAAATTCCCTGGCTATCCTTGCGCCCGGCGCTGGGCAGGTTAACTTCACTTGCTTTTTGGCGAACCTCCGGTTTGGTGAGTTCACCCAGAGGGAACATCAGTTTCTGAAGTTGCGGATAGGTAATCTGCGCCAGGAAATCGGTCTGGTCCTTGAATTTATCTTTGGCTGTTGCCAGATATTTGGTATCCTTTTCAATGAGCGTGGAAGCATAATGTCCGGTAGAAATGGCATCGAAATCCTGTCCGTATTTATCGTTAAAACTCCCAAACTTAATCAGGCGGTTGCACATCACATCCGGATTGGGCGTAAGACCTTGTTTTACCGCGTTCAGGGTATAAGCAACTACACTGTCCCAATACTCTTCCTGCAGGGTGACCACCTCCATTTTCAAACCATACTTCTTGGCCAGCCAGGTGGTGATTTCAATGTCCTCCTCCGAGGGACAATCCAAAAAGCCCTCCTTATCCTTCATCCCGATAAGGATGTAGAAAATGGTGGGTTCATAGCCCTGCTCTTTTAGCAGGTGAAGCATTACGGAGCTGTCAACTCCACCGGAAACGAGTGCGGCGATGTTCATGAAGTGATTTCAGATTTTCGATTTCGGATTTCAGATTTCACTTCCCATCCGAGCTCTGGAGTACGATGCGGGATCGGGAACTGATTTCAGATCGACTGATTTCTTAGAGATTACAAAATTACACTAAAAAAACGATAGCCTCTGCATTGCGCAAAAGTTATCGTTTTTTAAATTTGGAACGAGGGACTATCCAGTCATTCCTCTTGCCTTTCAGGTCTGCAATCCGCAATCTGCAATTTAAATCAGTCCTTTTGCGTGTTTTTCTCCAATCACCTTCAGCATATCTTCGGCCATGGCGCGGAGGTTCCATTTCGGGTTCCAGCCCCATTCGTGGCGGGCGGCGCTGTCGTCCATGCTGTTGGGCCATGAATTGGCAATGCCTTGTTTCATCGGATCTACATTATATACCATTTCAAAATCGGGCAGGTGCTTTTTGATCTCAGCGGTAAGAATCTCCGGGTCGAAACTCATGGCCGTGATGTTGAACGAATTCCGATGCTTCAGTTTGGTTGGGTCGGCTTCCATCAGATCAATGGCTGCTTCAATGGCATCGGGCATGTACATCATGTCGAGGAAAGTACCGGCACCAAGCGGACAGGTAAATTTGCCGGTTTTGATGGCATCGTAGAAGATTTCCACAGCGTAATCGGTGGTTCCGCCGCCGGGAAGCGTGACATTTGAAATAATTCCGGGGTAGCGTACCGAGCGGGTGTCAACGCCAAAACGCTTGAAATAGTAATCGCTGAGCAATTCCCCAGCCACTTTTGAAACGCCGTACATTGTTTGCGGACGCATGATGGTATCCTGAGGGGTATTGTCAAGTGGGGTGCCGCCGCCAAATGCACCGATGGAACTGGGTGTGGAAACGGCGCAACCAAATTCGCGGGCAACTTCGAGGCAATTCATTAAACCGCCGATGCCAATGTTCCAGGCAACCTGTGGTTTGCTTTCACCTACTGCTGAAAGAATGGCAGCAAGGTTATAAATGGTGTCAATTTTATAATTTTTAACTACATCGGCAATTTGTTGGGCATTGGTTGCATCAACAATTTCTGCCGGGCCTGACTCAAGCAGTTCGCCCGTAGGTTTGGTTGAGCGAAAGCCGGCAACCACATTGCTGTTACCATATCTTTTGCGTAATTCGAGGGTAAGTTCTGAGCCAATCTGGCCAACTGAGCCAATAACCAAAATGTTTTTCATAGGTGTTTTCAGGTTTTATCTGTTTGTGAAACGGTTAACAACAAGTGGCGCAAATGTACAATATTTTGTAGAATGGCAAAATGTAAATAATGGATTTTTACTGGTGTTGACAAGTTGAGAAATTCAGTTAGATTATTGCAATTGGCCAGTAATAATTTCTTTTAATAAGGTTTGAAGATCAAATAAGGTTGTGGGCCGTGGGAGCGTTTCCTCTTACTGAGGTTTATTCAGATGAAATAAGGTTCACCGAAGTTCGCTATGCTGCAATCGGATTGCAACCTTATTGTATCTTTTTAACTTCAGTAAGCAGATGGCCGGCTCCAGTTTCTTACCTTATTTATTCTTTCAACCTTATTTCACAGCCAAGTTCATATAATCCTTCATAATTATTCCCAAAAATCCTTCGCCCGAAAATCAAAAGTAATATCTTTGCCCCACTGTTAATGAATAAACAATAAACAACTAACCTTTTAAAAATCATAATCATGTACGATCGCTTACAAGCCCATCTGCAAAAAGAATTGACCGACATCAGAGAAGCCGGCCTTTACAAAAACGAACGGGTAATTACCACTCCTCAGGGTGCCGAAATTCAGGTACAAAGCGGTGCCGAAGTGCTCAACTTCTGCGCCAACAATTACCTCGGTCTTTCAAACAACCCCAAACTGATTGCTGCTGCCAAAGAGGCTCTCGATTCTCACGGTTATGGTCTCTCATCGGTACGTTTTATATGTGGTACTCAGGATATTCACAAGCAACTGGAAGCTAAAATCGCTGAATTTTTCGGTACTGAAGACACCATTTTATATGCTGCCTGTTTTGATGCCAATGGTGGAGTTTTTGAACCTTTGCTCGGCGAAGAGGATGCCATTATTTCCGACTCATTGAACCATGCTTCCATCATCGACGGTGTTCGTTTGTGCAAAGCCCAGCGTTATCGCTACAACAACAGTGATATGGCCGATCTTGAAGAGCAACTGAAACAAGCTCAGGCCCAGCGCTTCCGCTTGATAGTTACCGACGGCGTTTTCTCCATGGATGGCAATGTTGCCCAGATGGATAAGATTCATGAACTGGCTCAGAAATACGATGCCATGATTATGGTTGACGAATGTCACTCTGCTGGTGTTGTAGGTGAAACCGGACGCGGCGTTACCGAATTGTTTAATCTTCGCGGAAAAGTTGAAATCATCACCGGAACTTTAGGCAAAGCATTTGGCGGAGCCATTGGCGGATTCACTACCGGTAAAAAAGAAATTATCGAACTGTTGCGTCAGCGCTCACGCCCGTATCTTTTCTCAAACTCTATTCCTCCAATGGTTGCCGCTGCCGGTATCAAAATGTTTGATATGATGAGCGAAACCAACGAACTGCAGGATCGTTTGCATGAAAATACTACCTATTTTGCCGGAAAAATGAAAGAAGCCGGCTTCGACATTAAGCCAACCAAAAGCGCCATTGTTGCGGTTATGCTTTACGACGCCAAATTATCTCAGGATATGGCGGCAAAACTATTGGATGAAGGCATTTATGTAATTGGATTCTATTATCCGGTGGTTGCCAAAGGCCAGGCCCGCATTCGCGTTCAGGTTTCGGCTGCACATACCCGTGCGCACCTCGACAAATGTATCAATGCCTTTACCAAGGTTGGTAAGGAATTGGGTGTTTTGAAAGGATAATAATTATTTACCGGTTTTATCCGGAATTGAATTCCTATAAAAAGAACAGTCTGAAAGGACTGTTTTTTTTATGTTGCAGGTGCCGCTCGGACCAGCAAAGGTAAAGGAAGTGCGTGTTTCCTAACGCGTGTATTTTAAGACCTTTTCTATTAGGATAATCCCAGTTAAAGGGAATTTCACTAAAAATGACAAAAAGTTAAACATTCTCAGTTGGCACGCGTTAGGAAACGCGCGCAGGCACCTATTTTAAAGGGCATTTCAGTAATAATTACGAAAGTTAACATTCTCAGTTGGCATGCGTTAGGAAACGCAAGCACATGGGAATAGAAGTAAAAAAACAAACGACCGGGCAAATCATTGTCCGGTCGTTTTGTATATTCATAGATTGTTACCGTTAGTTTTTTGAATCGAGCTTATTCAGTGCAAAGGCATATGCCCCAATAGA
Organism: Lentimicrobium sp.; assembly: GCA_034005265.1. GTDB lineage: Bacteria > Bacteroidota > Bacteroidia > Bacteroidales > Lentimicrobiaceae > Lentimicrobium. The sequence continues at coordinate 30,573 of JAVEVB010000046.1, forward strand.
AACGGCCTCAGAGGTTCCCAACCGGCTGATGCCGACGCCGATGCGTTTCATGGGGTCATATTGAATACGTTTGGTGCTGAATGGAATCCTGATTTCACGGGTGTCCCCTTCATAGAATGATTCAAATTCATTTTCATCTTCCAGGTTAAATGCCCTGATTTCCATACGATCGAGGGCAGTGCCAACGATGGTGGTAAAGTTGCTGTTCATTTCATCCACCAGGTGTTGGAGGAAGAGGGGATGAGCGCCGGCAAGGCCTCCGCCAATGACTACCAGCCCGTCGATGAGCGTGATGGCATTGGCAATGGAATCACCGGCAACCTCAGCCATTTTGTGAAAGGCCGTTGTGGCAGCTTGTTTGTTCCCTTCGCGCAGGCCCATGCCAATTTCATAAATTTCACGAGGCTCCGGACAGGTGTCAAATTCATGGCCCGATTCCCTGCAAAAGATGCGTTTTATACCCCTGATGCTCACATTCTCTTCAACACTGGCATTGGTGTGGATCTTATTGCGCATACGGTTGATCTCGCCCTGTGCAGAATTGTCGCCCAGGAACAATTGTCCGCGGCTGACAATACCACCGCCATAACCCGTGCCAAAGGTAACACCCAGTAAATTCTGGTAGTTTTTCGGGCTCTTGCTGCTGCTGATGCGTTGGTTGATTTCGGGCAATAATCCGGCAATGGCTTCGCCATAGGCAAAGAGATCACCATCATTATTGATGAACACCGGAATGTTGAATTTTTCTTCAAGCATGGGACCCAATGCTACACCACCCCGAAAGGTGGGCAGGTTTTCCAGATCACCAATGATGCCAAGCTCATATTCTGCCGGGCCGGGGAAACAGAAACTAATGGCAACCGGTTGTACATTCAGTTTGGCTTTTACTTCGTTAAATCCCTGGATAATTTTATTTAAAACGATTTCCAGGGTGTTTCCTTCGGCCGGAATACGAATGGGGTCAATAATTTCCTGCTCTGCCTGAACAGCCGAAAAAACAAAATTGGTGCCGCCTGCGTCAAGGGTCATTACCACACGCTTGTCTTCATTGTATCGCATGATCTTCTGATTATGGTTAGGTATAAACGTCTTTCAAACCATGTAAGTGTATAAAATACACCTACTTTATTTGTTGAGGCGAAAGTAATCATTGCTTGTTACAATGCAAAATATTCAGGCTTATTTTTTCAAATCTTTAACATCTTTAGTATTCAATCTGGAATGTGCCCCTGATCTTTTTTTTGCAGGCTTTTTTTAAAAGGGTAACTCTGGTTTCGTCCCTCGAATCAGTAAGCTGGCTGATAAGATTCAAACAGGTGTCAAAATTCCCGAGATTACGGTGAAGTTCGGCCTGCATCAACAATTGATCATCGTCCGAAGTGTCGAGCAGGGCGATGAGTGCTTCATTGTTGTGTTTGTACAATGATGATTCTATACTTTCGGGCTTTTCCTGCTTCCAGGGATGATGGTTTAATTTCCACCAGAGCTTTTTCCGAAGATAGATTTCCTCATCTTTGTTGATGTAAATCTTATTTTCCAGGGCATAAACCAGGTCATTTTCCTCCAGAAGTTCAGTATTGGGGAGTTTCTCGGCTTCCTGCCATTGATCAGCTTCACGGTTGGGGGCAGACTGGATGTTGAAGATTGTTTCACACGCTGTGCAACGGGTAAAAACAGGCAGTTCGGGCAGCATGGGGGCGAAAAAACTCCCATCACTCCAGAATACCCCGCCAAAGGTATTGCCTGAGGTAAGATTCGTTTGGGTGTAGGCCTTGTTGCAATTAGGGCAGTTGATGATAAGGGGATTCCCAATAAGCATGGTAGGTTATTTTCAGGTAAAGGTATTGAAATTTGCAAAATTCAATCATAAATACCTGCAAAATTCCAACTACAAATGCTACTCCTTCACCCATTTCCCATTTCCTATCACCCTGCCATTGGCAGTGATGCGATACGGATAAATGCCGGTGGGAAGTGAGCTGGTGTTTATCTGTTGCATATCCATGCTAATCTCCTCTTCAAGCATTGAACGGCCATTCATATTAAAAAGCTGCAGCCTGGCTTGCTGGTGTTGTATGGCTAATTTTACCTGCAAATACCCGTTGCCTGGGTTGGGAAACACTAAGGCTTCTTGTGCAACGGGCTCATCAGGGTTTGTGGTGTTCACAATCAGCCCTTCGCTGTTTACTTTCAGTACAAAGGGATCGAACTGACATTCGTAAGGTGCGTGATTGGGGTCATAATAATCGCCCGTAACCACAAGATGTTGGTCAGCAGTTCCTATGATATCTTTTGGAATATATACCCCATCTCCTCCATAAAATAGTTGTTCCTGCAATTCAAGGTCATGATTTAACTTGTTTAAAACAACCCAGCTATATTCAAAAGAGCAGGGCACATTTTGGGGTATAACATTATACCAACCAACCACCCAAATATACTCAGCAGATACTAAAATAGAGTTTCCCGCAGCCGGATAGGTCATACTATCTGCACTGCCTGGAAA
>JAVEVB010000106.1:0-6769 GCA_034005265.1 Lentimicrobium sp.
TCGAAAAAACTGACTTTCAAAGAGCTTCTAAAACTCGTTCAACTGCCGGATTATTGGTTCATGTTTTCGGAAAAATCTCCGCAGCATTCATTTCTTTGATATTTTAACCCTTGATTCGCATTAATAATATATTTACACCTTGGATATGAAGTTTCTGAAATGGAGTGTTATCATTGTAATATGCGTTAGTTGAAACATTCCTAAAAGGCGAAAGGGTTAAATATCCTGTATAATAACTTGTTCCGTTAACAGAAACAGCTTTTCTAATATATTTCATATAATTCTCGGTATTGCCAGATGGGGTCAATTCAAACCCGTTCAGCTGAGCATAGCCAAAATGGGTAAAAAGCAAAACTATAGCAATAAGAATTCCGATTTTTTGAAGTCTAGTTTTCATCTTTTTTTGGTTTTTGTTGTACTTGAATATTCTTGAGATGTTTTATTGTTTGATCCATTTACCTGTTTCAATTACTTTGTTTCCTTTGCTTAATGTCCAGACATAGATGCCGGGGGGAAGTTCACTTGTTAGGGCTTGTTGAGTAGTTGAATTTACCGTTTGTTCCATCAGTTTTTGTCCACTAAGGTTATGAAGTGTAAAGATTGCGCCCATATTTTGTTGGCCGGTTTGCAACATCAGATACTCATTGCCTGGGTTTGGATAAACCACAGCCTGCATAACTCTTGTGCCGGGTTTGTTGGTTGAAGTAATCAATCCCTCGCTGTCAACCTTAATAATAATTACATCGGTTTTATGAGGATTTGAATTCGGCGACAATATAGTTCCTGCCATAATACAACCCCCATCATCAGTGGCATCCAAATCCATCATATAATAACAGGCTGTGTCGCTGCCATAATATTTTGTCCAACGGTTGTTTAACAGGCTGTCGTAGTTGCTGAGGATAAAAACCTGAGGGTGAAGGAAGTTGCACTCATATGGGCTACTAACATCATAACCTATACCTCCTGTATAAATAATGTTTTCACTTTCAACTGACATACATTCAAGCCATGCAGGCCCATCTGGAATATTGCCGGGCAAACCAGAATGGTTCGAAAATAATATTGTATTGGAAGTGTCGGTTTTTTGTATCGCATTTTCGGTATAAAAACCCGTATAATACTTTTTACCTGCCAAGTAATAAAATTGCTCATTTATTTTTTCTGCGGTCATGTATCCGTACATTCCTTCTGGAATCGATTGAGCACGAGTTATGTTAAAGTTTGTATCCAAATCCAATCTCTCACTAAATCCCATACCTGGAATAGGTAGATACGATGAAAAACCATCTACAAAAGCATAATAGCCATTGGAATGACTGATTATGGAATATCCCATCATTGTGTTTTGATTTCCAGAAGTTTCATGTCTACTCCAAACAAAATCACCATTAAGAGTTAATTCAAGGAATAATATGGACTTTAGGAAATTCAGACTACCAGTTGAAAGAGTTACCATTAATATAAGGTTATTATTGATATTAAGTGTATAATTCATTCTTTCAAGATACTTTACATCAGTTGGGAATCGTTTTTCCCAAATTATGTTGAGGGAAGTGTCTATTTTAATTACCCATATCTGAGTATTACTATCTTCGCTCTCCCTTATTCCACCAAAAAGTAAAAACTCAGTATTGTTTATTGGAAATATTTTTCTAAGCGGTGTGTATTGGTCTCCACTTGAAAAAAAAGTATTTTTCTTTACTAAACTACCATTACTGTTAAATTTTATAATCTCTGCTTTGTAAGCTGGCAAATAAGGCGCATTAAATTCAAAATTTAAAAGATAATATGATGATTCAATTTGTTTAATACAAGTTGGCAAGTCGTATGAGCTGCTTCCGTATATAGAGCTAAAGCTTTTTTGTCCAATAGCATCTAGAAAGGATAATAAAAAAAGCAAGAAAACAAGTTGTCGTATCATAAAGTTAATAAATTAAGAAATGTAAGCTTCTTCAATCATTCAATTCCAATATTCATAAATTATTTTGATGAATGCATGGAAAACAAAAAACCTGTATCCATGCATTCATCTTTTTTAGGGCTAGTCAAGAATATCTCGAGGATCAGGTCTCAAGCGCAGTATACCATAGTTTACTCTTGCATTATGCTGGTAGATAGTATTATTAAGTTCGAATTTGATATCACCCCACAAATCAATATTTATCAGAGCCTCACCAACGGGTCTAAACCCGTTATTATCAACATCTGTATAAATATATTCCTGGATTCTATAAAGGTAAAGATTGAGATAATTGGGTGATATACAGCCATCGAAACCGGGGTACTCACTGCTATTCCAATAAAAGTAACTATATCCGTAGTTATTTGGAGTACCTGAACCAATTGGATACAGATGCTCAGTAGGATCAAAGATATATTTAATTGAAGCAGGCTCATAGTAATAATTACTAGGTAGAACTCCTTTGCAGCGCATGATTCGTTTCTGGATTTCTTCAGCAGCATCACTTTCCAGATTTGTACCAAAATTTGGGCCGTCACAAATACCACCTTGATTAAGCCACCAAAATGACCAATAGTCAATAGAGTTAAAATTACAAATATTAGCTATTTGAACCGGGGAATAAGTAAAAACCGCGCTTGCTTTGCAAATCAGGTTATCATTGTCCATTGAAACTGGTTCAAGGCTAACAGTGAGAAACTGTTTATTTTCTTCGCTTCTGGCTGCATAAGAAGTTCTAAGGTTTTCAATCAGCAGTTCATATTTCGCGTAAACTTCGGTAAGGCTCACCTTGGTGTTGGTTAGAGAAATGTTGATAAAAAACTCATCAGTCCATGTTTTCTCGTTTTCGGCAGTAAGATCGCTGTAAGTGTAATTCGCGGTAGTGGTAATATACCATAAGGCTTCTTCAATATCAACTTCTTCGCCACTTTTAAAACCAGAATTGCCCTGGTTTTTAAAGTTTCTGATTTTGTCGGCGACTTCGTTGTCTTTAAGCCCGGTTGGAGCCTGATCTGTTTTGTCCTGTTCTTTCTTACAGCCATTAAATACTCCTCCCACAATTGCAAGGGCGAGGAAAAGCATTATTGATTTGTACTTCATAAATAATTAATTTTTGGGTGAGTAAATGTATTGGATTTTGAAAAATTGTGCAAATAAAAATTGCACCCGCGAAATAAAACGGGGTGTAAAAAGCATTTAAAACTCTTTGAAATGAAATTGAAATGGTGTTTAAAAAGAAGATTCGCTTTAATAAAAATTGAGTTAAGCTGCTTGCGAAATAATGTAAAGGCCTGATAAACATGCAGATGGGGGGGGTAAGCCCTTAGATATTAAGGTATTATATAATACTTTGTTCATATTAATTACATTATTTCGAGGCAAAACTAAAAATAAAAAATGAAAAAGCAATTTAAAAATGAAATAATTTGAAAATAATACAGGTAATAACATTAACAACAAAACAATTATTTAAAAAAGCATCAAATAAAAATAATCCAGTTAACACTTGTTTCTTGTTTACCGGTCAGATTGTTCATAATATTATCACCAGCATTTATTATCTATGCATAGATCCGGGAAATTGAAAAAGGTAATATCGTTTTTCAATATTTTTTTTAAATAATCTATTATGTCGTTCAAAAACATTATTTTAACCTGTCAGAATTAGAAAGAACTTATAACAGATTTTCAATTCCGGCATGACAAAGGCGCAACTGCAACATGCAATTTCGTCAACCGTTTTTATGTGCCGGTTTCAGGATGCTGATATCTGTTGCTGCCGTTTGCCTGACTTCTGGTCAATTGCTTATGACTATTGGCAATATCCGGGTTTCCCGAAAATAGTTATTTTTGCTGCCGAAGTAGCTGCTGTTTCCGGGAGTTTAAAATCTGTCTTTATGAAAAAGAAAGTTGTCGTGCTTACCGGCGCCGGAATCAGCGCCGAAAGCGGCATCAGAACATTCCGCGATGCTGACGGGCTTTGGGAGGAATACAGGATTGAAGAAGTCGCCACCTGGGATGCCTGGCAGCGGAATCCCGCCCTGGTGCTTGAGTTCTATAACAAACGGCGCGCCCAGCTCGGCACCGTTGTGCCCAATGCCGCGCATCTGGCCCTGGTGAAGCTGGAAGAAAAATTCGATGTACAGATAATTACCCAGAATGTTGACGATCTGCACGAGCGGGCGGGTTCAGCGAATATTCTTCATCTCCATGGTGAACTGGTAAAGGTGCGCAGCACCGCTGATGACGAACTGGTTTACAATATCGGATACGGAGAAATCGGGTTGGGCGACCATTGTGAAAAGGGTTTCCAGCTCAGGCCGCACATCGTGTGGTTCGGGGAGGCCGTGCCCCTGATTGAGGCTGCCGCTGACCTCGTGGCGGAGGCTGATATCCTGCTGATAATAGGCACTTCACTTTTGGTGTATCCCGCCGCCGGACTTATGCATTATGCCCCCGCGCGTTGCATGAAATATGTTGTGGATCCGAACAGCCTGCCGGTAGGGGGAATATCAAAGCCCGAAGTATTGCAGATGAATGCCGGTGCCGGTGTTCCGCTGCTTGTGAACAGATTATTAAGTGACAATTAAGCATATTTTAAACCTTTTGAAATGAAATACCTGAATTATCACAAACACAATCTCTTGCTTATCATTCTGTTGTCGGCGGTATCCGTCCTCAGTTCCTGCAAAAAGGAAGAAGATATCGATGCTATAGACGATCAGATTATCCGTGATTACCTGGCCGCGAACAAACTTGAAGCGGACAAAACGGCCTCAGGCCTCTATTATATAACGGAAGTAGCCGGTACTGAACAGTATCCGACCCTCAGCAACGAAGTCAGGGTGCAGTATAAGGGTTATTACACCGACGGCGAGGTATTTGACGCCAATACGCTCACCTTTCCGCTGTCGGGCGTGATCTCGGGATGGCAGGAGGGCCTGCAGAAGTTTGGCAAGGGAGGTAAAGGAAAGTTACTGATTCCCAGCAGACTGGGATATGGGAGCAATCCTCCTGCCGGAATCCGCCCCGATGCGGTGCTCATATTTAATATATATCTGATTGATATAAAATAATAAAAACCGGCAACTCAGTGTTTTCAGCATTTTGGATGAGAAATATTTGGTTTTCCGCGGGGATAAATCTATATTTGCATTCAAAATAAATGTATAAACATTCAAGATATGAAAGAACTTGATAAACAATTATCAAAAATCCGCCGCTGGTGCGCCATGCAGGAGCGTTGCCTGGTTGAAGTAAAGATTCACGCCAACTCACTCGGTTTTCCGGATAAAAATACCGATAAGATCATCAAGCAGATGATTGATGAGGGTTTTATCAACGAGGAACGTTATGCCAAGCTTTATGCAGGAGGCAAGTTCCGGAATAAAAAATGGGGCCGCTCGCGCATCATCGGCGAACTGAAAGCCCGGCAGATTTCCGATGCTGCGATTAAAGCCGGCCTCAGCGAAATCGACGAAGAGGAATACCGCAATGTAATTGTCGGGATGGTGGAGCATAAGATTGCCGTTACCGACCGTTCGAATATGATGCTGTTCAAGCATCGCCTGGCCAAACCGGCCATCGCCAAAGGGTATGAGCCGGAGCTGGTGGGTGAGATTATTGATGAACTGATGAAAAGGAAGAAAATATAGGAATGGTTCAGAAAGAGCAATTGACTGACCTCTCGAAAAGGCTTGACGCCTTAAGGAGGTTCCTTTGACATTGAAGGTAAAAAGGAAAAAATAGCGGAGGAAGAAGCCCTGACGCATCAGGCAGGCTTCTGGGATGAGCCGAAAAGGGCTGAAGCCCTGATGAAACAGATTCAGGAAAAGAAAAAATGGACCACCGGTTTTGATACCGCTGAATCGGCGGTATCAGATCTTTCGGTTCTGTTCGATTTTTATGAGGTTGATGAGGCCACGGAAGAAGACCTGGACCATCAGTATGCCGATGCCCTGAATAAAATCGAAGACCTGGAGTTGCGGAATATGCTCAGCAACGAGGAAGACCGCCTGAATGCCATCCTGCAGATCAACGCGGGGGCCGGTGGTACCGAGAGCAACGACTGGGCCGAGATGCTGATGCGCATGTACGTCAGGTACGGCGAGCGCAACAACTATAAGGTGAAGGAACTCGACCTGCACGAAGGCGATGTGGCGGGCATCAAATCCGTGGCCCTGGAGTTTGAGGGTGATAACGCTTTCGGTTACCTGAAGAGCGAAAACGGCGTTCACCGCCTGGTGCGCCTTTCTCCTTTCGATTCGGCCAATAAAAGGCATACTTCGTTCGCGTCGGTTTATGTTTATCCGGTGGTTGACGATAACATCGACATCCAGATCAATCCTTCGGATATTACCTGGGATACCTTCCGCTCAAGCGGACCGGGCGGACAAAACGTAAACAAGGTGGAAACCGCCGTAAGGCTGCGGCACGAACCTTCGGGCATCATCGTGGAATGCCAGGAAACCCGCTCGCAGGGACAGAACAGGGAGAAAGCCATTCAGATGCTCAAATCGCAGCTCTATGAGATAGAGCTTCGCAAGAAGAAAGAAGCCATAGCCGTGATTGAAGGCAAAAAGAAAAAAATTGAATGGGGCTCCCAGATAAGGAATTATGTGCTGCATCCTTACAAAATGGTGAAGGACCTGCGCACCGATTATGAAACCAGCGACACTACCGCGGTGCTCGACGGCGACCTCAATGATTTTATCAAAGCCTATCTGATGGAATTTGGCCGGGATGCCTTATAAAACGGGTTATCTGTAACTGACCGGGCCGGGGTGGATACTCCGGCTTTTTTTG
>JAVEVB010000107.1:0-1756 GCA_034005265.1 Lentimicrobium sp.
TTCTAGTTTGGTTATCAGGGTGTGTCCCTCCCGGATCTCATCCGGTGTTACTTTTAGTCGGAGTAAGGAATGGGCTAAGTCGGGATTTTCCGTGAGCATATTGTAAAATGTCCGAACTATTTCCAACCAGGGGAGAAAATTACGGGGAACTCTTCCGGTGAGTTCCAACTGGGTCTGCGCCATCGGGTCATTTCGGAATACCAGCTTCGCTTTCTTGCGATGTAAACCGTATAATGTCTGTAGTTGATGATTTGTTTCTTTAAATTGATTAACCTTCTCCTTGAGTAAATCCTTATACTTTATATGATGATCATAAGTGGCTCGTGCGGCATCAAACAATGCTTTTCCTTCAAGGATTGCTTCAGAATCGTACCCGAATTCGGCCATAATCGCGGTCATTTCGGTTTGTTTCTGTAGGTTTTCTATAGTTATTCTGCCATTTTCGAGCAATTTATGATCGCTCATGGTTCTTTTTGTGGCCATATTGATGTTTTTATCGTTACAAATGATTTCCTTTATAGTACATTTTTATTCCTTATTGATGTAATTTATTTCCTTTATCTTACTTAATAATTCCTTTTAAGTTCATGCAGTTTCCTTATAGTTATAGCTCATTTCCTTCAAAGTACTTTGGTGTTCCTTATAGATCCTTTTAGATTTCTGACAGTTGATTTTGTTAAAAGAGAGAGCGATGAGGGAGATTTTCATAGTTCTGATTTTATTTCAGTGACAAAAATAAGAAAAAAATGCACATGTGCTCAATTTTTCATTATTCATTCTTCATTTTCTACTGCAACCTCTTCGAGGTAGAGTTTGGTCGGAGAGGATCATTTTGCCGCAGGTAGCTTCGCAACTATGAGCTATACGCAACTATTATGTCACATCATTATCAGAACAAGAAAAAGTCAAAAAACATTATCCTTGGACCATTCAGAGGAATTATACAAGTATATATGGGGAATTATCAATCGTAAGAATTGTTTTCTTTATCGAATAAACGGAATTGAAGATCATATTAACATGCTCGTTTCAATTCATCCTTCAATTGCTGTTGCAGATTTTATAAGAGATCTTAAACGAAGCACCAGTGTGATGTTGAAAATGGAAAATGGGTTCGAAAAATTTAAAGGATGGGGAAGTGGATATTGTTCTTTGTCTTATAGCATGAGGGAAAAAGAGATGATTTCGAATTACATCAAAAATCAAAGAGTACATCATCAAAAAATATCGTTTCAAGAGGAATTTGAAACTATTGTTAAAGAAGCAGGTTTAGAATTTGATCCTCGATTCTGGGATTACGAATAGTACTATTTTTCAGATTAATTTTTATTTTATTTTTGATGCGTGTTAATTCAATTTTTTTATCTATGCAATTGAATTGAAACATAAAATGAAAAAGACATCAGTTTCCTTTTTTCTTATATTTTTTTTAACCTGAAGTATCATCTTTGCTCAAAATCTTAACTCTGACTCTATAAGTCACAACTTGAAACTTGATGGAGAAATGGGTTATATTACAAAAGAAATGGGATTCCCTTTTTTATTTTTAAATGGATTGATTGACACCACTAAGCAATCTAATGAATGGAATAAAATAATCCCTAAAGATACCATTGGAAAATTTTTTAGAATGGATTCAAGTGATCATTATTTGGTTTGTTTACCTAAATCCTTGGATTTTTTCAGACCTTTGTACTTGTTTTTTGAAATTGATTCGACAGGCAAGATCATTAAAAAAGTAACTTTCAATTTAGGT
>JAVEVB010000107.1:1856-6742 GCA_034005265.1 Lentimicrobium sp.
AATAAAGATAATGTTTTAGCCCCCTGAAAATTCAGACTGGATTTTAGATAAGAACAATATTTTAAAGTATGAAAAAAATAGAGAAGTAGAGGAACACCGAAGGTATGCTTACATCCTTAGTATAATTGACACATTGAAAGCTTTCATTTTTAAATTATTAATTACTCATTCTGAGATTAATACAAGAATATTAAAACAAAAAAAATGAAAAAATGAAAATTAATTATGAATACATTTTAATTAAATAAATTGTATATTTGTACTCATAAAATGAATATAAACCTGTTTGAAAAACAGGGGGTTAAACCAACGGGAAGAACAAAATGAAAAACATAGTTCTCATGCGGATTTTAGTCTGGGTAATGCCGGTGTTTGTTTTTCTTAGCCTGATGAGCCAGATGGCTTTTGCGCAAGAATATTACTTTCCCTATAAGGTAAGGGTGGAATCTGTTGCAGGACAATGTTATGACGATTGCTGGCTGATCATCACGATGCTAGATGATCAGAATAACGAAATAGTGGTGAATCCTTCTACACATACTACAGTGGGTTCTGTTTCGCAACCATTGTATAACATCGAGTACCATTACACGAATCAGAATGGAGGTGTGAATACCCGGTATGACACGATGGGAGTCATCCAATTGTCAGCCGGTACTTATTGTGTAGGAATTTCAGCCTCGATTCTGATCACACAGGGAGGAAACCCAACCTTTATTGAACTTGACACGACCATATGCAATGTGGAAATCAATACCAATTATGTGCATTTAGAGGCCTCTATCTTGTCAGCTATTGCCGGAAACACTGAATGGAATGGTCGTGAGTTTTGCGGAACCCGTAATTCTTTTGAATGTGCCAGTTTAGGCAGGATTCAGCTTTATCTGCAAAAAGGAAATCTACCTTATCATGTCTGTATTTACAATGAAGCACAAGATACTGTAAGAACAGCCACTTTCACAGGATCAGTGCAGTCAGGAGAAGATATTGTTTATGCTGATTATAAGGACTACTACACTTTTGATAGTTTGCCTGTCGGCAATTACAGCATTTTAGTGTATGATTCGTGTAATTACTCGTTATGGCTTTCTGCTTCGATTCAAACCATAGAACCATCCATCCCGGAAATGTACTGTTATTCAAGAAATAACATTGTTGACAGTAATGTCATTATTTTCCCTTTTATTATTCACTGGAATCAAAACATATATAATTATCATCATTCTTATCTGGATAGTCTTGTGCAATATAGATTTATCAATAGTGGGGAAGATACTACCGAATGGCAGAACGTTCCCGGCAGTACTCTTGGCCATTCCTACTTTTTAGCGCTTGATACTGTTTTCGGAGCACAAAACTATTGCGACATATACAATGATTCGGTGACCTTCCAGATACGGGATCATTGTCAGGACACAATATTTTCGAAGGATTTTAATTTCATTCCGTTTTTCACCCAATATCTTCAGGAGGAAACGGTGGAAGAAACGTTTAATGAGCAATTGACTCCGGATACTTGTTCCATTCATGCCAACTCAGGCTCCATCACACGTGCCTATACCATTTTTTGGTATTACAATTATGACAGCTATAATTCTTCTGATGCATATTCGCAGTTTTATACAGGTCCTTTGACCCTGGAGATCAGAAATTCTATAGACAACTCCTTGATTGTCAGTAATTATGCAAATAGTTTGCAGGAACTTTCCGCGACAGTGGTTTTTTATAATGATACGACTCTGCCTTTACAGGTGGTTTTATATGATGCGAAGGGTTGTGTGCTTTATGAAATAACCCATTTATATACTACAATTATACAACCCTTGCAGGATTTGCATTATGTTTATCATACAAACTCGGATTTTGGCTCTTGTAGTGGTCGTTATCTCAGTGTAGGTGAAGCAGAAGTTGACGTTGAAGCCTTTAGGGACAGTGTTGTGGTACGATTGATTGACAGTCCATTATATAACAAATATAATTTCTCTGGTACATTTAGTTATGGGGAGTGGACATATATGATGAATGATACTGCCAATACGACCACCACGGTGGAATTTAACACTGGAAATGGTTGGAACGTGATTCTTCGTGACGATCAACTTTCACCGGGACTGTACCAATTTGTTTGTACTACGCAGTGTGGTAGCGATACCATAGTCTTTCAAAATGAGGGTATTTATCGTGCTGAGGTTGATTTTGAAACATTGCCGCAATATGATATAACGCAAGTTTGTGACAAACTTCTTGTGAGACCATACGGGGCGTTGGGAAAATCGGATAAGTATTCCATTTCTCCCAGTGTCGATAATGACGAACCATCGTTTATACATGACACATTCGGTGTGGACTATTTTGTAGTGAGTGGTATGACCGGAGGGTACAACCCCGGATTAGACAATAATGGCACATTTGTGTTTACGGTTCCCGGACAGTATGTGATTCGAAGTAGTTTTTATTCTGATTGCATATATAAGGATCATTATGATACGGTGGTATATGAACCTGTCTATATTGATTTTGACATGGAATATGCCGTGATGTGCAATAATTCGGAAAATATTGGCAATGTCCTCACGCATGCTATCCAGGGCTCTACCCCTTATACTTATTATTTGTATAGTGCTGCAAATTTGGAAGGAAGTGTGATTACATCCAATAACACGGGCTATTTTTATAATGTTCCTATGATGGAAGGACAAATGCTTTCGGTGTTGGTAGTAGATTCCTGTATGAACAGTTTCTATGTGAATCTGGTGGGCACAAGGCTTTCCCAAAGCACTCTGTTATGGGAAGTGGGTACATCTAATGCCCCTGTTTATTGTGAAGGTGACAGTTTGCGATTATCTGCACTCCCATTTAGTGAAAATGTCAGCTATCAATGGATTGGGCCAAATTCGTTTTCGAGTACATCACAAAACAACAACATATACTTGGCGTATGGTAGTGAAAGTGGCTGGTATAAAGTGACATTTCTTAACACCCAATGCGGCATTTTCTCTGATAGTATATATGTTGAGGTTCACAGGGCTCCTGTTGTTACCATTTTAAGTGACCCCATGATCTGTCCTGGGCGAACCATCACATTAGCTTTTGCTGCCCAAGGTTCCGGAATGGTAGATTATGATATTTTATACTATGGAGCTCTATCTTCAGGGTTACTACATTTAACAACTCAGGGCGGTGACACTTCGCTTTATGATTTTCAAATTCCTTGTGATTATGTTTTTTGGGCACAGAATATCATAGATGAACAATGCAGGTACGATGCCGGTATTGACAGCTCTTACATCTCTATATTCAGATTGGAAAATTACACAGACACTTCAAATGTGACCGTTGTTCACGACTCAGCCTGCTACAATTATGAAGCAAGACTGATGGCAAGTTCCAACTTACAGCTGCCGTACTGTATTTATTGGTACGATTCAGAACTACAAGGTAATCTATTACAGTGTGATACCATTTTTGAAGTTACCGATGTATCCGCTTTTGTAATTCCTCATTTGCTTGAAGAAACAACGTTGTATGTGACTGCTGCAAACCATAATACCTGTGCCCCTATTTGGGGAACTATTTATGATGTGGTCAACATGACAAATGGAACTTCGCTCCTGGCTGGGGGTGAGGGAGTCCGTTTTTATGATAGTGGTGGAGAAAATGGAAATTATTCTGATAACGAACATTTAATCCATACTTTTAGTTGTCTTGACAGACCACGGCTTTATTTGTATTTCAATGAACTGAGAATTGCGATTGGGGATACTTTATTTGTGTATGCAGGAGTGACGGCACATCCTGATTCCATGGTTCTTGCCGTTACGGGCACCAATTTCCCAGCACAATTCATCGTGGGAAATTCAGCTGTCACTTTTGTGTTTTCTTCCAATTGGATTAATCATTTGTCGGGCTGGAGCATCGATATCTTGACGAATGTAACGATGAGTGCTGTTCACGCAAACTTGATTCCCCCTTATCATGAAACGATTTTCCTGGATGTTTGTCAATCAAATGAACCATACCTGTATCCTGGATTTGAACCAATGGATGTATCGGAACCGGATACTTTTCAAGTCGAAAAAAGTTTTACTTCAACTATCGGTTGTGACAGTCTCGTTATACTCATCGTAACGGTACATCCCAATTATTTAACGGAATTTGAAGACGAGATTTGCGAAGGTTCTGCATATCAACTCCATGGTTTTCAAATTTATCCTAATGAAACAGAAGGACAATCCGTAATCCGGCGTACCACACATTATCAAAGCATGTATGGTTGCGACAGCGTGTGTCAGCTCACGTTGGAGATCAGAGATACTTCAATTTATGTCCAAACCAATGTGGACAATTTTTGCGACGAATATGAAATGGATTTACAAGTGGAGACATCATTGGGCAATATCGAATGGAATACGGGTGAAACCACCCATACCATCCATATTATCGAGCCCGGCTATTATACCGTTACGGCCAAAGATGGACTTTGTTCCAACACTCAAAGAATTTTTGTAAAACCGTGCGATTTTACCATCCATCTTCCCAATACTATTACAACCTCTTCCAAGGATGGCCTCAACGATTATTTTTGTATTAACGAAAAGCAGCAGGTACAAATCAGCAAACTTGAAGTGAACATATACTCCCGTTGGGGTGAATTGGTTTATTCATCTAAAGATATAAATTTTATGTGGAATGGAGAAATTAATGGTAGGGTTTTCAGTGGCAATGTGTACGTTTATGTGATATTTTGGACTGATCGTCAAAATCAAGAGCATCTAAAGAAAGGTTCAATTATAACATTATAAAAAATATCGATTTTCTTAACATGAACACACAGATTACGACCCACGGTCTTGCAATTCGCATATAAAAATAAAATTAGTAAAAAC
>JAVEVB010000108.1:0-6739 GCA_034005265.1 Lentimicrobium sp.
TGACTTCTTGTCGCACAGCCGCGAGGCCATTCGAGCACAGCAACAATGGTTGTGAATTGCTTTCAAATTGTATCTTTGACTTCTTGTCGCACAGCTCAGCCTGTATGTCGCCCAGCAAGGTAGCAGTTGTGAATTGCTTTCAAATTGTATCTTTGACTTCTTGTCGCACAGCATACCTACAATCAAATAGCTGTATATGAATGGCATAAGTCAAATATTAGATCAGAAAAATTAGCTGTGAATGAAAAGCCAGCCCACAACTAGGCTGGCTTTTTTATTTCTGATTACCAAAGTTCTAGTTGCTGAGGCCCCGGATTTGGCTTTTCTTCTTTCTTGCCATGAAACAATTCCATCATACCAAACTGTTTATCAGTAATTGTTAATATACCAATATGACCCTTTTCGGGCAATCGATTTTTCACACGTTTCACATGCACTTCGGCACTCTCGCGACTGGCACAATGGCGCAAATAAATACTAAACTGGAACATCGTAAAACCATCATCCAGTAAATTCTTTCTGAATTTTGCAGCTATCCGACGCTCAGCTTTGGTATCGGTAGGCAAATCGAAAAATACAAGTACCCACAAAATACGATATTGATTAAAACGTTCGTGCATAATAATTTCCCAACCACTTAGCTGATTACAGGCAAAATCAGCTTACGACTGCTCCCTTCGAAGCACCTGATCAGCGAGGCAGCTGTTCGTTGTGCAGCTACCATCAGGGGTGATTTTATACTCTCTATATATACGTCCATTGCCGGAATCATTAAAAACTGCTTTTTAAGTTCTGTTGTCAATTCAAAATCCTCTGGTTCAAAATAATCTTTATGTTGCATTCCTTTTAAAATTGCTAACACGAGTTTATCCACTACCGGTCGATAGGGTTCCATCAGATCGTCAGCCAGACAATAACTGTTGTACTTATTCCGGTGATGAATACCCAGAACCAGATGCAGACCGGCGCTTACCAAAGCCCTCGCCACTACTGCCCGCAAAATGGCGTAACCGTAATTGAGCAGATTATTGGGAGGTGAACCTTCGCGGCTGCGTTTAAAGTCGGGAATCATACCAAAAATATTTGCCCAATAATAAGCCGATGCCCTTCCTTCATGGTTTTCGGTATCGCCACTTTTTACATTTTTTTGCCAATAGGACATATTTTCGATGGGCACACCTTCTGCTGCCAACAGTAATTTTTGATTGGCAATTTTAGCCTGTACAGTCTGTTGCCAAAGGTTCTTCTTTAAGGGTTCCGAAGCCTCCAATTGTGCCCTTGTCCGGGCTGTTTGAATAGAATGTGTTTCCTGAGGCAGCATCAAGCCATCAGGCATATGCGAGCTGTTGCAGGAAATGATAGTTACATGATTGGCCATCAAAGACATCATCAGTGCATGGGTCAAAACCAATTGCTGATGATCCAGAATCACAAAACCAAGGTCTTCGATCGGAACACTCCCGGAAGCTTCTCTTTTAAAACTTGCAGGCAGAGATTCATTCTTCTCCACTTCAGGCAATCTGATAATCAGTTGCTTATTTTTTAAGCTAAGGTAAGCGGGATTACCAAAATATAAAGTTCGTTTGATCATAGGTCAAATATCAAATTTATAAAGTCCTGTCTTTAAAAACCCCTTATCCATATCTGACTTTAATTACCTATGACCATTATTAATAGAAACAATATTTCCGAGTCTATCAATATTAAGTTTCCAGCATATTTCTTTCACCATTATGCTATCAATAGTCTTCTCCATTTTGTTTAATGCTGAAAACTCAACCTTGTTTAAAATTGCACTAGCAACTTGATCTTGAATAAAAAAGCACTGATTTCCACTACTACTTACCATCTTATATACCCTTTTAACCTGATCAGCTGTGAGCCTATCCTTATCAAAAAGTGAAGGATTTTCCAACTCTTCCAAGGTGGGTACATAAACCAAATCGTTGGGTGATAAAGCAAAAAGAAATATTCCCTTCTCCTTATTTACAGGTACAGGAGTTCGCTCCGTTTTTGGCAAATGAGCAACTAATTTTTGATGCTCAATTGCAATGTTCAGAGGAATAGTTTCAAATTCTCGCTTTTGCTTAGCCTCATTCCAATATATTGCAAAATATAGATTAGTATTGCTTTCTGCTTCACCGTATTTTAGGTTTTTATTTCTTTGATAACCAATTTGATATTTTTGCGAGGATGCCTCAGCAATTGGAAGCTTATAAACAGGCTTGTTTCTTTTTGAATTAAACCGTTCGATACCTTCCACGGAAAACGCTTTATCAAGTTCGAAACCATTTTCTTCTAAATAAAGTAATAACGCTTGCCTAATTGCCTTGTCAGACACTTTGTTAATAAGATTAATTGCCTGCTCAGTAGTTTTAACACCTCCTTGCCCACGATTAGCAAGTTTAAAAATAGGTTGTCGCTTCCTGTATCTTGTTTCAGAAACGTTGAAAACCGTAAATTTTATAAGGTTCCCATTAGTATCTTTAAGAGGATTTTTCTTTAAATAACTCTGAGCTTTACCTATTGTACCATGCTCAGCAATCACTTTTTCAACTTTATCTCTTATTTCATCATTTTCGATAAATTTACGTTTACCTAAATTACTTGAAATTTCTAATACTGTAAAACTATAGTTCCTTTCACCATAGGGTAGTGGTGCATGCATTGGCTTGCGAATTCCCCAACTATCGCCCTTGCTTTGAGCTACAAGCTGTTTAACGGGTAAGCCATTTTTACCTATTTTAAGCTTACCATTTGAATCATGATAAGACTCGTATTTGTTCGTGGTTTTATTAATGACACGTAAATTCTGTTTAAAACTTACAATGATTTTGCTCAAGGCTGCATGAGCATCATAAGAAAAGCTTTGCCAGGGCTTTATAAAATCCTTAGCTACTTCTATTTCCTTTTGTTCTCCGTTTCTTACTACAACTGTTTTTACATACCTGCGAAGTTTTCTTGATAATTGATAGCGGTTTGCATTACTCTTTGTCATTGCAGCCTCATTGTTCAATAAATTAACATGATCACGTGTTGCACAAGCCACGACTAACGCATCCATGGCATGGTGCCTGTGATCAATTCGCTTCTTGCTAAATCCCTTTTGCAATTCAAGCGGCATTGCAGGTATAGGATGACCATTCTGATTTGTTGTAGTAAAGTCCGATGTTCCAGTCACTTCATTTAATCGTTCAAACCTGGGAATTACTATGCTGTTCCAGACGTCATTTAGTCCCCAGTCCTTTTTTAACCGGTCTGTAATACTTCCAGTAACGGAGATCAGGTTTTTGGAGACAGACTCTTGTTCATATTCTCCTTTTTCATCTCTTGTTCTTACGATATTAGACAACAGTTTTTTTACTTCATTGCTGATGTACCTGCTATCATTTAATTGTCTTTCAATAAACTTATCTGGAATTTCCTCCATTAAAAGTTTTTTCATTTTACCGCGCAAACGTGAATAATTGTCGCTTATGAATTTTTCGTAGGCCTCAATTGAAAAAACCTCAACAGTTTTCCCAAAACTGAGCTCAACCTTTCTACCTGCATTATTTTTAATAAACTCATATCCCAGTTCATTGTCTTTCAATTTGTTGATTTCGGCTTCACAAATAACTTTATTACTGAATGAATCATCAAAATATCTGGACTGCGGAATGATATGTTCAATTTCATAAGCAGACGTAAAAAGCTTTCCCAATGGTATCATTTCTCCCGTATAAGGCGAACGATATCTTTGTTCCAGCCAAAGCTTATATCGCAATATTTCAGACCTGCTGGGTCGCTTTTTCACATCATTTTCCTTAAATTTTTGGATTATTTCATCCACAAAATCCGGTAATTCCGGATCTGGCACAAATTGTTCTAAAGATGCGTCATATCGTTCATTTGAATTGAGGGCATATTCTTCGTATAGCTTTAAAATATCTTGTTGACTTGGTGAATATGGGCGCACATTGTCCACTTCAAATTCAGGATTTATCAATTCCGTTAACAATGCCTTAATTCTAAGGTTAGTATTTTCGTTTTCAGTAATTTGCTTTGTCATCCTGGCACGCTTATCAGCAGGATTTTTCATTTCCCTGCCAAGCTCTACATGAATTTCATCAATTTGACCAGCCTTGTGCCAAATGTCGCGTACTGTTCGTAATGTTTCGAGAATAACCTTTTCAACAATGGGATTCCTTAATGAATGCTGCTTGAAAGTATTCAAGTATTTATCAATATCAGCAGGTTCGTGCCATTTTGTAATATCCTTTGCCTCAGAGTGTCGATCATAAACGATATAGGAAGCTAACCAAACAGGTAGTCCCTTAAAATGATTAATGTCTGTTAATTTAATTGATTTCTCGCGTACCCTGTTTCTGATCTTCTCATCAAATTCACCATTGATTAGTTTCTCTATTCTTGCTCTTGTGTTTTGATCAATTGCTTCTACTGTCCACTTATCACCTATGCGCATTAACGGGACTAGTTTCTTCAATGCTTTGGCAGAGTAAGCACCATAATCATTTTTAAAAGGTGGGAACTTTTTAAAGTTTTCAGTAAAATCACCATTTAAACCATTTTTACTTACAAATGAATTTAAAGCTTTCTCAAGCTCATGCCTGTCTTTGACTGAATACAAGATATGCCAAAGAGATTCTTCAATGACTGCTGTTAGACTTTCACGTGAAATACCAGCTTTTTCCCATCTGTTTAGTATGAGTGACCTTGTTTCGTTACACGGATAAGTCTTATCTTCAACATAATTCCACCTATAGTCAGATGCATTTTTCTTAAGGCCAAAAGCAGGATACCTTAAAAATGCCTTTTGATCAATTTCTTTACGATCGTTTAACCATTCAAAAAGAGCAACATAATCCTGCTCATTTTTTAGAAATTCACTAGTCACATCTACATCTGTTTCAAGTTTCTCTTTGATTCGTGTTTTTAAGGCCCCATTTGAAACATGCTCTTCAATATCCTGTTCGACCAGTCTTTCCTTCTGAAATATTCTTAGATTAAGAACAAATTGCCATAATCTAAACTCCTGATAAAGCGGATGCGATTTAGGTATACATTTAATTGGGCCTATTTTTTTCTCCCCGGTTTCTTTGTCCACATAGCTATAAGATTCAAACGGACAATTTGCAATCAGAGATTTCTTGCTCTTTAAAGGCCTTTGGTAAAAAATTATATCGTCAACAAATAAATAGGTAAAGGATTTATCTTCTATACCTCTTCGGTGAGAGATGTTATTAGGGTATAACTCTTCGATGCATTGCCTATACAATTCATTATCTGACAATTCAGGGTGATAATCTTTTTGTTTTTCAAGAATAGCCTTGAGCTCTGACCTATAAAACTTTCGTTCAATAGTGCGAATAAGTTTTCCCCTTATTTTTTGGTTTGGTTTATTCAAAAGTGCATCATAAATAAAAGTACCGACAGTTTTATTGCTTTGATCAATATCCGCTTCGGTTTTCTTTTTTAATAAGGTCCAATCATCTTCTTTAGGTGCCCGAAATGACCGCTTTATGTCGCCTTCTTTATCAAGCTTAGGATTCCCCTCATCATCCAAATCAGTTGTAACGATGAATTCTTTTACTTTCCCTTCCCAATCTAAGAAGGTATTACTGGGCCGCCGATAAATCCATCCATTTTCCAGGTGCACATTATACCAGTAGTCTTTGCCTTTCTTGTCATCTGTCCTTTCTACATTTACAACTTTTAGCGCATAGTAATCAACGGATTTATTGGGGTTT
Organism: Lentimicrobium sp.; assembly: GCA_034005265.1. Classification (GTDB taxonomy): domain Bacteria; phylum Bacteroidota; class Bacteroidia; order Bacteroidales; family Lentimicrobiaceae; genus Lentimicrobium. The sequence continues at coordinate 5,751 of JAVEVB010000108.1, forward strand.
TCTTCTTCTTCCTCCCCTCGCAATTGATAGTACCCTCTTTTCTGATTAAAATTCAGAATTATCCATGCTAGTTCTTCTTTTGATATTGCACTTCTTAAAGCCTTTTTCCGCAGATAGTATATTGTCCAATCATACGGCACTTTTTTCCCATTAGCCACTAATTCAGGCTGATGATCCTTAAAATCTTCCAGCATTTCATTAAAAGAATCCATAAAAATAAACTCATACTTATTTGTAGAAACTTCCTTCCATGCCAATTTGGGTTCTTTGCTCTCGATAAATTTACCATAAGTCTTGTTGATTGATTTATCCCATCCCAATTGGGCATCATAATGTTCTGGTAAATAACTCAATATATGCAAAACCCTGTGTAAACGCTCTCGTCTTAGCAGATTCCGCTCATTTAATCTTCGTATGCTTCTAAATCCGGTTCTCTCTGCTGTTTGTGATTTAGAATTTCCTCTATCAAAATCGCTTAGTACAGAAGCATCCATTGGGATTATTCTACTTCCCATAGCATCAATACTTTCTGGTTTAAGGGTTTTACCATTCTCAGTAGCATTAAGTAGAGCCCAGCCAATACTGTTGGTTCCCAAATCAAGTCCTAAAATTTTTTTCATATTTTTTTGTTTTTATTAACTGATTGCTGTATCTTCGCCTTTCAATTTGAAGCAATTCACAATAAGGATTATTCCGTTGTGAAAACATTTAAGGCGGGGCAACTCGCCTTTTTTATTTGTTATCGAATAAATAATGCTTTCAAGTTTGAATGAATGAAATAAAGCATCATACGCATAAGTCCTAAGAAGTAATTCTTTTACCATGCTTCTATTTGATTCACCAGTTTTTGCTAATACTGTCATTACATTTTTTATTTCACATTTCACACTAACTCATCTAAAATTCAACACCCTATGCACTAAGCATTGGTGCACATTTCATCCGCCTGCTCCATCCTGGCTAAAATGCGACCTTGGGTAGCAAACCAG
>JAVEVB010000047.1:0-32063 GCA_034005265.1 Lentimicrobium sp.
CATGATCTCAGGATTATTGGCGTACTCATTCCTACCTAAAAAGCCTAGCATTAAGTACGAAACAGTACCCTATAATGGTCAACTTACTCTTTTCTAACCTTTTACTTATATCGAACTCAGGTTAATAAATATTATCTTATCCTTCACAATGAACTAAATCATACTTCGTTAGTTCTATACAAACCCCTCCCAAAAATTATTTATGCAGCCGGTTTCATCACGAAATAAGCTAATCCTTAAAATAATTGTCATCATATTGGCAGTCACCTTCAGCATAATTGCTGCGCTGATAGTTATTACCATAACTATGGGTGACAAAGCCAAACAACTGGTGGTTGACGAAATCAACAGCCACCTGCTGGTAAAGGTGGAAGTGGGCGACGTTGATTTTACCATTTTTCGCAGCTTCCCGGATGCTTCAGTTGTTTTTCACAACATCGCCACCAGTCCAGCCACAGACCAACCCGAAATGCCCGGGCTAATCCACGCCGGAACTGTGTCGCTCAGGTTTGGCATTTTCAGTCTGCTCACCAATCAGTATAAAATCCATAGCGTACTCATCAGCGATGCGGCCATTAGTTTGTGGAAAGATGAAAAAGGAAAAAATAATTATGAAATCTGGAAATCAACATCAGCTTCCAACGGCAATTCGGTAAATTTTAAAATAAACGCGATCCGTTTCAGAAGAGTAGAACTCTATTATCGTGACCTATACTCTGAAACTGATGTTGCCCTGATACTGCCCGACATCAGCCTTAAAGGTTCGAAAAACGGCGGAATTTATGACCTGACTTTAAAAGGAAGACTTCAGGCAAACCGCCTGATGTTTCAGCAGAACGATTATTCACTTTCAGAGGAAGCAAGTCTTGATCTGAACCTCAACATCAATCAACCGGAAACGTCAATTACCCTTGGGAAATCACAGCTAAGCATTGCTGGAACTCCCATTGAGATTGAAGGCACAATCGGAACCGGGGGCCCACTGTATCCGGTTGATTTGCTCATTTCGACAAACCACGCCGAAATAAGCAACATTATAAAGATGTTACCTCCGCGTTTTACCGAGGCCTACAGGGAATTTGAACCCGGCGGATTGCTGGATGCGGAAATTCAACTGAAAGGCTTGGCAGGTAAGGACAAGTTACCCACAATAAATGCAAAATTTAACCTTCAGAAAGGCACCATAGTTCATGTACAAAGTAAAACCACAATAAATAGTTTATCCGCAGAAGGAACATTTACTAAAGATGCAGGCATCCTTTATAAACTTAATTTACAGCATTTTGAAGGCTCTACCGGGAAAGGGGAATTCAAAGGGAAAGGAAGCCTGGTTGACTTTAATAATCCAATGATCTCCCTGAACCTAAGTACAAAACTTGACCTTTCAGAGCTCAACGGATTTTTAGAGAACGACCAGATTAAAAACCTTGAGGGTAATTTAGTTGCCGATATTAATTATGAGGGAAGTGCCTCCAAAGGAGTAAACATAGTCAGCAAAGCAAACGGAACCCTACTTATTAATGATTTGAGATTCACACACATAGCAAGTGGACGCGACATTTCTGATCTGAATGCCCAATTAGAATTGGGCAATGGTTTTGTATATGTGAATGGCCTCAGCCTGAAAAGTGGCAATACAGACCTCAACATTAAGGGGAAGTTTCAAAACCTGTTGGAACACTTATTTTTCAAGGATCAACCCCTTTATTTTGATGCAGAAATTAAATCGGAGAAACTTGACCTTGAAGACCTGGTATCCTTTTCAACTTCCACACAGGGTTCAAGTTCAGGCAATAGCACCGGGCCATTTCAAAAGGACCTAAGTTTTGATGTAAGGTTAAACATTGACCAACTAAACTACCGTAAATTTTCAGCCAGCGAAGCTACAGGCACATTAAACCTGAAAGATCAGGTATTGAAAGCAGAAAATCTTCAATTCAAAGCGATGGATGGGCGAATTACCGCCAATGGTTTAATGAACTCCCGTTATGAAAACCAATACAGCGTCATCTGCAATGCCGATTTCCGCAACGTTGACATAGAGCGTCTGTTTTACGAATTTGGTGATTTTGGCCAAACGAGTCTCCGAAGCAGTCATTTGCGTGGCCACGCCGATGCTCAGGTGCAATTCGGTGCTATGCTCGACTCTTCATTTGAAGTAGATGCCAATTCGGTGAACGCGGTGGGCGATGTGGAAATCAGGAATGGTGAATTACTAAATTTCGAGCCTTTGCAGGAACTGTCGCGGTTTCTGGATGCCTCAGAGTTGAAAAATGTAAAGTTCTCCACTATGAAAAACCGCATTGAAATTGTACGCCAAACAGTGATCATTCCTGAGATGGAAGTAAAATCATCGGTAATGAATTTGAAAGGATACGGCGCGCACAGTTTCGGCAACGACATTGATTACCACTTTAATGTACTACTGTCAGAAATTGGCCGGAAGAAACGCCGAAACCAGCCTCCCGCAGGCGCTTATGAAGAAGATGACTCTGGCCGTACCCGACTTTTCCTTCACATGACCGGCACCGTGGATGAGCCGGAATTCAGGTACGACAGTCAGGCGGTAGTCCGTAAAATTGCTGATGATTTCAAAAATCAGAAGCAGGAATTGAGACAGGTGCTTCGCCGTGAATTTGGAAAGAATAAAGAAGCATTGCCCGAGAAAACGGCTCCACAAGTGAAATTTGAGGTGGAATGGGAGGAGAAGTAAGGAAATTTGAAAACTGCCTGACGCCTAGCAGGTTTCCAATTTCTAATCTTTCAAGATAAAAAAAACTAAGAGAATCATCACATCATTCAGCGCTTTTTGATAATCTGTCACTTGGCATCTTTGTGGCAACCTATAACCTGAATCAGAATAAAAATCCGATATTTGTGCAACCAATGATCCTGAAATGAACTACAGAAAGCTGGCCCACCCGCGTGTTACCAATATTTACGAACAAAAAAAAGCCTGGAAAAGATGGCTCTTTCTAATGGCACTGGTCATCGTGGGAGTTTCACTATGGTACACCAACCTTATCATAAAAAATATTGCCCGCGATGAGCGGAATAAAATCACTACCTGGGCCAATGCCATTCAGCAACGTGTGAATCTGGTGAATTACACCGATAATTTTTTTGATCAGATACGGGCCGAAGAACGCAAGCGGGTTGAAACCCTGGCCGAAGCAACCGAAAGAATGGTGATGGCCAATGACGAAGATTCAAACATCTTGTTTTACCTGAGCATTATTTCAAACAATACCTCCATCCCTGTCATACTTGCCGACCCCGATGGGCGTATAAAGGAAGCACGCAATGTAGATTTTAATCCCGATTCATTAAAATATTTCACCCCTGAACTCTTAAAAGAATTTTCCGTTTACCCACCCCTAAAGCTCGATTATTATTCAGGGAACTTCGTCTATTTTTATTATAAAGATTCCAGGCTATTCTCAGAGCTAAAGGTTGTACTTGATGACCTTGTAAAATCTTTTTTTAATGAAGTGGTCAACAATTCTGCTTCGGTGCCTGTAATCATCACCGATAGTAGCCGGACTCAGGCAGTTTCCTGGGGCGATATTGACACTACCCGCATCAACGATCCGGCCTACGTCAGGCTTACCATCGAAGAAATGGCGGCACAGAATGATCCAATCGAAATCATCATCGCAGGCAGTACACATTACATCTATTTCAAGAATTCTTTTCTTCTGACCCAGCTCAGGTATTTCCCCATCATCCAATTAATCATCATCGGCATTTTCCTTTTGGTATCCTATCTGCTTTTCAGCATTGCGCGAAGGTCGGAGCAAAACCAGGTGTGGGTGGGACTGGCAAAAGAAACAGCCCATCAGTTGGGCACGCCCATATCTTCAATGATGGCCTGGGTGGAATTTTTGCGATCCCGCGATGTGGGTAAAGAAACCATTGAAGAGCTTGAAAAAGATGTAAACCGGCTAAACACCATAGCCGATCGGTTCTCAAAAATTGGCTCTGTAGCCAATCTCAAAACTGAAAACCTGGTCGAAGTGATCTACAATTCAGTGGCATACCTTAAAACACGCACTTCCCAAAAAGTCCGGTTTACAATAACTCCTCCGCAAGGAGCGGTTATTCTTATTCCTCTTAACCGTCAGCTTTTCGATTGGGTCGTTGAAAATTTAGTTAAAAATGCAGTAGATGCCATGGCGGGTCAGGGTGAAATCACCATTGAAATGACCGAAGATGATAAAACGGTTGTCATCGATGTCAGCGATACAGGCAAGGGCATCTCAAAAAAGAAGTACCGCACCATATTTAACCCGGGCTACACCAGCAAACAGCGGGGGTGGGGACTTGGTCTATCACTTACCCAAAGGATTGTCCACGAAATTCACGATGGGAGAATATTCGTAAAATCTTCCCTGCCGGGGAAAGGAACAACCTTCAGAATTATTCTGAGAAAATAATATTCGAAGAATAGAAAATTGTTTGTAGAACATTATTTTTTTGAAAGCCTCGCCGGGTTCTGGTCCAGAAAATTCTTCCAGCCCGAATAACTCTTCCCTGTATCCACAGTGGAGCGCTGGAAATAGTGACAAACCGCCACAGCAACGGCATCGGTGGCATCAAGCAGTTTCGGCACATCGCCCAGATCCATCATATGTCCCAACATACCCGCGACCTGTTCTTTTGACGAACTACCGTTCCCGGTGATGGATTGCTTTATCTTACGCGGTGAATATTCAAAAATCGGAATATCGCGATATAAGCCGGCTGCCATAGCCACACCCTGCGCTCTGCCCAACTTGAGCATGGATTGAACGTTTTTTCCGAAAAAGGGAGCTTCAATGGCCAACTCATCCGGGTGAAATTGATCAATCAAACCAAGTACCGATTCAAATATCTTCTTGAGCCTGAGTTCATGCGCCATTTTAGACGAAAACCTGAACACATCCAATTCAATCAACGCTATTTTCTTACCTTTATCCGCTATTAAGCCGTAACCCATAACCTGTGTTCCGGGGTCAATACCAAGAATGATGCGATCAGTTGCCATTTTTCCGCGCTAAAGTCTTTATGAAAATCAACGCAAAGTTACGTAAAAGCATCAACATCCTTGCGCGCATCATCTTCGTGGTTGTTGCACTCTGGTTTATTTATCGTCAGGTATTCGCTGATGACAACTTTCAGCAATTTATCCTCCGGCTTCGCACAAATTTTCAAAATCCGGAATTTATCTGGCTTGTGGCTATTGTACTTTTGCTCATGCCCGTCAACTGGGGAATTGAATCGTATAAATGGCGGCAATTAATCGTTTATTTAGAGAAAGTGAGTCCGGTAGCCGCTTTCAAGTCGGTGCTGACCGGCATAACCATGAGCCTGTTTACTCCCAACCGGGTAGGCGAATTTTTCGGACGGGCTTTTACGCTCAAACAAGCCGATCCACTCAAGGGTGCGCTGCTCACCATAACCGGAAGCATCAGCCAGTTACTGATAACTTTGCTTGCCGGATTTGTGGCCGTTTCGTTTTATTTACCTCAATATGTTGGCTTTAAAGAAGGCTGGCATGTATGGCTTTATGCCGGCCTGGTAATCTTTCTGGCCATTATTGCTTCAATAATGATACTAGGCTTCATTAAAGCTCCGTTCATTACCCGTCAACTGGAACGATTGATCAAACCTTCGTGGAATAAAATTAAATATTACCTCGATGCCATTGACCACATTCAACGAAAAACACTGGTCATTGTTCTGTTATTGAGTGCATTAAGGTATTTTATCTTTTCTTTTCAATTCTATTTATTGCTGCTGGCATTCGGTTTGAACATTCCCTATCCTTCAGCCTTGTTGCTGATTGCCATGACCTATTTTGTGATGGCTGCAATCCCGACGGTGGCATTGGCCGATTTGGGCATCAGGGGTTCCGTTTCCATCTATTTTATTGGAAGCTTTTTCTCTGGCACGCAACAGCTTGCCGCCGAAATACTGGCAGCTTCCACCCTCATATGGCTGATAAACCTTGCCCTTCCCGCGCTGCTTGGCATATTGTTTATTAACCGCCTCAGGGTCGTGCGTAAACCAAAAAATACAAACAATGGAAGCTGAAATCTTCCTCACCGCCTTATTGTTTCTGATAACCCTGGCCTATGGCCTGGTGATCGGCAGGCTTACGCTGGGCTGGTATAGTCTTCCTGAAACGACCCAAAAACAATCCAATGCATTTGTAACAATCATTATTGCCGCCCGAAATGAAGAAAAGTACATTGCACGATGCCTTTATGCACTGTTACAACAGAAATACGACAATAGCAGAATGCAGATAATTGTAATTGATGACCATTCAACAGACAAAACAGCGGAAATTGTGCTCGGTATAAGCAGGCAACATGCTGAAATTGAGCTGCAACTGATGCATCTTAAAGATAGTCAGGGCAAGAAAGCAGCCATTGAATCTGGCCTGGCAAAAGCCCGGGGGCAAATTGTGCTTACTACCGATGCCGATTGTGAGTGTGGACCCGGCTGGATATCCGGTATGGTTTCATGCATTGAAGACAGCGGAGCGGTCTTCGTTTCGGGTCCGGTTACCTTTCAACCTTCACCTGGTCTGTTTAACCAGTTTCAGCAACTTGAGTTTGCCTCATTGGTTGGGTCGGGCGCAGGGGCTTTGTCCACCGGCATCCCGCTGATGAGTAATGGGGCAAACCTTGGTTTTATTAAAGAAGCCCGCAATCAGATTGTTGCCGATGAAATGAGAAATGACCTGGCTTCGGGCGACGATGTTTTTCTGATGCAGGCCATGCACCGGAAGTTTGGCCCGAAACGTTTGGCCTTTGTTAAAAACAAGGAAGCAGTTGTTTACGCTCAACCCATGGAAAACTTGGGTGGATTCTGGCAACAGCGGTTACGCTGGAGCTCTAAAAGCAGCGCCTATCATGAGAAGCACTCTATTTATATTGCGATTATCGTGTGGTTGATGAATTCGGCTTTCGTGTTTTCCTTCTTCAGTGCATTTTTTTCACCTTTCTTGCTGAAAGTATTTTTCGCATTTTGGGCAATTAAAACAGTGATTGATCTGCCATTATTGTCGGGATTTCTGGCTTTTATCCGTAAGAAAAAATTATTGTGGCTGCTGTTACCCTTTGAGCCCATTGTAGCGATTTACACCTTATCGGTTGGGCTGGCCGGGCAGTTCATGCAGGTTCAATGGAAAGGAAGGAAGGTTTAGGCTCAATGCCATTAGCCTTCATTCAAGTATGCCTAACATGGCCATAAGCTATTCGCCCTTTTACCTTTTAGTTAAAATGCCTGAATTTTTCAGGTTCCATATGGATGGTGCTGACAATGCCTTTTTCCTCCAACAACCGATCTTCCACCCGGGTGGCAATTTCATGGGCATCATGCAGGGTCATGTCATCAGGTAGCTTTATGTGCATGGTCATTTCAATATGGTCGCCATAACGATGCACATGTATATGGTGGGGTTTCATATTGAGGGTGCTTTCCTTACGACAGGCTGTTTCAATATAATCAATAAGCTCCTTTTCAGGAACTTCACCCATCATTAAATGCACAGCATCGCGCAGGATATCGTAGGCTGCATAGAAAATCAGGCCGGCAACCACCAATCCCAAAACACCGTCAATCCACCATAAATGCCGTCCCAGAAAAATACCTGCAAGGATTACGACCGATGATATGGCATCAGAGCGATGGTGCCAGGCATCAGCCCTCACCGAACGTGCACCGGTTTCACGCGCAATCCAGAAAGCATACTGGGCCATAGCTTCTTTAACAACAATCGAAATTATTGTGGCAACAATGGCAATCATTCCGTAATTCACTGCTTGCCGGGTCCGCAAACGTACCACGCCTTCAATCACAAAGTTAAAGGCAACTACGCTCAACATCACCCCAATAATCATGGCGGCAATCAATTCAGCACGCCCATGCCCGAATGGATGCTCCTTGTCGGCAGGTTTGGATGAAATACGAATGCCCACCAATACTACAATAGAAGTCAGGGAATCAGACAAGGTATGCCACGCATCAGCAATGATGGCAATGGAACCTGAAACCACTCCGGCCCACATTTTTAAAATAAACAAAGCGACATTCCCAAAAATGGAAATCCAACCTTCGCGCTCGGCCAGTTGTTGATTGTGGTTCATGAAATTAAATTCAAGTGATGGATAATACAAAAGTATAATTTATCTGTCAAGCGGTTTTAATTTAAATAGAGCTTCAGCAATTTGCAAATCCGCTACCGTGGTAATTTTCAGGTTGTCATAGCGGCCCTCAGTCATAAATATCCTTTCACCAATGGATTCCACGAGCTGGGCATCATCGGTAAAATTCATAAAATCAGGCTGATTGTAAGCCTTTCTGAGCAGGTCAAGTCGAAAACATTGCGGGGTTTGAACGGCAAATATTCCTGCACGAGGAAGAGGTTTACTGCCTTCAGCATCTAGCTTCCTGAGCGAATCCACCACCGGCACACAGGGAATGGCACTACCCTTTTCTATGGCCATTGCATAAACATTTCTGATCAATTCAATGCCTGCCAAAGGCCGAACGCCATCATGTACCGCCACAATGCCATTTTTGACCTCTACCAGATCCAGACCATTTTTAACCGATTCGCCACGACTTTGGCCTCCTTCAGCAATCAGGTGAGGAATGGTAAAAGCATGAACATTGCATAATTTTTCCCAATATGAAATATGTTTTGGTGGAAGAACCAAAATAATATGAATATCATTGAATGCATGAAAAAAAGCTTCAAGGGTATGCATAAGCAGAGGCCGGCTATCGAGCAATAAAAATTGCTTTGGAACCAAAGCTTCCATCCTCTGGCCTGAGCCTCCTGCCACAACTATAACAAATCGTTCCAAATTAACTGAATTTTATAGCGAAGTTAAGAATAAACCCTGAGGTGGCAAATGGCTCATCAAGACATTGAGAAGCAAAAACAAAAATAGCCCTTTTCAGGGCTCTTTTAAATCTATTTTAAGGTAAAGCTTAAAGAATCAGCATGGCATCACCATAAGTAAAGAAGCGATACTTCTCATTAACGGCCTCTTTATACGCCTTCATTAGAAAGTCAAAGTCAGCAAAAGCAGCAGTCATCATCAACATGGGTGATTGTGGAAGATGAAAGTTGGTAATCATGCTTGAAGCAATACTAAAATCATACGGTGGAAAAATGAATTTGTTTGACCATCCGGCATAAGGTTTGAGCATACCCGAAATAGTAACAGAAGTTTCAACCGCTTTCATAGTTGTAGTTCCAACCACACATACCTGTTTGCGGTGCTCTTTTGCACGGTTCACAATTTTGATGGCACCTTCTTCAATAATAACCTCTTCGGAATCCATCTTATGCTTGGTAAGGTCTTCAACATCAATGGCCCTGAAATTACCCACACCGGCATGTAAGGTAACCGATGCAAATGAAGCGCCCTTAAGTTCCAGTCGTTTCATTAGCTCACGACTGAAATGCATACCTGCGGTGGGCGCTGCAACAGCACCTTCCTTTGAAGCATAAATGGTCTGGTACCAGTCCTTATCTTCAGGCATGATTTCGCGAAGCGCTTGCAATTCTTCAGGTAAAGGTGTTTTCCCCAGAATCTCAATAGTTTTTTTGAATTCATCATAAGGACCATCAAATAAAAACCGAAGGGTTCGTCCGCGTGAAGTAGTATTGTCAATGACTTCTGCAACCAGTGCATCATCATCACCAAAATAGAGTTTATTTCCAATGCGGATTTTACGGGCCGGATCAACCAATACATCCCATAAACGGGCTTCAGCATTCAGTTCTCTCAGGAGAAAAACAGTTATTTTGGCACCGGTTTTTTCTTTCTCTCCTGTAAGCAGTGCAGGAAAAACTTTGGTGTCGTTGATTACAAAAACATCACCATCACCAAAATAATCAAGTATATCACTGAATTTGCGGTGTTCGATCGTCTGTTTTTTACGATTAAGCACCATGAGCCTGGCTTCATCGCGGTTTTCTTCCGGTTGACGGGCAATCAGCTCGTTGGGTAAATGATAGCGAAATTGTGAAAGTTTCATTCCAGAAAGGATTTATGTTTGGCAAAGCCCATAACGTAGGCTTAAAACGTTTTATTACCAATGTCGGGTGAATCAAAAAAGTAAGTAAGTTTGCCAATAATTTAAACAAACTTCTGTCTTCATTGCCTTTTAAATGCGATGAATTAATTTGCATTGCCGTAAAAAGGGGTGCAAAAGTAATACTATTCTCCCGAAAAATCAAGGGCTTAGGTACTTATTTTATTTTTAAGGAAATTCCTTTCTTTTTGCAGCATTTTATTTGTACTTTTGCGCCCTGAAAACAGGAATATCCAACCCCTTATTAATCAGTAACAATGTCAACAGTGGTTAACATTTTCTCAGGCAGAGCCACCCGTTATCTGGCCGAAAAAATAGCAGTAAGTTATGGCAAAAAGCTTGGCGAGGTGCTGGTAACAGATTTTTCGGACGGGGAATTTCAACCATCGTTTGAGGAAAATGTAAGGGGCAACGACCTTTTTATCGTGCAATCAACCTTTGCTCCAAGTGACAATCTTTTCGAACTTTTAATGATGGTTGATGCTGCCAAAAGGGCATCAGCAAGACACATCATAGCGGTGATCCCCTATTTTGGATTTGCCCGCCAAGACCGAAAAGACAAGCCCAGGGTGAGTATTGCTGCCAAGCTGGTGGCTAACCTGCTTACCGCTGCCGGTGTTCAGCGTATCATTACGATTGATCTTCATGCGGATCAGATACAAGGATTTTTTGATGTTCCTGTTGACCACCTGTTTGCGTCATCCATTTTTGTACCATATATCAAGCAACTCAACCTGAACAACCCGGTAATGGCATCGCCCGATACCGGAGGAACACGACGGGCTGCAGCTTATGCCAAAATACTAAATACCAGCTTTGTTATTTGTTACAAACAGCGTTCAAAAGCCAATCACGTGGATACCATGGAATTGATTGGGGATGTTGTTGGCAAGGATGTAATTTTGGTAGATGACATCATCGATACAGGTGGAACCATCTGCAAAGCTGCACAACTAATGATTGACAAAGGTGCTGCAAGCGTGCGCGGATTCTGCACCCACCCCATACTTTCGGGAAATGCCATTGACAAAATTGAAAAATCTCCATTTACAGAAGTAGTTGTCACCGATACCCTGCCATTACGTCGCAACAGCGATAAAATTACCGTCATCAGCACGGCATCCCTCTTAGCGGATGTTATTGGCAAGGTTCATAATTATGAATCTATTTCAACACTTTTTAAATTCTAATAGCCTTCGGGTTTTCACAATAACAAACAATAAATTTCAAAAATCATGAAAAAAGTATCATTGAGCGGTTCCCTTCGCGGGAACGTAGGGAAAAAAGATGCTAAAGCCCAACGCGTGGCTGGCAAAGTTCCCTGTGTTATTTACGGTGGAAAAGACCAGGTTCACTTCTCAGTTGAAGAAACCAGTTTCAAACCAATTCTCAATACTCCAAACTCACATCTCATCAATGTTGAAATTGAGGGTAAAAAATATCTCACTATTCTCCAGGATCTGCAGTCACATCCGGTAAGTGATCATATTCTTCACGCTGATTTTCTGGAATTAAGTCCTGAAAGGCCAGTGATTATTTCGGTTCCCATCCGCGTTACCGGCACTTCTCCCGGCGTTTTACGTGGTGGTAAACTGATAAAAAAATTCCGCAAACTGAAAATCAAAGCCCTGATTGAACATTTGCCCGACGAAATCGAAGTGAGTATCAGTAAACTTGACCTCAACCAATCTGTAAAGGTTTCGGACATGAAGATTGACAATGTTGAATTTCTCGATGTTAAATCTTCTGTTATTCTTACTGTGCTTTCAACACGTAATGTTGAAGCTGAAACCCCGGCAAAATAAATTGCCCTTACTGAACGAAATATTCCGGAGGCATTTTGCCTCCGGTTTTGTTTATAAAAAAAGCTGTCAAGCCAAAATCAAGTTCCAATCATAAAACCCTGATTTCAAGTGAAATTTCTTATCGTAGGCCTGGGCAATATTGGCGATGAATATGCCAACACCCGTCACAACATTGGTTTTATTCTTGCCGATGCGCTTGCACAAGACCTGGGTGTGAAATTTAGCACCGATCGCCTGGCCACGCGTGCCGAAGCCCGTTTCAGAGGCAAAACCATTGTCATAATAAAGCCTTCCACTTACATGAACCTTAGTGGAAAAGCCTTCCGCTACTGGCTTGAAATGGAGAAAATTAACATTGAAAATTCATTGGTTGTGGTAGATGACCTGAACCTTGACCCTGGTGTTTTTCGCATGAAATTAAAAGGCAGCGGTGGCAGCCACAACGGCCTGAACAACATCATTGAAATGTTGGGGCACAATAATTTTCCCCGCCTCAGGGTAGGCATTGGCAGCAATTTTGCCCGCGGTTTTCAGGTTGATTATGTACTGGGCCGGTTTACCCGCGACGAGGAAAAAATCTTCCTCGAACGAATCCCCTTTGGCGTGGACATGATTAAGAGTTTTATAAGTGCAGGCGCAGGCAATACGATGAATACGTATAATAATAAGTAATTTTAATTTCGGTTTACGAACTAAAGAATCACGCAGAAACCCAACTTTCATTTCATTACGGTGAGCAGGCGCGGGGATGCTCAAAATGCTTGGACTTTAGTTCCTACTTCTTACCTCCCACTTCCTACTTCAAATTGCGAATAAATCGGGAACCGGAATATATCCCAGGTCTCCATGTCTCCCAGTCCCCACGACCTACCTAAGTCTCTCCGCAATAATTCCGCTGATTTTATCAACCGAAATCCTCTCCTGCTTCATGGTATCGCGTTCACGGATAGTTACAGTACCATCTTCAAGGCTCTGATGATCAACGGTGATGCAGTAAGGCGTGCCAATCGCATCCTGACGACGGTAACGCTTCCCAATGGAGTCTTTTTCTTCGTATTGACAATTGTAGTCGTACTTCAGTTTATCCATAATTTCGCGGGCCATTTCAGGTAGTCCGTCTTTTGCAACCAACGGCAGGATGGCTGCTTTGACAGGCGCAAGAACTGGCGGCAGTTTCATCACGACCCGTTCGGATCCGTCTTCGAGTTTTTCCTCGGTATAAGCCCTGCTGAGAATAGCGAGGAAAGTACGGTCGAGGCCGATGGAGGTCTCTACCACGTATGGCACGTAACTTTCGTTGAGTTCGGGATCGAAATACTGCATCTTTTTGCCCGAGAATTTCTGATGTGCACTCAGGTCGAAGTCAGTACGGGAATGTATGCCTTCCATTTCTTTAAAACCAAAGGGGAATTTAAATTCAATATCCGTAGCTGCATTGGCATAATGTGCCAGCTTTTCATGATCGTGGAAACGGTAATTTTCGCTTCCCAGACCAAGTGAGAGGTGCCAGTTTAGGCGTTCCTTTTTCCAGAATTCGAACCATTCCAACTCGGTGCCGGGGCGCACAAAAAACTGCATTTCCATCTGTTCAAACTCCCTCATGCGGAAGATGAACTGCCGGGCTACAATCTCGTTGCGAAAAGCCTTACCAATCTGCGCGATACCGAAAGGAATTTTCATTCTTCCGGTTTTCATCACGTTGAGGAAATTCACAAAAATACCCTGAGCCGTTTCGGGACGGAGGAAAATAGTATTGGTATCTTCGCTCACCGAGCCAATTTGAGTGGAAAACATCAGGTTAAACTGTCGCACTTCGGTCCAGTTGCGTGAACCCGAAACCGGACAAACAATACCGAGTTCCTCTATCAGTTTTTTTATATCGGCCAGGTCATCGTTTTCCAGACTTTGGATAAAGCGGGTGTTGATGGTATCAATTTTGGCCTGATTTTCCAGTACACGGGTATTGGTAGCCCTGAACTGGATTTCGTCAAAGGTCTCGCCAAATCGGGTAGCCGCTTTGATTACTTCCTTGTTGATTTTTTCTTCAATTTTAGCCAGGTGGTCTTCGATAAGCACATCGGCGCGGTAACGCTTCTTGGAATCCTTGTTGTCAATCATCGGATCGTTAAACGCATCCACATGGCCTGAAGCCTTCCAGATGGTTGGGTGCATAAAAATGGCCGAATCAATACCCACGATGTTTTCGTGGTAACGCACCATGGCTTTCCACCAATAATCCTTGATGTTGTTTTTCAATTCAACGCCATTCTGACCGTAGTCATAAACGGCGCTGAGGCCATCGTAAATATCGCTTGACTGGAACACGAACCCATACTCCTTGGCATGGGCGGTTATTTTCTTGAAAATTTCTTCATAATTTGCCATGGTGCAAAAGTACGGATTGATTGTGATTATTTGCATGATGTTCTAACTAATTTCACGCAAACCAGCCTGCCGGCTGGCAGGGACGCAGTGTTGTTTGATGTTTTTATGTCTTTTCGCCACAAAGGCCGGCCTGTATGCCTGCGCAGGCAGGTAGGCACGAAGTAACACTAAGGTCATTTGGGTTTTTGATGTGTTTCATGCGATGGCATAACAATTGATGATCGTGATAAGGTTTTTCGTATCTTCGGAAACCGAATACGCAGCTTTTCCCATTCTTATAAAAAGCACATGAGTTTAATTTTTGAAGAATTTATTTTCTGACTTTGATGGAAGACCATTTTTAAAAACATAAAACCATGAAAACGTCATTAAAATCATTCGGAATTGTTCTCCTGGCCATGCTTGGATTGGTGATGTTCAGCTTCACTTTGAACGCCAATCCTGAGCGCGATGGCATTACCAAAAAGGAAGCCCTGAAAGAAATCAGGGAGATAAAGAAAAATGCCCGGTTTCACATCGGCTCCATCCGGCAGATCGAGAATTATGCCCGTCAATCAGTGGCAAATTTTGAAAATTTTGTGGTATACGCACAACTGGCTTCTACTGTTGGTCATCATACCTTGATGTATGTAAGGCTGGCCGAAGCTACTTCAAAAGTAACCTCCGAAAATCAGCTTTTAACAGAACTTGCACGTATTGTTGAAAACCCGGACATAGGCATAGATCGCTTTGAAGACATTCTGGATGCAGCCCTTAAAGCAAAAACACAGGCAGAAAAAGATAAAGTGCTTGAACAGATAAATTCGATCAAAGCTGAGTTTCAACCCCAATCATCTGAAAAGCCAGTGCAGCGGGATAAAAAATCAATAAATTAACTGGTTCTCCATTATAATTATTGACAACTTTATGGCTCGGGCAAGTTTCATCGTTTTACTTTTCATTTTTTGCAACATCGCTTCTGCTCAGGAGAACGATGATTTATTCTCCCGTTTACAAGCAATTTCAAACAGTGGAGTTAAGTTCTATAATGTTGACGGCATTGAGATAAGTAGTCAGGAAAAAGACCACGCCTTTACAGCGAAGAATATTTCAAGAGGCTTTCCGCAACTTAAAATAAGGTTCAAGGAACTCGTTAACTCCGACAGTTTACTTGATTTTAAAAATTATTATGTTTTTAAATCCATCGAAGGGCCAGAAGACATCTTCAACAGCATCACTTATTATTTTATTGAAACTATTGACCAGAAGATCATCGCGTTTACTTTCACCCCATCCAATGAAGAAAATAAGGATTTTGAAAGGGAATTTGTCAGGTTGGTGAGGGACAATGCAATACCAGGGGATGTTTTCAATCATCCGGAACCTGACACCATCAACTTTGCAGGGCGAAAAATCCCTTTGGGTAAGCAATGTCATTGGATGGGAGTGAATAATGTACAATGCAGTTCTGCCGGACAAATGAATTGGAGTGTCCATAAAGACTCAACCAGCGCATCAAATACAGTAGAATCGCATTTTGAATCCATCCAGGCCAGACAAAATGGCAAAGTTGTTTCAGATACGAAAGTCAAAGTGATGTTTGAAGGCACCGAAACCACAGCCAGAAAGATCATTTACGATTTTACCGGAATCACTGCGGCAATGGTTGCAATGACCGGCGGCAGAAATCTGACCATATACTTTGTTGCAGTGCCGGTCCGCCAACATTATGTGAGTTGTGTTATGAGTTATTGGAACAATGATTACCTGACCGAAAACGGGCTGGCCCCCCTGTTGGATCAGGTGATGAAATTAAAATAAAGGCAGCGTTTTATCTGCCCCTTCAGGCATTTATCTTTTGTTTTTAAAATGGGATAGCCCCGTTTTGATTGCTATCGGGGTGGTTCTACATTTTCATTCTATGTGATGTTCTATTGAGTCCTATGTGCCTATGTGGTGTTTTTTTTTGGCAACAATAGATCGCAGTAGGTTCACATAGGTTCGGGTTATTTCAAAGAAAAAATAAAAACTCATTGGCTTCCTGCTGAAAATAGCCATGTGGGGCCGACCTCCGGAAAGATTTAGCTGCCCATTATTATGGGCAGATAGATCACAATGAATTTCTCTTAATTCAAGACTGGTTATATTGATAAATCAGGTTGAACAGATGGGAAAACCTAACCTTCAACAAATGAATCATTTTTTTGTATAGGATACCCTTCTTGAAGCTTTTCGCATCAAAATATTTACTAAATCATCCGTGGTGCTACCTATGGACCCGGCGATAGCCTTATTGTAATTAACAAGAACTTCGCCATCTTCACCATTATAAATAAACAGGTTGATTACAGCCCGGTTTGTACTTCCGTAGAATCCAACAAGTAAACCCAAAGCAACTGATGCTCCTTCTGACATCGGTTTTGTGGTTTCGAATGTTCCCATAATTATTCCATCAACTTCAATGATGTCGGCCAGTTCTTTTGGTGTGTATGTTTCATAATTTTCAATTGTTATTCCGGCCTTTTTCATTTTAGCATTGGTTGTGGAAATATCCTGAACCTTTACGGATAAGTCACCTCTTTTTTCTCTTTTGAGAAACCACGAATACATGGCAGATTGAATACCCTCACCTTCAGCCTTTTCCATTTTTGCTAACTGTTCTGTCGTAATGTCTTTCATTTGCTTCGGACGTAATGTGACTGAAGCCTTAAATGGGATTATGCCAATAATTTGATGAGTTGCAGCAATTTCGTCAAACCGGGGATTTTCATACAAATGAGTTTGAGAGAATGTCATAATGCCGATTAAACAAAGTACCGGGGTTAACAATAGTTTTTTCATGGGTTTGGTTTAAGGTGTTAAAAAAATAATAAATAAATTATCCGTAGCACGTATTACTGGGAATCCTAATTAACTATGTAAGTGGGCGCTTTTTTGTAATTAAAAATCAATACATCATCTGCTATACCGCACCTTCAATTTTCGGAGCTAATGTAATATGTAATTACTAATTGTACAAATAGTATTATTGATTTGTAGGATATTATGGTATTGGATTGTCCGGATTTATTTCAAAACTCAAAACACAAAGAAAATCCATCTATATCAACCTACCGGAATTATTATACATTCCTGTTGGTTATCAAGCTACTGCATTAATTCCAATACTCATATTCCTCTGACAAATCATGAATATAAAACGTTACACTTCATCCCCCTTATCCGACAGTTCAGCAACAAAAATTTTTAAACTGATACTTCCCGCGGCATCTTTGCATCACCAACACGGGAAATCATGAAATTCATTATACCTCTATTTCTATTTTTTGCAACATTTCAGCTTTCGGCGCAAACAATCTTTAGTGGCATCGTAAAAGCAAAAGGCGGTGGAACCTTGCCCGGGGCAAACGTTTACTTAAAAGGCACTTTTGATGGTACTTCGAGCGATGTGAACGGAAAATTCAGCTTTAAAACACAGAAAACCGGAAGTTTTCTATTGAAGGTAGATTATATTGGTTATGAGCCATTTACAAAAGATGTACTGTTAAATGGAACCGCCATTTACCTGAACATTGAGCTTAAGGAGACCTTTAACAAGCTGGAAGCTGTTACCATTACCGCAGGCACCTTCGAAGCCGGCGATAAAAAGCGGGCCAATACCCTGAGTTCACTTGATATGATTACTACAGCCGGGGCCAATGGCGATGTTTTTGGCGCGTTACAAACCCTTCCGGGAGCAACTACTGTTGGCGAATCGGGCAAACTGTTTGTAAAAGGTGGCGACAGTGATGAGTCAAAAACCTTTATTGATGGAGCATTGGTGCATACACCTTATAACTCAACGGCACCCAATACCTCCACACGGGGCAGATTCAACCCGTTTATGTTTAAAGGAACCATTTTCAGCACGGGTGGTTACTCAGCCGAGTATGGCCAGGCGCTTTCGAGCGTGTTGTTGCTCAACACTAACGATTTGCCTGCCGAAGACCAGTTGGATGTATCTATACTTTCGATTGGCGCTGAATTGGCAGGAACCAGGTTATGGAATACAGGAGCCGTTACCGCAACCCTTGGTTATCAAAATTTGGGACCCTACATGAACTTGATTCCACAAAATTATGAATGGACGCATGCTCCTGAAGGCTATACCGGTGCCATAAGTATCCGTCAGAAAGCCGGGAAATCGGGTATGCTGAAAATTTACAGCAGTTATGATGCGGGCAATTTTATTATCGGACAACTGGATCTTGACCAGAACAAAATGATTGACTATAATCTCGATAATAAAAATTTCTTTGTGAATACTTGGTGGATGACAAAAATCGGCGACAAGCGCACCCTCACCACCTCGGCCAGCTTTACCAACGATGAGGACAAGGTTGCTTTTGACACCACGCGTTTCGACAAGAAACTAAAGGGATTTCATCTGAAAGAAGTGGTTTCGCAGGAACTGGGAAGCAAAACCACCCTGAGGGCTGGTGCTGAATGGATGAACAGCTTTACGGAACAGACATTTAAAACGCCGACCAATACCTTTATCAATGGGTTTACCAACAATACCCTGGCCGGTTTTGCAGAAGCCGAAATGTATGCTTCCAAAAAATTTGTTGCCCGAATTGGCTCACGGGTTGAATATTCCGATTACCTGGGAAGAGCTAACTTTTCCCCGCGCATAACTGCGGCATACAAACTCAACGAAGCCAGCCAGTTTTCAATGGCCTACGGATGGTTTTTTCAGAACCCTTCGGATGATTACTTAATTTATTCCGACAAACTTAATTATGAACGTGCCGACCATTATATCCTAAGCTTTCAGTCATTACTCAAAAGCAGGACGATTCGGGCAGAAGTTTATTATAAAGATTACCTCAACCTGGCCAAACAGGGAACTGGTGAATTTTACCTTCCGGGAACCTACAACAACCAAGGCAGTGGTTATGCCAGAGGCTTCGACCTGTTTATCCGGGATAAAAAAAGCATCAAATACGGTGATTACTGGATTTCCTATTCCTATCTCGACACCAAACGCGATTATAGGAATTATCCTGAAATGACCATCCCAACCTTCGCCAGCAAGCACAACCTGGCGGTGGTTTACAAGCACTGGTTTGGAAAAATACGTTCTTATGCCGGGGTTAATTACAAGTACTCTTCGCCACGGCCATACAACAATCCCAACAGCAGCTTATTTAACGGTGAACGAACGCTGGCCTACCAAACACTCGACATTAGCTGGAGTTTTCTTTACAAACCAAACATCATCTTTTACGGGGCTGTGAATAACGTGCCGGGCTATAAGCAGGAATTCGGGCGGAGGTATTCCAATGTTCCTGACGATTCGGGAATTTATCGCAGTACCAGCATCATCCCCGGCTCGGGCAGGTTTTTCATCCTGGGATGCTTCATCACCTTCACAAAAAAAGGAGACCAGAACCAATTGGATAAAATCCAATAAAATGAAAGAAAAAAATCACGCAAGCCAGCCTGCCGGCTGGCAGGGACGCTAAGACGCAATGAAATGCAAGTGACAATTTTATCGAAGGAATTCTTTTGCCAAATCAGTTATTGAATAAGAAGCTTTGCGTCTCCGCGTCTTTGCGTGGTAAACGCCAGAACATCAAACCTTAAAACCAACATAACCATGAAAACAAACTTTTTTACTTTCATTTTCGTACTGGTTTCCATAACCGGTTCTTCACAAAGTAACGAATACTATCAGGCCATGGGCGAGAGCCTTGGCGGATATGCCAACTGCAAATCCGGGGACGATTTCCGGGCATTGGGCAACCAGTTTGAGCGCATCGCACAGGCTGAGGCAGCTCAATGGCTACCGTTGTACTATCATGCACATTGCAATATTATCGCGGCTTTTATTGAAACCGACCCAGGTGAGAAAGATGCCATACTCGATGTTGCAGAAAAATCAATGAACCGAATGATTGAACTTGCTCCTAATGAAGCCGACGTGCATGCGCTCCATGCCATGTTTTACACTGCAAGATTGGTGGTAAATCCAATGGAACGCGGTCAAAAATTCGGGATGCTCTCCGGCCAGGCCGTGGGTAAAGCCATGGCCCTCGACCCAACCAATCCCCGTGCCCAGCTAATCAATCTGCAGAATGAAATGGGCACCGCACAATTTTATGGTAAAGACACGAAAGTTTATTGCGATGAAGCCAGGCAATTGCTGGCAGACTGGGATAATTTCAAGCCAAAATCTCCGCTACATCCCAGTTGGGGCAAAGACCAGGTCGCCGGAACCGTGGAATCATGCAAATAGAAGGAATCACCTGTTGCAGGCACTTTGGTTATACTTAATAGTCAGTGAGTTTAACAAGGGGTTGCAACCCCTTGTTAAATAACCAACCTTGATACGTACTGATTTGTAATCCCATGGTTATTAATAACTCAATGTGGTTATTAACCTTCAAAACATAAGAGGCTATAGCTAACTGGTTAAACAAAATCCTTAACTTTACGTCAACTTTTTAAACTATGAATATTTACAGCCGGCCTTTCAGACCTTTAAACCTTTTGCAGTTTTTGTTGGCCAATACGGTACTGGCACTCATTATCCTAATGGTCTTTTTCGGAAGATACTACGACAGTCCACTCTCCTTCTTACTTGGCTTCGTTTGGTCGTTTTCTATCTGTATCACACAGTGGTTAGGGCCAGTATTTATCGGGAAAATTCTGGACAGGCATCTGCGCTGGATTGACCGTCCGGTAGCACGCACCTTCATTGAAATCTCCAGTTTACTGGCATGGTCCGTCACAGCTTTCGTTAGCGTGCAACTTATAATGATGTATCTGATCAATGACATTCCACCTTCGCAAGCCTGGAAATTCGCAACCGGGTCAATTATTTATACCTTCCTGATTGCATTGTTTATTTCATTGGTTTTCACCGCCATGGGGTTTTTCAGGGCCTGGCGGAAATCGGTGCTTAGCGAAGCTGCCATCAAAGCCGAAATGATGTCATACAAATACGAATCATTGCGTAACCAGATCAACCCACACTTTTTGTTTAATAGTTTTAATGTGTTAAGCGATCTGGTATATGAAGATCAGGCACAAGCCGTTAAATTTATCCGCCAAATGAGCGATTTGTTCCGCTATGTACTCGATAGCCGCGATAAAGAATTGGTTAGTCTGGACGAAGAACTTGAATTTATGAAGTCGTATGCTTTTCTGCTGAAAACCCGTTTTGGCGAAAAGCTAAAACTCAATGTTGACCTGAATCCCGATATGAAGGTCTACATTGTTCCCATGACCCTGCAACTGCTGGTTGAAAACGCGGTGAAGCACAACGAGGTTTCTGAAAAGTTCCCACTAAGCATTTCGATAAGGCAAAATGATCAGTACATTGAAGTTGAAAACGCATTGAAAACTATACCAATAGGCGATGACTCAAAGAAAACCGGATTGAAAAACATTGCCCAGCAGTTCGCTTTTTTCACCGACAAGGAGATTGAAATCAAAGAAACTGAAACCCATTTTTTGGTGAGGGTTCCGATAATAATGATGGAAAGCAGCCTACAAATAAAACCCAAGCGATCCAGCCTGCCGGCTGAATTGAGCGGTATTAACTAAAAACAGATGAAAGTACTCATCATAGAAGACGAAGCCCGCGCTGCCAGCCATCTGGAACGACTCTTAACCAAAGTCGCCCCCGAATTGGAAGTTATGGCCCGCCTTGAATCGGTGCGCGACGCGGTAACTTTCTTTTCGCGAAAACCCGACCTCGGCCTCATCTTTTCCGACATCCAACTGGCTGATGGCCTGAGTTTTGAAATTTTTCAGCAGGTAAAAGTTAATTGCCCCATCATTTTCACCACCGCCTGGGATCACTATGCCATCGAAGCCTTCAACACCAACGGCATTGACTATTTACTAAAGCCCATAGAAGAAGAGCGCCTGCTGAAAGCCATTGAAAAAGCGCGGCAGTTTACGCCAGGTCCATTGTTGGAGAAAATCCTGGCCATTTCGGCAGCAAAACCAAAAAATAGCTACAAATCGCGTTTCCTGATTAAGGTGGGTGAAAAAATTAAGCCCATTCCCGTGGAAGAAATAATTGCCTTCTACAGCCTCGAAAAGGCAACTTACCTTTTTACGAGCGAAAAACGCAGCTATGCCATTGATTTTGCACTGGATCAATTAGAGGGATTAGTCAATCCATCAAATTATTTCCGCATCAACCGTAAATTTATGTTAAGTCTGGAAGCATGTAGTAACATCACCGCATGGTCAAATAGCCGGCTGAAGCTAAAAATTGAAGGACTGGAAGACCAGGAAATCATCGTAGCCAGGGAACGCGTACAGGAATTTAAGGAGTGGCTGGATGGGTGAAATCCTTAAATAAAAATACAGAATGAGTAAACTATTGACTACCATTCCCTTATTTCGTATATTTGTGAGAAGAACTTCACAAGATGTTATATTCCGATTATTCATGGTTAAGAAATCTTTGTTTCTATATATTGGCTACTGCCTTGTTGGCCTGTAACGAAAACAGCATTGAAACCAACGAATTAATAACATCCGACAGTCTGGCTGAGGAACCCGTCATTGTTTACACCGCAAGGGATTCACTATTGATGGGCTTCACCACATTCACTCTTGACACAGTACTCAAAAACGCATCATTTGCCTATATTATTTACGACGCAACATCCGACAGTATTATTGCCGAAAGAAATCCCGATCTCAGCCTCGTTCCCGCCTCCACCATCAAACTCTTCACCACAGCCGCGGCGCTCGAAATACTGGGCCCAGGGGCACACTTCGGTACACGATTGCTTTATGACGGAGAAATTGAGAACAGAATTTTAAAAGGCAACCTGATTATCAAAGGTGGTGGCGATCCTACTTTCTGTGTTGGAGAGCAAACCATGAACAATGTTTTTGCATCCTGGACAAGCAGTGTCGCCCAACTGAATATTGATTCCATTAACGGCGATATTATTGGTGATGCACGAATTTTTTCCGAAGACTTTATCCCTTACACCTGGACATGGGGCGAAATAAACCTGGGTTATAGCGCAGCCCCTTCCGGCTTATCCATCAACGGAAATGTATTCAGATTGGCATTTGATCCCACCAGAAAGGATTTAATCATTCCCAAAGCCGGCAACCTGGCCTTGACGCATCCAAACAGTGCTTTCCTTAACCAGGTCTCAATTTATAATGCGGATGATGAACTCTATCTGGTTGGTTTTCCTGACAGCCCCGAAAAAAAAATAAGGGGAACAGTGAGGGAAGGCACTACAAAAGCGGAAGTTGTAGGGGTTATTCACGACCCGGCACTATTGGCTGCTACACTTCTCAGAAACAAACTTATGGACAAGGGGATTCACGTTACGGGCAAGGCAAAATCAACTTCAGCAACGGATTCGCTTCGGGCGAGAAACACATCACAAAACAGGACACAAATCGCTTCTGTTGGGTCCCCATCGGTAGCTTCGATGGTGTTTAGTATAAACCATCACAGCAACAACTTTCTGGCTGAGACATTGCTGAAGCAAATTGGCGTTAAGAAAAAAGGCTATGGCAGCACCGAGACCGGTGTTGAAGCAGTCTATTCATTCCTGAAAAGTAAAGGTATTGATGTATCAGGCTTCTATATGTTCGATGGCAGCGGCATTTCCAGGTATAATGCCATAACCGTAAACCAACTCGTCCATTTGCTTAAGTTTATGCAACATTCACCTGATTCGGCAACTTTTATTTCCTCCCTGGCAGTGGCAGGCCGATCGGGAACATTAAGCAAAATGTGCCTTGATTCTGAAGCTACAGGCAATATTCAGGGTAAAAGCGGGACCATGTCGCGCGTGAAAAGCTATGCAGGATATGCCAAATCACGCAGCGGTCATACCTTGATTTTTGCAATTATCGTCAATAATTTCAACTGCACATCAGTTGAAATGCGTTCAAAAATTGAGAATGTCCTAAACCTTATGGTGACATTGTAAAATTGAAAATATGACACCATCAAATGCGGAACCGAAGCTGTTTTGTTATCTTCTGCCCATCAAAAAAAATGCGTTAATCCTTCCGGATCAGCGCATTTTTTGATATTGTAAGGATAGTGCTATTCTAAAGCATCTTTAAGCGATTTAAACCCATGCCCAATGATTTCGTTGGCTTCAGTAACGTTAACAAAAGCTTTGGGGTCAACTTCCTTTATGTGTAACTTTAAAATTTCCACTTCCCGACGGCTCATCACGGCGTAAATCATCCGTTTTTCATCGCCGGTATAGGCACCTGTTCCATTAAAAATGGTGGCCCCCCGCTTTAGGTCATTGTTAATTTTTGACGCGATGGATTCCACCTGATCCGAAATAATCAACACAGTTTTATGGTAGCTTGCGCCACTGACTACCGTATCAATGATTTTGCCTTCAATAAAAATGATAATCATCGAATAAATGGCAAATTCCCATCCAATGGTACCTGTTCCAGTAGGTTGGGCCAGGGTAAACATCACAATAGCTCCATCCACAATCATCACCAATTGACCCAACGAAATTTTAGTGTACTTGGCCAGTATCATGGCAATAATGTCGGACCCACCTGAGGTAGCGCGCGATTTAAAGATCAACCCAATGGATATTCCATAAAATACACCGGCAACAATGGTATTCAACATGGGGTCACTAATTACTTTGGCATAATCTGGCGAAACATAAGTTTCCATAAACCAAACCGTTAGCAATATGGTAATAATGCTCACAATGGTTTTAATCCCAAAACGGGGGCCTAAAATAATGGTACCAATCAACACCAGCGGAATTTCCATAAACAGCGTACTGAAACTGATCTTCCAGCCAAATAAGGTGTTAAGCACGGTGGCAATACCATAAACTCCGCCCGGGGCAAGTTTATAAGGCACTACGAACAATATATCGGACACAGCAAATATAATACTGCCTGTTAAAAGGAAGGCATAGGCACTGAACCACTCTTTCGAGAGAAATTTTTCTTTTGTTGTAAATGGCATGATTACAAGTAGTTAGAGGTAATTATTAGATAAAATAGTTTGTAAGGAGCGGCAAAATTACTACAATTAAATTGAATAAAATGAGTAGGACGTTTCCTGATTGCTTAGAACAACTGCGGCTCCTACTCTACAGGAAGTGTATTTTGATTTAACGCAAAAAAATTACGCTTCTTTCAGGATAAAAAATCATATTAAACCTTAACTTTGTCTATAATATTGTTTTTTAACGGAAAAGGAAACAGTAGTTTTATTTTCCGTTCGATTTGCAGTAAAATATATCACAGGATAATTCTCCTTTTCATAAATTCACCTTATAAAATTAAGTAACCATGAAGTATTTTATGATTTGCCTGCTGGCAGTAGTGGTCGGATTTGCATCTTGTACCCAGGAAGTAAAAGAAGAAATAATAACCACCAACGACACTGTGGTTGAAGCACCGCGTGATGGTGTATTTTACCACATTTCGAGCGGTACCGAGGACCCACACAAAGTGGTAATGGCACTAAAACAGGCCGTAATGATGGCTGAAGACAAGGATGTGCTGGTTTATTTCGACATCAAAGGCATAGAAGTGGTGATGAGCGAAATGCCCGACATCAGTTACCCCACGTTCCCCACTTCGAGAGAGTCGCTGCAACAACTAATGGATAAGGGAATAACTATTTTTGCCTGTCCTTCCTGCCTGAAAGCCGCCGGCAAGTCAGAAGCAGATCTCCTGCCCGGTGTGAAGCTGGCAGAAAAGGAAATGTTTTTCAACTTTACCAAAGGCCGTATATTGACGATGGATTATTAAATCCTGACGGAAATCTCTTCAGATAAAAAACAAAAAAGCCGGCAGAAAATTCATTCTGCCGGCTTTAAAATTTATTGATCTACCCGAATTATTCAAGTATTACTTTGAGCAGCAACTCTTCTGTTTCGTTAAAAGCGGCTACCATGGTATAGGCGCCGTCACCACCAATCATTTCGGCAAAAGCGGGTGCATTCATACGTGAAATATAGGTTTTGCCATCGGTTTTTTCGTAAACCGAAATGCGACAGGGAAGCATAGGGCTAACATTTAACAAATCATCTTTGGAAAGTATATTGAAGGCGTGTCCCGGATTACAAAGCTCAATTACCTTAACCGACAAAACTTCTTTGCCGTTTTTCTTCATGGTTTCCTGCAAATCGTGGGTGGCGGTAATTTTCCAACCGTGTTCAACAATTTGTTTGGATAAAATATCCACTGTTTCATCAAAGTTATATTGACTTTGGTTTTCAATCATTACTTCCTTATTTTCGATTTTCTGGGATTGTGCAAAAGTCATCAGACTAATTGATACTAACAATCCGGCAAACAGAATTTTTATTTTCACGATGTTGATTTTTAAAGGTGTTTGTTCACTTGTTTAATGATGAAATCTTTAGGCTTTACACCAACAATCCTATCGGCTTCTTTGCCATCTTTAAACAGGATAATGGTTGGGATTCCTCGTATACCAAACTTTTGTGAAACCGATTGAAAATGGTCCACATTCAGCTTGGCCACTTTTGCATTAAAATTCGTGTCTTCTGCCAGTTCATTCAACACCGGGCCCATTACCTTACAAGGCATGCACCATTCGGCCCAGAAATCCACCAGAACCATTCCGTTCTTAATCTGATTCTGAAAATTTTTATCTGTGAGCGTCATGATTTTTTCGCTTTCCGGCACAGCGGCCATAGTTTTCATCCTTCGGAAAGAATAAATCATGTAAATAGCAAAAAGCCCGATGATTATGATGGCAATGATGAGTCCGATTGACATATTAGTTGGCTAATGAATGGTGTAAATGTTTGGTTTTGAGTTGATGAATGTAGTTTGATGCAGCCAAGGCAGCTATTGTCGCGTCCCCCACAGCAGTTGTTACCTGGCGGTAGCGTTTTACAATGGAATCACCGGCAGCAAATACTCCGGGAACACTGGTAAGCATATCGCTGTTTACCACGATTTCATTCCATTGATTCATTTCAAGCTTCCCCTTTAAAAATTCAGTATTGGGCACATATCCAATAAATATAAACACCCCGTCGGTCTTAAAGTTATCAACTTCATGGGTCGCCAGATTTTTGATTTCTACCGATTCCAGTTTTTCATCCCCATGAAACCTGGTAATGGCCGATTCCATCCTGAAATAAATTTTTGGATTAGCTTTAGCTTCTTCTACGGCATATTCAAAAGCCTGAAAATGGTCAAACTGATGGACAATGGTCACTTTACTGGCATACTTTGTAAGCGAAACGGCTTCTTCGAGGGCGGAATTTCCACCTCCTACCACAACAATCTCCCGATCGGTAAAAAAGTCTCCATCGCAGGTAGCACAATAGGAAATCCCTTGTCCTTTAAATTGTGCTTCGCCCTCAACATTCAGGGTACGCGAACGTCCACCAGGGGTAAGAATCACTGCATTTGCCGTATAAACATTTCCATCCGAAAGGGCAACCTGTTTTACTTCACCATCAAGGTCCAGGTGTTCAACAGAAGTATTGCCTTTTATCACACAGCCAAAACTTTTGGCCTGTTTTTTCATAATATTGGAAAGCTGATACCCCGAAATGCTTTCCACTCCCGGGTAATTTGCAATTTCGTGGGTAAGTACCATTTGCCCACCAAGCACACCATCGCTCACGATGAGGGTGCTCAGCCGGGCACGCGAAAGATAAATACCGGCGGTCATCCCTGCAGGGCCTCCGCCAATAACTATGGCATCAAAATGTGTTGATTGAGTCATTGAAGTTTGAATAAAATAAAATGCAATTCTTGTAATACTGATCAAATGGGATGGCAGAGACAAAAAGCCCCTCCCATCCCAGGTAAAGACAATTTTTAGCTAACGGTTACCGGAGCAAACTCTTTATCGAGGATACTTCTTACCTGTGCCGGACTTTGAATACTGGAAGTTGCTTTAACCAATTTCCCTTTTTTGTAATACATGGTAAAGGGAATCCCCATAAATCCGCGCACTTCCGGTACATTACGAATGACGTGTGCTTCCGGATTATCAAACTCCATATCGGCAAATTTCACGTGTTTATATTCGTCTTCCAGGTCTTCCATAATTCCATAAACCGGAATGCACATAGGACCCATACGTCCGCAGCAAATCATTACATTTTCGTTTTCGTTAATCAATTGCTGATGTTCGGCAGCAGTCATTACATGGTGAAGGTTTGTGTAAAGCATGATTTTTATTGATTTTTTAGTTTGTTTTTGATTGATTTTTATTGATTTCGTTTTTCACAGGCGGTTTGTTGCCAAACCTATTTCACAATTTTTATTTCATAGGTAACAGGCATGGCCTTGCGGTAAACCACCGAAACGCCACAATAGCGATCCTGCGATAATTCAATGGCTTTGCGGAGTTTGTCTTCATCAAGGCCATCACCTGAAAATTCGTAGATAAGATGCATGCTACTGTAATGCTTGGGATGCTCTTCAGTAACTTCCGCTTCAATATTTATATTGAAAGTTTTGGGTTCAATCCGCATCTTTTTCAGAATTGAAATAACATCCATGCCTGTACAGCCTGCCAGTGAGGCCAACATAAGGGCTTTGGGACGTGGGCCTTCATTTGTACCACCTACTTCGGGCGAAGCATCCATAATTACATGATGATCACCCACAAGGGCATCAAACTGCATATTTCCGTTCCATTGTGTATTTTGGGTCTGTTTCATAGTTCATTGTTTTTGGTGCTGCAAAATTACATCAGGTAAAACAGGTGAGCAAGCAAATCGGCTCCATGAAATACAAGCCTTGAGTTGATCTTCCTCAATATTTAAGTTGAGGTAGAACCACCAATTCGAAACTAAAACCATTGCACTCAGCCATCTTATTGATTTCTATACGATTAGAGAACCATAGTGAAAATATATTCTCAGGATTATATAACAACCCAAAGCAATGATCAACATGAGCATAAAAGCCGGGATCAAAAAGTTGACAAGCCACTCATTTCCATATCAACAGAGTGAAGTAATTACCCAACTTCCAAGGCTGTAAAAAAGCTACACACGCGAAAAAATAAGAAATACGATTTTAATTCTAAATATCAAAAAACTATTTCCTTTACTGACGAATTTAATTTCAAGAATATCTTTCAACCAATGTATCATTCATTGTGTGCTGCTGCACGACCAGAACACTGTGTTTTGGCACTAATCCCACTTAATAAACCACAGGCAGGCCAACGGTATAACCGTATTCATATATTCATTAAATAGTTTGGAAGTAATATTCGCGAAATTTATTTGTCATTCACTTTCAAAAACAATGATTGTTTTTTGATGGTATTTTTCTCCCGGGTTCAGCAGTGTGGAAGGAAACTGTGGTTGATTTGGGCAATCAGGGAAATGCTGGGTCTCCAGACAAATAGCAGTATGCTTTTGGTAATACCGACCTCCATGTCCGCAAAGGCTGCCATCCAGAAAATTGGCAGTATAAACCTGAATTCCGGGCTGAGTGGTGAATACAGTCATTTTCCTGCCAGAACCAATGTGATGCAATATTGCCGATGCATCACCGCGGGAAGAAGGATTGAGAACAAAACAATAATCCATTTCGGCTTCGGCTGGATTGAGTATGGCAGGTGAAGTAAAATCATAACAGGTACCTTTCACCGGAAGGTAAGTTCCTGTAGGAAGTTGATTTTGGTCCAGTTCAAGATATTGATCAGCATCAAGGAATAATTTGTGGCTTGTAAGGTCTTCGACAAATCCACTTAAATTAAAATACGCATGATTGGTAAGGTTAACATGCGTAGACTTGTCCGTTAATGCCGAAAATTCAATTTCCATCCGATTATCTTCATGAATGATGAAAGTTACTTCGGCAGAAAGATTACCGGGGAAACCATCTTCCAGATGCGGGCTGAGGTAACTTAACGAAACTGCCGCATATCGATCACCTTCTTCGATAGAGTAGTCCCAAAGCCTGGAATGAAAGCCACCAACACCGCCATGTAATTGATAAAAATCGTGTTCACTACTTAGCGGATATTCAATGTTGTTGATGGTAAACTTTGCCCCGGCAATGCGATTGGCAAACCGGCCCACAGTTGCTCCAAAATATGGATGGGAGGCCAAATAACCAGCAAGGGTAGGGAAACCAGCAATAATTTCAACCTTTTTTCCCGTGTGATCGGGCATTATAACCGAGGTTAACGTAGCCCCAAAATTGGAAATGCTAACGCTGAAACCATTGGCACAAACCACAGTAAAGAGCCGTGCTTCGCGCCCATCTTTAAGTGCTCCAAAAAGCGTGTTTGTAATTTTCAATGGGTGACCGGTTACGTGAAAGAAGTAAACAAATATAGGCAGACTTTTGCAGGTATTTGATAAAGGATTCTATTTATTGCAGTTCTGAATGGCAATTTTTACCAAATAGAGACCTCAATAGCAATCTGGAGCGCTTTACGGATATAAAATCACCGCTATCGCATTGCCAACGGCCTTTTTTCTTTTTTTTCATAAAAGCTTGCATAATTCATACCAATGTATTATTAACATTTTTTTTGACAATTATGAAATTTTTAAGTCAAAAATATTTAACTTTGCAGGTTGGAGATAAACATAAACGACAAGTAACAAGGTTTTTTCTTATAATTCATAGTAGTATTAACAATTATTTTTTTATCCAAATGAACGACAACAATAAAACGATCAGAATTGGTGTATTTTATGATGGCAATTATTTTCTTCATGTAAGTAATTACTATTATTATGAGCACGAACGCAACGCACGGATTAGTATTGAGGGATTGCATAACTTTATCCGTTATCGTGTTTCAAAAGAGGAAGGAATTGACGCAAAATTATGCCACATTGTAGATTCGCATTATTTCAGAGGGAGATTAAGTGCCTACGAAGCACAAAGCAGTGAGAACAAACTTTATGCTGAGAGAATATTTGACGATATACTCATGGGCGAAAAAGTAATTACGCACTACCTGCCTTTACGCATGAGAGGAGGAAAACGCGAAGAAAAAGGAATTGATGTATGGCTTGCATTAGAGGCTTACGAATTAACCGTCTTCAAGAAATTTGACGTACTCGTACTTGTTGCTTCTGATGGCGATTATGTTCCCCTCGTACGCAAATTGAATACCCTTGGCACAAGGGTTATGCTGCTTGGCTGGGATTTCCGTTATCAGGATATGAATGGTCGCGAAAGCATTACCCGTACCTCACAGGAATTACTCGAAGAAGTTACTTATCCCATTGCCATGCACGAAATTATCGACAACCGTTTAAATAAAAACGACGCGATTGTTTCGAATCTGTTCGACAAACAGGATGATAACCGCATGAAGTTCATCAACAAACCTGTACCAGAGGGCGTGCAGCGAAGCCGCACACTTAATATGAAGAGTGGCTATGGATTTATCGCTTTCCCGCCAAACAACCTGTTCTTCCACTTTGAAGATGTAATGGATGGAAATTTTAACGACATCCTTGATGGCGATATGGTGGAATTTGAAATCCGACGGAACGAACGCGGTGAAGAAGTCGCCTTCAATGTTCGCAAAATCGAACCAGGTCTCGAATAAATAATTTGAACTAAATACATTAAAAAAGCCGGCCCGTTGCCGGCTTTTTTCACGTTTATTATTTTTTATATACCGCTCTATTTGTATTAAAAAATATATATAAAAACAAATGTTTAAGTTCATATGTTTTATTTTACATTATACTGCTACAAAGGGCTTGTTTACGGACAAAATTTTGACTATTTTTGTAGCAGTCAAACCATTTACTCACTTAAATAATTAAT
>JAVEVB010000109.1:0-6565 GCA_034005265.1 Lentimicrobium sp.
CGGGAGGAGTCTGGTATAATCTTGCTATGCATACACTGGATTTAGTGTTGCATGTTTATGTTTGATACTCTGAAAACTTACCCATTTCCTCATGTATTAATTGATGTGGTAAAAGTATGAGATGTGTCTTTGTATGCACAAAAACCTTTCCATCTTGCCCGGCGGGGGCCGACCGGTTTTTGGCAAAACCGATAAGAATTCCCCTCCCCCTTAAAACAAAAATTACAGGTACAAATGCGTCCGGCATTATCAGAAAATGAAAAACGGAGTCAGAAACTCATCATCCGGGTGAACCAGGATGAAAAGCTACGGATTAAATCGTTGACACGATCCGGAGGCTATCCCTGTATGAGTGATTTTATACGGAACCGTATTTTTCGGCGTTTGGACAAGAAGACGATAACTCTTGACAATGAAACAAGTCGGCAGTTAAAAGAAATGGATTACGAACTCAATAAAATCGGAGTTAACCTGAACCAGCTTTCCAAGCGAATGAATTCTTTTGCTGGGTACAATATTGGTGATAACGACCGACAACTACTAAAGCAGGCTTTCGGAATGATGACCCAATGCCTGGCTTTTTTACAAAAACACCTCCGCTGAAATTTTACGTTCTATGGTTATTGTCATCCATCAATCGCTGAGTACTCAAAATGCATTGTTCTACAATGAAAAGAAAGTCAGCCAAAAGAAAGCCTTTTTCTTCCAAAGCGGGAATACCCCAACGGTTAATCCCTTTGCTGGTAGCAAGCAAGACCGGCTAAATCTTCTCAAGGAAATTGAGGATAGAAACTCCCGAGTAAAGCAGAAGTGCTTACATGTTTCAGTGAATCCGACGGTAAGTGACCTGGTTAAACTGGGAGATGCCGGTATCCGCACTGAAATCAGAAACTTGATGGAACATATGGGGTATGGGGAACAGCCCTACTTCGTTTATAAACACGCCGACTTGGATCGGACTCATTTTCATATTGTTTCCACGCGCATTGATTGTCAATCGGGTAAGAAGATTAAAGACAATTATGAGAAAGAGAAAGTACAACGGTTCATTAAAGAGTTGGAGCAGAAATATGATCTAACCAAAGAACGTAACAGGGAACAAACGAATCTGAAGTTTTCGGCTGGTAGCAGTAATCTCAAACGGAATTTGGAAAGTTTGTTTTTCCAACTGAATCAGCTTGAATCAATAACAACAAAGCAGCTTTACGATAAATCGCTGGAGCTTTTTAATGTGGAGATACGGAGCTCGGGAAGGGGACACGTTGTGTTTGTAACCGATGAAAATGGAAATCCAATTCGTTATCCGATCCGACTTTCGGAGTTTGAGGAAAGACCAAAGTTTTATGTTTCTGTGAGGGCTGAAAAGGAATTACAAATCTACAAACCGGTGATTGATAAATATCAGTTGGCGCAGTGGGCAAGGGATTTGAATAGGTTGGTGGAAAGGACTAATACAAATAACTCTAAGAGCAAATCTTACCTCAAAAGAAAAAGCAAGGGGAAGCAACGACGATTCTGAGAGGAATCGTTAAATTTAACGACGTAAGTTTTTTTAGAATAATAAACAATATATGAATAACCGCCTTTTTGCAATTGGAGATATTCACGGATGTTTTGATTCATTAAAAGAACTGGTAGAAAACAAAATCCAGCTTCAAAAAGATGACAAACTTATTCTGCTTGGTGACTACATTGACAGAGGAGATAAAAGCAAAGAAGTTGTTGATTTTATCATTGAGTTGTCGGGAAATGGGTATGATATTATTCTACTCATGGGAAATCATGAAGCCATGCTGATTGATGCTTTTGAAGATGAAAAAAATATTTCAAAATGGATTCAAAACGGTGGTAATGAAACATTAAAAAGTTTTGAAATTAATTCGTTAAAAGATATTGAATCCAGATACATTGAGTTCTTTAAAGGTTTGAGATATTATTACGCATTCGAAGACTATTTTTTTGTACATGCCGGATTCAACGATAATTTGCTTAATCCTTTTACCGATTATTATTCAATGCTATGGAAGTGTAAGGAAACTTACACAAATCCGTTATTGTCAGATAAAGCGATTGTCCATGGTCATAATCCTGTAAAAGTTGCAATATGTGAAGAAAGAGTTCTTACTAAACATCGTGTAATTAATATTGATACTGGCTGTGTATATAAAGATAGTGTAGGTTATGGTAGGCTTTCTGCTTATGATTGTAATCGTCAAAGAATACTTATTGTTTAAGTTGATTTTATAACTATATTTGCAATTCGCGAATCGCGAATTAATAATAATGATTATGAAGAAGCATAATGGAATGCGTCCGCAAGATATTGTAGTTCTATTGAAGATTATTTCTATAAGAGATAATAAGTGGCGTAATATTGATATTGCAAATGCTATTGGGATAAGTCCTTCTGAAGTTTCTGAGGCACTTAACAGATGTAAGATTGCAAAGCTTATTGATAGTAAAAAACGAAAAGTTAATATCAATTCTTTTACTGAGTTTCTTGTTTACGGGTTAAAATATGTTTTCCCGACTGAGCCGGGAGCTATTGTTAAAGGAATTCCTACTGCTCATTCTGCTTCACCCATTAAAGAACATATTTCATCTGACACTGATGTTTATGTTTGGGCTAATGCAAAAGGCACTCACAGAGGTCAAGCCATTGAACCGTTATACAAAACTCTGCCCCAGATTGTTCAAGAGGACAAATTATTCTATGAGCTTCTAACCATTGTTGACACCATTCGGGTTGGTCGCGTTAGGGAAATACAAATTGCAATCGACGAATTAAACAAACGCCTGAAAAATGCCTAGTACAAATATTATAATGCTGCAAACCGTTGCGAATGGTTTGGGAGAATTAAAAGATGAAATGGTTTTTGTAGGTGGTGCGGTTGCTGAACTTTACGCAGATAATCCGGCAGCTTCGGAAATCAGACCAACGCTTGACGTGGATTGTGTGATTGAGATTCGTTCGAGACTCCAATTTGCAAAAATGGAAGAAAACCTAAGAGCCAGAGGTTTTAAAAACGACACATCAGAAGGAGCACCTATTTGCAGATGGATTTACAAAGACATAAAAGTTGATGTTATGCCAACTGATTCAGATGTCCTTGGATTTAGCAACCGGTGGTATGAAGAAGGGATTGAAATTAAAATACAAAAAATGCTTCCTGATGGAACAGAAGTTTTTGTATTTCCACCGGAATATTATTTGGCTGCCAAATTTGAAGCGCACAATTCCCGGGGTGGAAATGATTTACGGCAAAGCCACGATTTTGAGGATATTATTTACATTCTGGACAATTGCTCCAATATAGTGGATAATATCAATGCTTCAAATCAAAGTGTAAAAGAGTATCTAAAAAGCGAATGTCAGAAGCTTTTAGAAAACCCAAACATTACAGAAGGAATTGAAACGGCTTTGCCTTATGGTTCGGGGGAAGAAAGCGGAGATATATTGGGTATGGCAATTCGAGAAATTGCGGAGATGGAATAATGGAGAAAGACCAGGTTTGGAGCGACTTTAGTCTCTCTAATCGAAATTTTTTATACCCTACCTTATACCCTACTTTATCCCCTACTTTATAACTACCCAATGACCTGTTTTTCTTGAACCAACTCTTTCAATATGACCTTCGTTTTTGAGTGAAGCAATAATTTTCTCAATGCCTTTAACTGAAATCCCTATTTTATCGGCCATTTCGGGAATAGTAATGTGTTTATCTTCCTTAATTAAAGCAATAATCTTTTCCGGATTTTCATCGAAACGCTAAAGGTAGATGCCCCTGAAGCTATTGAAAAATTACCAGTTTCAGCCTTCAGTGTCTCCAATCTTTGATATAAAGCGTCATAAACAGTAATTCCAAATACACCTATTTTTCTATAATCAAATACTGCCTCGGGGTTGCTGTTATCGTCAAGTTCTTTTTTAACCCTGGCGATACCGCGATTAAACCGATTTACATAGCCTAAAATTTTCATTGCCTCAGCAATAACCGGATTCCGGTAATCGTTGACATTGGGAAAATTCTCAGGCCGGGCGTTTCCATATAGTCCACCTGGATTAACACCGTTGTCGTTCACCTCAATTAACAAATGTGCTATATGATCGGTATTGAAAACGCTGCTATCGACAATAGCGCTTCTTATATCAAAAACTGGATCGGTAAATTTAAGGAAGATCAAAAGATGTTGCTGATAGCTTCGTCACAGGCGCAAAAGGCTGTTGACTATATTTTGGAACACCAATCTCACCCGGAGCTACCGGTAAACGCCAAACAGGTTTTTTCGAAAGCCGGTACAATATAAATACTGGATTAGGGGCGATGCCCCTTTTTTGTTCGTTTCAGGTATTTAAGAGGTGGAGCCACTCCATCTAAAATTGCAGGCAAAGTTATTTACGCTTCCCGGAACGGTAAAGGGGAACTCGCTTTTCGTGGCTCGTTTCCTTCGGATGCGTTCAGTTTTTTGCCTTGCGTATTATTTACCGATGGCTGAATCACAAAATATCAGGGTGGCAAAAAACAGACATGCACCCCGTTGACCTGATCCGGGAGAGCTCAATGCCGGTACGCCAAAATTTTAACCGGCGTGCCAGAAGCCAAAATAAATCTCCAGGGCAGGAGTAAAAGTTTATGACAAATGCAGTTAAAAAGACCACTGCCGGAAGTAACGGACAAAGTACAGTTTCGTTGCAAGTCACGAAGAAAGAAGAAAAAGCGGTGTCGGAGGTTCCGTCACTGGAAAAACGTATCCAAAAAGTGGAAGATTTGAGTATGCTTATTGAGAAGTGGAGGAAACTGTCAGAAACCCGGAGGAACCTTCAAACTTTTTCGTTGGGTACTGACGGATTGGGTGCAACGATGTTCCTTAGGGATGCTTCTGGAAAAGAGTTTAAGACTTCCAATACCCCGGTTGTTTCAGCTGTAGTAGAGGAGATCAAATCTACATTGGATAGCAAGATTAAGGAAGTTGAAGAACAGATTAATTTCTGAAAAAGAGAGAGGCGAAAGCCTCTTTTTTGGGTCGTTAAAAATTAAGAACTTTCAGGTCTGAATATGGTTGAACTATATTACCTCAAATATTGGATGTCATAGATAACAATTTTTGCGTACGAAGTGTTTTTGTTTGTTATAAATGACAAAATAGTATATTTTTGAGCATCCGTCATTTATAAAAAATGAAAACATATATTACAAGAGAAACATATAAAGAACATATTGACCGGTACATCGGCAAAGAAATCATCAAAGTTCTTGTTGGTCAGAGAAGAGTTGGAAAAAGTTACCTTTTGTTCCAAGCAATGGATAGTATCCGGGAACAATTTTCAGCACCGAATATTATTTATATAAATTTAGAAACCAATGAATTTGAGAAGCTCAACACTTCACGATCTCTCTATGACTATATAAAATCAAAATCAAAAGATGGGGAACTTAATTTTCTGATGATTGATGAAATTCAGATGGTGCCAGAATTTGAAAAAGCATTGAGAAGCCTTCTTGCCGAAGGGGGATATGACATTTATTGTACGGGGAGTAATGCGCACATTTTATCGGGGGAGTTAGGTACCTATCTTGGAGGGAGATACATTGAAATTCCCGTTTACGCCCTGAATTATCCTGAATTTTTACTTTTCCACCAACTTGAAAATACAGCAGACAGCCTTAATAGGTACTTGAAATATGGAGGGCTCCCTTACCTGATTCATTTGGAGCTTACCGATGAAATCGTTTTTGATTATTTGAAAAACATCAGTCAATCCATCCTTTTCAGAGATGTTGTCTCACGTTTTGAAATCCGCAATGTCGATTTTCTAAACAGATTAATCAGGTACTTGGCAAACGAAACCGGCAATCTGATTTCAGCCAGGGGAATTGGTAATTTTTTAAAATCACAGAATGTTTCGATTTCAATAACTGCCATTTTGAATTACCTGAATTACCTGACAACAGCAATGCTGATTACCAAGGTCCAAAGGTCGGATATTCAAGGGAAAAAAGTCTTTGAAGTAAATGAAAAATATTACTTTAATGATATTGGGCTTCGGAATTCAATTACAGGATTTTCCCCGTTTGATTTGGGACAAATTATAGAAAACGTGGTATACCTTCATTTAAAATCGGTTGGCTACTCTGTCTTGGTAGGAAAACAACAGGACAAGGAAATCGATTTTATTGCAGAACGACAGGGTGAAAAGGTATACATTCAGGTGGCATTAAGGATTACAGAAAAACAAACGATGGAAAGGGAGTTCGGAAATCTGCTAGCACTAAAAGACAATTATCCCAAGTATGTCATTACACTGGATGAATATTTGGGAACCAGTTTTGAGGGCATAAAACACATACCGTTAAGACAATTTCTTTCTGAGTTTGTTTGAATCATAAAGAGACTTTCTTTGTAGAAGATTTACTATTTTAGTTATGATGATTAGCGGTCTTTTCATACGTAAATAATTTCTATTAAATGAGCCTTTAAAGCCCATATGTTGTTTAAAATCAATAATTTTTAGAACTACAGACAAAAGAAAAGAAAGCACTTGTCTTTAAAGCAAATGCACGGT
>JAVEVB010000008.1:0-115011 GCA_034005265.1 Lentimicrobium sp.
TGCTACGCTTAACTTCCAGAAACGATGGGTTAATAACTTGAGAGACTGGCCATTGATAATTAATCAATTATTTACGTTCTTTGATGAAAGAATTAATACAACTGACACAGTTCATTGAACACTCCCTTCGAGGATTTGAAGATAGCGTTCGGGATTAGATTTTCCCTCCCCACCACCTTTTATAAACAAAACCAATGAAAAATTCATTCCTGATTACCATAATTACAATCTTCTTCCTATCACCAGCCAGTTGCCAATCCCATAAATCTGATTCCAATGCGGGCGAGAAACTTCAGATTAAACTCCGGAAAATATGCATTCTTCCCAATCAGCTTATCGAAAGCTCAGGTATAGCCATTGAAGGCAACAACCGCATTTGGTCGCACGAAGACTCGGGGAATACCAATGAACTCTATTGCTTTGATACTACCGGGACACTGCTCAGAACATTAACCATTGAAAATGCTGAGAATATGGATTGGGAAGACCTTGCTGCTGACAGCAATGAAAACTGGTATATTGGTGATTGTGGTAACAACAACAATATACGAACCGATCTGACCATTTACAAAATTCCAAACCCTGAAAACAGCAATGAAAACACGATTAGTGCGGGCATCATCCACTTTACACTCGAAGATCAAACGGCTTTTCCACCCCCGTCTTCAAACCGGAATTTTGACATTGAGGCCGTGGTTTGGCACAATGACTCTCTCTATCTCTTCACCAAGGACCGGAGTACCCCCTTTACAGGAATCACCAAAATGTATGTCTTGCCAGATGCGCCCGGAAGCTACATTGCCCGCCTGGTGGATTCCGGGTTTATAGGAAGCACTGTTGAAACTGGCAGCATTACTTCTGCCGACATCAATCATCATACCGGTGAATTGTTGCTTCTCACCAACAACAGACTCATATCATTCACCACCTACACAGGCAACCGTTTTTTCAACGGTCGCAGAACCGACTATATTTTTACTACAACTCCTGGACAAAACGAGTCCATTGCCTTTGTGAGCAGAACAAAGCTCTATATGACTGAAGAAGGAACCGGAAATTCCAGTGGATATCTGTATGAGATATTATTACCTCAACCACAGGGAATTATTGCAACAGATCATCCGAAACTGCTCATTTATCCTAATCCTTCGAGTGGTTTGCTGATGTTTGAACAGCGAACCCAATCTCCCAGTTACATCTACGATATATCGGGACAAATGGTACAGCAGATCGACAGTGGGAGGCAATTTACTGACCTCTCAAACCTGCAAAACGGCCTCTACTTTATCCGCATGTCAATAAAGGGCAATGCATTTATTGGCAAGATAATAAAATATTGATCTCCAGGTTATCAGGCATAATGGATTTTTTGGAAACTTCGCGTGATTGATTTCCTGTACTTCACTTGAGGATACCCGAATACGACGATGATGGAATCGCGCAGTTTGGCGGGCAATCCGTATTTGCGTTTAAGGTCTTTACCCATAAACTTCAAAAACGGCCCTACGCCACCAATCATGCATGACCCAAGTCCCAGGGATTCAGCGGCCAGCATAGCGTAAGTTGCAGCAATAGTTGCATCGGCCGGATCCGACATATTTCCATAAAACATGAGGGCAAACGGGGCATCATAAAGCACATAATTGTCCCCGTTCTTTTTTGAGCTACTGAAGAATTCAACCGTAGGAATTACGAATGATTTGAACATCAAAAAATCATCTTTACGTAAAAATGGACGCATCAATTGCAGCATAAACGGAGACAGCATCCACTTAAACCGGGACAGCAGGTCCACAAATTCAAAAGAAAAGCAGCGTACCTTCTCTTTACTGTCGAGCACCATAACGCCTACATCCGATGGTGGCAAACCCATGGGTGCAGTGGAAGAGAGAAATAGAATTTTTTCAATCAATTCCTCTGGCACCGGGGTATCCTTGAATTCTCTTATGCTGCGGCGGTTTTTCAGAAAATGAAAAAGCTGAGTAAATTTCAATTCCGGCAATACCGTTTCCATTGGTGCAAAATCTTCTGGTTGGAGTGTGCGCCCTTCCACCATAATGGCATCATGCGGGCAAATGGCAACGCAATGCCCGCAACCAATACATCCAAAAAGTGGGTGATCACTGACTTTGAGTAATCCTTTCTCAACAATCAATGAAAAATCTTTACACACATTGACGCAAAGCCCGCAAGCATTGCATTTTTCGTAGTCAATGGTGATCCGGGCATTTTCCGTTCCGATGCGGCTGGTAGCAACTGACATGGTGCGTTGTTTTATACAAATTTATGTTAAGATTATTTCACAATCAAGTAAATGGAAATGAAAACACGCGCAAGCACTTTCTTTTGCTACACAAAAATTCATGATCCATTTGCTTCGTATCAAAACGACATCAATAATAAAGGGTTTTCAATATCTTTGCCGATAGTTTGCCTGACAGGATGACCTTAAAAACGAAATTTTCAGCATTTTTTCTGAACAGAAAATTATTTCTGATTCCTGCCCTGCTGGTATTTATCCCTTTGATGTTTCTGAACCTCCGCAGCGACCATGATTGGGGCGATGATTTTGCGCAGTACCTCGCACAGGCGGACAATATTGTCCATGGCAAACCCATGGCCGCAACCGGTTACATTTATAACCCGCACTACCCAAGCCTTGGGCCCAAAGCCTACCCGCCAGGCTTCCCGCTGATGATTGCGCCAATGGTTGCAAAATATGGCAATCAGGTTAAGGCCTACAACTATCTGATTTCTGTATTATTAATTTTAACCGCCCTTGTTTCGGTGCTGTTGTTATACAAAAAAGCAGGTTGGCCAGCCGCCATTCTGCTGAGTGCCATGGTATATTACAATCCTTACACCCTCAACCTGAAAGCAGAAATCATGGCCGACATTCCTTTTGCCCTGCTTTTTGCCCTTTTTCTTTGGATAGTATCCCTGAAATGGAATAAAAAAACGTCACAATGGATCATTGCCGGCGTTGTGGCGGGATTATCCATAACGGTTAAGTCCATTGGAATAGCGCTTCCTCTGGCGTTGATTGTTTATGGTTTGCAACATGCCATCATTCAACTCAGCCGAAAGCAATCCTTAAAAACCATATGGACGGAGCTAAAGAATCAGGTGATTGCCACCATCATTTCCCTGACCATTTATTTGGGATTCAACCTCATGTTTATGCGCGGGACAAGCGGAGGCGGTTATCTCAATATTTATGATTTTAATAAAATAACGGAGGCTTTTGCCACAAACATTTACACCTATTCGGAAGCAATCCGCCTGTTTTTCGTTAATCCTGATTCGCCCTTGTTCTGGATTGGATTTCCGGCAGGTGCGCTGATTCTTGCCTTTTTCATTTCGGGGCTAATCCTCTCTATCTCGAAGAAACCTGGGCTCATTGACTGGATTACCCTAATATATATCGGATTACTGTTGATTTACCCCTACCACAACTCTGGTTTTCGGTTTTTACTGCCACTGGCACCCTTGATCCTTTGGTACAGCCTTGAAACCTTACAAATCATTTCGAGCCCCAAAGCCTTAAAATGGATTCCAGCGGCCATAGCATTGCCGGTTTTACTCACCTACCTGCAGTTGGTCCCCGGATATTACATCCCCGAAAAAAAGGCAAACGATGGCCCTTACGCTACCCACGTTTCGGCTGCTTTCAATAAAGTTAAATCCCTCACCGATGATAATTCCCGCATTGTTTTTATCAAACCACGCGCACTGACGCGTTTTGCCGGCAGAAACAGCCTGTCAGAAAACCCCTTGTCTTCAGCGCCGGAAATTTACCAGGAATTTGCATCGCTGAAACCCACCCATTTTCTCCTGTATTCAGGCATGCCCGATCCGGCGCTTAAACACTACCTGAAAACCAACCAAACGGAGATCAGGCTTTTATGGAGGGATGAGTTTTTTGAGCTGTATCAGCGAATGAATTAAAATTCACAGCAGCACTTCTTCTT
This sequence comes from Lentimicrobium sp., assembly GCA_034005265.1. Classification (GTDB taxonomy): domain Bacteria; phylum Bacteroidota; class Bacteroidia; order Bacteroidales; family Lentimicrobiaceae; genus Lentimicrobium. The sequence goes on from JAVEVB010000008.1 coordinate 3,972, forward strand.
GTTTGCGCGCACTTGCAGCGCGTGCTTCAAGGAAGCTTTCTCAACATGATTTATCGCTGAACTGAATACAGCTCTGAACACAAAACAGCTTTTGCAATTGATCAAACAACATGAGGCATGGCACGCGCTGCAAGCGCGCACAATCCCGGCGCTGCAAGCGCGCGCGATCCAGGATGAGTTTTTTGAGTTGTATCAGCAAATGAAATAATGCTCACGACAACACTTCCTGCATCACCCGTGCGGTTTTCATTTCTCCCATTTCGGGAATATGCAGGCGATAGTAATCAATCAGGCGGTTAAGCAATTCGTTGCGCACTTCGCGGGTTACACTGATGGTGCCCAGGTCCAAAACGTCCGTCAATTGCAACTTTTCGAGCAAAAGTGCGGCAGGTCCTGAAATATAATAGCGGTGCAGGGGTTCGGAATCCAGGAAAATGCCTTCTTCCATATCAAAATAATTGCCGCCGGTAACTTTTGAAAATCGGGGCGAAAACCCCAGATGGGCAGTGAGCCTGAGCATAAACTGCAGGTGAAATACAGGCAAAGGAATATCGGGGTTATTCAGGTGGTCAATCCACTGATCAATAAACCCGAAAAGGCCGGGATTGGGTTCTTCCTCTTTGATGCATTTGTACAACAATTCATTGATAAACATCATCACCGAACTCCTGGCCATATCATCAGCAATTACATGAATGTCCTTGCATGGCCAGGCTTCACCAATGTAATGTAAGGAACGGTTTCCCTGATGGTTCACGGTGAGTTCAAGCATATTCATATGCCCAAACAAGGCTGAGCGGAGCTTCGATTTTTTACTGAATAAGCCTTTAACCATATAGGCCTGAAGCCCGAAATGCTGGGTATATATCTTTACAATGGCACCTGTATCGGCGTATCTGATCACATGAAAAACAAAGCCCTTGGTCGTAAAATGCATGGCATAAAATTAATACTATTCAACCGTTTACGCTATAGATTAGCTGATAAATTAAACCACTGATTATCAAAGGCAAATATCCTGTATAGAAAAAATATGTTTTGCAAAACTCGGAGGAATTGATTAAAATCCTAACTTAGCAGCGTGCATTATCCCATGTAGTATCAATACCCTATAGCCATGAACGAAATAATTGTAGCCATCGATTTTTCAAAGGGGTCACTCCATGCCCTTGATTATGCCATTGATTTTGCCAATCATGTAAAGAGTAACATCATGATGGTGTGGGTTGACGGTCATTTGAACCAGGACTTTGCTTTCTCCGCCGAAGTGAATGAATTTCGCGATGAGGCCAATAAAAATATGGAAGATATCCTTAAATCGAGGAAAGGAGCGCTCAAACACGGTACGCTCTCTTATAAATTGCGCAAAGGCAAAATATATCAGGAAATTGCCAATCAGGCAAAGGCCAACAATGCCAAACTGGTCATTGCCGGCACACATGGTGTAACCGGTTATGAAGAATTTTGGATCGGCAGCAATGCTTACCGCATTGTTTCCTATGCGCCGTGTCCGGTGATCACGGTAAGGTACGATTTTGATATGTCTGTTGAAGGTATAAAAAGTATAGTTTTACCCATTGACAATACACTTGACACCCGTCAAAAAGTAGCATTTACTGTTGAAACGGCCAAGGCATTTGGTGCCGATATTCATATACTTGCCCTTTATTCCACCAACATCAAAACCATGCAGCGCAAGGTGGACAATTCGGCCAGGCAGGTGCAGAAACTCATTTCGGATGAAGGCATAAACCATTATCTGGAAACCGTTCATGCAGATAACATTACCAATGCTTCCATCAATTATGCACTCAAGGTAAATGCCGATTTGATTGCCATAATGACCGAACAGGAAACCACTGCTTCGAACATTCTGCTTGGTCCTTTTGCCCAGCAAATGGTCAATCATTCGCCGGTTCCGGTGCTGAGTATTCAACCCAAGGAAATATATTCCATTTCTACCCGTTAAACGAATATGCGTCTTATTCTATCACTTCTGTTTACCTTACTGATTTTTCAGTGTGTAAACGCCCAAAAGGGAAATGTTCAGGTAATTGCCGAGGATCGAATTGATTTGCTCGTTGAAAAACATAAATACCACAATCGTCATCAACCTGAACTGGAAGGCTGGCGGATACAAATTTTCTTTGATGCCGGTGCAAATTCAAAGCGAAGGGCAACGGAGGTTCAAAACCGATTCACTTCACGTCATCATGGAACAGAAGCTTACCTTTCATTCAAGGAACCTTATTATCGGGTTCGGGTAGGCGATTTCAGAACCCGGATTGAAGCCGAGGGTTTCCTGCAAAAAATTAAGGGTGAATATCCCAACGGTTTCGCGGTTAGTGAATCCATTAATCCACCGCCCCTGGCAAAGGAGAATTCCACGGAGGAAGAATAATTTTTACCAACTTTCTTTATTTATCCTTCTGCTGATCTTTTAAATCCCACCACTGATCTTCGAAGAAATACGCATTCACAAATTCTTTGGGTGTAAATTCAAAATAATAATTTACCGGGGTAATGGTTTCCGGCGGATTTTCCCAAAGCTCGCCCTGTGGGCCTTCAGGCTCAAAAATTGCCCGGGCATGGGTCTCAAAATCAATGGGCGAGCGTTTGCGCGAATCAGAAAGCACATACAATGGTTTACCTACCTCACGGCATACCAGGGCTATAGGATAGGTGCCGATTTTGTTGGTAAAGCCATCGGTAAACACATTATCGGCGCCCATCACCGCGAAATCAATCTCATGGATAAAACGCCCTACGGCAGATTCATTGATAAAATGAACCTTACAGCCAAGATCAGAAAGCTTACGCGCCTGCAATTTACCCTCAAACACAGGGCCTGACATGGTTTGGTAAACCGACGGAAAAATTTTGTGCATGGCCAGATGTTCAAACAACACATGTATGGTATAACTGTTACTGTGGAGCAACACCTTTTTATTCTGGAACATTACCAACCGGCCCATTTTTTCAGCCGCCATATCAATATTTTCCTTCCACATCGAATTATAAGTCCCCATAAAACGCTCAATCTTTTGTATGGCTTTTTCCCTGGGAAGTGCCATCAATTCAATCTCCTCAAGAAGATCGAAGAATTGTTGCATAAAATGGTTGAGTACTGCCAGATCAGGAAAATGGGCCGTGACTTTAAGCAGATTTTCCCGTAAACAAGCTGCATCAATTACCTCGCTGTTAAGGTAAATGTAAATGCTTTTAATAATTTTCTCAAGAATTGCAGCCGATCCTGAATAATTATCGGAAATCAATTCGCGTATTTTTAGTTCAAACGACATGTCTATTTAATTATTAATCAGTTGTTTGTAAAAGTATGAAAAAAGAATTTTCAATCCAGTACAACCACTCTTCATCTTAAATTGTTTACCTTTGCGAAGATAAACGATTCGTGTTCAATTTAATCAAAACTGAAAAATGTCAGAGAAAATTTTTGATAAAGTTAAGCCTGGTGTAGTAACCGGTGCTGATGTACAAGAGGTCTTTCGTATTGCACGTGAGAATGGATTTGCACTGCCAGCGGTAAATGTTGTTGGATCAGACTCCATCAATGCTGTACTCCAGGCAGCCAAAGAAGTAAACGCACCCGCAATTATACAATTCTCAAATGGTGGCGCCCATTTTTATGCCGGGAAATTCCTGAGCAACGAAGGTGAGAAAGCAGCCATTGCCGGCGCAGTTTCAGGTGCAAAACATGTACATAAAATGGCCGAACTTTATGGTGTTGCCGTAATTTTGCACACCGACCACGCTGCTAAAAAACTACTTCCCTGGATTGACGGACTTTTAACCGAAGGCGAACATTTTTATGCAAAGACAGGCAAACCCCTTTTTAGCTCACACATGCTTGACCTTTCAGAAGAGCCATTGAATGAAAATATTGAAATCTGCGCCACTTACCTCAAACGCATGAGCAAAATGGGCATGACCCTCGAAATTGAACTTGGCGTAACTGGTGGTGAAGAAGACGGTGTCGACAATACCGGTGTTGACAGTTCCAAACTATACACCCAGCCCGAGGAAGTAGCCCAGGCTTATGAACAACTTTTAAAAGTCAGTGACAGGTTCACCATTGCAGCCAGCTTTGGTAATGTGCACGGTGTTTACAAACCGGGAAATGTAAAACTTGAGCCCATCATTCTCAAAAAATCGCAGGAGTATATCCAGAAGAAATACAATACTGTTGAAAAACCGGTGAATTTTGTATTTCATGGCGGTTCCGGCTCAAGCCGTGAAGAAATCAGGGAAGCTATTTCCTATGGCGTAGTTAAAATGAACATAGATACCGACACCCAATGGGCAACCTGGGAAGGCATCAAGAACTATTACAAGAAAAATGAGGGCTATCTGCAAGGCCAGATTGGCAACCCTGAAGGTGATGACAAACCAAACAAAAAGTATTACGATCCCCGAAAATGGTTAAACGAAGGTCAGAAAACCATGATTGCACGACTCAAAACTGCTTTTGAAGACTTGAACAACATCGACAGGAGTTAAGGTTACACTTTTATATCAAAATGGGGAAAAGCGGATTTCATGCGTTTTTCCCCATTTTTGTTTTGATGATTGAAAAAGAAAGAGATGGAATAAAATACTTTCAAAACTTAAATTAAAAGAAAATTTTCTTGAATAAAAATTCTTAAAAACCCAATAGTTTATATATTTTTACCTCGTCGAAAAAACGGCATCAAAAAATCAATTCACCTTCAAAACATTCACCAATGAGAAAAATTTACCTGTTAACAATGGCTTTCTTGTTCACGGTTTTATCCTACGGACAAGTTTACCTTTTTGAAGATTTCAGTTCTAATGTGATGCCTCCAACCGGATGGTCTCGTGATGGTGTCCCAGCGCAATGGTCAGTAAGCGCCAGCAACAATGCAGGTGGTTCAGCCCCTGAGGCAAAATTCACCTATATCAATCAAAATACGACCTCACGTTTGATTTCACCCGTTGTGGACCTCACCGGCGTTCCTGATGCCAAAATTTCTTTCAAATATTTCTATGATTATTATGCAGCAGGTGTTACCATTGGTGTTGCAACCCGTTTCGGCACCGGAGACTGGACCGTTGCATGGCAAGTGAACCCAACCGGAAATCAAGGCCCCAAAACGCAGATTGTTGATTTAACCGGAGTTGGACAAAGCGATTTTCAGTTTTGTATTTTCCTCACAGGAAACCTTTACAACATGGATTATTGGTTTATTGACGACATTAAATTGTTTATTCCGCTTGACCTGGATGCTGCACTTGCTTCTGTAATTGCGCCCAAGTATCTTGAAGCAGGATCAAGTTTCGACTTAAAAGGCGTGGTAAGCAATGAAGGTGCTACCGCAATTAACTCCTTCGATGTAAGCTACACCGTAAATGATGGAGAACCCCAGCTATTTTCTGTTTCAGGTTTAAACATTGCCCTTGGTAACAGCTATACCTTCACCCACAATGTGCCCATTAATCTACCTGAAGTTGGCGCTTACACTATTGTTACGACCATTTCCAACATCAATGGCGGCGTGGACATGAATGTTGACAACAATACACTTGAACATCTTGCAAGTGCAGTTTCTTTCATTCCCGCAAAGAAAGTAATGGCCGAAGAAGCAACCGGAACATGGTGTGGATGGTGTATCAGAGGTATTTGCAATATGGACTATATGGCCGAAACCTATCCTGAAACCTGGATTGGTATTGCAGTGCACAATGGTGACCCTATGGTAGTTACCGCTTACGATGGAGCCATGTCACAGATAATCCCTGGTTTTGGCGGCTACCCCAGCGTTACTACCGACCGTACTGCCGGAGATTCAGACCCCGCAGACCTTGAAACAGCTTACAACAGACGCATAAATGCCATTAGCCCTGCAACACTGGACATTGACAATTATGCATGGAATCCGGATACCCGTGAAATAACCTTCGACCTTCAAGCTGAATTTGTAGCTGATATCAACAGTGAGCTTCGTTTTGGGGTAGTTTTTGTTGAGGACAGCCTACATGGTACCACCTCGCAATGGAACCAGGCGAATTATTACGCCGGAGGTGGATATGGCGCAATGTGTGGCTATGAAAGCATGACCAACCCTGTTCCTGCCGCCCAGATGAAATATGACCACGTGGCACGCGCCATACTTGATTCTCCTTATGGAACGCCCGGAAGCCTTCCTTTGGAAATAAGTACCGGCTCAGTCATTTCCTATAGTTACACTTATACCATTCCTGAAGGCTGGAGATATGACAAATTACATATTGTTGGTTTTCTACTTGATTTCGAGGGAAAAGAAATCCTGAATGCCAACAATGTTATCCGCTCTTATGTTGGTGTAAACAGCCCGGTTTTCGAAAAGAGTATTGCTGTATATCCAAACCCATTTGGTGAATATACCAATGTAACCTTTAACCTCGACAAAGCCTCAAAAGCCGGTGTTGAAGTCATTGATCTTATGGGTAAAACGGTATACGCCATAAATGAGCGCGAATTTGCCAGCGGACAGAACAACATCCGTGTAGCAAGTGACAATCTTCCAAATGGAATGTACATCCTGAAGCTGACCATTGGCAATCAGGTGATTACCCGCAAAATTTCGGTGATCAAATAATTCCTTAATATTCTTCAATGAAAAGTCGGCTTCCTTTCGGGAGCCGGCTTTTTTATTGAGAGAAGCTCAAAAAAATCCCCGGCACAAAATGCCAGGGAGAATCTGATTTTAACAGTAACTCAATCAATAACCCATTGAAATAAGCATTTCCTTCGGATGAATGCTCATCACCGGTATGGGCGAATGGTGCACCATTTGTTGGGCATAGGGTCCAAGCCACAGATTGGCTGCTGACTTTTCCTGTTCTGTCATAATGGCTATAAGGTTGGCATCAATACTTTGGGCATACTCAATGGTTGAAGTACTGATGTTCTCTGAGTCCATTTCAACAACAACATGCTTTACTTCATGCTCTTTAAGATATTTGGCAGCCTGTTTGGCATAGCTCATAATGGTTCCCCTCACGTTTTCAACCGTTGTAGTATAAAGCGTCAGTAAATGCACTTCGGCCCCAAACATAAGCGCCAGGTCGGTTACATAAGGTATTTTTTGCCGTGTTTCCATAGTGGAATCAATAGGGGCAACAATTTTAACCATTTCGCGACTAATCTGCACCCCGGCCCGGATGCTTATGACCGGACATGGCGATGCGGTAACAATACGATTTGCATTACTCCCAATCCAGAACTCTTCAAAGCCGGAGGATCCATGCGTTCCAACAACAATCAGCCAGGCATCAGACTCTTTGGCCTGGTTCACAATTTCTTTATAAACCTTACCTTCCCTGATTAAAAAATCAATTTTTGTATCAGGTAACTCCCCCTGATATTTATTGATAAGTCGCCGGAACTGATGTTCAACCTCCTCAAGCAGATCATCTGAAAGATCTGACGAAAGAATAGTTTTGGTAGTATAGGGATTGTTCACCCACAGCATCAGCAAGTTTGACTTTGCATTTTTGGCTATGCTAATGGCATGTTCTAATGCATTTATTGAACAGTCGGAAAAATCAATGGCTGAAATGATTGTTTTCATGGCCTTACGGAATTGGATTGGTCATGCTAAAATAAGAATATTATCAAAGTAAAACTATATGTCTGCAAAAAAAACATAAAAAATCGGCACAGGGCACATGAAATGCATTGCTGACCTCTGATAAAAAAAAAGCAAATAACAATAGACGAACAGCGATGCCTGCCCGAAATATCAGTTCAGACTCATGGACCTTGAAACACAAGAGCCGGCCAGGCCTGACAGACAACCCTGCACTCCCCGTGCCATCGGAAAACTGTTAGACACATCGTAAAGTTAACCAAAACTTTCAGGACACATTATCAAACCTTGTGAAGTAAAAAGTGAAGCCCTTGGATATCCAAAACCACAGACACAGAATATTCTTCAAAAATTTGTAAAAGAAGAATAATTCCCGTAGGTTTGCTTTGGTGTTTCCGGAAAGTATCAACACAAAATACTTTGAAAATCCTTACCCATTGGCCATTGCACTCATTTGCAACCATCTATATCCAAAATTTCATGAACTACTTTTGGAAAATAAGACTGTTTCCGGTTTACCTGCTTATTTTTTTCTCCATAGGTTCTGATACCATTGCAGGTTCTACCGACACTACACAAACAAAAGCGATAGAATTTTCACAGACGCCACCTGACGATAGCAATACTCTTATCCATTGGATATCTCAGATTATGCACATGAACCGCCTGTCCAACTGGATCATTGCCGGAGTGCTTCTGGTGATTTTATACTTTGTGATTAAAAAACGGCAAAACCTAAACGATTGGTTTTCAAGAATCGGACACAGATCTGAAACAGAAGATTTTGCTTCAAAGCATGGAGACGGAGCCGGGAAAAGAGGCTCTCCAATCCTGCAAAAGTACTTCCCCGTTTTAAGACCAAAATGGTGGATGATTGCTCCCGGCTTGCTCTTCGGGCTGATGCTGATTGGTGGCGCTATATGGAATAATACTGAAACCGAATGGTATTTCAGTAAGGGAGCACACATTATTCCATCGGGTTTTACATTGACTATTCATTGGGTACTTTGGGCATTGTCGCTGGTACTAATTTTACTCATCATTGCCCTGGCCCTTGAGAGTTTTAGCATTGCCGGCCCATGGGCAGGACTATTACGACTGACCATGCTGGTGGTGCTTAATCTGATGGCGATAGTGGTATTTCTATATGTATTGAGTGGTGCAATCATTATAATTATTGGAGTAATTGTCCTGTTTCTTGCCCTTGCCATGCTTTTTGGAGGCCGCAGAAGATATTGAAGACCACCTTAAAACAATTACAAAACAGGCTTCTCAGGAAAACAATCTGACAATCTCAATTGAGGAAGAACAAAACAACGATAATCCTATGCAATCTGATCGCTATCTGCTTACCAATAATTTCCCTGAAAAGGAAATATCAACCGCCTGGGACAACGGGCAGAACATTGAAGGCCTTGCCTTTGGTCAAGACAATTGGGTATTGCTTACCTCAACCAAAACAAGCTATGGATTGCAGCGATGGGCTACCAATGCCGAATTCCCCTCCGCTGAAATAAAAGAAGGCTGGGACAATCAGTTTGATATCCTTTTTTTAGAATACGTGAACGATCGATGGATGGTAATACAGGCACAGGACAGTGGCTTCAATGATCAAATATGGCGCACCAGCAGCAAACTTCCCGAAAGTGAGATAAAAAAAGGGCTGAGTGATGGATACAAAATAACTTCACTTTCATACGGCGTGGATCGTTGGGCAGTGGTTATGTCAAAAGGCACCCGCTGGGCAGAACAGGAAATTCAAATTTCGCAGGATTTCCCCGACAAATCAATCAATGAGGGCTGGAATTCTGGCAAAGACATTACCTCACTGACTTTTGGCGATGGCAAATGGGTGTTGGTTATGTCGTCAAATACAGGGTACAAGACTCAGAGCTGGGCAACACGCAATAATCTGGAAGCTTCACTGATAAAGGAAAAAGCCGCACAAGGGAACGATCTCAGCAGCTTGTTTTTTGCCAACGGAATGTGGAATCTGGTATTCACCACTTTCACCGAACCCAATACTGATGTGGATACTTCAGGAGCCAGCGGAGATGCACCAGAAACTTCCGGTAATGGGGAATTCAGTGCCAAAGCAGTTACACTGTTTGAGAAAGGGCGCAGTTTATCTGAAAAAGAGCAAAATGATGAAGCGGTTGACTATTTCCGCAAAGCCATTAAATTGGAACCCGATTATTATTCAGCATATAACTCCCTTGGCGTCGCGCTGGACATGATTGGTGAGAAAGCCGAAGCACTAGAATGTTTCAGAAAAGCGCACCAGCTTCAGCCTGAAAATGCAGTAATTCTAGGCAATTTAGTGAGCCAGATTATTGACAATGATGAATCATCCGAAGAAATCATACAACTGATCGAAAAGGCAAAAAAAAATGTAGTGCTCAATATTTCATCCAGCATGGCATTGCGAAACATAGGATTGGCATATAAAAATTCCGCCAATAACCTTAAAGCGATGGAGTATTTCAAAAAAGCGCTCAAGACTGATCCTGAGGATGAACTTGCCAGACAATATTTGGATGAAACAGAACATTTGCCAGACAAACCAGTTAAATCATCATCAACTTCCATACCAGACGAAACCGAAACAGTGGATGAGTTGCTTAAAAAGCTCAACAAGCTCACCGGACTAGAAAACATAAAAGGTGATATTGATTCCCTGCTGAATTTCATTAAAATTGAAAAAAAACGTGAAGAACGTGGTTATGCCGTAGGTAAAACCACCCTGCATACAGTATTTACCGGCCCTCCGGGTACCGGTAAAACAACCGTTGCCCGTTTGATGGGCAAGTTATTCAAAGCTATGGGATTGTTGAGCAAAGGCCATGTAGTCGAAGTGGACCGTGCCGCACTGGTAGGTGAACACATTGGCTCAACCGCTCCTAAAACTACCAGGGTTATCAACTCCGCCCTGGGTGGTATATTGTTTATTGATGAGGCATATTCGCTTACCCCCGAGGATCCGGGCAATGATTTTGGTGCTGAAGCAATTACCACGCTGGTCAAGCAAATGGAAGACCATCGACACGACCTAATCGTGATTGTTGCGGGATATGGTGATGAAATGAAACGGTTTATTTCATCCAATCCCGGTTTGCAGCATCGATTTACCCGGTATTTCAATTTTGTTGATTATACACCTCAGCAACTTACCACCATCTTCAAATCAATTTTATCAGACAAAAAATTTCTGATAGCTAAGGATGCTGAAGAAAAGGCATTCAGGTACTTTGAGTTTTTATATAACTCAAAAAGCAAGAGTTTTGGGAATGCACGCACTGCTCATAACCTGTTTGAGGAGGCGGTGCAATTGCAGTCGGTCCGTCTGGCGCGGATGGATGTTGATAAACTGACCGATAAAGAGATGCAAACGCTTACCCTGGAAGATATTACTGCTTGTGTGCAGGATGAATTTGAGGACAAAAAGCAGGAGACACTGGAAGAAATCATGGGCGAACTCAAACAAATGGTTGGCCTGGAAGAAATCAAGCAAAATGTTTTTACACTGGTCAACTTTATCCGAACACAACAAAAGCTGAAAGCCCAGGGTTTTGGGGCAGACGAGATCACCCTTCACAGTGTATTTTTTGGCCCTCCGGGGACAGGAAAAACCACAGTAGCCCGCTTAATGGGACGCATTTATAAATCCCTTGGCCTTTTACCAAAAGGACATGTGGTGGAAGTTGCCCGCGCGCAACTTGTGGGGGAATTCGTGGGGCATACTGCTCCCCAAACAAATGCGGTAATAGAATCGGCGATGTATGGAATACTTTTTGTTGATGAAGCCTATTCACTTTATTCTGAAAAAGGTAGCAATGATTTTGGGGAGGAAGCTGTAGAAGCCATATTGAAACGCATGGATGACGACCGCGATAAATTTGCAGTAATCTTTGCCGGATATACCGGTGAAATGAAAAAACTAATCGCTTCAAATGTTGGGCTGGAATCAAGGTTTAGCAACTATTTTTATTTCAACGATTACAATCCGGATGAATTGCTGGAAATATTCCGGCAAAAAATTCTGCGTCGTAAGTTTAGTATAACCCAGGACGCCCTTGATTGTACCGGAGATTTCTTTACCAAACTTTATCGCGAAAAATCCGACAGTTTTGGCAACGGCAGAATGGTCAGAAATTTCTATGAAAAAATCATTAAGGCCCATAGCAACCGCATTGCCCTGATTGAGAACATCAGTAGAGATGAGATGATTACTTTCACACTGGAAGATGCCGAAAAAGCCATTCAAATGATGGCGAACATTTATGGTGCAGATATTAACTCGGGAGGATCCAGAACACCGATTGGGTACAGTAAGAAATGATTGTGTAATTTGGCGTCTGGCGTTTTGAGTTGGGCTTTGGTTTGGGTCGTTGACTCCGGCGGTTTTATCCCTTTGTTTCCTGCGCTCCAGTGGCCCTTGTCTTATCCCGGTTTACCTATCAAAACCTGCTACTGAAAAAAATCTGACCATTATTTTGTAAACCTTATTGGAAAATTTCCTAGTTTTACTTTTAATTTAAATAAAGAACCTGGATATGCACGAAGATTTACTTCTCCTCGATAGTATTCATCTCAACTTTAGTCAGGCCAGCCTGCATATTATGAACATTACCATTGGGTTCATTATGTTTGGTGTGGCGCTTGATATTGAATGGGCTCATTTTAAGGATGTCCTAAAGAACCCACGAAAAGTTTTGGTTGGTTTGTTGTCTCAATTCCTCATTTTACCCGCACTCACTTTTCTTGCCGTTTGGTTGCTTGGCGGATACATTACTCCATCGGTTGCTTTCGGCATGTTGTTGGTAGCCTCCTGCCCTGGCGGCAATGTTTCCAACTTTATTTCAAGTGTGGCCAAAGCCAATGTAGCATTATCCGTTAGCCTGACTGCAGCAGGTACGGTACTTGCATTATTGTTTACACCCCTGAATTTTGCTTTTTGGGGCAAGCTATATTCAACCACTTCACCCCTATTACGACCCATTGTAATTGATCCAATCGACATGTTCCGTACTGTGGTTATTTTACTGGGGATTCCGGTTGCTGCTGGCATACTTTTTTCCAAGAAGATGCCACGTCTTACTGAGAAAATCAAGAAACCCATTAAAACCATTTCTATTCTGATTTTTGTGGCCTTTATCGTAATGGCCTTTAAAAACAACTATGGGTATTTCATCAAATACATTAACTGGATACTGATTATTGTACTCATACACAATTCAATGGCACTGTTGTCCGGCTATTTTACAGCTTCGGCATTTGGACTCAACCGCATCGACCGGCGTACGATTTCCATTGAAACGGGGATTCAGAATTCAGGATTGGGATTGGTTTTGCTCTTTAATCCGCGAATATTCCCCCCAGAACTCAACATGGGTGGAATGGCATTTATCGCGGCATGGTGGGGAATCTGGCATATTATTGCCGGCTTAAGCCTTGCCATACTGTGGAGCTGGGGGCGGCCATTGAAAAGTTCAACACCGTCCGCAACCGATCCATTACAAGCCTGAGAAGCCAGCTTTCACCACTTTCTAACACCTACCATGGGATTAAACACTATTCATAAAACTTCGGTATTCTACCGTGTACTCTTCTTTTCCGCCCGTTTCTTTTTTGGACTGTTCTACCGCAGGTTTATAATTGTGGGCAAAGAAAATATTCCTTTAGGGGAACAGGTAATCTTCGCATCAAACCATCAAAATGCATTAATGGATGCTCTGGCCATGCTGTTTGGGCACGGCAAACCAGTAGTTTTTCTGGCCAGAGCAGATATTTTTAAAAAATCTTTTGTGGCCAGCGTACTGTATTCCCTGAAAATTCTTCCGGTATTTCGTCCCCGTGACGGATCAGAGAGCATGACCCAGAACTATGATACTTTTCAGCGTACTTCAAAAGTGCTGAAATCAGGGATGCCTATTGCCATTCTGCCGGAAGGAACCCACAGTCCCATAAAAAAGTTACAACCCTTAAAAAAAGGCATATGCCGTATAGCGTTTCTTACCGCTGAATCGGAAAACTTCAGTTCCGAAATAATGATCGTACCCACCGGTATCGACTATACAAATTACTCCAATGCCGGCACCGATTTGTTGCTAATCTATGGCAAACCCATCCCGGTTTCTGACTATTACAAGTTATACCAGTTAAATCCACAGAAAGCCATTGCACAACTCCGCGATCGACTTTGGGAGGCCATACACCAACTGATGATTGATGTGCGACAGGACCAATATTATTCCACTTACATGTATCTGGCCGAAATGATTGAAATCCCCGAAAATCTTGCAGGGTATGAAGCCCGTTTAGACAGGTTTTATAAAACCAGGGAATTCATTCAGAAGATGGACAACCTGGTCCCGGAAAATCCTGAATGGATTGAGCAACTAAAACAAGAAACAAGTGTATATTTTTCATCACTTAAAAAGCATGGTTTAAAGGAAAAAACTCTTCAGAAAAAGCCAATCAGCACTTTGGTATTCTTAATGAGTTTACTTATCTCTCTACTTATCCTGCCAGTTCACCTTGCCGGAATGTTGTTCAACTATTTGCCTTACAAACTGCCGGTAATCCTTAGTAGAAAAGTCCGCGACAAGCAATTTCTCTCTTCCCTGCGGTATGGCTATGGCCTTGCATTTTTTCTTATTTGGTACATCATCGCCTTTATCATGCTGCTTGTCATAGGATTTCCAATTTCAGCAACACTAATTTCCCTTGTGTTACTGGCATTCTCAGGCCTTGCCGCATTCTACCATTATTTACATTTACGGCGGCTCAATGGTAAATACAGGCTATTGAGGCTAAAATACAGAAATAGTAAAACCTATCAGCAATTGAAAAATCAGCGGGAATCAATCATTCACTTAATAAAGCAGAAAGTAGATTTTTAGTATCTACAGAACACCTGGCAAGTTTCCTTCGGCTCAGCTTGCCTGCAAAACGGCAGTCAGAAAGGCTCAGAAACCAGACCTTTTGAAAGCGGTATTCTTATTCATATCCTAAAGCATTTCCCCAATCTCATCCAGACTATGCCGGATAAAAGGTAACAAAGCCGGAAGTATTTTCTCCAATGGTTGATAAAAAACTGAACCTTCCTGCTGTTCTACTGTAATAAGTCTGTCTTCGGGATCAATGTAGGAGAGGGCATAAATGAGGGCAGATAAAATCAGCAATGATCTGAGTGCGCCGAATGCGGCTCCGGCAATCCGGTTCAGGAAGCCCAATGCTACCATTTTTATGCCTTTCTCAATTATTTTTCCAATAAGATGAACCAGGGCAACCACAAGGGCAAAACACAACAGGAAACCAACCACATAAAGGTAACGTCCGTCCGAACCGGTAATGGCCATTAACAATTCCTGAATGCTTCCGGCCAACCTGAATGAAACGATGATGCCCAGAAAAAAACCAATAAAAGAGGCAATACTTAGAATAAAACCTTTTATGAACCCCGAAACAGAGGAAATAAACAGAAGCAGTAGAATAACTATATCAATTACGTTCATATCCTTTATAACGAACGTTTAAGTTTTCGTGTTAATTCTGTGGCAAACACAAATTCGTTCAATTGCTCATTATCACTTTCAAGGATACTCTCCCTGTTACCTTCCCACCACAATTTTCCTTTGTGGATATAAGATATTTTATCACCAATTTCAATCACCGAATTCATATCATGTGTATTGATTACGGTGGTGATGTTGTATTCTTTGGTAATATCGCTAATCAGATTATCAATAACAATGGCCGTTAAGGGATCAAGCCCGGAGTTAGGTTCATCACAAAACAGGTATTTTGGGTTCATGGCAATGGCCCTGGCAATGGCCACCCGCTTTTTCATTCCCCCGCTGAGTTCCGCCGGGAAAAGTTTATTCACATTTTCGAGATTTACCATGGAAAGGCAAAAATTGGCGCGTTCAATTTTCTCCTCCATAGATTGATTGGTAAACATCGAAAGTGGAAATATAATATTGGCTTCAACCGTCATGGAATCAAACAAAGCACCGCCCTGAAACAGCATACCGATTTCCTGCCGGATTACCTTCATTTCATCGAAAGACATTTTAGAAAAAACCCTTTCGTCATATAATACTTTTCCACTATCAATTTCATGCAATCCAACCAGGCATTTCATCAACACGGTTTTGCCCGATCCACTCTGCCCGATGATAAGATTGCACATGCCGGGCTCAAACCTCACCGAAAGTTGATCGAGTACAAGATGATTGCCAAAAGACTTTGATATGCTTTTTGCCTCTATCATGACAGCAGAAGTTGAGTAAGGATAAGGTTAAACACAATAATGGCAATACTACTTTGCACCACAGCCCTGGTACTTGATTCACCCACTTCAAGCGCACCTCCCTTGGTGTAATAACCGTGGAAGGCCGATATAGAGACAATCAAAAAAGCAAAAACCACCGTTTTTATCAGCGCATATACTATGTCATAACCATGAAAAAATGCTTTGATACCATAAATATAAACACTTGAAGCCACCAGTCCGGTAGAAATACCCGCCAGCCAACCGCCGATCACTGCTGTGATCATACTCATTATTATAAGAATAGGATTGATAACAACAGCCGCAACAATCTTCGGGAAAATCAGGTATGTAGCCGGGTTTATTCCAATAATTTCGATTGCATCAATTTGCTCGGTAACCCGCATGGTCCCAAGTTCTGAAGCCACCCTGCTACCTACTTTACCGGCAAGAATAAGACTGATAATGGTAGGAGAGAACTCCAGCACCACCGATTGTCGTGTAACAAAGCCAATGGTGTAAATCGGAATAAGCGGCGTATCAATATTAAATGCCATCTGTATACACAATACCGCTCCCATAAAAACCGATATAAAAGCCACTATGCCTACTGAATCCAGCCCAAGGTTATCCACCTCTACCATAATCCGCTTAAAATAAATAGACTGCTTCTCAGGTTTCTTAAAAACCTGCTTTAAAAGGAGAATATATCTGCCTAACTGAAATAAAAATCCCTTTATCACTGCTAAATCTTTCTGCTAAAGTATGAAATAATCCGCAAATCAATAATAATTAAAACACATAAACCATGTTTGGTTTAGAAAATTTGCATATTCCCAATGAGCAATCCCTCCTAAAAAACTCGGCAAATAACTATAGACGCGAATCGCTTCACAATTTGTTCACCGAGCCTTCATGTCATTGATGTTTTATTTGTTTAACATCCCGGAATGAGCCATAAGCACAGGGAGTAAGGCCCTATAATCAAAACAAACAGCGGCGGCAACCCCTGCCGGGAAATGACTCTTTGTCAAAGGTTCCTCACTTTATAGCAAAAGGATAGGCTCTCACAAAAATTGGTCATTTAAACCTCTTTTTCCTACTTTTTAGCTTTATATTTGTTAATCATTAACATCAAAAACATGAAAATATGAAAAAGAGTGTTTTTATTTTAGTCCTGATCCTGGCAATGGCCATGATGGCGCAAGCCCAGGATTACACCAATTATATTTCCTGCAACGTGGATGGGAAGGAATATAAAGCTGAAGCACGACGCTTGAAAATTCCCACCATTGGCATGGAATACCTTGCAGTGGCTTCATTCCAGGTTTCACCAGATGTGCAGGTTTGGCTGCGTTTCTATTATTTCAACGATAGCCTTAAACCTGGCACATATCCCATAATTTCGGAAGACGGCCTTGCAACAGAAGCCAAAAAGAAAGCCGATAGATCAAAAGTATGGGTACTGGTTGACTATACCGAAGAAACCAAAGGACTGGGGCATGCTTTTCATGATGGAGAGTCACTTTCGGGAACAGTAACCATCAATAATGTTTCTTCATCTTACATTGAAGGAAACTTTGAAGCCACGCTGAACGGCGTAATATACAAAAAACGGGCAGTAGCTACCATGACCGGATCAGGTATCAAAGGGAATCTAGAAAAGAAAATGATCAGTAAAGCTGGAGGAGGAATGTTGGCAAACGCTGGCCCCCACGATCACGATAACACAAAAAAAGATAAGGAAACCGATACCATTTTGCTCAGCGATGGAAAATTCTTTATTGATTGGAGTAAAAAAGAAAAAGAATAAGCTGTTTGTGCAGATGCGACTGGCTTAAGGCTTTCAGGAATAAAATCCTGAGAGCCTTTTTTGATATACCCTGATCCAATGGACAAAATTGAATATTGCTCCGTTTTAACAGGGTTACTTTATTAAAAAAACAGGATATATAAGATATGCATCCCACTACGGGCAAAGCATCTTTGGGAAAATTGACAAAGAACACGGGAATATGTACATGTTTAAAACGATGTTTGCTCCTGCCGAGCGTATCCCTAAAAAGGAACTAAATAGTAATTATAACGAACTGGCAGCAGACCAGATGTTACGACTAATTGCGGATGCTATACCGGACGTTGCCACCATTCTTACGCCCGAGAGACAAATTATATATGCCAATAAGGCTTTACTCGATCTGATTTCAGGAAGTTCACCAGATGATTATCTAGGCGACCGTCCGGGTGAGTTACTCAATTGCATTCATGCTACTGAAACCATCGGTGGCTGCGGCACAACTGCCTCGTGCCGCTTTTGTGGAGCGGTAAATGCCATCATCGAATGCCAGCGTACCGGTAAACAAGTGCAAAACGAATGCAGGATTTCAGCCATAGTTGATGGGAATCCAGTTTCTTTTGATTTGTTGGTTACCACTACTCCCTTTCCTTTTAATAGCAAAGAGTATATTGTATTTACTGTTAAAGATATATCGGACCATAAGCGTAAAAAAGCCCTTGAAAAAATGTTTTTTCACGATGTACTCAATACAGCAGCCGGCTTGAATGGCATCTTATATGTATTGAAAGAGGCCGAAGACAAAGATCTGATCATGGAACTTACCGGTTACGCCGAGAAGGCGTCCACCGATCTGATTGAAGATATTATTTCACAAAGATCATTAATGGCAGCCGAAAATGGCGAATTGGTGCTAAACAATACCAATTTCCAGATAAATAAAATGATGGGAGATGTAGCCAGGAACCTGAGGCACCATAAAATTGCCGGAGGCAAAATTATTGCCGTTGAACCTTTTCATGGGTTCCGCAACATGTTCTCAGATGTACATCTAATCAAGCGCATACTCACCAACCTGGTTAAAAATGCCCTTGAGGCTTCATTTAACAGCGATACCATTACCCTCACGGCTATTGAGGAGGGCGAAAACATTGAGTTTAGCGTGCACAATCCCGGCATTATTCCCGAAGCCGTGAAACAACAAATCTTCCAACGTTCATTCTCCACCAAGGGAGTTGATCGCGGAATAGGGTTGTATTCAATTAAACTCCTGACCACCCGCTACCTTAAAGGCAAAGTAATTTTTACTTCCGAGGAATCTACCGGCACAACATTTACCGTATGCCTCCCGGCCAATATGAGCAATAACCCTCAATAAAGAAGCTATTTGCTTTAATTGTTGAACACGAAGAATCAAAAAGTTTTCTAACCACTGTTTCACTAATTTTAGCGAATACCACTCGCTTTCCCTTCCTATAATAATAAGAACTGCACAGATTAAACAGAAATATAGTGTTTCTAAACACAAATTCATCTATCAACCATGTTTATCCTATCGTTTGGTTCGCCTCTTCTTCTGGTTCGGACCTGCCCTGAAATCTGTTTTCCCGACAAATTAATCTAACCCATACTCCTCTATAAGATAAGGAATGATTACTTTTGAACCGCAAAGAATTCTTATTATGTCCGTTCAAAAAAAAATACTTTTATTTTTCACAGTCTCACTGTTACTGCTTGGGTCCTGTTCCACTCCTGCATACAAGCAAAACAAATATAAACGTGCCAAGCGACACAGAGATTGCGGTTGCATGAATTACGATATCAATAGCAATGCTGGTTTTGATAACTATGCGCAAAAATAGGCCACTCAGGGAAGCCCTTGCAGAATATCTGCCACAAAGCAGCGTGGAACCGGTATTATCCTGGTTTGGGAATAATCGTATTCTCCTGATGGTTACCAAAAGCCGAAGGTCAAAGTTTGGTGACTTCAGAAGCCGTGGAGCGCAAACCACTCCAATCATTTCTGTCAACCACGACCTCAACCCCTATAGTTTCCTGGTTACCTTGTTACACGAAATGGCCCATGCCGAGGTATTTTTCAATTATAAAAAACGCCTGTTGCCCCATGGCCCTGAATGGAAGTGCGCTTACCGGAAACTGGCCTTGCCCATTATCTCCAATTCTGGGCTTGATAGTCAGTTCACTACCATATTTGCTGAGCACCTGCAAAACCCAACGGCCTCAAGCAGTGCCAGCCAGCCTTTGACTATGGTTTTAAGATCATTTGATAAACCCCGCGATGTTACCCTGATAAGCGATATTGAACCGAATACCCACTTTTCATTGCCCAATGGCCTGATTTTCCGAAAAGGAGAGCAACTGCGTAAAAGGTTCCGCTGCGAGTGTGTAAACAACAAGCGAATATACCTGTTCAGTCCTTTGGCTGAAATCAAACCAATTAGCGATATTGAATTTATTTCATAATTTTAAGCCTTCATAATTTTTTTCATCACTCTAACCAACCAATTCAAATAAATATGGATCAAAATAATTTTTGCATCATTATGGCCGGTGGGGTCGGTGCACGTTTCTGGCCCATGAGTCGCCAGCACCATCCAAAACAATTTATCGACATTCTTGGCACTGGTGAAACCCTTATCCAGAGTACCTTTCGCCGTTTCAAAAAAGTGTGCCCGCCCGAAAATATTTACATTGTCACCAATGAAATCTACAAAGCCCTGGTTCTTGAGCAATTACCAGTTACAGAAGAACAGGTTTTGTGTGAACCCTCCAGGCGGAACACTGCGCCCTGTATTGCCTATGCCAATTATCGCATTCTGGAACGCAATCCAGAAGCCAATATTGTGGTTGCCCCAAGTGATCACATTATTCTAAAGGAAGACAACTTTACGGAAGTAATTACCGCTGCACTCAATGCGACTGCCGAAAACGACTGGTTGCTTACCTTAGGCATCAGGCCCAGCCGCCCCGATACCGGTTATGGCTACATTCAGTATGACGACAACCTTGGTTATGACAAAGACGCACGGGTTAAAAAGGTGAAAACTTTTACCGAAAAGCCACAACTTGATATGGCCAAACAATTTATCGCCAGCGGTGATTTTCTTTGGAATTCAGGAATATTTATCTGGAAACTGAAAACCATACTTGACGCTTTTGACAAATACCTGCCCGATGTGGACCAGTTGTTCAAGGCAGGAATAGGCCGCTATGCCACCGAAAATGAAGATGATTTTATTCGCCAGACATACACCATGTGTAAAAGCATTTCCATTGACTACGGAGTGATGGAAAAAGCCAATAATGTTTACGTTCTGGCTTCAGACTTTGGCTGGAGCGATCTTGGCACCTGGGGCTCTCTTTATGAAACCCGTACCAAGGACAAAAATGAAAACGCTGTTGTTGGCCAGCAAGTGATGCTTTACGACAGCAGCAACTGCATTGTGAACATGCCAAAAGACAAACTGGTTGTGCTGCATGGCCTTGATGGCTACATCGTGGTGGAAGACAATGGCATTTTGCTGGTTTGTCGCAAAGGCGACGAACAACAAATCAGACAATTTGTAAACGACGTAATGATTGAAAAAGGAGACAAATACATTTAACTTTAAATTAAAACAAAAAATGAAAAAATTACTCATTCTTTTCCTCCTGCTTTCCAGCACCCTGGTGCGGGCAGACGAAGGTATGTGGCTGCCACTGCTGATTGAACGCTTGAACTACGTTGACATGCAGAAGGAAGGCCTGAAGCTGACCGCTGAAGAGATTTACAGCGTGAATCATTCCAGCCTCAAAGATGCCATTATTCAGTTTGGCAATGGTTGCACCGGCGAAATGATCAGCAGTCAGGGACTGGTGCTCACCAACCACCATTGCGGGTATGGGGCCATTCAATCGCACAGCACCATAGATCATGATTATCTGGCCGACGGATTCTGGGCAATGAACCTGAACGAAGAGCTTCCCAATGAAGGCCTTACTGCACGTTTTCTGGTGCGCATCGAAGATGTTTCGCAAAGGGTAAACAGTGCGCTTAACGATCAAATGAGCGAAAGCGACAGAAGTGCCAAAATCCGCGAAATCACCAAAGGCATTGAAGATGAGGCAACAAACGGAAATGGCTATCAGGCCAGGGTTGCCAGTTTTTTCAATGGAAACGAGTTTTACCTGTTTGTTTATGAAGTCTTCCGCGATGTAAGGCTGGTTGGCGCCCCGCCATCGTCCATCGGGAAATTTGGCGCCGATACCGACAACTGGATGTGGCCACGCCATACCGGTGACTTTTCTATTTTCAGGGTTTATAGCGCTGCCGATGGTTCACCCGCCGATTATTCCAAAGACAATGTTCCCCTCCAACCCAAACATCACTTGCCTGTATCTATAGATGGTTATGAAAAAGGTGATTTTGCCATGATTATGGGCTATCCCGGCAGCACTGACCGCTACCTGACCTCCTATGGTGTTAAACTCGATATCGATCTGAACAATCCCACCATTGTTAAAATCCGTGAAAAGAAGCTGGCCATTATGCGTAAGGATATGGATGCCAACCGTGAAGTAGCCATCAAATATGCTTCAAAATATTCGGGCATTTCCAATTACTGGAAGTATTTTATCGGACAAACCCGAGGTTTGAAACGCCTCAATGTTTATGGCGATAAACAAAAAACGGAAGCTGATTTTATGAGCTGGGCAAATGCTGATCCTTCGCGGAAAGCCAAATATGGTAACGTGATGAATGATTTCGTTGAAGCCCATGATGTAATGAAAGAATACTCCTTACAGCGCATCTATTTCAGTGAAGCCATTGCAAGAGGTGCCGAAATTATGACCCTTGCGCAATCGTTTACGGCTTTTGATCATATTTTAAATGCCGACAAACCGGACGAAGAAAGAAAAGCCCGCGTTCTTGAATACCTTAATAAAGCCGTTGACCGTCACTTCAAAAACTACAACCAGCCTACTGATTTCCGTTTACTCACGGCCATGCTACAAATGTATTCTGAAAATGTTCCCATGGAACAGCAACCGGAAGCATTCAAAACCCTGGTTTCCAAAAATAAAGGCAACTTTGATAAAATTGCCCAGCGCATATTTGATAAGTCAATTTTTGCAACGCCTGAAAAGGTAAATGCTTTTTTGGATAATCCATCAATGAAAACCCTTGAAAAAGACCCGGCCTATACCCTGATGGATGCATTTTTGGAAAAATATCGCGCCAATCAGCAGATGTTTGATGAACCCAACGAAAAGCTGGCCCGTGCTGACAGATTGTATGTTGCCGGATTGCGTGAAATGATGCCTGAGCATACCTTTTATCCTGATGCTAATTCAACCATGAGGCTAACCTATGGAAAAATCCTTGATTACTACCCGGCAGATGCTGTACATTACAACCATTACACCACCATGAAGGGAATAATGGAAAAAGAAGACCCTTCAAACTGGGAGTTTGTTGTACCTGCAAGACTCAAGGAACTCTATGAGAAAAAAGACTTTGGTCGCTATGCCATGAAAAACGGTGAAATGCCGGTAGCCTTCCTGTCAAATACCGACATTACAGGTGGCAACTCCGGCAGCCCCGTAATGAATGGTAAAGGCGAGCTTATTGGGCTGGCTTTCGATGGCAACTGGGAAGCCATGAGTGGCGACATTGCCTTTGAGCCTGAACTACAACGCACCATTAGCGTCGATATTCGATACGTTTTATTTATCATCGATAAATATGCCGGTGCAAAGAATATAATCAGCGAACTAAGTATTGTTGACACCAAACCAATGGCCAAACCTTCCATAAAAGAAGAAAAACAAACGGTTGAAACTGAAATGTAAAATTCCGGAATATTTTTCGTTGCGGATAAAACTATTCAGTATGCGTTGTGAACAATAATATTTTTTAATCCATAACAAGTCAGAGAAAAGCGATTTAACCGTCGCTTTTCTCTGGTTTTAAAGGATTTAAAACTGTATTTCAAAATGGCCTCCCTTAAATTTGAATCCATCCTTAAAACTTTACCACCCAATCCGGGGGTGTATCAATATTTCGATAAGGAAGGTAAAATTATTTATGTTGGCAAAGCCAAAAACCTGAAGAAACGAGTTAAATCATACTTCAACAAAGACAATTCACTATCAGGAAAAGTCAGGGTACTGGTATCAAAAATTGCGGAGATCCGATGGATTGTCGTTGACAATGAGCATGAGGCATTGTTGCTGGAGAATAACCTTATAAAGGAATATTTACCCCGCTACAACATCATGCTGAAGGATGATAAAACCTATCCCTGGATATGCATTAAGCAGGAGCCTTTCCCACGGGTATTTCCCACCCGAAACCTCATTAAAGACGGGAGTGAATATTTCGGCCCCTATGCCTCCGGGAAGTTGATGCATACCTTGCTTGATCTTGTCCGGCAGCTTTATCCCTTGCGCAACTGCAAGCTGAACCTCAACCCGGCTGCTATTGGATCAGGAAAGTACAAGGTTTGCCTTGAATATCACATCGGGAATTGCCTTGGGCCATGCGAAGGATTACAAAGTGAGGAAGATTATCAGGAGTCCATTAAAGGCATACGAAGCATTATCAAAGGCAATATGGGTATGGTGAAAAACCAGTTGGTTGATCTGATGAAAAATTATTCCGCTGAATTTCAATTTGAGAAGGCACAATTGGTGAAAGAGAAAATTGACCTGCTGGATAAATATCAGAGTAAATCACTGGTGGTTAATCCTTCTATCAACAATGTGGATGTTTTTTCGATAGTTGAAGATGAAAATTCAGCTTATGTTAATTTCGTCAAGGTGGCTTCAGGGGCCATTATTCAGTCGCACACCATTGAGTTAAAAAAACGGCTCGAAGAAACTACGGAGGAGTTACTCACACTGGCTATCGCCGATTTGCATCCCCGCTTCAGCAGTGGAGCCACCGAAATCATTGTTCCGGTAATGCCTGAATTTAAACTGCCCGACATCACTTATACCATCCCGCAAAGAGGCGACAAAAAACAACTGCTTGAATTGTCGGAACGCAATGCCAGATATTACCAGATGGATAAGCAGCGCCAAAAGGAATTGGTTGATCCATCGCGACGCACCAACCGAATCCTGGACACCATAAAAAAGGACCTTGGTCTAAAGCAACGACCTGACCATATGGAATGTTTTGACAATTCAAACATTCAAGGCGCTTATCCGGTGGCTGCCATGGTGGTTTTCAGGGATGCAAAACCGTCCAAGAAGGATTACCGCCACTTTAATATAAAAACGGTAGAAGGCCCCAATGACTTCGCATCCATGGAAGAAGTGGTTTACCGGCGCTACAGCAGGATGCTGGAAGAGGAACAGAAACTTCCACAACTCGTTGTTGTTGATGGGGGCAAAGGCCAATTAAGCTCTGCCATGATTAGCATTGATAAACTGGGCTTACGCGACAAAATCCAGATGATTGGGATTGCAAAAAAACTTGAGGAACTCTATTTTCCCGGCGATCCGCTGCCGCTGCACTTAGACAAGAAATCTGAAACGTTGAAGGTGATTCAGCAAATGCGTGACGAAGCCCATCGATTTGGCATAACGCACCATAGAAAACTGCGTGAAAAAGGCACCATCAAAACCGCGCTAAATGAAATTGAGGGTATTGGGCCCTCCACGTCCCAGGTATTGTTGCGAAAATTCAAGTCGGTAAAACAGATTAAATCCGCCACTTTGGAAGAGTTGGCAGAAACTATAGGCAACGCCCGTGCAGGTATTGTTTACAATTATTATCACCTGAAAGAACCCAACCAACCAACCTGACAAATCTCCTTCCAGCCAGGCAGGTTTAAACAAATATAATTTTTTCGACAACAAACCGGATAAGAATACCACTGAGGTTGCCTTAAATCTGGTTCTACCAAAAACATGCGTGCCTGAGAGCAATCGGGCAGGCTCAGTGAATAAGGCTCATTGCACCATTTTGTGAAAAATCTACAATGTGTAGTTTATCGACAACCTGAAAAATAGATTCTTACCTACACGATTAAAGGCATAATCACCCAAACGATAAAACACACCAGCACCAATACTGGAAATGGGTGAACTCAATAGATTGTCGACAAGCAAGCCACCTTCAAAATATCCTTTTTCCATAGTTCTAAGGGCAGAAAATGAATGCTGCAATGGATTTTTCAATGACCCTATACCCATATTAAATACCAGAGATGGTTGCGGTGTGAACTTCTCGGAGCGGAACAACAACTTTCCAAAACTATGGGTGATAAACAATGCAGCAAAACGATCGTTTAAGAATTCCCCCGGCTTCATGGTAGTAAAACTAAAGGGCGCAAACAGAGAAAAACCTGAGCCTGCCCCACCCCTGCCATTGAGTAGTTCCGACATGGGCACATCGCCATCAACCAATCCACCTGTGAGCCAAAGTGTGGTTTTACCAACAAACCGGAAATTGGCTATTGCCTTTAGCTTAAGGTCTACCCGGTTGAAATTAAACTGTCCGTCGAACATCCCTTCCTGTCCACGGGTATATTGCAACCATAATTCTGGATATTTAGTTCCGGTAGATACCTGATTGGTCATGTCGCGGATAAAACGCTCACCCCAGGCAAATTTTATACCCGCGCTCAGCTTGCCAAATTTATATTTATCTGTGAGAACGGCCAATCCGTCAAAGGACTCACGAAAGCCATAATCATAGCCCGCCTCTTTTATTTCTCGGCTTATCCCGATTCCGGCCTTCACAAAACTCAACATTCGGAAAACCAAAAGCATGGAAGCTTTTTCAGTAATATCCATGCGGTTCACATAAAAATCCCTAAAACTCAAAACATTCAGGAAATCCGGTGCATCATCAAAAAAGGAACTTCCCCCGGATTCTGAAAGATCGTAGGCGTAGTTAAAGTTCAGCATAAAATTTCCATAGGGGTGAGGTTTCAGCTGAAGTTCGCCACCATACTTGGAAAGTTTATCACCAAATCCATAGCCCCAGTAACCTCCAAGTTTCACAATCCCTGATAACCTGTCACTGGTTGAAAACCCAATACCAGCATAAAATCCTTCATATTTGCTGTACCTGAACAAGCGGTTGAGGTTCAAATCGAAATATCCAATGGGCAAACGCCCGGTGAGCAGCATCCCAAGTCCTTTCATTTTTTCATCAAAATGATTTTCACGCCCGAGGCTATCAATAATGCGATAAGTATTCAATTCACGCCGGGATAGGCTATCCACCCGGTATTGCTGCCAAAATGCATCATCACGAATTGACGCATAGGGCATAATTTCTGCAGAAATATTCGCGGGAACGGATTTTTCAATCTTATCTTCAAGAACAATATTCCGTCGGTAGCTTTTACCAATACCTACCGGATGTGCGCCATTGAGATCAATAGTATTCATGGTAATTTCGGTATTCAGTTGCACAGGGAACCAATGGCTGCCATCTATGAATTCATACAACTGCTGGATTACCACGCCCATTTTTTCGTCTTGCCGCGCAGGCATCGCAGTTACGTTTTGAATGGCCCATTGGTTGCTACTGATATATAACATTCCCTGCAACCCATCAAAGTTCTTTCCAGGCATTGGCTTGTAGGAAATAACGAAAGTTGTATCTACGCCACTCTGGTGAAACAGGGTATCGTGTAAAGTAAAGTAATAGTGCTTCCACGAATCCGGACTTAGGGGATTAATGTATTGGGTGTTGACAATATTGATCGTTTCATCATAAAAAGAGGTGGATTGCAGCTGCGAAATCAGAAAGAGAAACAATGGATCTTTAAACCCCGATACACGGGTGGCGATAATCTTATCATAACCCTTGTCAGGTGAAATATAACTGTGTTCAGATACCGACTCCATCAAAAAAAGGTGCTGACGTTCAATCAATTCCCTTAGTTTCAACTTTTCGGAACTGGATGTATCATTTGTAACGCCCAGTGAATCAGCATTAATGGTAAAAATCATTTTATCATACGACGTAAAAGAATAACCTGGGATACGCGCCGGATCATTGATTTTTCGATTTTCCACGGCATTGCGGATAATGCGCAAGGCAGGATTTTCGCCGGCAACAATCATCACCTCGGATAGCTCAATATCAACCGCCGACATATTAATATTTAAATAATTACCTGCAACCTCAACTTGCAAGGGGCGGTATCCGACATAGCTCAGTCTTAAATGAGTGAAAGGTACATCACCCGAAAAAGCAAACCGTCCGTCAATATCTGTCATCCCTCCATATGGGCTATTGTTAATAATGATATTCACAAATGCCAATGGGGCGCGGGTAAGAGAATCAGTAACTTTGCCACGAAGTTCATATTCCTGACTATACAACAAGGCAGGGAAGAATGTAGCAATGAACAGCAGTCTCTGAAGCACTTGTAAGTATTTTTGCATTTTCTGCTGCATTTAGAGGGGATTCGGGCACAACAAAAATAAGTGAAATGAATTATTTATTACCTGCTCCTGCAAAAATGTGCACATAACTGTAAGCAATCCGACAGATCATGCTTAACTTTAAGGGCGGGAATATTCAAACTGCCCGGAGGAACCATGCAACAAATGTTACTAATTTTCTATAACAGTCAGATTAAGGCTTTCAACGAAAACTTTGAGAAGGTACGTGAAGGTTTTGGATTTGATGCTGTTCATGATATGCGAGTGGCCATAAAAAGGTTGCGGGTGGTAATTATTCTTTGTGAGGAACTCGACCCCGAACTGTCCATCATAAATGACAAAGAAGAACTCCGAAAATTGTTCCGGTTGTCGGGCAAAATGCGCGACGCACAGGTTCAGCAGGGTTTGGTCCGTGAATATGAATTCAAACTGGAGGTAGATTTTGGGAAATTTAGCGGTTATCTTCTGAATTATGAACGGAAGGCCATCAAAAAGTTCAACAATTATTGCACTCACCATAATCCGCATGATTTTATCCTATCAATTTCAACTATAATACCGAAAATAATTACAACTGTTAATGAAGGAAATTTAAAATCTGCCTTTTATGAACTGCTTAAGAAATTATTCAACACAATTGAATTTCTGAAAACCCATCAGCTACAGGATGAGCACTTGCATGAAATAAGAGGAATTCTTAAGCAATGCAATTATCTTTTATCCATCTTCAACACCGAAGGCAATGATTTGCCACAATTGGCCAGCCTACTGAAAAAACTTGAAAAAGTTAATGAACTCCTTGGAAAATGGCACGATCATGTAATCATGATGGAGTTTTTATCAGGATTTTTAAAAAATAAAGATATTGGAGAGTCCAGCAATTATAAACACTATTCACTTTTAATTGATCAGATTTCAGAAGAAAAGCTTAACCTTTATCTAAGAATAACAGACATGCTGGAGAAACCAATGGATAAACTGTTTCCCTCACAGGATTTCCAGAATTTAAGCTAAGCGGGATTTACAATTCTGCAAAAAATCCCGAAATATTACTTATTTAACTTTGGATTATTCAGGTGACGTTCTTTATCGCGGATACTTTTCTTTTCCAGATTTTTAAGCAAGGCCTGTGTTAAATCAATATTTGTTTGATTGGCCAGACATATCAACACAAAAAGGACATCGGCCATTTCGTCGGCCAGATCGGCATTTTTATCCGATTCCTTCTCCGATTGTTCTCCATACCTACGGGCCATAATACGGGCTACTTCACCAACCTCTTCCATAAGAATGGCTGTATTGGTGAGTTCATTAAAGTATCTTACACCTGTAGTTTTAATCCATTGATCAACAATGGTTTGTGCTTCTGAAATCTGCATAATTATTAGTCAATAAAGAAACCTGGTTCATAAATTCGTGCAACTGCCTATAAATAGCCGTTATTTATTGCCTTACTTCAAGCCTGAAGCCCGTTCCATGAACATTCTGAATGCTTACAGCCGGTTCATCCTTGAGGTATTTTCGCAATCGGGTAATAAATACATCCATGCTTCGTCCAAAAAAGTAATCGGTTGAGCCCCAGATTTCGCTCAGGGCCTGGTCACGAGACAGCAGGTTGTTTTGATTCAGGCACAACAACTTAAGTAGCGCATTTTCCTTGGGGGTGAGCTTCTTCTCCTTGTCATTAATGATCAAGAGCATATTTCCTGAATCAAAAAGTAATGAACCAAGGGTGAAAATATCTGCCCGAGGTCGCATATTCTTGTTCATGCATCGCTTGAGTATCGCTTCGATACGAAAAGACAATTCTTCACTGCTGAATGGCTTGGCAATATAATCATCACAGCCGGCTTTAAAACCATCAATGCGGTTCTCACTTTGCCCGAGTGCAGTTAAAAAAATGATGGGAGTCTGCTGATTAATTTGCCTTATATCAGCAGCCAGCGTCAATCCGTCTTTTCGCGGAAGCATGATATCAAGAATACAAAGATCAAACACATCCTCCTGAAAAAACTCCAGACCTTGCTCACCATCTGTGGCCAGCGTAACCTTGTAACCCAGTAATTCAAGATAATCCAGTAATACAGAACTCAGGTTGTGGTCATCTTCAACCAGCAATATTTTTGCTTTTTGATCCATGATGGTAGTTTTTAGCTTTTTTCGGCATTCAACGGCAGACGAATCTCAAAAACACTGCCTTTTGTCAATTCGCTTCTTACATGAACTGATCCACCCATAGCTTCAGCCATGGTTTTAACGTAAAACAATCCCAGTCCAAAGCCTTTAACATCGTGCACATTTCCGGTATGCACCCGGTAAAGCTTCCTGAAAATTTGTTTCTGATCTTCATTGCCAATGCCAATCCCTTTGTCATGCACTTCAACAACAAACATACCGTCAATGTTTTTAGTAATTACCTGAATCTCCGGGTAAGCGGGTGAATACTTTGCGGCATTGTCCAAAAGGTTGTTTATCATATTGGCAAAATGATGAGTATCGTTATATAAAACCTGCTTTTCTGCATTCAGCTTTCCACTAATGAAACCGCCCTTTTCGCGAACCGTGATTTCAAAATGCTTGATGCACGACTTAATGGTATCATGCGCATTAAACTCTACTCTCTTTAAGCTGAAACCACCCTTATCCAAAATGGAGATCTGCAAAACCTGATCAACCTGCTGTTGCAGTCGCAGATTTTCCTGGTGGATAATTCTGGCGTACTTATTTGCTTTTAGAGGAGATTCAGCTATTTCGGACTTAAGCAGCATTTCACTGGCCAGGGAAATGGTAGCAATTGGTGTTTTGAACTCATGCGTCATATTATTTACGAAATCGGTTTTCATTTCTGAAAGCTTCTTTTGCCGAAGCAATGAAAATAATACAAACGAAAAAGCATAAATCACAACGCCAAGAAGTATAAAGGAAAGCAATAACCAGGGCAGAATTTTCAACCAGAAAACATTTTTTTCCTCAGGGAAATATACGCCCAGCAGCAGTTCCTCCGGTTGATAAAGACAAGACAGTGAAACACGATGATTTGTAGCAATAAGTTGAGGAGTAAAATCCGCTGAATTACCAGCAAAAATAGTCTCGCAATCCGCATTAAATACGCCCCACTTATAAGATTTACTGATTTTCATGCTTCCAAATTCTTCGTTCAGCAACGAATCAAGGCGAAGGGTGTTAATGGAAGTGAGGACCTGAAGCGTTCTGTGGTCACAATGCAGATTTTTACAACGTGTTGTATCAGAAAGAGCGATATCACGTTCGTCAAACATCCGGTTTACAACGCTTTTCAGGATGAGTTGTACTTTATTGTCAAATTGCTCAGCCTGGAGCTGAACAGCATTTTTCACCCAATAAACCTGAATGAACACAATGCCCACCATGGATAAGGAACAAATAAGAATAAGCAGAACAATGGTGCGTTTTTTCATCAGTAACTGTAACAATTTTACAAAATTAAAGCATTCAACCTCCGCAATCCCTTTTTAACAAATCATTAACAGTAATTAACGGATGCTTAACAACTTTGCCAGGTGTTTCGTAGTATGTTTGCACTAAACCAAAAACAAATATATCATGAAAAAAGCAATAATTGCACTATCTGTATTTTCATTCGTAATCGCTTTCGCGGTAAACAGTTCTGACGCTGTTGCAAAAGAAGTGAATGCATACACTTTAGTATCACCTGCAGATCAGGATCCTCCAAAAACACAGGCCGCCAAAACATCCGCCGAGATGCCGGCCACAGCAAAGAGTTCGTGTGGAGATAAATCAGCAAAAGCAGCAGGTGATTGCAGCAAACCATGCGGTGATAAAGATAAATCAGCCAGCGCTTCAGCCGACTGTGGCAGTAAAAAAGCAACCACAACCACAGCCGCCGTTGTTTCCCCGGATAAAAAATAGTCTTTTGTAGAGTGTTGTTTTGTAAAAGCCCTGTATTTTGCAGGGCTTTTGTTGTTTATGCGTTTATCTTTGCATAAAAAAACATGGATACCACTTCCACCCTCGAATATCTGGGCGACCTTCAGCTTAAGGCAACGCACACGCGCTCGGGAGCTAGTTTTATTACCGATGCGCCAATTGACAATAACGGCAAAGGCTCGGCCTTTTCGCCCACCGACCTAATGGCCACTTCATTAGGCCTTTGTATGATTACCATTATGGGCATTGCAGCCAATAATTCGGGATTCAGTATTGAAGGAGCTACGGCAAATGTTAAAAAAATAATGACTTCTTCACCGCGTAGAGTGGGAGAAGTAATTGTGGAGCTCAATTTCCCGGCGCATAATTACTCCGAAAAAGAAAAACAAATCATCAGGCAGTGCGCTAAAATATGCCCGGTTTCTCAGAGTTTGCACCCTGACCTGAAACAAACCATCATTTTTAATTTTTCCTAAATTCGCCTTCATGGAATTCTCTCTTAACACTGGCACCAAAGGTCTTGACGAGATGGCAGTAACTGAAACAGATACGGCAATGCACTACGGATCAGGACTTATTGAAGTTTTTGCCACCCCTGCAATGATTGCCCTTATGGAAAAGACCGCCCAATTGAGCATTCAGGCACAACTACCTGATGGCTTTGTTACTGTGGGAACCGAAATTCATATTACCCACTCCAAAGCTAGTCCCCTGGGAGCCCGGATTACCTGCCAGACAGAATTGATTGAAATCAATGGCAAAAAACTGCTATTCAAAGTTTCAGCCTATGACGAAACTGGAAAAATCGGCGAAGGAACTCACCATAGATACATCATAAATGCCAAAGTATTTATGGAACGGGTTACTGCTTCAATAATCAAATAAAAAACTAAAAATAGAACCAAGGTATGTCATACACTTTCCCTTCGAGCCAGATAAAGTTGCTCGCAAAATGCCCATCGGGCCTCGAAACCACATTAGCCAGTGAGTTATCAGACCTGGGCGCCAGTAACATCGAAGTACTCTACAGGGCGGTATCCTTTGAGGGAGACAAACGACTGATGTACGCAGCCAACTATCAATGCCGCACGGCATTAAGGATTCTGTTGCCGATAAAACAATTCAACATTCTGACCGAAGATGACCTTTACGATGGTATAAAGGCGGTGAAATGGGAAGATTACTTTTCATCCGGAGAAACTTTCGCCATTAATTCAACCCTCATCAATTCGATCTTTACACACTCCCATTATGTTTCGCAGCGAGCAAAGGATGCGGTCGCAGATCGTTTCCGCGAAAAAACCGGTGAAAGACCATCCGTTGACACTGACAATCCTGACTTCAGGATAAACATCCACATGAATAACAATGAAGTGAACCTCTCATTTGATAGTTCGGGCGATTCATTACATAAAAGAGGATATCACGTGGCCAATGCGGAAGCCCCAATAAGTGAAGTTCTTGCCGCTGGCATGATTCTGCTGAGCGGATGGGATCGCAACTCCACCTTTATTGATCCAATGTGCGGATCGGGAACAATCCTGATTGAGGCCGCTATGATTGCCATGAACCTGCCAGCCGGACAATTCAGGGAAGAGTACGGATTTATGAAATGGAAAGATTTCAACAAGGATTTGTGGGAAGAGGTTGTGAACGAAGCCATGGAACAACAGCGGGATATAGATTTTGATATACTTGGGTCTGATCTATCTCCGGTAAATCTGCGCTCGGCCGAAGCGAATCTGAGACAAGCGCATCTGCATAAAGATATTAAGTTAAAAGTATCGAGTTTTCAGGACATTATACCACCCGAAGGCCCTGGTGTTTTGATTACCAATCCACCTTACGGTGAACGCATTCAGGTTAGCGACATCATTGAACTCTACCAGGACCTGGGGAATCTGCTCAAGCGTCGTTTTGCCGGATATAAAGCATGGGTCATTAGTGCTGATTTGCAGGCTATCAAGAGGATAGGCCTGAAACCAATGAAAAAGCACATATTATTTAATGGTCAGCTTGAGTGCAGATTTGCAGGCTTTGACTTGTATGACGGAAGTAAAAAGGCTGCGAAACAAGGACAAGGAGACCCTGAAACATCCAGCGAAAGCAAAGAATTGAGCGAATGAGGTGAATTTAGTTCCTGAATAATTTAATCCTGAACCGATGCTGAAACGTCAGGATGAATGGCTGTATTCGGCAATCAGTGACCAATATTCAATCACCTGTAATCTGCAATCGCTTGTCCCTACCCGCCCACACTCTCTTCAAACAATGATTTCAATTGAGCCGGAGGTACATTCAATATGATTTCGCCGGCATTACACCACGAAATTTTCCCGGTTTGTTCAGATACAACAATAGCCACCGCATCTGATTTTTCGGTGATGCCTACTGCCGATCGGTGGCGCAAACCCACGTGGGCCGGCAGTGTATTGTTGTTGGAAACAGGAAGTATGCAACTGGCCGCTACCACCTGATTGTTACGAATTATGACGGCTCCGTCATGTAAAGGCGCATTTTTATAGAAAATATTCTCAATCAATTGATCTGAAATACGTGCATTAAGCAATTCTCCGGTATTGACGTAATCGTCAAGTTCATTTACCCTTGCAAATACAATCAATGCACCCGTTTTAGTATTGGCCATACGATGACAAGCCTGCACAATAGGATCGATATCCGTTTTGTTTTCATTCCCATCACGAATTTTCCAGAATAAAAAACGGTTGCTCCGTTTACGGTTAAAAGCGGATGTTCCAAGTAAAAGGAGAAATTTTCGGATTTCAGGCTGAAACACAACAATTAAGGCAATAAATCCCACACTGATGAATGCACCCAGAATCGCTGTCAATAATTCCATCTCGAGGATTTTCACCAGCCGCCAGGCCAGAAATATGGCAATAATCCCCAAAAGTATGTTGATTGCCGCAGTACCCTTTACCAGATTGTATAAAGCATATAAAATCAAGGCAACAAGAAGAATATCAATTACATCCAACAAGCGGATTTGCATGAAAAAGGGAATCAGCAGGTTAATCATGGGCGGTGCTTTTTGCAAAATTAAACAATTGGAGCAGACAGAAACAGACAAAACCAAAATTCAAGGGTTTTGATCCTGTTATATACCTTCAATTTGGCAAGTAATGACCACGACGTTTAATGAACGATAAATTAATCTCAATGGTAAACCTATCATAAATTCTTCATTTAACTGGTTATCTGATATAATAACAACAGCAGAAAAAATCCACAAAATAAATTATAAAAATAATGCCTGCAAAAAACTATAAAACCGAAATAGTTTTATAGTTTTGCAGCGTTATAAAAATCAATCATGGAAACACGCGAAAAAATTTTGGTGAGAGCATCTGAATTATTTCTGGGCATGGGTGTAAAAAATGTGACCATGGATTACATTGCCACAGAAACGGGTGTCTCGAAGCGTACCATCTATGAATTATTCAAAGATAAGGACGACCTGGTGGTGCAATCATTGCGCGAAATGATCATAACCAACAATAAACAAATGATCGACATCATTGCTAAAACAGAGCATGTTATCGAAGCCCTCTTCCTCATCATGAAACGGGAAACTGAACGCCAAAAAGATTATACCAGGGTTTTCATAGAAGACATTAAAAAATACTTTCCTGCGGTGAATGAATCTCTCTTTGCCTGCAAGAAGAACCTGAAAGAATTTTCAGCTTCCTACGCACTTCTTGAAAAAGGAATTCGTGAGAATATCTTCAGAAAGGATCTGAAAATTGAGTTGGTAGATAACTTTCTACATGAGCTCATAGGGCTGATACACAGCAGTGAAAGGCTTAAGATCTTTCATCCCACACCTGAAGATATACTTAGAAGTATATTTTTTCCCTACCTACGGGGCATCTGCACCTGGAAAGGCATCGAACTGATGGACAAATATTTTGAAAATACACCTGAATTTATATAATTTAAGCAAATGAAAACCAGACTCATAACACTCATTCTACTTCTGGGAACAGCAAGTTATCTTTCCGCCCAGGGCAAGTTATCCCTTAATCTGGCTGAGGCCAGAAAAACGGCTATGGAGTATAATAAATCCATTGTCAATGCCGATCTGTCTCGCGACAAAGCATCTCTGGCCCTTCGTGAAGCCATCGCCAACGGGTTGCCGCAAATAAATGCTGCAGCGGACTATTCCAATGCCTTAGGTGCAAAAATGTCCATTCGTTTTAATGAAGATATGCCCGCCTCTGAAATTGAAATCAAACCACAAAGCAATTTTAACCTGAATGTCAGTCAGCTTATCTTCAGTGGAAACTACATTGTGGGCATTCAAACTGCAAAATTGTATGAAAAAATGGCTGACATGAGCTATGAAAAATCAGAGCTTGATATAACAAGTCAGGTCACCGATGGGTATCATCTTGTATTGGTTTCAGAAGAACTACTCAAATTATTAAGACAAAACCTCTCAAATCTCCAAGGCCTCTTTGACAAAACCAGTGCCCTGGTAACCTTTGGCATTATTGAACAAACTGACCTTGATCAATTAACGGTACAAGTTAAAACAATGGAAAATGCAGTACGGTTGTCGGAGCGGCAGTTGGAAATGGCAACGAATATGCTGAGGCTTCAACTGGGGGTTACCGTGGACACTGAACTGGAACTTACTGAAACCATTGACCAGATGATTGCCCTGGCAGAGATCGGCGCACAAATGGATCAGG
Organism: Lentimicrobium sp.; assembly: GCA_034005265.1. Lineage (GTDB taxonomy): Bacteria > Bacteroidota > Bacteroidia > Bacteroidales > Lentimicrobiaceae > Lentimicrobium. The sequence goes on from JAVEVB010000008.1 coordinate 40,710, forward strand.
GTTTTAAGCCCGAAGAACAGATTGATTTCAGGATGTTGAACCAACAGGAATTGGTAAGCCGTAAAATGATTGATATGCAAAGGGTCAATGCCCTGCCAACATTATCGGGATATTATCGCTACACCTATAAACTGCTCAAACCCGATTTTGACATGACTCCGGCCAATGTTGTTGGATTACAATTAAGTATCCCTGTTTTCTCCAGTGGAGTGCGCAATGCACAAGTCAAACAGGCACGTATTGATCTGGAAACTACCCGAAACAACAAGTCAATGCTGAGTGATCAACTGAAAATTCAGGAAAAACAATTGCGCTACAATTACAATAGTGCCATGGAAACCTATAACAATCAGAAAGAAAATGTGAATGTTTCAAGAAGAGTATACAGCAGCCTTCAACTCAAATATGAGCAAGGCGTAATTTCAGGTCTGGATCTGATTACAGCCGACAATAACTATGTTAAAGCCGAAACCGATTACATTTCTTCTATGATGCAACTCTTGCAATCAAGCGTTCAACTACAAAAGCTTTACGGAAACCTACAATAATAAAGATAATCCTCAAAAAAATGAATAAATTACTCAACATCAGCATTTTAGCAACATCTATCCTGGCCCTGTCATGTTCAGGAGAAAAAACGGGAGATAAAAAATCCACTCAGGCAAACACAAATAAGGCGGAAATGGTTAAGGTTGCTCCGCTTGAAATCAAACAGGTTGCCCGGTCAGTGGAATATCCGGCAACTTTGCAGGCTTTTGAAGAATTGCATATGGCTCCAGCTTCACCCGGACGAATTGATGCCATTAATGTAGAAGTAGGAAGCAGGGTAAAAAAAGGTGATTTGATTGTTCAGATGGATCGCACCCAACTTCACCAGGCCGAAATTCAGCTCAAAAACCTCGAAATTGATTTTAAACGTTTCGATACCCTGCAAAAAGTTGGCAGTGTTCCACAGCAGCAATACGATCAGATGAAATCACAACTGGAAATTTCACGCAGCAATGTGGCTTTCCTAAAGGAAAACACCCAGCTAAGAGCCCCATTTAGCGGTGTTATTTCAGGCAAATATTTTGAAGCCGGCGAAATGTATTCTGGCACTCCCGTGGCTCAGGTTGGTAAGGCGGCCATTGTTTCGTTGGTTCAGATAGACAATCTGAAAGCTATAGTCCCGGTTTCTGAAATGTACTTTCCCCTTATTTCCAAAGGCATGGAAACAAGCATCATCAGTGATATTTATCCGGATAAAACCTTTAAAGGCAGGGTATTCAATATTTATCCAACCATAGATGCAGCGAGCAGAACATTTAATGTTGAAATACAGGTTGAAAACCGTGAAGGATTGCTCCGGCCTGGAATGTTTAATCGTATAACGCTCAATCTGGAACAAGTGGAGGCCATGCTGCTACCCGCTATTGCTGTATTGAAAATGCAGGGCTCAAACGACCGCTACCTTTTTATTGAAAAAGATGGCATCGCTCACAGGATTCCTGTTACACTAGGCAATCGCTATAATGAACTTGTGGAAGTATTTGCCCAACAACTGCAAAAAGGCGACAGGATAGTAGTAAGTGGACAAGCACGGCTGCTTGATGGCATGAAAGTAAAAGTTGAAGGGGAATAATCTTCCGGATTAATTACATTAAAGAAAAACAAAATGAGCATATATAAATCCGCGGTCAACAAACCCATTACCACCTTTATGGTTTTTACGGCCATAATTGTGATGGGCATTTACTCCCTCACAAGAATTCCCATTGACCTCTATCCGGAAATCGACCCACCGTTTCTATCGGTGATGACCACCTACTCTGGCGCCAATGCTGCTGATATTGAAACCAATGTAACTAAGCGGCTGGAAGATGCCCTTAACTCTGTGGATAATGTTAAGGAAGTAACTTCCACTTCCAGTGATAATTTATCGGTAATCAACCTTGAATTCACCTGGGGTGCCAATCTTGACGAGGCCACCAATGAAGTTCGTGATGTGATTGACCGCATTTATGATTATATGCCCGACGGAGCTGACCGACCATCCATTTTCAAGTTCAACACCAGCATGATGCCAATTGTTTTTTATGCCGTAACAGCGCACGAAAGCTATCCTGGTCTTGAAAAACTGCTTCAGGAAAAGATCATCAACCCACTCAACAGGGTTGAAGGGGTTGGCTCGGTTTCAATGATTGGAGTTCCTAAACGCCTTGTTTATGTTGATGCTGATCCCAATAAACTTGACGCTTACGGCCTCACCATAGAGCAAATAGGAAATACCATTGCCGGGGAAAACATGAACATGCCGTCAGGAAACATCAAAATGGGCGAAATGGATTACCAACTCAGGATACAGGGCGAGTTTACCGATAGCAGACAGCTCAAAGACCTCGTGGTGGGTAATAAAAGTGGCATTCCGGTATATCTGCGCGATGTTGCAAGTGTGCGGGACACACTTAAAGACCTTTCGCTTGATGAAAAAATCAATGGAGAAACCGGACTAAGAATGTTCGTGGTTAAGCAATCGGGAGCCAATACAGTAAAGGTTGCCCGTGAGATTAACGAGAACGTGAAGATACTCCAGGAAACACTTCCACCGGACGTGAAACTTGAAATGATCATGGACACCTCCAATTTTATCAAGGGGTCCATAAACAACCTTTCGGAAACCCTGATGTGGGCTTTCATTTTTGTTGTACTGGTGGTATTGTTTTTCCTTGGCAAATGGCGGGCTACCTTTATCATCGTACTCACCATACCTATTTCATTGATCGTTTCATTTATCTACCTGTTCATGACAGGAAACTCAATCAATGTTATCTCACTCACCTCGCTCTCAATTGCCATAGGGATGGTGGTAGATGATGCCATTGTGGTTCTTGAAAATATAACCAAACATATAGAACGAGGAAGTAGTCCGCGTGAAGCAGCCATCTATGCCACCAATGAGGTTTGGCTGTCGGTAATCATTACAACCCTTGTGGTGGTTGCTGTATTCTTTCCCTTAACGATGGTGGGAGGCATGACCGGGGTTATGTTTAAACAACTGGGATGGATTGTATCAATAACGGTGGTTACATCCACACTTGCAGCCATCACGCTTACCCCAATGCTTGCCTCAAAATTGCTGGTACTGCGTACAAAATCCAGACCTTCAAAATGGTTCAGTTACAACCGTACCATCGAGCCTATGCTGAATGCTATGGATAACTTTTATGAGCGCACTTTACGCTGGGCACTCAGGCACAAAACCACCATTATGTTGACTTCGCTGGGTATATTTATTATTTCCCTGCTATTGATGCGTTTCGTTGGAACAGACTTTATGCCACAGACGGATGAATCAAGACTAAATGCAACCATTGAACTTCAAACTGGCACTCGTGTTGAAGAAACCATCAAAACTACACGTAAACTTGAAAAAATCATCAAAGAACGCTATCCCGAAGTAATAATTATTTCTTCTTCCTCTGGTTCTGATGATGAAGGCAGCATTTTTTCGCTGTTCAGTTCCACCGGTTCCAACATCATTAATATCATGGCCCGTTTAAAGGGTGTTGATGAAAGGGAACGTGATGTTTGGGAAATTGCTGACGATTTACGTGAACAAATTGCCGGAATTCCTGAAATTGTTACCGCTTCGGTAAGCACCACCAGTGGTGGAATGGGAATGGGGACTTCCAATACTGTGGATGTAGAAATCTATGGTTATGATTTTAATGCAACTAACCTCATCGCGAATGAAATAAAATTAAAACTCAATGCGCTTGAGGATGCCACGGATATAAAAATAAGCCGCAAAAACGATAAACCTGAGCTTCAAATCATCCTTGATAAGGAAAAACTCACCCTGCATGGATTAAACAGTGCCGGCGTTTCAACCATGATCCGGAACCGCATCAATGGAATGACTGCCTCACAATTTAAGGAAGAAGGAGATGAGTATGAAATCAGGGTAAGACTGGCCGAGGAATTCAGGAACTCCATCACAGAACTTGAGAACTTAACCATCATAACGCCAATGGGTAAGGAACTCAAATTGAAAGAAATCGGCAAAGTGGATGAATATTGGGGTCCACCAGCCATTCAGCACAAACGGAAGGAGCGTATTGTAACAGTATCAGCTATGCCTAAAGGTGTTTCCCTGGGCCAGCTTGCTACCGAAATTAACAAGGTTGTTAATGAAGTAAAGGTTCCTCAGGAAGTGATGATACAGGTTGGCGGTGCTTACGAAGATCAGCAGGAATCATTTATGGACCTCGGCTTGCTTATGGTAATGAGTTTAATACTGGTATTTATCGTAATGGCATCTCAATTTGAGTCATTTACCATGCCATTCATTATTATGTTCTCTATTCCATTTGCATTTACCGGTGTAATCTTCGCGCTATTAATAACGGGGACAACCCTTAGTATTGTAGCTGCACTTGGAGCAGTACTGCTGATTGGTATCGTTGTTAAAAACGGCATTGTGCTGGTAGACTTCACCAACCTGATGCGTGACCGGGATATGCGTCTCTACGATGCAATTGTGGTTTCGGGCAAATCGCGACTGCGCCCTGTATTAATGACCGCCATGACAACAATACTTGGGATGCTCCCACTGGCGCTGAGCACAGGCGAAGGCTCTGAAATCTGGCGTCCTATGGGTATTACCGTTATTGGAGGTCTGGTATTCTCCACCATTGTTACCATGGTGATTGTGCCTGTAATGTATGGTGTATTGGCCCGCAGCGGTGAACGAGATAAAGTTACGAAACTCAGAAAAAAATTCCAGAACCTCAACTAAACCTCAACCTATGAAAGCAGTATTCATTGTTTTTAACCAGGCGCATACAGAGCGTGTGGAATACATCTTGGACCAATTAAAAATAAACGGTTATACCTGGTGGAATGAAGTTAAAGGGCGTGGGTCGGAAACCGGCGAACCACGCCTGGGGAACCACACCTGGCCCGAAATGAATTCAGCGTTGATCACTTTCGTAAACGATATAAACGTTGATGCATTACTTGAAAAAGTCAGAAAAATAGATCTGATAAATAAGGAGGTAGGCATAAGGGCATTTGTGTGGGATATTGCACAAGCGATTTAGGCAAGGAATAAAGGAATCAGGGAGATTTGGAAAATAGGGACGACAATCCACAATCGGCCCTAAGCCCTGTCCATCACGCCCACAGCGCTTTCACCAACTTCACCGCCTCCACGGCTTCCTTCACATCGTGCACCCGCAAAATATTGGCGCCATGCATCAACGCAATGGTATTTAATACGGTAGTACCGTTGAGAGCCAGGCTTGGACCAATATCCAACACCTTGTTTATCATTGATTTACGCGACAACCCGACAAGCACCGGGAATCCAAGACTTTGAAAAACCTCAAGGTTTCTCAGAAGTAGATAATTATGAAATACCTCTTTCCCAAAACCAAATCCGGGATCGAGAATAATGTTTTCTTTTCCTTTGGCGGTTAGTATGCTGAGTTGTTTCTCAAAAAATGTTTTTACCTCAGTCACTACATCCTTATATATTGGGCTTTGCTGCATATTAAACGGCGTTCCCTGAATATGCATAAGTACATAGGCAGCATCTGTGCGTGAAATAAAATCCAGCATCCCTTCATCCATGGTGCCTCCTGAAATATCATTGATTATAGAAGCACCGGCACTTAAAGCCGCTTTTGCAACCGGAACCCTGTAGGTGTCTGCCGAAATAATTACATCGGGGAACTTTGTTGAAACCAATTCGATGGCAGGAAACAACTTTTCTTCTTCTACCTGCGTAGTTCCTCCTTTAGTACCGGGACGGGTTGACAACGCACCAATATCGATAATCGCTGCACCAGCAACCAACATCTCTCCTACCCTGTCAGTTATTTGCTGATTATTGAGATAACGTCCCCCATCGAAAAAGGAGTCATCGGTAACATTTAATATACCCATAACCACAGGCCGACTAAGGTCAAGAATAAATCGTCGGCACCTGATGAAAGGGTTTTGCGAAAAGTTTGTACCTTTATCCGCTGTTGCGGTAATGCCTTCCGTAACCATTCTGATTTTATTATTAAATTAATTTTCAGTCTTTTATGATAAGTGATACCGCTCACCAATTCAATACTGCCATTAGTGCCTGCAAAGATATATTTTTAACTAAGATGAAGGATTATGGAACAGCCTGGAGGGTTTTGCGGCCAGAATCGGTTACCGACCAAATCTTTATCAAAGCCAACCGCATCCGCAATATTCAGGGGAAAAAGACGCATAAAATTGGTGAGGATGAATGGCCTGAATTTATTGGTATTGTTAATTATGCAGTGATTGGTCTGATTCAACTCGAATATAGTGTGGGGAACGGCCAACTCAACATGGAACCGGAGCAAATTGAAAAACTCTACGACAAATACATAAAAAATGCCCGCGACCTGATGAACGACAAAAATCATGATTATGACGAAGCCTGGCGCAGCATGCGAGTAAGCTCACTGGCCGATATAATCATGATGAAATTGCTCAGGGTAAAGCAAATTGAGGACAACAAGGGCGAGACTTTTATCTCAGAAGGGGTGGATGCCAACTATTACGACATGATCAATTATGCCTTATTTGCCCTAATCAAACTAACGGAAGAAAAAAATACAATCCACTGAAAATACGAACATCAACAAAGGAAGAATTGTCATGCGTGTACTTCATTTTATTTCAAGATTAATCATAGGAATTGTTTTCATGTTTTCGGGCTTTGTCAAAGGCATTGACCCCCTTGGTACTGCGTACAAACTTGAAGATTATTTTTATGCATTTGGTATGGAATGGATGTTGCCCACAGCACTTTTTCTTTCCATTTTACTCAGCACCGCCGAATTTGTGATGGGTGTGGTGGTTCTGTTCAACCTTAAACCAAAGGTAAATTCATGGTTATTGCTGGGCATTATGGTCTTTTTTACCGGTCTCACCCTCAACGATGCCATAAATAATCCGGTTCCCGATTGTGGCTGCTTTGGTGATGCCATTATACTTACCAATTGGCAAACCTTTTACAAAAACGTTGTACTGCTTGTGTTTACCTTGGTTCTGTTTTTCTGGCGCAAAAAAACCAAGGATCAATACAACAATCTCTCCGCTTACGGCATTGCGGCCCTTTTTGCAGCAGCATTTATTTCGGTAAATATTTATTGCTACCGCCACTTGCCTTTCATAGATTTTATGGATTGGAAGAAGGGCAACAAGATGTATGTTGAAAACCCAGTACCCATTAAATATTATCTCACCTACAAGAATACAGCCACAGGTGAAACCAAGGAATACCTCTCGCCCGATTATCCTTTCAATGATACCGTATGGATGTCGCAATGGGAATTCGTCAGCCAACGCACCGAAAATCCTAACGTATTCCTGGGGCATGATTTACAAATACTGGATACTGAAGGCAATGATTACACAGAAACTTTCATTCAAAACCCTGGCTACCAATTTTTGCTTATTAGCTGGAATCTGGAAAAATCAGATGAAGATGCCTTAAAAGAAATGGAACCCTTTGCCCTTGCTGCCGAAGCCGATGGGCATGGTTTTATTGGACTTACCAGTACCCTTGATGAAGAAATCAACCGGATAAAGCAGAAACTGGGCATCACCTACGAATTTTACCAGGCTGATGATATTACCCTGAAAACCATGGTTAGGGCCAATCCGGGCTTATTGTTGCTTAAGGATGGCGTGGTTATGGACAAATGGCATTACAACGACTTCCCTCAATACGATGAGTTTAAATCCATGCACCAGCCTGCACCCACTGAATAGCCACCTATGGTAGGATTCATCCTCAAACGGATTTACTATGGTATTTTTGTGCTGATGGGCGTTGTAACCCTCGTATTTATACTTTTTACCATACTTCCGGGCGACCCGGCACGCATGATGCTTGGTCAAAGAGCCGACATATCGTCTGTTGAAGCAATCAACCGCGAACTTGGCCGAGATCAGCCCCTCGTTATACAGTACCTGGCTTTTGTCAATGATCTTTCACCCGTTTCGTGGCACAATGTAGCTTCCCCCGGCTCCGCATGGTTTCCCGACAGTGCAAAATATGCACCTTTTATCACCCTGGTTTCAGCAGGCAATGCACGTGTACTCCTTAAAAAACCCTACCTACGCCGCTCCTATCAAAGCAAACGTAAAGTATCGGAGATCCTGGCACAATCCTTTCCCAACACAATGCTTCTGGCAACTGTTGCCATGGGCTTTGCCGCCATACTTGGAATTTTTTTGGGCGTAGTTACTGCCGTAAAGAAAGGCACCTGGATAGATCAGCTTACCACCATTATTTCTGTGTTGGGCATGTCGCTTCCCTCCTTCTTTGCAGCCATCATCATTGCCTGGCTTTTTGCCTTCGTTCTTGCCGATTATACAGGACTCAGCATGTTTGGGTCACTCTTTACCGTTGATGATTTTGGCCACGGTGAATATTTAGACCTCAAGAATCTGATTTTACCTGCCTTAACATTGGGTATAAGACCTTTGGCCATTGTTATCGAACTTACCCGGAGTTCCATGCTGGAAGTCCTTTCGCAGGATTACATCCGAACGGCTAAAGCCAAAGGATTGGGCTTCAACCGCATCATTTATCGCCATGCCCTTCGCAATGCGCTTAATCCGGTTGTTACCGCCATCTCAGGATGGTTTGCTTCCCTTATGGCAGGCGCCGTTTTTGTTGAATATATTTTTGATTGGAAAGGCATTGGTGTTGTCATTGTGGACGGCCTGGAGAAGTATGACTTCCCGGTAGTGATGGGAAGTGTACTTTTTATCGCCGTATTGTTGGTGATTATTAATATTTTTGTAGATATTATCTACGGTCTGCTTGATCCACGTATCCGACTGACCTGATTGAACTTATAACTTAAAAAACCTTGAGATGAGAAAGAAAATTGTTGCAGGAAACTGGAAAATGAATAAAACCTTTGAAGAAGCTGAAGATTTGCTTTTTAGCATTGCCGATGAGCTTAAAAACAACCATCCTGAAGATGTGGATATAATTGTTTTTCCTCCCGCAATTTACCTTGAACTTGCCAATGATGTGGCCACCGAAAGCGGCTTATTTACCGGCGTTCAAAACATCAGTGAACATGAATCCGGAGCTTATACCGGTGAAATTTCCGCTGCCATGATTAGTTCTGCCGGCGCATCGCATGTTATCCTTGGGCATTCTGAAAGACGCTCTTATTATGGAGAGACCGATAAGGTTATAGCCCAAAAGATCAATCAGGCAATTAAACACGGAATTGTTCCGGTTTATTGCTGTGGTGAGGTGCTTGAAGAACGTGAAGCCAATCAACATTTTGAAGTCGTAAAAAAACAACTCAGCGAAGCTCTTTTCCATCTGAATGCAGAAGATTTCAGCCACGTTGTTGTTGCCTATGAACCTGTATGGGCCATTGGCACCGGACGCACTGCATCTCCCGAACAAGCGCAGGAAATTCATGCCTTCATCCGTAGCATACTGACAGAAAAATTCGGAAAAGATGCCGCAGACAATACGTCCATACTTTACGGCGGAAGTTGTAATGCAGCAAATGCCAGCGAATTATTTGCCAATCCCGATGTGGATGGTGGCCTGATTGGTGGTGCCGCACTCAAAGCCGCTGATTTTGTTAAAATTGCAAACAGTTTCTAGTTCCGGCCATTCTTAAAAATATCATCCATAAAAGCCTGCCGGTTGTTATAAACTGGCAGGTTTTCATTAAAAAACACCTCAATGGAATACACTGAGTTAAATTGTAGCCTCCCACAGGGAGAAGAACATTATTGCGAGTTGATCATAGCTGCTCTGGGAGAATTGGGTTTTGAGAGTTTTGTTGAAACCGATGATGGATTATTGGCTTACATTCAATCCCACACCTTTGATCCAGGCATATTAAACAATGCAAGTTTATGGCCTGAAGGCGCTAACCCTGAATACTCATGGCAAACCATTGAAGACCAGAACTGGAATGCGGTTTGGGAATCTAATTTTGAGCCCGTTACCATTGATAAGAGGTGCAGGGTAAGAGCACCTTTTCACGAAAAAGATATCAACATTGAATACGACATCCTGATTGAACCCAAAATGTCGTTTGGTACCGCTCACCACGAAACCACTGCTCAAATGATTTCATTGTTGCTGCAAACAGATGTCAGGGATAAAATCATTCTGGACATGGGCTGTGGAACTGCTGTGCTTGCTATACTTGCCGCCATGAAAGGTGCTTCGCAAATCACCGCCATCGACAACGATGACTGGGCCTATCGAAATGCCATTGAAAATGTGGAAAGAAATAATTTGCACCATATAAACGTTTATCAGGGAGACGCCTCCTCGCTTAAAGGCCTTAAATTCGACATCATTCTTGCAAACATCAACAGAAATATACTCTTGAATGATATGGAGCAATACCGCGATAGCCTGACACCAGGTGGCACATTAATGATGAGTGGATTTTATACCGAAGATGTTGAGGTGATTACGGCAAAAGCAAAAGAGCTCGGATTTAAAAAAACCGGCCAGACCGAACGTAATAGATGGGCAACCGCTACCTACGTACTTTAATTCCGCCACAAAAGCCACTATTCGAAACCAAGGTTCAACTATGCCAGACAAAATAAAATACTTCCTCGCTTTTTTGCTCCCAATGCTATTGCTTTGCGGCGTGCCGACTTCTGCACAAACAGATAAGCCTTTCAGCGAAGAGCCAACAGCATTTGTTACTGAATTGGAAGATTTTATAAAACAAAGCAATGACCGTGAATCACGGCAGGCCTTACAGACGTTCGCCTCCCGCTGGAATTCAGGCATTTATACACCTGAACTTCAGATTATTATTATCACGACTTCCAATACTATGAAGTTGCAACGCATGAGGCCAACTCCTGCTTTCAGGGATTATCTATTAGCATTAAATTCATTTCCTGAAAGCATCAGCCCTAAAAGCTTATCAGACTGGCACAAAGGATTGGCACCTTTTCTGGATGGCAAAAGCCTTCGGACCCTGAGTAGTTTCCTTGGCAATACCGTTGAGCTGAACATCAACCACATACTTTTTCGTTCCTATGCCAATTCATGGCGATTCCGCAACGGTGAATTCACCTACCTTTTTGACACCACACTAAAAGTCAGGCTGAATAAAGTTGACCTCGTATGTATTTCAGGGCGCGACAGCATACGAATTTTCCAAACCTCAGGCACACATCTCCCACTAAAAGATGTGTTTTTCGGATTTGGCGGAAAAGTAAACTGGGAAGCCTATGGCTTTGACCCGGAAAAAGTATATGCTAACCCCGGAAAATTTGAAATCAACCTGAAACAAACCAATTGGTCAGCCGATACAGCAAATTTTCACAACAAAGATTTCTTTAATTATCCCGTTACCGGGAAGCTTGAAGACCGGGTGATGACCGGAGTTTCGGTCGAAAGAGCAACCATGCCGAGGTTTGTTTCTTATCAAACCGACATAGAAATTCAACAAATCTTTCCACACATCGATTACCGCGGCGGTTTCACGCTTGAAGGCTCACGCATTATTGGCTCCGGATACGGAGATCAGGATGCAATATTATGGGTTTCGTACAAAGGCAGTCCGACCCTTAAGCTAGCCTCGCGCGATTTCGTTTTCAGGCCCGATCGCCTCTCTTCTCAACGAGCTTCTGCAACATGGTACCACGAAGGGGATTCAATTTTTCATCCAGGAGTACAACTCCGCTACAATCACGAAAACCGCGAACTCATCCTGAACCGCTCTGCTGATGGCCCTTCAGCAAGCCCCTTCTACAATTCATACCATAAACTTGACATGTATTTTGAGTCGCTTGTTTTTATTCTCGAAAGCGACAGTATAAGTTTTGAGATGCAAAAAGGAATACGCCAGCAAGGAGAAGCCATTTTTGAATCCTCAAACTTTTTTGCTGAAGACCGATACTATCGCCTGCAAGGCATTGATGATATAAATCCAATCAATGTGATATATAACTTTGTTGAAAAAAACAATGGATTAAGAATTTTTTACCTGAGTGAACTGGTTGAATATGCAAAAAAACCTGTGGCTCAGGTCAAGGCCATGGCCCTTAACCTGGCAAATGGTGGCTATATCATATATAATATTGACAATGAACGCATTGAAGTAACCAATCGCCTGTTTGATTTCCTGAAAGCAAAAAGCAAAAAGAAAGATTATGATGTAATCCAGATCGTATCAAGGGTATCGGGTACCAGCAATGCCGTTCTCAATCTCAAAACATTTGAATTAAATATTAAAGGTGTGCCGGAAGTTTCCATCAGCGATTCACAGGCCGTGCAAATCTACCCTCGCGACAAAGAAATCCTGCTGCAAAAAAACCTTGATTTTGTGTTTACCGGAAAAGTAAAGGCCGGATATTTTGATTTTTATGCCAATAAAAGCTCCTTTGAATATGGAAAATTCCAGTTGAGCATGCCACAAATTGACTCTATTTCTTTCAAAGTTGATACATTTTCAAAGAAAACCAGGAAAATTGAACAGGTACAGGTAAAGAACGTCCTGGCTAACCTGAGCGGCGACCTGCTGATTGATGCACCTGACAATAAATCAGGAATAAAACAATTACCTCAATACCCGATTTTTATCAGCAAAAACGATGCTTTTGTCTATTACGATTACGCAAACATAGAAAAAGGCGCCTATACAAAAGATAAATTTTACTATGTTGTTGACCCTTTCAAACTCGACAGCCTAAACAGTTTCACTACGGAAGGGCTCAAATTTGAAGGACATCTATACTCTGATGGTATCATGCCAGAAATTCGTGAGCCACTAAGGGTAATGAAAGATTTCTCTCTGGGGTTTACACGAAAACTGAGCCCCGATGGGATACCTGTGTATGATGAAAAAGCCATATTCTATTACGATTTATCCCTCAGCAATAAAGGTCTTGAAGGTGCAGGGAGTCTTAACTTCTTATCTTCTGTCTCAGAGTCGAAACGCTTTCTGTTTACACCGGATTCACTTACCGCTGATCTCAGCAGATTCAGCATGAAAGAGCAATCAGGACCGCCTGCCTATCCACAGGTAGAAGCCGAGGGAGTGCATCAATTCTGGCTGCCACACATGGATGTGATGCGGCTCAACACCCTGCCAGGCAAAGAGTTTGCCATGTATAACCTGCGATCATTACACACTGGTTCGTTAGTGCTGACTTCAGCCGGACTGCTGGGAGAAGGGAAAAGCAAACTCGACAATGCTGACATTGAGTCCGGCACATTTGTATTCAGCAACCAATCTTTCAATACGGACACTACCAACTTTCAATTGTATTATCCCGAGCGACCGAACCTGTCACTTTCGGTTCGGATTCACCCCGGTAAAGTTGATTTTAAGAACAATATTGCCAACTTCGGCACACCCGGACAAAGTGTGCGGGTTGACCTGCCATTAAGCCGCTATTACAGCTTTATGGACAAGATTGAATGGCGAATTGACGATGAAGAATTGATGCTTACCAATTCTCTTGCCCGCCGGGCAGAGCTTGCCGACACCACCCGCCTGGCCGATCTGGTGGACTTCGATTTCAGCGGATCAGAGTTTGTTTCAACAAACCCCGCACTCGATTCCCTTCAATTCTATGCCATGGAGGCGACTTACCGGATGAAAGAAAACATCATCAACGCCCGTGAAGTGAAAATGATCAGGGTGGGTGATGCAGCCGTATTCCCCGGCGATGGCAAGGTAACTCTCTTGTCCGATGGTGCCATGAAACCGTTGATCGATGCAACCCTTATTGCAAACCGCAAAAACAAAGCATTCACCATTTATAATGCTGCAGTAAATGTTAAATCACGAAATGACTACTTTGCATCAGGCTATTACGATTACACCGATGAAGCCGGGAATGTCCAGCCCCTTTATTTTGAAGCACTAACCATTGACACGACAGGAAATACAAACGGGATGGCCAGACTGGCAAAGAAAGAGATACTTGCATTAAACAGTCATTTTGATTTCATTGGAAACATCAACCTGAACGCTTCCCAGCCATTTTTAACCTATGAAGGCAGCTACCGCCCCAAAAGCGATTGTTTTGATGAAAGTGGCCCATGGGTTTCATTCAACGCCCAATTAGATCCTAAAAACATACAACTACCTGTTTCGCCCATTATGAGCGATAGCTTAGGCGAACCGGTGCTGGCAGCCATTGTTTATTCCGACTTTTTTAGCAGTGTTTATCCGGCAATGTTCCGCAGGCCACGGGCGTGGGGCGATACATTGGTAGCCTCAGCCGCAGGAAGCATCAAGTATGACAACAAAACGGAAACCTTCCTTCTGGGCCCGGAAAAAAGGCTGAATAACACCAGCTCCGAAGGCAACCTGATGACTATAGATACCAAACAATGTATTATTACCTCCACCGGGGAAATTGAAACCGGCGCAGGGCTTGGACAAGTAAAACTGCGAAGTTTTGGAAAAGTCACCCATTTTTCCATTGCTGACTCAACCAGATTTAAACTGGCCATCGCGCTTAATTTCTTCTTTTCTGACGATGCCCTGCAAAAACTTCGTGAAAGCTTACAGAAATCAGATCTTAAAGGCAGTGATGTAAACAACGAGGCATATCGCTATTTGCTAACCGGACTTGCCGGTGCAAAACAAGCAGGAGATTTACTGAATGAATTGAATACAACCGGTCAGATCAAAAGGCCACCTGCTGAAATTATTCAAACCCTAACCCTAAGCAACCTGGATATGGTTTGGGATGAAAATTTAAAAAGCTTTGTGAGCGAGGGTCAGTTTGGCATTGCTGGAATTTTACGTGACCCTGTAAACCGCATGGTGAACGGGTACTTTGAAATTGGGAAACGCCGCACCGGTGATATCTTCAACCTTTACATCGAAATCAGTAAAACAGAATGGTTTTTCTTCACTTACGGCAATGGTATATTGCAAGCCATTTCTTCTGACAATGACTTTAACAGCATACTCGCCGGACTGAAAGAAGATAAACGCACCTTTAAAACCCAGGAAACAGAAGAAGCCTATCAATTTAATATTTCCACACCCGAACGCCGCATTGCTTTCATGCGAAAAATGCAATCGAGGGAAACAAACCAATGACATGTAATTATTTAAATAAACAAAAATGACATTTTTCCCGATTATATTAGCATTCATCATCGCCTACTTGCTGGGTTCTATCCCTACTTCAGTCTGGATTGGCAAATGGTTTTACCACCTTGACATTCGAAATGAAGGCAGCGGAAATGCCGGTGCAACCAATACCATCAGGGTATTGGGGCTTAAGGCCGGCATTCCGGTCCTGCTGTTTGATGTTTTCAAGGCCTGGCTGGCCGTTTTTCTTGCAAACTGGCTGAACTATGATGGATTCAGCGAAAATCAGGAAGTCATTTTCCGGATTATGCTTGGAGCAATGGCAGTGATCGGCCATGTATATCCGGTGTTCGCCGGATTCAGAGGAGGTAAAGGCGTAGCCAGCCTGGTTGGTGTGGTGCTTGCTCTTTATCCTGCTGCCTTTCTCATTATCCTCATTTGTTTTATTGTGGTGATGGTTCTTACCCGTATTGTATCCATCTCATCCATCCTGAGTTCAATCGCGTTCCCCATAGTAGTTATCCTGGTTCTCGGCGAAACCCGTCCACCCCTTATCATCCTTTCCATTGCTGTTGCACTGTTTGTACCTTATACCCATCGTGAAAACATTCGCCGATTGCTGAAAGGAACAGAAAAGAAGTTTGATTTTGGAAAAAACAGGATTACAAAATAACAAGGGTTAATAAACTGTTGATAATTTTATTCAAAGCACTTTTATATCTTTGGTGCTTTGTCAAATAATTTTATACTTTTACCGGAAAGTTAATCTGGTATCACCAAAAAGAAAACCACTTCAAAATGAAATTTATAGTATCAAGCCAAAGCCTTCTGAGAAGCCTACAATCCATTAGTGGCGTCCTGAACTCAAGCAACACCCTGCCTATACTTGATGATTTTCTGTTCGAACTGACAGAAAATAGCCTGCAGATTACCGCCTCCGATCTTGAAACGACAATGCGTGTAACCATTGATACCAGTATGGCTGACGAAAACGGGGCAGTTGCCATTCCCGCTAAAATCCTGCTTGAGTTGCTGAAAACGTATGGAGACACGCCTTTAACCTTTACCATTGACAAAAATTTAGGCATTGAGATTGCCGCTGATGAGGCTAAATTCAAGATTGCCGGGCACAATGCTGACGAATTCCCCAAAGCCCCGACTATGGAGGAAACATCAGGCATCAATTTACCGGCAGAGTTACTGCTCACTGCAATCAATAAAACAATTTTTGCAACAGGCAGCGATGATCTCAGACCTGCAATGTCGGGCGTTTACTGTGACCTTTCACCTGATTCAGTAATTTTTGTTGCTACTGATGCCCACAAACTGGTTCGCTACAAACGCTCCGATGTAAGCGCAGAAGAAAGCACAACATTCATTATGCCCAAAAAGCCGCTCAATCAATTGAAAGGTATTCTTCCCGCTGACAATACAGAAGTCAAGGTTGAATACAATGTTACCAATGCGCGCTTTATCTTCAGAAATATTGATTTGGTGTGCCGCTTGATCGAAGGCCGTTATCCGAATTACGAAGCGGTTATTCCATCTGACAACCCGAATACATTGATTGTTGACCGCCTCTCACTGATTACGACCTTACGCCGGGCTTCATTCTTTGCCAATAAATCAACCAACCAAATCAGACTCACCATTTCGGGACAAGAACTTTATATTGACGCTGAAGATGTAGACTTTGCCCACGAATCAAGACAAAGGCTGAGTTGCAACTTTAACGGCGATGATATGGAAATTGGGTTTAATAGCCGATTTTTAGTTGAAATGCTTACCAATCTGAATACCGAAAATATCCGCCTTGAAATGTCGGCACCTAACCGTGCAGGTATTCTCCGTCCAGTTGAGGGAGAAAATGCGGCTGAAGACATTCTCATGCTGGTTATGCCGGTAATGTTGAATTCATAATATCAGATTAACGAATGGCTTCCCTTCCCGGAAGCCATTTTAGTATTCTAATGCAGGTCTAAACCTGTTTAAGTTGACCTCTGCTAACCTAAGCCTTTAACTATGGAGAAATTCTACACACGATTTACCATCTTAACCATTCTGGTCATTCTCTTGGGCAGCGCCTTCTCATCTTGCGAAAAAATTGAAGACCTCGCGAGCTTTGACATTACCTATGCTAACCCTGATCTTACTTTTAATTTAGATTCGATGGCTTACCAGCCAAAATCAGAAACTATCCTGTACCAGAAAACTTTGAGTATTAACCTCGATAGTATCATCAACAAACATGAACTAGATGGCGTTGAAAATGCAAAATTTGAGACTGTACTACTTAAAATCGAATCACCTGACAATGTAAACTTCAATTGGCTAACTTCCGGCCGTGTTACAGTGAGTTCCCTCGATTTGAGCGAAACTGAAATCGCTTCCACCCCATCCATACCCAACAACAGCCGTTCAATCGAATTTATTCTCACCAACAAAGAGATTCTATCCACCATCAAAGGAGATAGTTTTACCCTTAAACTCTACGGGAATGTCAGCCCTCCTATTCCTGTAAAAACATTGCAATTGGTGCTTGAATCAAAAATAAAAATGAAGGTGATGCCGCTTTAAGGCATTGATGAACAAGTCAAATTCCTTCACGGAAATTTAAAGTTTCGGTTTTCTAAGGTCTGAAATTATTCAAATAGCTCACTCAATTCGAGCCAACGATTGGTTTTTTCCTCCAGCACAGTTTCCGTTTCCTGATAGGTGCGGCTTAGCTTCTCAAGCTCTTCGGGGCTTTGCTTTCCACTGTTCATCTGCTCAAGCACATCGTGTTTCAAGGCTTCAAGTTGCTGAATTTCCTTATCCAAAGCCTCAAATTCTGTTTTCTGTTTAAAAGTTGGTTTTACGGGTTTGGGTGAGGCATCCTTCTCTCTTGCAGGCTTGACAGTAGTCTGAAGCTTTTGCTTGCTTGCTTTTGCCTCCTCTATCATCTTTTCCCTGTAAAAATCGGTATAATTGCCATAATAATCTTTCACCTTGCCATCACCTTCAAAAACGAATACATGATCCACAATTTTATCCATAAAATATCTGTCGTGCGAAACCACCATTAAGCAGCCTTCAAAGCCTATCAGAAACTCTTCGAGCAGGTTAAGGGTATGTATATCCAGATCATTGGTGGGCTCGTCCAGTATCAGAAAATTAGGGTTTTTCAGCAATTGCATCAATAGGAACAACCTACGTTTCTCGCCTCCGCTAAGGCTCGAAAAATAATTGTACTGCAACACATGAGGAAAATTAAAATGAGCAAGAAATGCTGAAGCAGAGATCCTGCCTTTACCCATGGGCATTTCCTCGGCAATGTCTTTAGCCAGATCGATCACCCGTTTGTCCTCGGTAGGCAGAAAACCTTCCTGCGAATAATATCCGTAAACGATGGTTTGCCCGGTGGTAATCTTGCCCAAATCGGGCGATAAGGCACCGGTTATCATATTGAGCAAAGTAGATTTACCACTACCATTTTTCCCAACCACACCAACCTTGTCGCCTTTTTTAAAGGTGTAGGAAAAATCCTCAATCAGGCGGTTTTCACCAAATGACTTATGAATATTATTCATTTCAAGGATTTTTCCACCAATGCGTGTCATACGCACCTCAAGTGGCCCGGTGTCCTTTTCAGCACGTTTCCCGGCTTTTTCCTGGATATCGTAAAAAGCATCAATCCTTGCCTTGGATTTAGTGGTTCGGGCTTGCGGCATCCGACGCATCCACTCAAGTTCCTTACGGAACATTCCACGCGCTTTATCGGTTTCGAGTTGCTCAATGACCTCACGCTCAGCTTTTTTTTCGAGAAAATAGGAATAGTTCCCTTTGTAGCGATATATCCGGTTATTGTCTAATTCCAGGATTTCGTTGCACACATTGTCAAGGAAATACCGGTCGTGGGTAACCACAAAAAGGCTGAGATTTTGCCTTGAAAGATAATCTTCCAGCCATTCAATCATTTCAATATCCAGGTGATTGGTAGGCTCATCCAGAATCAATAAATCCGTTTCTTCGAGCAGGGCCTTAGCCAGTGAAACTTTTTTGCGCTGTCCACCAGACAACTCCTTTGCTTTTTGCTCTAACTCAGTAATTTTAAAACGCCCCAGAATCTCCTTTATCCGAACATCATAATCCCATGCACCGACCCTTTCCATAGTATTGGTAGCAACTTCAAGCATCTTGTGTGCCTCAGGAGAATCGTCGTGCTTCAGTAAGTTAAGGCTGGCTTCGTAATCTCGGATAGCGCGCATAAACTCATTGTCGGCATTGAACAAAATGTCAAATACAGAATGTTCTTCATGCATTTCAGGATTCTGAGGCAGATAAGCCCATCGGATATCATTTCTGAAGGTAACCGATCCACTGTCAGGAAGGTCAAGTCCGGCAATAATATTGAGCAAACTGCTCTTCCCTGCTCCATTTCGCGCAATAAGAGCTACCTTACTGCCCTGGTCAATGCCAAAGGTTATGTCGCTGAAGAGCTCTTTCTCCCCGTATGATTTACAAAGTTGTTCTATAAGAAGGTAATTCAAAATATTTAAATTTTAGGCAACAAAGATAAGCCATAAGCCTGAACGGGAAATAAGAAGATAAGGCTATTAGCCATTAAAAAAGCCCCGCTATGGGGCTTTAAGTTCAACATTGGAAGAAAACTACAGTTTCTTAACATCAATAGCTTTCTTTCCTCGTTTGTCTTCAGCAATTTCGAAAGATACTAGATCATTCTCATTTACTTTTTCGGAAAGGCCTGTGGCATGAACAAAGACATCATGCTGGGTTTCATCATCAATAATAAACCCAAATCCTTTGCGCTCATTGAAAAATTTAACTTTACCGGTAGGCATAACAATTGAGAATTAGAGATTAACAATACAAATATAATATAAAAAAAGGTAAAATCAAATTTGGTCAACAAATTGACAATTAGTATGCAATTAATGACTTAAATGATCAAATAAAAATGTGTCGAAACCTTACAAAAAGACAAAATGTAAACTTTTTATACATTATTTTGGGATAAATTAGCTCAAAATAAGTAAAATTATTTACACATACATTTAATTACATATATTTTATACTATTGATTTTCATTACTTTATAATAATTACAAATTTATTTTATGCATTTTGTCATTTTTTTTATCCATTTCACTTGACAAAGCATGTATAATTATTATATCTTTGAGTAGAAATTAAATTACTATGAAAATCAGGTTGATTATTGCTCTGTCCCTTTTAACTGCGCTGCCATTTTGCAACGCCTGGGGTCAAGTGCAAACAACCGGTCATATTTTTGCAGAAGTAGTTGAATTTACCGATGCGGGTTTTAATGGAGAGTCACAATTTCAAATATCGCAGAATGAATATCCAGGTTCTTTAAATCTTGGAAGTTTCAACATATCAGCCCGGCCACAATTGTTGTGCACCTATTGTGTAAAACCCGGCATCGTAAAAAATGATAACGGAGAAGAGTTTATTGTGCATACCATCTCAAATCAAGCTCAAGGGTTTATAACAACCAATGAGAAGGGGAATCAGGAGTTGGCGCTTTCAGCTAACGCCAACAACCTACCCATAGGCGGTCAATATTCAGGAAACTATAACATTACGTTTGCATATAACTGATTTTTGACTTTCTTTTCATAGCAGATGCAATCTTTTACGGGGGGAATGCATCTGTTTTTTTATGCAATATTTTTACCTACAGGCGATACAGAATTCATCACGGTTTTCTTACTCCTCCCAAATCATTTACTTTTGCGTATTGGATGTTTGAAATTCTTGTTTCTAATTGACAATTTTTATACCACTCTATAACTATATGATTGAGAATAAAACAAAGAAATAACCATGTCAGAGAAAACAGCAAATCAGGATGAGCGTTTCATGCGCGAAGCATACAATGAAGCATTAATTGCACTAAGTAGAGATGAAGTGCCGGTGGGTGCAGTAATCGTAAGCAAAGGGAAAATCATTGCCCGAGGTCACAATCTCACCGAAACACTCAATGACGCCACGGCCCATGCCGAAATGCAAGCTTTCACTTCAGCCGCCAGTTACATTGGTGGCAAATACCTAAATGAATGCACTTTATATGTTACCCTTGAACCTTGTCCAATGTGCGCCGCAGCAGCATTCTGGGTACAGCTAGGAAGCATAGTTTATGGGGCTTCCGATCCCAAACGAGGCTTTTCAACCCTAAATGCCAATATCTTACATCCTAAAACACAACTAAAAGGGGGCATCATGGCCGATGAATGTGGCAGATTAATTACAACGTTCTTCAAAAAGAAACGACTTTAGGCGCAACAGTTAAGTCAAAGACATAGGGCTAACCTTGCTTACAATTCTCATTAATAAAAAGATCATTATTACACCTAACAAGCCGGAAGAAGACCTGTTAGGTAAATCCCACTTCCTGTTACCTATTCCTAGATCTCTGCTACAACTAAACAGCGCCCAAAACCTCTGCCAGTTTCTTGTGCAGATCCTCTCCGCGAAGGTCACGGCCAATTATAACGCCATCTTTATCGATCAGAACATTGGATGGAATAGAATTAACTCCATACAACTTCGCGGCTGAATTCTGCCAGAATTTCAAATCCGAAACATGTGTCCAGGTAAGCTGATCATCTGCAATGGCCTTCATCCAATCAGCCTTTTCGCGATCGAGAGAAACGCCTAAAACGGTAAAACCTTTATCCTTGAACGCTTGATAAGCTGCCACAACATTTGGATTCTCCCTTCGACAGGGGCCACACCAAGCCGCCCAGAAATCTACCAGCACTACCTGACCACGAAGTTGCGAAAGCGTAACCGGTGCACCAGCGGTATCGTTCATAGTAAAATCAGGAGCAGTTTTACCCAACGCCACACTCTGTAAAATGGCTATACGATCATTCAGCATTTGAGCAAACCCTGACGCGGATACTCTCTTATCGAGGGCAGCTGACACATCTTCCATTTCTTCAAGACTCATCATGTAAGCGTGTCGAATGGCAGCATAAGGAGCTACATAGGAAGCATTGTTGGTTTTTATATAATCGATAATTTCCTGTTTTTGAGCAACATCATTTGCTTCGAACTGAGCCTCAAGTGCTTTAATTTTTGCAGAATCAGCCAATCGGTTGGCTTCGTTGTATTCCGTGTACAAACCTATCTGCACACTACGCTGTTTTTCAACCAAAGAAAGATAATCCCGATATTGCACATCCGACTCGGAACCAGTGACTTCAGGATTATTTAAACTATCGGTGTGAAATGTTATAGTAATCTTTGCTGGTTCATTAAAAAAACTGACAAAACGGCTCTCATCCAGACCAATATAATATAAATCAGGATCGGCGATGGTTCCGGTAAATGTAAATTTTCCATTTTCAACCATTGCAGTATCAAGAATTTCAAAACTTCCATCCTTGCTTTTCTGAAGGTAAACTTGCTTTACCTGTTCACCAAGAACGGTTCCATCAATAACAAATTGGTCACCTTTTTGTGAATTGCACGAAGCCACAACAACAAGGACCATCAGGCCTAAAACGATTTTTCTCATAACAAAAGGGATAAAATGAAGGGTCAAAGATAAACAATTGTCAGTTTAATACGCTCCACGCCTGGACAAAAACCAGCCTCCCGGCGGACAGGAATGCAATGCACTAATTACAAACAATCTGATTATATGAACTTTAGAAATTCCACACAAAAATTATTAACTAAAAATTCAGCATACTGCACCACAATCATTTTACAGACCTTTTATGATTTAAAAAGATTACTGGCCGGAATTACCCATCTCTTCCTCCAGAGGCAAACCCATTTCATATACAACCGTTTTCACCAACTTCCCGTTCTTATAAAACCGCCATTTACCATTCCAGGAGTAACGGACTTCAAGCGGGTCGATGATCATTAAGGCCTTCCCCTTTCTTTCCTTGCGCCCGTTTTCATCGTAATAAGTTACCTTCATCCGACCATCCTTGCGTGCCTTGAACTTCAGCCATACTTTTCCCTTTTCGCTATAATAGCGGTTAAGGCCAAATTCGTGACCATTTTTGAATCGCAGTTTATTCATCGGAATTTTATTGGTGCTGTCCCAATAATAAACCCAGCGACCATGCCGCTCACCCTTTTTATTGTATTGGTTTATTGCAAACCATGGCGGCCAGGAGGCAGCCGCCATGAATGAACAAAGAATAAATACTGCACTCAGATAAAACGCTTTGGTTTTCACTTAATCTGGTCTCCTTCTTTCTTTTTTTCTAAACTGAATTTAACAGGCATGGTAAACTGAACGCGAACAGGTTCGCCCCTTTGCGTACCGGGTTTCCAGTCAGGCATGCTATTGACGGCATTCACAGCTGATTCATCGCATCCACCCCCAATGCCACGGAGTACCTTGGCACCACTAACTTTTCCGTCTTTTTCAATAACAAAAGTAACATAAACCGTCCCTTGAATGCCATTCTTTTTGGCGGCTTCGGGATAAACAACCGCCTTGGCCAGATATGCGCTTCTGGCATCATCACCTCCCGGGAATTCCGGAGCGTTTTCAACAACAGTAAAAACTTCATCTCTGCTGTTTATTCCACCCCAGTGTTCAGGGGAGTCCTCTTTTTTACTATTCAATGTAAACTTAAGCGGCATGGTAAATTGCACGCGAACAGGCTGTCCCCGGTGCTTTCCCGGCTCCCAGACAGGCATTTCAGTAACCGCCTTCACGGCCACTTCATCGCATCCACTGCCAATACCACGCAAAACCCTTACATTAGAAATTGCTCCATCTTTTTCAATTACAAAAGTTACATAAACCGTCCCTTCTACCTTATCTTTTTTTGCCTTTTCGGGGTAGGTAATGGCATTGCTCAAATATTCAATACGGGCGCCGTCACCTCCTTTAAAGCGGGGAACCTCCTCAACAACTGTATAGATTCCATTTTCCTCATCCTGACCATCTGGTAATTCTGACCTGGCATCACCCGAAAGGGTAAAACGAACAGAAAAGGGAAGCATAAATTTGGCAGGCTTACCTTCACGCGTACCGGGTTTCCAATCTGGCATCATCTCTAAAACACGAAGCACTTCCTCATCGCAGCCATAACCCAGCCCTTTCTGAATTTTGGGATTCGTAACCTTTCCATTTTCATCAATTTCAATGGTATAATCCACATACCCCTGTATATTATTCTGACGGGCTTCGGCAGGATAGCGAAGATTATCTCTAAAATATTTAATGCGTGCCATTTCGCCACCCGGATAGAGGGGAACAACATCTCCATCAGTTTGAGGCATTTCAACTATTAATTCAGGAATAATATCCTGATTTTTCTGAGTATTTCCTAAAATATCCTGATTTACCGATGTTTCGCCCGGCTGAACCATAGAGGTGAACAAAGCAATACCTGCCACTACCAGGAAGCCTGCCAGAATGCGGCCAATACTGATTTTCCCCTGTTTGAAATTATTTAACATGATGATTCTTTTTTTGAGGTGTGAACTGAATGGATTGGTCATGCTATTGTGTTCCGGAAATCCGGCAAATGAACCCATCAAATGGTGGTAGGGCGTAAGATCAGTCAAAGCACCAATAGCATCGACATCTGCCTGGTATTCATGCACTTCTGACAATAATCGGTGATTTATATGTGCAAAGGGATTAAACCAGAAAAACGCCCGGAACAGGCAAGAAACCAGTCGATCGATGCTGTGTTTATGGGCCACATGACTAAATTCATGCCTGAGTAAAAGATCATACGACGGTTGGCCCAGACTGTCAGCAGGAAAAAACACCCAATGAAAGAATGAAAATGGGCTTACTGCCTTATTGTCGAGATATATTTTCCCGTAAGGGGTAAGGTGAATCTTCGTTCCACGCAAACGACGCAGGACAGAAAGAATAGAAAACACCGCACCCAAAATCATGATACCGACCACCATAACATAAATAATTACATGAAGTTGAGGCCATACCGAACCTTCAGGAGCAGCAGTTATGGTAACTGCGGCAGTTTCGGGTAGAGTGATTACATATATTGGGGATGACCCTCCGTCCGCTCCAATAAAAAGGCCGGGCACCAATGGCAAAACCAACGGCAGTATAATTGCAGCAAGCAATACACCCCGCATCAACCTAAAGTTTCGGCCCCGCTTTATGGCAAAGAGGTAGAATCCAATCATCAATGCATTAAGAATGGATACCTTTATCAGATATAAAAAAAGTGGTGTCATGGCTTCTTCTTTTTTTCATTGATTTGTTGTTCCATCAATTGCCTGATTTCCTCCATTTCTTTCACCGTCAGGTCATTTTCGCTGGTAAAAAAGGAGACCATCTGTTTGTAAGAATTGCTGAAATAGCCGCTTAGCATCTGCTTCATGGTAAAGTGCATGTACTCCCGCTTACTGATTAATGGATAATAACGGTGAGCCTTCCCAAAAGCCTCATGGTCCACCACCCCTTTCTTCTCCAGAATACGGATGAATGTTGAAACAGTATTATAAGCAGGCCTGGGCTCCGGGAAATGCTCAAGAACATCATTTACATAGCCCTTTCCTATGCGCCAGAGAATTTGCATAACTTGCTCTTCGGCCCGTGTTAGTTCTTTCATTTTGTGTCAATTTATATTTAACTAATTGATTAGTTATTTGGAAATACAAATATACAACTAAATTATTAGTTTGTCAAGAAAAATCAGAAAAAGATTTTTAGGGATAATTTCAAGGAATAAGGAGGGAAAAGAAAGTATCTTTGCGTTCAACAGGTTTTCTGGAACCGTTTTAGATCTTTAAAAACCACGGAATTATATTTTAGCAAGAAGAATTCTTTAAAAAAAGGTCTAAAGAATACATGTCAGGACGATTGATTTAACCTTATACTATGGAAGAAAATAAATACATCCGTCCCACCTGGGATGAGTACTTCATGGAAGTGGCCAACACCATTGCCAAACGCGCCACATGCGATCGCGGAAGAAGTGGCTGTGTAATTGCACGCAACAAGCAAATACTGGTAACCGGCTATGTGGGTTCGCCCATTGGCCTCCCCCATTGCGATGATGTTGGACATTTGTTCAAGCAACTTACGCACGAGGATGGGAAAGTCACCAACCACTGTGTACGTACGGTCCATGCCGAACAAAATGCCATATGTCAGGCAGCACGTTTGGGCATTGCTTTGGAAGGTGCCACGCTATATTGCAGAATGACCCCCTGCCGCACCTGCGCCATGCTGATTATCAATTGTGGTATTGAAAGGGTGGTGTGTGAAAAGAAATATCATTCAGCCACCGAATCAGAAGAGATGTTTCGTCAGGCAAACATTCAACTTGATTATGTAAGTGAAGACATACTAAAATATGACAATCAATAAAAACATCAAGAATTAAGACGACACTCTCCTAAAGTTTAAACGGCCGGGACTCTGATTAAACAAGAGCGCCTTATTACTTTGTGTCAGCAAAGTAATAAGGCACTCTCAAACCAATCAAAAAAGAGGGTAAACAGGCCTTTCTTTATTTCCTGATATCCGCTTTCAAATCATTAATTTGTTGTTGCATTTTTTCGATCAAAGCTTGTTGTTCCTGAATTGCTTTCACCAAAACAGGAATCAGTTCAGTGTATTTCACACCGTACGTTTCACGATCAAGTTCAATACCTTTCTCTTTCCGGGCGTTCTGAATTTCTTCATCAGAGGTATAAGAATGAACAACAGCATCAGGTATGATTTGCTCCAGATCCTGAGCTATAAAGCCCATGCTATTACCTGTACCTACCCTGCAAGCATAATCTTTCCATCGGAAACTAACCGGTTTTATGTTCATCAGAGCATCAAGTCCATAAGAAATGTCCCTGATATCTTCTTTCTTATTCCTGTCGGAAGTCTGAATTGTACCATTCACCGCAAATACGGCAGTCCATCGGTATGTAGCAACACCAAGTGATGATGTATTATCCAGATACGGGGCAAAGGAAGAAGTTGATGAAGTTGGGCGATAAGCATTAGCAATAGCATAGGGTGATCCGGAATACTGCTGCCCCATAATAAGACCATAGCTATTTTCACCCGAGACAAACCCACCAAAATTCGAAGATGAATTACTACCAAAAAGCCTAATTGCTCCCTTATTACCACCGCCTCCATTATCAATTCTCACTACATCAGAATTTCCTCCGTCAAAGAACCTGGCTATTGTTCCCGTACCGTTTTGAGTTACAACCATGGCTGCATCATTACTGAAGGCACGCGCCCACAATGCAATACCTTCAGCATGATTATTAGTTACACGAAGGCCTGGATAGCTTAATCCGGCTCCACCACCTTCCACGGCTAATAAACCTAGTGGAGATGTAGTACCAATGCCAACTTTTCCATCACCTTGCACCGTAATCCGTGCTAAGCTATTGGTCATCAACGATAATGAGTTGTTCGACCAGGTTCCTATTGATCCATTATCTCTAAGCCGGATATTCCCGTTAACATCAAGCAATTCGGTAGGCGTATCAACGCCAATCCCAACCCTTCCTGTGGGTATTCCCCGGATAACCATTGCACTATTCACGCTCGCCATATCATCATTTGAATAGCTAAAATATAAGTTACCAGCGCTATTCCGAACACTCCAGTCAATGGCATCGTTACCGGTACGCACATAATTTACTCCTGACACATTTGCATTGGTAGAAGTAACCTTTATGAATTGATCGCCGGAACCGGAAATATCAAGTCTGGAGGTTGGATTTGTTGTTCCAATACCCACATTACCAGTATTATAGTATATATTGCTTCCATTGGTTGTCCATTGTGAAGAACCACCACTTCCAACTTCATCGGGTGCGGGAGCCCAGGTCGATCCACTCCATTTAAGCACCTGGCCTGTGGTTGCCGAGGCCTGGGCAATTTTGGCACCGGTAACCGCCGAGTTGGCTAACTTAGCGGTAGTTATTTTTGCATCACCAACACTTGGATTTGGATACGTTCCCGACAGGTCGCCTCCGGCAGGACCGGTTGGATTACTTCCGCCACTACCCATTTCATCAGTTCCCGGAGCCCAGGTAGTTCCGTTCCATTTCAGCACCTGACCCGTAATTGCGGCCTGCTGAGCAATTTTTGAACCAGTTACGCTTTGGGTGGCCAGTTTATCGGAAGTCACAGCAGCATCAGCAATCTTATCCACCGTGATGGCATTTACCGCTACTTTCGCAGAAGTAACTTTACCCGAACCTATAGTAGGATTGGGATAGGTCCCGTCAAGATCTCCGCCGGCAGGTCCGGTTGGTGTTGCCCCTCCTGACCCGGTTTCATCGGCTGCAGGCAACCAGGTAGTACCATTCCATTTCAAGACCTGACCTGTGGAGGCAGATTGTTGTGCTAACTTAAGCGGGGCAGCGGGAGTGCCTTCACCATCAATGGTGGCGTTAGAAACAACAACCTGTGTACCCCAGTTATCGCCTCCTCCGCCACTACTCGGCAAGGTAACTGTGCCACCACCATTGGACAAGGTAAGGTTGGTACCACTAATACTGAGGGTTTGAATTTCATTGGTTGGATTAGCATCTGCATCGTCCTTATTTTGCACATCTTTGGAATACATGGCATAAGGTACACTCAACAACTGACTCGTGCCGGAAATAGAATAAGTTCCAGTACCATTGGGGTCAACCTCAGTTTTCAGATAAAGCGTTCCATTGTCCATAAAAATATTTACCGGCAAGGAAGTTACCTGACCCAACTGAAGACTGACCAAACCATTTTCGTTGGTTCTGACAGTTTGAACTTCCTGCCAAATGGAAGTAGTCGCTGTGGGTGAAGTCAAAATACTAAGCCTTAACCTGACCTGCTGATCAACAACCAATTCACTGCTTGCGTCCCTCACCACCGCCTGATAACTCATTCGTTGCGGTGCCTGAGCATGGCTGAGTAAACTTAACATTAACCCCACCAATATTATGTAGATCTTTTTCATGGTATTTAATTTTTTATGATTTTGAAAATTTTAAAATCTTTATTTTCTGAGAAAACCCTCAGTAAGTAGGTTGCTCTGGCCAGACTCGTCATGTCAATGAAAGTTTCCGATTCAACAATTCTTTCGCTGTCCAGGAGTTTCCCATACAAATCAAAAAGTTGATAACTCAAAGGTTCCTTATGAGCCCCTGAAATCATTAGCAGCAGATTGCTATTAGTTGGATTGGGAAACGCCTTGATGGCAAGGCTGATATCCTCAGCACCTTCAATGGCCGTTACCACTGAGATTTCGTAAGGTTGTTGCACTCCTGGTGAGATGGAACCACTGCTACCTGATGCATCAACATAAAAAGTCTGCCCCGCTGAATAGCTGACTGTGCCTCCTGTTCCTGTAGCATCCCCTCCACCTCCATTAATGCTTTGGTGTAAATTTTGCGCAATTGCACCGGCAATGCTAAATGAGAGGAGGAGCAACGTAAAAATGAATTTTAGTTTTGTTTTCATAATTTGCTCTTTTAAATAATTTCTGGAAATTTGATCAATTCACCAGCTAAAAATGGCTGGCTAATCTTCCTTTTGTTCAGCTTCTTCTTTTTTTTCAGCTTTTTTCTTGCGGCGGGCTTCCTTTTTCTGAGGATCGCTCTTCACAGCCTTTGTAGCGCCTTTGTCAGCAGCATCCAGGCTCTTGTTCATTCCTTTGTCAATTTTGCGATCAGCGTGCATTTCGGTTTTACGGATGGCACGGTTTTTATTTTTCTCTACAAATTTTTCCAGTCCCTGAGCCTGGAGGCTAAAGGCGGTGATGAGGATAACCCCGAGGGTAAGAATAAATGCTTTCATGGTTGTTGGGTTTTTGAAAGTTAATGAAAAGGTTGGATTTTAAACATTCGTTTTAAGGCATGATTGGCTTAGGCGCCAGGTAAAGTGAGCTATACTCCGTTACCATGTAAAAATCACCAATTTTCCGCACCACTACCGGCCGTGGGGAATCTGCGCCAAGTGTACTGACAAAGAGTTTAATACGCGTACTGCCGTCTGTAGAACTTTGATAACTGTAAAGGTTCGTGGCCAGTTCCATAGTATATGGCGGGCCATCAGGCGTGTATTGATTCTCCGGTGAAGCACCCGAAAAGTAAACATTGGGCAGATGAGGATAATCAGTCAGTTTACGCTGAAGTTCAGACGTATTGCCCATCACATAACCTTCGTAAGCGCCATCGTTATTCGTAGCCGGAACTACCAAAGGGCTGGTGCAATTGGCCGTGAGGCATTTCATCCCTTCCACAGGGTATTGCTTATAAATGTTGATGGCGACGACCATCATGGCAGCAGCGCCCTGAGGTGTGTGGGCCACCTGGTTGCGAAGCTCCAGAAATTTGCCCAAAGAATGCGGAAGGCGGCTGAATGTTATGGTGGCAGTTGACAGGTTCTCTGTGAAAACTGTTTCGCTGATTTCACCGGTAACAGTTCCTATCACAGGATCATTATCGGATGGAACAACCTCACCTATTGGATCGTTGGGCTTCGGATCGTCGTCTTCATCCTTTTTACAAGAAGATAGCATGACAACAAACAAGAGGGAGAATAAAATTAAGAAATAAGGTGTTTTCATGGTTTTGGGTATTAAATGGGTGGATGATTTAAATTTTTATGAAAAAACAGCTGACACCGGGAGGAAACCCCGTTCCTTTATAGTGAATACTCCCCGAATCCTGTGCCAGCCGTTTTTCAACCATTTCAAAAAGCAATAATTATAGTCCTAGTATCAGGCAACTATTTAATATTGTTGCAGTTAATGGCATGGCGATCGCTGGCACCGTCGTATCTCAGTGGCTGGAATTTACCGCCAACATAATCTTCCTGATAGGTGATGAAGCGGTAGCCACAAGTACCATCCTCCAATTTCATAGCAACGGCTGCCCGGATGTAGCGATGCAGTATAGCCCCCGAAATTTCGTGGCGGCGCACATACCATTCAGGATCAGAAATTACCAGTTTCACTACTTCAGTAGCTTTAAACCAACCACTGTTCCAGTCGTTTGACTTCTTCAGGGCAGCAAGCATCTGGGCTTCAGTAGTTGCATCGTGCATCATTGCTTTCGGCATCTGCTCACTATCGGCACCAGCATTTGCAGCTACACCATTCAGCTCCTGAGCCAATTGCTTGTAAGCATCAAATCCATCGCCTGATACCGTCAGTTTCCCTTCTGCGGCAATGTCATAATTGACATTCAGCACAATTTTCAGCTTGTTATCACCGGCTTCCAGTTGCGAAATCGCTTCGGCAAATTTTGCGGGCCCGTCGAATTTTTTACCAAACTCTTTATACATAATTTCAGGAGTTTTGTATGCCAGTGTAGTTTTGGAATCAGGCACAAGGTCAATCACCAGGTATTTATTCTCCTTAAGGCTTCCTGAAACAAACATATCACTGTAAATGAGTTGCTCTTCACGATCGTCCGTCTGATATGAATACAGCGGTGGCTTTAGCGTGTAGATAAAAACTTCAAGGTTCACCTTGCCTTTTTCGCCTGAATTTTTGTAGAATTCACTGATGGTTTTCGGCAGAAAGGCCACGGCATAAATAGGGTCACCAGCCTTAAACTGATCGGTGATGGCCGCGGGTTGGGCAGGATCAATCGGGCTCTTTGAAAAAATGATTTGACCCTCGTTCTGAGCTATAATGTTTTCCATAAGAAGTAAAAGTATTGCGGTGAATAAAAAAGTTTTCATGGTTTTGCGTGTTTAAAGGTTTTTACTGGGCCCCATACCCGCTCACATTGCCAAACAGATTGCTGGCCTCGCGCCACGGGTATTTATTGCCAAACATGGTAACACTTGACGAAATAGTGCCCTGCATGTTCATACCCATGGCCGAACGCCATTGGTTGGCCTGTGAGTTGCGGTCAAAATCCGCTTGTTCGCTGTAACGCGCATTTAGATAGCCTTCTAAGTAAGATTTGTTCACTTTCAGACCGGAGGGGATTTCATTTTTGTTGCCATCAACGCTGGCAATTTCAATGTCACCAAAGTCCGCGGCATCAATCCTGAGGCGGGTGTTGCTTGCCGGACTGTAGTGGAAATCTTTGTCCTTGTTGACAAAAAAGATGTTATTGTCCACCTTTATCCACTCATTTTTATTGAAACGAGTGTGGTCAATGGCAGCCAGGATGCTTCCACCAATGATGTTGTTATGGATATTGTAGTCCAGTTTGGTCATAATACGCACGCCGTAGCCCATATCCAGAAAATCCTTGGTACGGCTCCAGGTAAAGAGGATGGTGTTGTTGGCAACCTCTACCTCACCACAAAGTGCCATGGTTTTGGGGCCACCTGTACTGGCGCAGGTTCCGTAAATCTCAATGGCAGCCATCTTATTGGCGATAAAAACATTATTTTTCACGGTAAATTTTCCACTACGGTGCCCGGCCTGCAGGGCAAAGCTGGCACCATTCACGAAAATGCAGTTTTGAACCGTTACATCTCCGCCAGTGGTAGCACTCATGAACTGCAGCAAAGGCTCGTGTACGGTAGAATTGCCATCTTTAGGCCTTTCTGTTTCGGGCAACATCCGTCCACCTTCCACACCTTCAACCATGCCTTCGTCGGCATGATAGGCATTGCGTTCGCCACCATCAAAAATGAGGTTGTCGATGACGGTGCCTTTTACATCTTTGGTGAATTTCATCACGGCTTTACGCGTAGAACGGGCACTTTCATTACTGGGCTGAATCAACGTAGGATGAGCCGCGATGTCCTGAGTAGTAAAGGTTTCATCAAAACTTCCGTAAATTTTCACCGGTTTGTCGCTTTCGATAAAGCCAACATTGAGCGTTCCCATATAAACACCACCGGCAACCCTTATTTCTCCGCCGGGCTGGGCGGTGGCAATGGCTTTGTCAATGTTTTTCAGTGGCGATTCTTTGCTGCCATCGTTTTGGTTCTTGCCCGATGCGATGGAGACATAAAGGGCCGATTTGTTTTCCGGCGGTGTAGATTTGGCCGAAGTTTGTTCCGAAGTTTTGGCTTCGGCTTTGGTTCCTTCCGATTTCTCCGACGAAGTTGTTTTCTTCACGGTTTCGGTTACTTGTTTGGTGTCAGGAACATTCTTTTTAATATTCTTGAGGTTCCCGATTTGCGCCGACAACGGCATTGCTACTGCCAGCATCAGGGTCATCGCCCCGATAATGATGATGTTTTTTTTCATGGCTGCTACTTTTGGTTTAACTTAATTATGTTGATTTGGTGGTAGTCAATTGGATGGAAAAAGTTTTAAAATTTCCTTTTCGTGTGGCAATACCATCACGGTGATGGATTGCCCTTGATTGAGTATTTTGTATAAGGAAGGGGAACATCCCAGCTTTACCGGCTTATTGGCTTTAGCCACTGGATCAGCCTTGCCTCGCCAGTCAATTTCAAAAGCTTCCTGGGTAAAAAGCCGTATGTAGAATGATTCGTAACAGGTTTTCGTTGATTCGTTGGTGTGGCTGTTTGAGTTTTTCCCCGTAATGATGCCTGAATAAACCACCGGTTTTCGATTGAGCAGATAAACCTTGTGTGCCTGTCGTAGGGTAAATATCAATACGGTAATCATGAGAATTAAGCCAACCCCGGGTTGATGCCTGAATACCAAAAAAGCAGCAGCAACAGGTAAAGCACCTACCACGGGGATGGCCACTGTCATCCATTTATTGATGCGTTTGAGCACATCCAGGTCCAGCGATTTGTATTCAGCTGCCCAATCGGTGGAGGTCAGGGTGTTCATACAACTGCAATGTTTTCTTCAGCCATCTGTTCTTCAAAAAGGATGTGGCTTACCACCCTTCCGAAAGTTCCGTCTGGGTTCACCACCTTCTCTACATGCATCGTGAAAAGGCTGAAGTTTTTATCGTTGAGCTTTGCTGCCAGCTCTACGGCTGTTTCCAGGGTATTCTTTACTACCCACTGGGATCGGGTGTTGTCAAGCCAGCCTTCGGTGTGCTTGCTTTCCCAGGACTTTACCACTGCTCCTGTGATGATGGTGGCATTGGGATAGCTGTTCAGCAAGGCGATACGGGCCGCATTAATGGCTTCCCCGCCTTCGGCACCATCCACAATTGATGCCCGCATGTTAATACGCTTGCTCCTTGCTTCTTTCCGGTCGTCGTTCAACACCGTGAGTAATCCATAGGAGTGGCGGAGTTTTTGCAGTGGGGCTGCGGATTCATCAAACAATGGGCTTACCTCCTCAATGCGTTGCGCCAGGGTTTCCATTTCCTTTCTCCCAACAAATTGAGGCTTTTGATCCAAAGCACTCTCCCATGCCGTATCCTTGTTCAGCGCATCAATACGAAATAGAATGGCTGCATTTACCTCATCGGCGATAGCCGCAGCCGAAGCCGACAGGTTTGATTCAAACTGCCGCATCCGTTGCTTCAAATCATTGACAAGGCTTTCGAGGGTAATGGACTGTTGAGCGATAAAGTTGACCTTATTGTAAGAATCCATAGCGACGATTGCCACGCCATATGCTTGTTTTTGTTCCAACAGGCCCGGCACATTCAGCGCCAATCCATCAAAATAAGGTATCTGCCTGAACGTATTCTCCCATTCTCTGCAAAGCGCTTCATGCTGCTCAAGCGATGCGGCATAGGCCTTCTGTTCAGTCTCTTTTCGTGCCCGTGCTGCTTCAGCTTCTTTTTCAAGGATTTGAAGATGAAGATGCATTTCTTTAATTTGCGGAATATCGGAGTATGGTCCGGCAAACCTTGAATAATAAATTTCAAGTTCCCTTTTGGCCCGTTCCAGATTTTTTGTCAAAATACATTCACGGATATGGCCCAATTGTGCTTCAACTTCAAAGGGCAAACCAGCACCACTGCCGGGTCGCGTAGCAACACCTTTGCGCTCCAGGTCTTTGCGCAGTTTTTCAATTTTCTGCAATAGCGACTTTACCTGGAAATCATCAGGCATTTGCTGTGCTGCCTGGGTTGCACCTTCGTTTGCTTTGTTCAATAACTCTACCGCATCCTGGTTTTTACCACCAAACATGCTGCTTTCTGCTTTGCGCAGATAGCCTGAGGCTTCCTGCACCAATTTTTTAGGATCGTCCATTGCTGCTTTTTTTGGGGGTTCCTATTTCTTTTCTTCTGGCTTCTGTTCCTTGTTCTTCGGCTTAATCACCTTTGAAACATTGTCCGTTTCGCGCTTGATGGTTCGCGCTGTATTGCGAAGGGTACCGGGCAGGCTAATGAGTCGCTGTATTGAATACAGAATGTTGTAGAACTGATTCATGGCTTTTGTTTTTTTGGTTTGTATAAGGGTTAACTGTTGCTCTTTCAGTAATTTAAACCCTCAATTTACAGGCAGAGGATGCCTCAACAGTAAGTGTAGCAGGTGGTCGTATTTTGATGCAGCTAAATTACTTCCACGTTATGGAAGGCGAGGTGAGTTGAATCCCTCAAAATGGATGGGGGATTTTACGAAATGTAGAGAGAGCCTCATATATTGACCTAATCAGGAAAACAAGAGATGGTGATACTTATAAAAGAAGCTATTTTAGGTATATTTGCTCCTGAGGTTGAATTGCTGACTGATATTAAATTGCAGGCGAATAAAATAGAAACCTCTATAATGATTTCATTTATTAAAATCGGCGCAATGAGCAAGCCTGTAATTATTAAAAACCAAGTAATTATGAGGACGTTTTATTCTTTCCTGATTGTGTTTGTATTTTATCAGGTTGCATTTGGGCAAGATGATATTTCTCAAAAAGAATTTTTGAAGAGAACATTTAAAGATGTTGCAGCGATTTGCAATGCAGATGATGGTAATCTTTGGGGCAAAAACCTTTGGGGACCAATAATGGTGGTAGATAGGGAAACCAGATTTATTATTGCCAATCAACAAGATAAAGATTCCATTCTGGTTGAAAAAGATGGTGTTTACTGCGGCTATCTTCCAGACAATAATATCATTTCAAATTCCACCATTGATTTTAACGGCACTTTTTGGACAATAGTAGCGTATATGCCAGAAGATGAGTTTGAAAGAAATACACTCTTTGTTCATGAATTATTCCATAGACTTCAACCGGAAATTGGCCTTGATTCAAATTTTGGCTATGACAACAGCCATTTGGATAATATGCAGGCAAGGATTTATCTTAAATTAGAATGGTCTGCCCTGGAAGATGCAATAAAACAGTCTGGTGAAAAGAGAGTCGCCTCTATAGAGGATGCACTGGTTTTCAGGAACTACAGGAGGGAAATGTTTCCTGCATGTGATACGATGGAAAACAAATTCGAATTGCACGAAGGGCTT
Source organism: Lentimicrobium sp. (assembly GCA_034005265.1). Lineage (GTDB taxonomy): Bacteria > Bacteroidota > Bacteroidia > Bacteroidales > Lentimicrobiaceae > Lentimicrobium. The sequence goes on from JAVEVB010000008.1 coordinate 77,051, forward strand.
CCTGAATACACTGCATACAAACTCTGCGCAAGCAATGATGTTGACTTTAAAAACCGGCTACTATCAAAAAGTGAGAAATACTGGCAACAAGAAAGTTTGGTCAGATCATTTGGCTATTATTCCGGATTTTTATACGCGTATTTGTTAGATCAGGCCCATGCCAACTGGCAATACCAATTAAAAAACAATGACGATTTAGGCCAACTTGTTCAAATTGCCTATAACATTGAAATGCCCAAAGATATATGTGCAACTTTTGAAATAATTAAGCACAATTATTCTCTTTCTGAAATTTCTGATTTTGAGCAAAAATTGAAGCTGGGAAAAGATAGTATCCTGGAAAAATACAGGCAGATATTCAACAATGACACAGTTTTAATATTGAACCTTACCAAGCCTAATGTCGGGTTCAACCCAAATACTTTGCAACCTATTGATACCCTGGGTACTATCTATCCTTTCATAATAATTACAGACACCTGGGGCAGGCTTGAAGTAGATAATGGAGGTTGTCTCCTCTCAAAAGACTGGAGAAAAGCCACAATCCCCGCAGTCAATATTAACGCGGATGGCAACATTATTAAATGTAATAACTGGACACTTAAACTAGAAGATGGATGGGATTTAATTAAAACAGGCAAAACATATTTTCTTATAAGGAGTGAGGAGTAGCATAAAGAGAAAGAAAAAGCCAGGTAATTGGCTTCTATTTCATCAAATCCTTTATTCAACAGATTGGAAAACGCAAAGTGAAGTAGAACGTCAGCTCGGAATCAATGGAGAAGCTGAGAATAAATTTGACAAATTATTGCCGGTCTACACCCTTGAAAATGCGGGGAAAATTGTTGGATTCCGGAACCGATTGATGCACCACTTTCCTCCCGCACCGCCGTTACCGGCACTGCCATCACCTCTCGATCCTGTACCCAAACCGAACGACCTTATTTCAACGAAAGATTATTTGAACAACATTAAAACAGGATAAATGAATCCAGCCAGAAGCAACATAAGAATGAAAGGGCGGTTGATGTTTTGCCATTTATAGTTTTTATGTCGAATGGCTTCAAGGCCATGATTACCTGCCGAGAGGGTAAAGAAGAAAAAGAAAACAAAAAGGATAGTAAGTTCTGAATGAATACCCCAATTAGAAAAATAAACCAAAATTGAACCGAAAGCATATGACATTAATGCAAATGCCGATTGCTTCTGATAGTTACTTCCCGTTTCGTATCCTTTCGCCTGGGCTGCTTTCTTGCCAAAAAACAAACCCTCAATTCCTGAAATGCCTGCTATGGCAACAATAACTATAGGAATCATAAAATGCAACTGGGAAACAGGCTCATACGTGTCGCCACTAAAACCTATGGAGTAACCAAAAAAAAATGCAATTGCAACCAATGCAATTCTGATGATGTCAAGTATTTGTATCAACATATTGATAGTTATAAAATTTAACCCTGGTTCATTTTGGTTTACTTTTTTCAAACATTATACTAATCCAGAATCTCTTTAAGTGCTTCAGGCATCGCATTAAAACAATGTCCATAGATTTTCGGGAGCAATGATTTCTACCACAATTTTATGATAAAAATATGAACTTTATCTATAGGAACAAGTACTTCCAAAATAAAGACGAATGCCAGTTATAATTTTCTGGACATAAGTTCAGTGTATTTGTTCACTTGTATTAACTGAAACTCACCACTTTCCTCCGGCGCCACCACCACCGGTGCTGCCACCACCCCACGATCCTCCTCCTGAACCTGAAGAACCCGAACCTGAGCTTGATGAGCTTCGCTGCTTCATGGGGATGACAAATGGGGCAAGCATCGTTGCCCCACAGTTTTTGCAGGTAAATTCACGCTCACCCTGTCCTGAGGATGAATAAGTGGCCGCCTGAATGGTTTTTTCGCTGGTTTTGGCCATTGTTAAGGTGTGGCACTTCTGGCAGGTGCGGAAAGCAGCGGCTTTTTTACCGGCAAACAAAATTTTGGTAAGGTGAGCATTGGCACATTGATACAACCGTGTATCCCGGCTTTTAAGTTTGATTTCCAGCATTTCAGCCTGGCTAAGGTGCTGGCCATAATCAGCATGAAGCAAGGGAAATGCATCCAGTTGACATTGCCGGCAGGTAATTTTTTCATTTTTCAGTCGGTTCAGCTTCTTTTTGTAGATAAAATAATAAGGTAGAAAAGCCATCGGAAAAAATATCATTCGGAGCACCAGCAACTTATTGGCTTCGGTGAGCGTAAGAAACCCGGAAGGCCCGTCGGGAGACAGGCGCTTTGCATTCCGGTTCAGCCGGTATTGAATGATTCCCGAAAGCACAAACAGATAAATATAGAACCCGAAAACAGCATTTCCAACCGGATTGCTGAACAAATCACTATAATAGGAAGCCAGGCCCGGTACCAGGCCTGCCATCCCAAAGACCGACAGGAATTTAGCTGCTTTATCGTTGCCCCAGATTTTTACTTTCGCGGCCTTATCAGGGACAAGCACCACCATATCGGTTGCTTTTGCATCCGTTTTAAAAGGACTCACTGCCGTGACAGCTTTGGTTTGCTTTTTACGCTTTTTCGTCATCGCGTAAAAAGCAAGGCCCATGATTGCAAACCATGCAATCCAAAGCACCACCTGAAAAGTATCCCACCACGGTTCATAATGCACCGCATAACGCGCCGCTTCGGCAACGTTTTTATCGGTGAGAATATGATTGATCTGGTTGGATACATCAATCAGTCCATTGCCATAATTTTCAGCCTGAAAAGCAGGAACAATATAAGTGTAGCCGAGTTTATTCAGCACGGCATCGGGCAGCGTTCCTTCCAGCCCGTAGCCACTGAAGAACCGCCAATCGCGCGTATTTTTAACAATGAGTAACAGCAATCCTTTATCAGTATCCTTCTGGCCAATCCCCCAATGGTTGAACAACTCAACCCCAAAGCCCATGATTTCCCACTTTTCGCTGATGTCATTCAACACCACAATGGCGAACTGCACCCCTGTTTCATTTTCTGTTTGCTGTAAAATCTGGTTAAGCTGAGCAATTTCAGTGGCATCCAGATTTCCATCGGCATCAGAGACATAGGAATTGTCAATGGTGCGTTGGTTGATGACCGTTTGTGGCTCCCATTGAGCCTGAATAGTAAGCACAACAAGAAATAGCAGCAGGGTAAGAAGGGTGGTTCTGACTTTCATAAGGGTAAAATTTCCGGGCTAATTTAAGGCTGAATTTTATAAATTCACAACGAATGAATATAAAATGACTGGTTTTCCCCATTGTTTATAGGGAGATTCACCCATATAGCAGGTGTATTTATGGTTGTAGGTTTGCTTATCGGAATTATTCATCCACTAAAAAGAAGGAGTTTTTATGAAACATTTATTCTTGCTGGCAGCAATGGTCATCGCGTTTGCCGGATGCAACAACGGACAAACAAACACAAAACCCGATCAGAAGATGAAAAAACTAAGCACCCTTGAATGGGCAGGTGAAGTGTATGCCATTTATGAAGATGGCTACAACCAATTGGATGCGCTGCTTGGGCAAAAGCCTGCGTACACCCCAAAACTGAAAGAAGATGCTAAAGCAATCAAAGCATCGGTTATCGAAAAATTAATCCCTTACGGAAAAATGCGCGCCGAATGGAGTGAAACCGACCAGAAAACAAGCTCGGATCAATTGTCGGTAAAAATCTTTAACATTTCGCGCAATCCAACATGGCCAAGGGTCAACAATGAGGCCAGAATTCATTATGCCAAGGAAGATCCCGAATTGGGTGCATTGATTTCAAGCATGAATATTGTTACACAATATGCTCAATTCGAGCTACTTAAACAACAAGAACCTGTTGAAGCAGAAAGGCTGGGGATACAGTAGAAAAGATCAGGAATAGTATTGCTACTAAGGCATCAAGAAGTACAAAATAGATTTTACCTTTGTGCATCTTGGTGCCTTTGTGGATTGGTGGAAAAAGAACCAGGATGGTCTTTCCTAATCACTCCAACACAATAATCTTATGCTTTATGGCATATTTCACCAGTTCAATGGTGTTTTTCAATTCAAGCTTTTCCAGGATGTTGTTTTTGTGATTTTCAACGGTTCGTGGACTGATAAAAAGCTTGTTGCCAATTTCCTTGAAGCTCAGCCCATCTGAAAGTTCCTGAATGATCTGACGTTCCCGGTCGGTGAGCACCGGCAGATTGTGAACGTTGTTTAGGTCATTGATTTTCTTCTTAAAACTACGATAAACAATAGACGATAAATTTCTTCCAAAGTAAGGTTCTCCATCCATAATGGTTTGGATAGCTGTTAGTAACTCATCACCCGAACAATCCTTATTCATAAAACCGTCTGCACCTTTCTCCACCGCATCGCAGATAATATCTTCCTCCATTTCAGCGGTAAGAATCATAACCCGACTGTTCAGCTTTTCCCTGACAAATGGAATTAGCTCAATGCCGGAAGTATCGGGCAAACCGATATCAAGCAACACCAGGTCGGGCCTTACATTATCGGCAATCGCCTTTAGTTCGGCGCCGGATGCAGCCTCAAATATCAGCTCAATCTCAGGATTTCCGGCAAGGATGGCCTTTACCCCATCGCGAATAATACGGTGATCGTCAACAACGGCAACTTTTATTGGCATAAAGGTTAAATTATAGCGTTACTTCTTCAGCAATTTGTTCTTTTACCAGATCGGGCAACAGTATGCGAAAACTACTGCCTTCCCCTTTCACGCTGTGTACCTCCATTTTCCCGGATACTTTTTCAAGTAGTTCCCGGGTAAGCATCAAGCCCAAACCGGCACCCTTTTCGCCTGCCGCACCTGGTTCGCTTTTCACAAAATTATTAGGATTTATCAGCAAAGCCAATTTCTCTTCATCCATTCCCACGCCATGGTCTTTTACAGTAATTTCAGTAATTCCATCCGTTTTATTGGATTCAATTTCAATCAAACCACCTTCAAAACTGTATTTAACCGCGTTTACCAGCACATTGCGCACCACCGCATAAACCACATTCTTATCATTAAAAAGGGTGAGGTCATCGTCAACATCCAGCTTGAGCACAATCTCCTTCTGCCTGATTTCCTGCCGAACCTGAGCAACACATTCGTTCACCAAATGTGGGACATTAATTTCAGCAGGACAAATCTTTATAAGGTTCTGCTGCGACCTGGACCAATCCAGCAAATTTCGAAGCAGACCTTTCATGGCATTGGCCGATGTGGTGATCTCACCAATGTAATATTTAATCTCATCGGTCGTAAAATTGTCATATTTCCGGTTGATGGTATTCACAATACTTGAAAAGCCTGACATAGAATTTTTCAGGTCGTGTGAAACAATAGAGAATAGCTTGTCTTTCGTTTGATTCAATTCATTCAGTTTTTCATTTACAGCAGTTAGCTGCAACTGATTGCGCCTTTTGATAAGGAAGCGGCTGTAAAGGGCGCCCAATAGCAACAACAACAGCAGTGATATACCCACCATGCTGTATTTCTGCATATTTGCCCGACTCAATTCAAGTTCACGCGCCAGCTTTTCCTTGCTCATTGTTACCAGTTCCTTTTCTTTTTCGGCAGTTTCATATTTTGTCTGTAAATCGATGATTGTCTCCGCAACTTCCTCATTGAATATCGAGTCTTTCAACAACTGGTATTTCTGTGCGTAATCCCAGGCCAATTTATAATCCTTCTTATTGCTATAGTATAGTTGCAGATTGTCATAATTGGTAAGGATCATCCGGCGATCCCCGGAAGTTGACGAAGTTTTCAGGCTTTCGAGCAACATACTTAATGATTCAGTGTTACCCTTCTCAATGGTTAATGAACCCAGGTTATTCAATACCACTGCTTCGCCTTGTTTGTTACCATACTTCCGGGCCACCGCTAAACCTTTCTTCAGCATATTGATGGCCGACACAGTATCTCCTTCCGATTTATAAACCATGCCAAGGTTAATATATGACTGTAGCATTTCTTCTTCGCTACCTTTAATCTCTTTTTGGATGGACAAGGCTTGTTCAAACGATTTTCTGGCCTGTTTGTAATCACCTTGTTCGTAATAAGTGTTGCCAAAATTTGCCCAAACACGTGCTTGTTTTTGCCGGTTGCCCGACTGTTGGTGTATATCAAGGGCCTGCTGTAAATAATCGAGGGACAGGGAATAATTTTTGAGTTTATTATGGATATTGGAAAGATTATTCAGCGCAATCGCCTTCACGGCATCGTTGTGCAGTTGGCCGGCCAGGTTAAGTGCGCGATAAAAATATTCGTTGGCTTCGCTCAAATTACTCAACTGATAATTCAATGAGGCAATATTCAACAGGTTATTGGCTATACCTATGCTGTCATTAACTTTTGTCCTGAGTTCAAGCGAGGCTTTGAAATGTTCCAGTGCACGCGCGAAGTCACTCTTTGCCAGCGTCTGTCCTATAAAAAAATGTGCACTTCCGGCGCCCGCAGGATAATTTGCCTTGAGGTACCAGGGAACAGAGGACTCCATATTCCGGATAAACCCATCCGTATTTTTGAGTTCCCGCTCAATTAAAGCGTAATTGAAGTAACAAATGGCAATGTTTTTATACAATCCGGCCTTTGTGGCAATGGCATAGGCCGAATCAATCACCGCCCTTGCCGCATCGGTTTGTTTACCCTTCAGGAGAATTTCAAAGCGATCGCTGAGTTTTGCCACTTTCAGTGAATCCGTCTTTCTCGTTTGATTATAATTCTGCCCGGATAAATAACCTGAACAGAAAAGCAAAACACCTATAATTAGCAGAAAATGAAATGATCTTTGTCCGGAAGAGGACGTTTTGGGCTTTTCTTTAAGCATAAAAGTATCTGTTTATATAAATCTACTTTTATTGACTGCTTAAAGATATGAAAAAGATGATTAATGCAATAAAAATAATAAATTTAACATCTTAACACTTCAGCGATGAAGCCTGTTGTTGAATAAATAAGAATCCTTAAAGCTCACCATCGCTTGCCTCCACCGCCCTAATGACACGTTTAGGAAAACGTTACGCTCTTTATATCTATATCTTTTGAACCTTGAGTGGAATAAGGTTGAAAGAACAAAAGAGGTTAAAGTAGATGGTAAAGCAGTTTGGTTACCGAGGGTAAGAAAAAATAAGTTTTTTCTCAATTATAAAATCCGCAGTAACACTTTAATAAGAGTGAGTGCTATTATGAAATAGGTGAATTCTTGAATTCAATCTATTTTAATATCAAGAATTTGCCCGAATTCACACGTTTGTCATTATTGTATTGAAAAAAATAAATCCCTGGCATCACGTTGTGTGTATCCCATACTGTTTCTTTTCCGGTCAGCATTACTTCTTCAACAGGACGGCCGAACAGATCGGTAATGAAAATAATTTGGTGGTTAGTCCAGGTACTGATGGGTGTATCAGGCATTTCAAATACCACATATTCATTGGCCGGGTTGGGATAAACACTTACTATATCTGTAATAAAGTGTTGTTCGGTTCCAAGATTATTCAGGTTGCCCAAACTATCCGTTTTTAAGAGAGTAACTATCCTATTCACCGTACTGCCATAATTTCCACTAACAATATATCCTCCATCAGGGCATAGCTGAAGATCACTCACATCTGCATTAAAATTATCTCCGTATTTAACACACCACAAACTATCTCCATTGAAGGTCATTGCATAGATGAAGGTACTTTCATGATGATTATCCGGGCCTTCAATGATGCCTGTAGCCACTATTGAATGACCAGGGGAAAGGAGTGTGCTATAAATGCCATAAGACCCATCAAACCACTTTATTTCTTTTTCATAGATAAAGTTACCGTCTTTTCCTATAAGCATCAGGTAATAAAGGTATCCTTGGGTAGATATGCTTGCATAAATGATGGCCAAAGTGTCATTATTTGTTACAATATGCCGAACCTCAGGCCACCAGCCATTCAGGGGCACTGATGTATATGACAAAGAATCGCCAGTTGTAGAAAAGTAATATATATTAAGGTCATAATAGGTCATTTGATAACCGTGATACTCTTGAACAGGAATGCAAATATCCCCATTCTCAAACTCCATAATCTTTAATGGACTTTCGTATTGTGTGATGATGCTCTTTTGCCAGATTATGTTACCCGACGAACTGAGACAATACAACTGAAGCCTGTACTCATAATTGATGTCGTTACCTGCAACCAGCACCTCATTGTTGCGCTTAATGGCGAGGCTTACAGAACTATAGGTAAAGCTAAATTTTCTGATCCACAGCAAATCCCAATCGGGTGAGAACCTGGCCAGGCATACTGAATCGTTCTTGCGAAAAGTTAGATAATGGCAACCATCCAAATCAGGTTCGGACCGTTTAAACTCCGATGATCTATCTGTATCTGTCAGTGCTCTGGTGTATAAGGTATCACCTTTTAAATCAGTGCGGATAAGCATTATGGAGGGATTCTGCCACCCGGGTAACGCTTTTATCCCAACTGTTACATATTCATCGGGATAGGGATAAACAAACTGGTTTTCATAACCACTTGTCCAGAATGGATATTCTTTACTGAAATTTTGTGCTTTGGTGGCAAATACTGCTGCAATCAGCATTAGTGTTAATAATGATTTTTTCATGTTTGCTGTCTTTTTTGCTTTATTTGATAATCATTAATTTGCCTGATGCCAGGTGTGTACCGTTGATAAGATGATACAAGTACACCCCCGGCTTCACTGCGCGTATGTCCCAAACCGTCTTACAGTTTTTTTGAGGTATTTCTGCGACCGGGCGGCCATAGATATCAGTAATGGCAATAAGACCGGAAATTGTTTCATGGCTTTCAAATACCACATATTCTTTGGCCGGGTTGGGATAGGCTTTTAATAGGGATTCGGGGATAGCTCTCTCATTTATACCAACAGTTATAGTATCTGTTATTTTTATCAGCCATACCTGATCACTCCCATTGGTGGTGGGGCATTCAACCTGACCTGAATTATAATCATAGATTGTTGATGCTATCACATAACTACCATCGCCATTGTCAACTACACCCGCCCACAAGCGTTCAGATCCGTTTCCCCCGAAGCATTGCTGCCACAGCAGATCGCCCGTGCTGTTGATTTTGATTACCCAGATATCGGTATAAGGGGGGCCTACAGAATGATTTCCTGTTACATCCCCATCAAAAGAACCGGTTTCACCAAAAACAATAAACCCACCATCTCCTGTTCTGAAAACACGATTGGCATATTCATTTCTTGTTCCACCATAGCATTTGCTCCAAAGAATGTTACCGGTAAAATCAATTTTTATCAGCCAGATATCACTGGTTTGATTCCCATTGTTGTCGTAACCTAAATGGTATCCTGACCCGGCTAAATCACCATCATCAGATTCCGCACTCCCAGCTAAAATATACCCATCGGTAGTTTCAATTATATCATACACATATTCAATCCAACTACCTCCATAGCATTGCTGCCATTCAATATTGGCCACAGAATCCAATTTAAACAACACAATATCAGTGTACATATCGAAATAATCACATTCAATATTGCCACCGGTTGCCCTATATGATTGTAAAGCTGCCAATACACCCCTATCGGATGTTTCAATGATCGCGTTCGAAAAGTCGCCATTGTTATGGCCAATGGTAAAGTCCCAAACCTTGCCACCCAAACTATCAACTTTAACCATCCAGGCATCAAAACTCCCAAAATGAACCGTAATATCACCATCAGAGGAACAAGTGTAACCATACGCAATGACGCCACCATCGGAGGTGGTAGTTGCGAAATTCCCCTGGTCTATGCATGTTCCTCCGTAAATTTTTTCCCACAGAATATTACCGGACCCATTTACTTTAAGGATCCAGTAATTCATAGCTGAAGGGTACGGGTCGAAAGTAATGTCACCATCTGATGATGTGGAAACGCTTGTTATTAAATAATTTCCATTACCTGCACTAAAAATTCTACAGGGTTCATCGGTCTTGGTTCCCCCCAAAGATTTCTCCCAAACAATATTGCCGCTGGTATCTGTCCTTAACAACAGAATGTTACGCCCCTGGTTTTCAACAGAATGATAAGCCAATATCATATACCCATCGCCTGTACTTGCAATGTCAAAGGCTTTCTCATCACCAGGTCCCCCAAAGCAATTCTGCCATTCAAGGATAAGCGGCTGGGAAAAACCAAATGTGCTGGTTATTATGAACAAGATAATTAGAAGGAGTTTATTTTTCATTATATTTTCGATTTGATTCGCAATCTATACGCAATTACTCAGCTATATTTTTTATTTAATTCTTTAAGGTTGAAGCCGACATTTTAATTCCGTTTAAAATATAACTAAGGAGGGTATCTTTGAAAGTAAGCGGTTTGACTAATATAGAGTAATGAGGAAAGAAAACAGAAAGTTATTAACTGTTGCTTGTAGGATTCGGATGTAATGTGCTGATATGCAAGGAAATACCCCCCCCTCCAAGGGTTATTATAAATAATTTAATATATATATGTAAGCTATTTATCATAAATGACTTACTAATTGTGGATAAAAATAGTATATATTTTTTCGTTTGTCAATAAAAAATCATACTTATTTTAATATCCCCATTTTTTATAAAAATTTCCGAACCTGATTGATGAACATTCTTGCCTGGATTTTTGGTCTTTCTCTCTGGCTTTCAACTCCCGCAACTCGTTTGGTAATTCCTATAATCATATAACAAACATCTTTGAAAGCCTTGCGAACCTCTGTGAATTTAATATTTATATTTCTTATCCCTAGTTCCATGGATTATTGCCAAGGGACACGTGCCTTCGAGTATGCCTACCAGTGCATTCAGGCATAAGCAGATAATCGCGCCGAAATACAAAAAGGTGAAATTTTCAACAGGACCAGTTTAAACGAGAAAAAATCAATATTAAACACCTTTTAATCTCCATGTATCAACTCTGTATTAAGTCCGTAATAGCACTAGAATGTGAAGCTGTGGCAAACAGACCGTTCTTTGGGATTAAAATTTACCAGTTGCCCCACAATAAATTTGTTCATATGTAAGGAAAAACCAACTCGAAAATCGTTATTATTCCAGCTAATGTCCAATATCTTTCACCGGGGTAAACTAATAATAAAAAATCCGGAACAAGGCATTTTTATGCGCTTATCCCGGATGCTGATGCAGGTTTTCAATCCGTGAAAACCAATATGCGTGGATTGTACATCCACATCAGTTTCTTATTAGAAGAGAATTCCCAATGAAAGGCTCAGCGCTTTGGTGCGATAATCATCTGGCTGGAAGTTTAGCTTTGACAAACCCATATCATACCTCAGGTCGGCCTGAAGTTTCAGATTTTTCACAGGAAAAGTTACGCCCATCCCAAAAATTACGCCTAAATCAGGGTCTTTATCTTCACTGTCGTAGTTGTCATCCGACCAATCATTGCAGTTTTTAAGCTTGCATTGTGATTTCAGCAGGGCTGAAGCGTAAGGACCGGCGGTGAAATAGAGTTTAGTGTTTTCACTGTCGGTTACGTTTGAATTGTAGCGCAGCATTAACGGCACTTGCAGGTAATGGTATCGGCTCGTGAATTCTGATGTTTCAAATTCAGTTATTTCATTACTCCGGCCTTTGCAAACGTAATTGAGTTCAGGCTGAATGGCAAAGTCTCCTTTTACCGGTAGTATTACAAACAAACCGCCGGTGTAAGTGGCAATCATTTCATCATTGTCGGCTAAATCGCCGGTTTTTGAGAGTGTACTTATTGAAATACCGTGGCGTGTGCCAACAGTAAATTGTGCATTTGCACCATTCATGAAGAAAAGTGAAAGCATCAGTAAGGCAAGCATTTTTGTTTTTGTTTTCATTGTTGTTTGTTGTTATTTGTTTATCGTTTTTTGTTAAAAAAATGGGACAAAAATCCCGGAACGGGGAATGAACTTTACTATTCGAGAATTCTTATCTATATCAGACAATCGAAATAAAATTCTTCACCCTCATATCTTTGTTCTTCACCCTTTGTCCGTCGCAATCCCTTCTGCATTAACCGGATTACCATCTGCAATCTGAAATCTGAAATCCGCGATCTGAACCTGCTTCCAGTAAACCACACATGCAGTGAGAAAATAAAAGCCACTCTGTACCCACAAAGCCATAATTTCGTTTCGTGTTTCCGAAAGACTTGCTCCCAGCGTATTCATTTTAATGAAGCCCAGCATAGCATTCGAGGATGGGAAAAGTTCCCGCACCACCAACCAGAGCTGGCCCATATTCGAAAGCGGCCAGATGATTCCCGAAAGGAAGAGTAATGGCAAGGAGATGAATAAGTAGAGCAGCATAGGCGTTTCACGATTTTTGAAAAATACACTCAACGTCATTCCCATGAAAATAGCTGACAACAGATAAGGAATGATAAGCGCCACCAGTTCACCTGGCGAGGCCATGCGCGGATAGCCAAACAGCTGCGGGATAACGCCCAGCATATACACGCAAAGCGCAAGGTAAATAGTAAAGTACGCTGCACTTTTTCCGATCACTAAGCGAAGTGTTCCCATTCTGCGAGGGTCGTGTGGCACCAGTTTACCTCCGGGATGACGTTCACGCGCGGTTCCGGCCATAATTCCAATAGCGAGTACCAGGGTTTGCTGAATAATAAGCATCAGCGCGGCAGGAATACCATAACTGGCGAATCCACCTGCGGGATTGGCAATGGCATTACCATTCAACTGAATGGGGCTTAACTGTGCTTCAGCCTGCCTGGGGCTGAGCCCTTTTGCCATCAGCCGCTGCAATTCAATGTCAGTACCTTTTTGTATCGAAACAAACCCGGTTCCCATCACGATGGCTTTGTAGTAAAGGAAGTATTCCATATCGGCATACACCGAAACCACTGCCTGTTGACCGGTGGCAATATCTTTGCTGAAGCTTTTCGGAATGACCACAATGCCGCTGCTTTCGCGACGTTTAAACTGTCCGATGGCTTCGTCCATACTGTTGCACTGGTAAGCAATTTTTAATTCCGGGGTCGCGTCAATGCTTCGGAGAAAATCGCGGCTGGCTGGTGAATGCGAAAGATCAATCACCGAAACCGGCAAATTGCGCACCACTTCAGGATAGTAAATGAAAGAATACAGCACCGGATAAACCACCGGCACAATCAATAATATGATCAATACCCCAAGGTCGTTGAATATCAATTGGTATTCACGCATCCAGATTCTGAAGGTGTTTGCAACAACCTCCTTAAGATTTCCGGAAAGGTGTATAATATGTTTTTTCATTTCTGTAATTCAAAACGTTAATTTATATCTCATGCGGAGACGCATTTTTCGGGTGCTTTCGACTTCGCTCAAGCACAGAAATCCTGGTGGTTGAGCGAAGTCGAATCCACCATGGCCTGACTTTGCGTCATTGCGTCCCTGCGTGATATTTTACCGGCACATCATTTTTGTGAATATTTTCAATAAAATTCTGATAAATAAGCGCCGAATTCAGCCGCCCCAGTATCGTAAAAGGCAAAAGCAGGAACAACATCAGGAAGACATAGGATTTCAATGCATAATAAGGCTCAAATCCTGCAAGCATCTGATCCTGAAATATATGCATATAGTGCCTTGCCGGAAAACCGCCTGCCCAGGCCTGAAACACCGGAGACATGCTTTCGGCAGGAAATGAAAATCCAACCAGCGTAAGAGCGAGAATGCCATAAAATGCAGCCAGATTCAGTGAGTGCCGCATCAGGGGAAGTAGTCCCACGAAAAAAACACCAATGGCCTGGTATGCCAGCACAAATAAGCCTGAAGCAAAAATCATCCAACCCATATTTACATTTAATGGCACCATCAAAACCCTGTAAAGCAATAAATTCTGAAAAGTCATCAGCACCATAAAAATGACAGTGTACGGAAGCAATTTCCCCGCAATGGCCACCACCATGGATTTATCTGCCATTTTGAGCCACTCACGTGAACTGCGCTCTTTTATTTCAATACCAATACTGTAGACTGTGATCATCAGAATGAACAACTGAAGCATGATGGGCAGCATGATGCTGGTTACATATACCGGGTAGTTGGTTTCAGGATTAAACAGCATATGTGCGTCAAACTTAATGGGCTGCACACTGGCCATCAGGGTTTCTTCGGACTGTCCCATGGCTTCGCGTTTTTGCAGGTCAATGCCTGCCGACAGGGTGTGCAACATTTGGGTAAGATCATTTTGCACCAGCCCGCCGGCAATCAGGAAGCCGTTTTGATAATAATAGCTTACCACCGGCTGGCGTGAAGTCATGATGTCGGCCTGCATGTTTTTCGGAAGTACCACAAAACCATAAATATTGGTCTTACGCAACTCCTTCATGGCTTCATTTTCTGAATTCAGGTGCATCACCACCGCTGATCCCTGGGTTGCATCAATGTTCCGGACAAATTTGCGCGAAGTAAGCGTTTGATCAAGATCAACCACGGCAATAGGCAAACGTGTAGGCACACCATCCTTCATTATTGATGTAAAAAATAGTATGGAAAGCACCGGGAAAACCAATACCGCCAGCAAATACAACCTGCGCGATGACATGCGGTAAACTTCCCGTCGGGCAATGGCGAATATGCGATTTATTGTAGATTTCATTTTTATTGTTTGATGCCAAAGGTTAAGATTAAGGTTGAGGTTGAGGTTGAGGTTGAGGTCTGATAGCTATCGGGATTAGTAATTAGAAATTTTTCTTACTCCTTGTCTTTGTCCCTTTAATTCGGATGGTTTCGTTCCGATAACTATCGGAATCGCTCAACCACCGAGAGGGAAACAGAAATTAGAACTCTAGGACTGAGTTTAAAACTTGAGGTATGTTTTTAGACATTTGAAATTAGAAATTAGAAATTCTCCCCTCTACTTGTCTACCCGTCTCCCTGTCCCATTTCTCGTCCCTACTCGTTATCACTTCGTTCTCACGAGACAAGCTGCCCCTACTTTGCGCCCCTCGTCCCTTCCATCAGTACACTCATTCCCGGCAGCAAACCTTCCTCCTTCGAAACCGGTCGTGCATGAACTTCAAAAGTTTTGATGTCGAAACCACCGTTGCTTTTCGTGGGTTTGTAAGTTGCATAACTGGCCATCGCCTTAATGTAGAACACTTTATATCGGACTGTTTTGTTGCCGAGAGCCGGAATAACCGCATCGAACTCAGAACCGTTGCGGATGCTTTCCAGTTCGTCTTCGCGAATGTTAAACACCGCCCATTGATCGCTTAAGTCCACAATATTCATAACCGGGGCTCCAGAACCAACCAATTCGCCCCGTTGAGGGAAAATGTCAGAAACTTCGCCATCGATCGGTGAGATTAGCACCGTTTCCATCATGTAGGCTTCCACTTCCGAAACTGCACCCTTTGCCCTGCCAACAAGCGCTGAAGCAGAAAGTTTATCCTCCATTTCGGCACCATTCATAGCCATATCATACTGCGATCTGGCGGCTTTGGCTGTGGCCACGGATGCCTGAAGATTCGCCTCCGCTTCGTCACGTTTCTGAACAGGAATGACACCGTCGGCATACATATTTTTTACACGGTCAAATGTCTTCTGAGCAAGCGAAACACCCACTTCAGCTTTTTGCCACATTTCGTAAGCTCCGGCAATTTGCTCCTGACGGGCACCTTTTATGGCTTTCTGATTTTGGGCAGAAGCAGCATCCTCCGCCGAATTGGCCTGGGCAAGTTTAGCATCCAATTCGGGAATACTGAACACCACAAGTGTGTCGCCCTTCTTTACCTTCATGCCTTCAGTTACCATGAATTTTTCAATGCGGCCCGGCACCTTACCCGAAATCCGCACTTCGGTGGCTTCCATCTGACCCTGAAGCATTTCAGGCTCAGGTTTCAGCAGTATCCAGCCAGCCAGACTTATCACCGCAATGACCAGTAGAAAGGTTACAAATGCGTATAGCATTCCAGAATTTCGTTTTTTAATTGTTTTCATTGTTTGTTGTTGTTTGATTGCCATAAAGGCTCTAAATTTTTATTTGTTTATCAGCAGTTAGCAATACCATGCGAAGACACAAAGACGCAAAGTTTTTTTAAATTTCTCTTTGATTTTGGTTTTTGAAAATGATGTTTCAAGCCATTACTTTTCAAAATTTACTTGTTAGCGGGTTTGTGAATGTCATTGCGCCTTGGCGTCTCAGCGTGGTTTTTTTATAGTACATTCTTCAAATTCAGATCACCGGTTGCCTTGTAGCATTCCAATGCTGCCTGACGCTCGGCAAAAACAGCCTGCAGGTATTCCATTTCAGCCTGCTGAACTTCGTTTTCTACAGCCAGCCTTTCGGTAATGTTGATCATACCTGCACTATATGATTTTTGAGCAAGTTCCAGGGCGCGAAGTGCCGTCTGGCGCTGAACGTTTTTGTAGGCAACCTGTTCCAGAGCAGCCTGATAGGTTGTTGTGGTTTTAATCTGGTTGAGTTCAAGCAGTTCGCGGGCCTCATCCAGAGAATTCTGCGCTTTTTTCACTTCAAGCTTTGCCTGCCTTACTTTGGCTGTGCCGCCGGAAAGGTCAAACAATTCCCACTTGAATCCCACACCAGCCATAAACGTTGGCCCCAATGCCAAACGGTTAATTTCCATACTCATGGGTAGTGGAGCATTGAAGGTTGCATCGGCATTATATAAGTTGTCGTATCGCACTGAGGCCAGGGCCTGAATTTTAGGCAGATAATGTGATTGCTCCGCCTTGAGCAGATGTTTTTGAGCTTCCAGACCATAAGTGAGTGCAGCATACTCCGGGCGGTGGCTGATATCCTGTGATTTTGGAGTAAATACCATTGGCTCAAGCTCAGGCTGCTGTTCTTCAAAACTTGCGGCCTGTTTCCCGGTAAGTTGTTCCAGTTTTTGATGCAGCAATTTTCGCTTACCTTCAAACTCAGCCCTTTTGGCATTGAGGTTGGCATTGGCCACCGCTATCCTCAAAGTATCAAATGCGGTAGCAAAACCATTGTTTAATGCCGAAAGAGCATATCTATTCTCAGCCTCCAGCCTTACAGCCGATTCATCCAGCACAACCTGAGACTGGTGTAACAGCGCCAGCTGATCATAATAGGTAATCACTTCGCCAATCACCTCTGCAGTGCTTTTATCACTCAGGGCTTCCTGTGCTTTAGCTTTCCCCGAAAGAGCCTTTGATATGTTGGGCACCTGTCCACCACTAAATAAAACCATGCTCGCGGTGGCATCAAGTCCAAAATAGTTTCCTGAAAAATCACCATCCAGCTCCTTACTCAATGATGGAAATGACATTCCCTGTTGAGCCATTAACTGCTGAAGGCTCATTATTTCTTCGGTCATTCCGGCAAGACCCGGAAACATGGTTGGGAAAGCCGGGTTCTGCATAAATTCCTGAAGTGCGGAAATGCCCTCAAAGCCGGTGATGTCTCCAATTTCTCCGTCAAGATGGGATTTAGCATAAACATACTTCCCGCCCAGTTCCAGTTTTGGAACATAGGTCATGCGCACAGCCTGACGTTGCGAAAGCGTAATGTCATGTTCAATTTGCTTTTCAATAACCTTATGGTCTTTGTTCACCGAAAGTCCAATCAGTTCCCTTAGTTCCGGCGAAATGCCCGGTATTTGTGCTTTTGCCGCAACTGTAGTCAAGAGCAGCGCAAACAGCCAAAGCACGGTTAATCGTTTTGTTTTCATTTTCTGGTTTTCAATTTAATTTCGATTCAAAGTCAGTTTCCTGTAATTTACATCAATTCAAGCAATTAATTAATAATTAGACCATTTTAGTCTAATGGTCGAATTATTGACAAAAAAAACTCAGCGCTTTACCATACCATAAAAAAGAATATTGATCAGGTCATCCAGGCGTTTTTCCATATCCTGTTCCATGTCCTCCTCCCAAAACATGGGAATTTCCAATCCTTTCATTGCCGTTACAATGGCAACAGCTGCGAATTTAGTATTTTCAATATTAAACTCCTGGTTGGCAGCACCGGCTTTCAGAATATTTTCCACCATGGTAACTTCCTCGGCATCGTATTTTCTACGGATGTTCTCCACAAAATCAAGGTGACTGAGGTATTCACTCTTGATGGCTGCGTAATAATTCGCCAGTTTCTTGAACGTACGCATCCTCACCAGAACATAAACCTTCAATTTCTCCTGCGGATCATCCACCGTTTCGATGGCTTCGAGCAATTCCCGCTTAAGCATTGAGGCTTCCTTTTCCACCACCGCCTGAAAAATATCTTCCTTGCTGGAAAAATAATAATATATAGAGCTCTTCCCTTTGGCCGAAGCATGGGCAATTTCATCCATGGTGGTTTTTTTGAAACCAAAACGGCTGAAAATCTGTCGCGCTACATTTATGATTGAGTTTTTAACCTCGTCTTTGTCAAGCATGATGTTGTATTCTGAATGCGGCTGCAAAGATATTTCAGGTTTTATCAAAAAGCAAGAAATTGTTCGACTATTTTAGTCGATTGGTCGAATTATTTTTTCACAGCTCTATATACTGCTGTTTTTCAGTATAATAAATATATAAAAAAAGATGATGCAATTGCAGCACTATCCTTTTTACATTCAACTCATGAATTAAGCGTACGTTTTTCAGCTATTATGAAATGCAGGAATTTTCCTAACTTTGCTCCCGTTTAAAAAAGAAGTGTAAACTCTTGAAATTACTCATTTATCATCAATAACAACAAATAAGAATGGAATCAATTAAAAGAACCCGTATCGCCGATCTTTTGCGCGATTGGGCATCAATAGGCATTGGCAGCACGGTTAACCTTAAAGGATGGGTGCGCACCAAACGCGGCAATAAAAATGTAGCTTTTATTGCGCTCAATGATGGTTCCATTATACACAACATTCAGGTAGTGGTTGATCTGGCAGGCTTTGATGAAGCAACCATGAAACTCATTACCACCGGATCCTGCATTTCAGTAAACGGGTTATTGGTGGAATCCCCCGGACAGGGACAAGCCGTTGAACTTCAGGCAAAAGAGATTGAAGTTTATGGCACAGCCGACCCTGAAACTTACCCATTACAGAAAAAGGGACATACCCTGGAATTTCTTCGTGAAATAGCGCATCTGCGGCCACGCACCAATACTTTTGGAGCTGTTCTGCGCATGCGACATGCCATGGCCTTCGCCATCCATAAATATTTTAATGACCATGGATTCTACTATCTTCATACACCTATCATCACCGGTTCGGATGCCGAAGGTGCAGGCGCGATGTTTCGGGTAACTACATTAGACGCCAAAACACCTCCACTAACAGAAAGCGGTGAAGTAAACTACAATGAAGATTTCTTCGGAAAAGCTACGAACCTGACTGTTTCAGGCCAGCTCGAAGGCGAGCTCGGAGCTTTGGCGTTGTCAAATATATACACTTTCGGACCAACCTTCAGGGCAGAAAACTCCAATACACCCCGCCATCTGGCAGAATTCTGGATGATTGAGCCCGAAGTTGCCTTTTTTGACATTGTTGACAACATGGACCTGGCGGAGGATTTTCTGAAATATCTGGTACGTTATGCCCTTGAGCATTGCATGGATGATCTTGAATTTCTCAATAAAATGTATGACAATGAATTGATCGAACGCTTGAAGTTTGTTGTCGAAAATGATTTCAAACGACTTTCCTATACTGAAGCGGTGGAAATACTCAAGGCATCAGGTCAGAAGTTTGAATATCCGGTGGACTGGGGCACCGATCTTCAGAGTGAGCATGAACGTTATCTAGTGGAAAAACATTTTGAATGTCCGGTAATTCTTACCGATTACCCCAAAGATATTAAGGCGTTCTATATGAAACAGAACGACGATGGAAAGACCGTAAGGGCAATGGATGTTTTGTTTCCACGCATAGGAGAGATTATTGGAGGTTCGCAGCGCGAAGAAATTCTTGACAAACTGATGGCACGCTGCCAGGAAATGGGCATTCCCGAAGAGGATATCTGGTGGTATGTTGATACGCGCCGCTTTGGCACTGCACCCCATGCAGGATTCGGGCTTGGGTTTGAAAGGATGATGCTTTTTGTAACAGGCATGGCTAACATACGTGATGTCATCCCCTTCCCAAGAACACCGCAGAATGCAGAATTTTAATCCGGACACCATTCAACCTGGCTGTAACTGACCAATTTGAATGAAGGATATGGTTTTTTACAACAAAAATTCAATAAAAAAGCGAAGAAACCGTTTAACAAGCAGGATTTTATTGTAAATTGCCCTTAAATTCACCATCAACATAGAAAACGGAATTTGCATGTTAACTCAAAAACTACAACAAAAACTTCTACAGAAGCTGTCGCCACAGCAGATTCTGCTCATGAAGCTGCTGCAGATTCCCTCTATTGCGCTGGAGCAACGAATAAAACAGGAAATTGAAGAAAACCCTGCACTTGAAGATGCTGCCGACCCGGAAATGAGCACAGATGCCGAGGAGATTCCTACCGATGTTGAACCGGATCCGGTGGATGAGCTTGAGCGGGAAAGGGATGATTTTGACATCACCGATTACCTTGACGATGATGATATTCCGGCGTACCGCACCGCAGCTAACAATAGCAGTGCCGATGACGAGTACAAAGAAGTACCCTTTGCTTCGGGCATTTCATTTCAAGAAACACTGCTTTCACAACTTGGACTCCGACGCCTGGACGAACGTCAGATTACCATTGCTACCTATATTATTGGAAATCTTGACGACTCAGGATATCTGAACCGACAATTGAGTGCAATGGTTGATGACCTGGCCTTTACACAAAACATTGCCACCAATGTTGAAGAACTGCATGAACTACTCAAAATAGTTCAGGAATTCGATCCTCCGGGCGTTGGAGCCCGCGATTTACGCGAATGTTTACTTATACAGTTGAAAAGGCTGGATACTACCCCATCAGTCACCCTTGCTATTCATTTGATTGAAAGATATTTTGACGAACTTACCAAAAAGCATTATGATAAAATAGCCAAAAAGGCCAAAGTAACTGAAGATGAATTGCGCGATGCAGTGAATGAAATCCTGAAGCTCAACCCCAAACCCGGTAATTCTATGGGCGACACATCACGCACCAATCATTACATAATGCCGGATTTCTTCGTGTATAGCAAAGATGGAGACCTTGAACTTCAGATTAATTCACGCAATGCTCCGGAATTGAGGCTCAGCCGCACTTACGTGGACATGCTTGAAACCTATGCCGAATCAAAATCAAAAAACAACAGCCAGAAGGATGCGGTGATGTTCATCAAACAAAAAATTGATTCAGCCAAGTGGTTTATTGATGCCATAAAGCAACGACAGAATACCCTGTTTGTTACCATGACAGCGATTATGGAATATCAGCGCGAATTTTTCCTTACGGGGGATGAAACCAAGCTTCGGCCGATGATTTTAAAGGATGTTGCAGAAGTGGTAGGTCTTGACATTTCAACAATTTCGCGGGTAGCCAATTCAAAGTATGTGCAAACGCCTTTTGGCACATTCCTGCTCAAAACCTTTTTCAGCGAATCCATGCAAACCGATTCAGGAGAGGAAGTTTCTACCCGGGAAATTAAAAAAATTCTTTCCAACTGCATTGAAGCTGAAGAAAAAGCGAAACCCCTTACCGACGAACAACTTACCGACATCCTGAAAGAAAAAGGATACAATATTGCCCGGAGAACGGTCGCTAAATACCGCGAACAACTCAGTATTCCAGTGGCACGGTTGAGAAAAGAACTCTAAGAATCTGATTTTATCATGAATATACCCTGGCACCTCCACAACTCCGGATATTATGGGTATGTATTATCTTTTCCATAATTTTACAGCCTCAAGCTAAAGCCCTCTTTATGTCATTCAAAAACCTTTTTTTATCCGCTCTCGCTGCAATAAGTTGCCTGGCATCCTGCGACCAATCCAATGTTAAACAAGACAAAATCCTCATGCAAAATGACTTTCCACTGCCACCGGTAGCACCAATAAAAACATCTGCTTTCAATGAATTTGGCAATCAAAGGGCCGATAATTACTTCTGGCTGAAAGAGAAAACCAACCCCGAAGTCATTGCTTACCTCAAAGCGGAAAATGCCTATTGTGATACCGTTTTAAAAAGCACCTTGCCCTTGCAGGAGAATTTGTTTGCAGAAATGAAAGGCCGCATCAAACAAACCGATGAAACAGTGCCTCAGTTGGATAACGGATATTATTACTATTCGCGCACCGAAGAAGGTAAGCAGTACCGCATACACTGCCGGAAGAAAGGTGAACTATCCGCAAATGAGGAGATTGTTTTCGACATAAACAAGATGGCCGAAAATAAATCAGCCTATATATTTGCAGGATATGATGTGAACTTAAACAATCAACTTGCCGCCTACGTGAGCAACGAAACCGGTTCATTTGCTGATTTTACCTTAAAAATCAAGGATCTGGAATCCAACAAAGACCTGGAAATAAGCATTGACAAGGTGCAGAGCTTTGCGTGGGCAAATGACAACAAAACCATTTTTTATGCCATTGGCAACGATGCCCTACGCGCATACAGGATTTACCGCCTTGACATTACCAAAAACAGTCCTGCAGAACTTGTTTTTGAAGAGCCCAATGAACAGTTTATCCTAAACATTGAAAAAACAAAAACCAACGATTACCTCTTTATTTCATCTGCCAGTTTTACAACCTCCGAATACCTGTACCTGTCAGCCAACGAGCCCATGGGAAAATTCAAGGTATTTCTGCCCCGCCAAAAGGATGTTGAATATCATGTCGATCATCATAAAGACAAATTCTTCATTCGTTACAAGGACCGTGAAAACCTTAATGGGATGGTTTATGAAGCACCACTTACCGGTTTTTCTGACAAATCCACCTGGAAAATGGTCATCCCCCATAATGCAGAGGCAAAAATTGAAGGAATAGAAGTTTTTCAGGATTATCTGGCTGCTGAAATTCGCCGCAATGGGCTTGCTGAAATCAGTATTATAGGGCTAAAGGACAACAATACCAAAACCATTAACTTTCCCGAACCGGTTTATACTGCGTATCTCAGCGAAACGCCCGAATATACTTCTTCAACCTTAAGATATGGATACACCTCGCTTAACCGGCCCAGCAGTGTTTTTGAATATGATATGACGGTTGGAAAAAGCACCCTGCTTAAGCAACAGGAAATTCCCGGAGGATTTAATCCCGATGACTACGAAGTTGAAAGGGTTTGGGCCACCGCCAGCGATGGTGTTAAAGTTCCCATGTCGGTTGTTTACAGAAAAAACCTTAAAAAAGACGGGAATAACCCCGCCCTGCTATACTCCTACGGCAGTTATGGCATAAGTTCGGATGCTTATTTCATTTCAAGTTTCTATAGCCTTATTGACCGAGGATTTGTTTTTGCTATTGCCCAGATTCGTGGGGGCAGCGATATGGGCGAACAATGGTATGAAGATGGCAAACTGTTGAAAAAGAAAAACACGTTCACCGATTTTATCAGTTGTGCCGAAAAGTTGATTTCAGATAAATACACCAGCCCCAACAAACTGGCCATCATGGGTGGAAGCGCAGGTGGATTGCTCATGGGTGCTGTTGCCAATATGCGGCCTGAGCTCTTTCAAACAGTTGTTGCCCAGGTGCCTTTTGTAGATGTGATCAACACCATGCTTGATGAAACTTTACCATTAACCACCCAGGAATATGAAGAATGGGGAAATCCCAATGAAGAGGAATATTACAAATACATGCTTTCCTATTCACCTTATGACAACATAAAAGCCCAAAACTATCCGAATATGCTGATTACCGGAGGATTAAACGATTCTCAGGTAGGTTATCATGAACCGGCAAAATTTGCTGCAAAGCTTAGGGCAATGAAAACCGATAATAACATCGTGCTACTCCGGATAAACATGGAATCCGGTCACGGCGGTGCTACCGGACGTTTTGATGCGTTAAAAGAAACTGCACTGGAAGTCGCCTTCATCCTGAATAGGGTGGGCATTAACGAATAAAATAAACAATCAGCCCTTTGTCTCCAAAAACCGCAGACAAAGGGCTGATTTATATAAACAGGATCAATCGATTACTTTATCAGCGACAAATACCTGTCGCGTATGGCTTCCAGTTTTTCGGCAGTCAGGTTTTCCCTGTAGATTCTCACCATATATACAATCCTTTCCCCCTGATAATACCAGGCATAGGCTGCATCAAAAAAGAGCAGGGAGGTGTCAAATTTCACTTCTTTGGTCAATTTTACAAAGGCATCAAGTTCAATATATTTTGGAACAGTAAAGTAACCGTGATGTGGCTGAGAGCCATCCAGATACGTACCTTCACCCAAATCGCGAAGGTAAAATAGTTTATGCAGGGTTATTATTGCTTTTTCGTTACTGAAACTTTTTAACTTTTTTCTAAACTTCAATCCTTCAGCATGATAAAGTTTCTGTAGCTTTTTTATGTTATGAAAATCGGCCAGGTCGCGGATTCTTATAACGGGACAGGTATGGTCAAAAAGTTGAACGTTACCAAAAGCCGCATCAAATGAAAAATCAACCTTCTTTTTTACATTAATGGTTGCCCTTACGACATTTTCAACCGAATACAGTCCATCAAGTACGATAAAAAGATACAATGGCTTTTTGCCATCCGGCACATCATTATAATATCCATAGAATGGTTCAGTAGCCTCAAGCAAACAGGCATTCTTCATCAAAGTCTTGTCCTCCAGGCAAGTTACCGGCTCTATTTTTACCAGTCCACCAAATTTCTCAATCACTTCTGACTTTTTCATAATCATAGTTTTTGTAAAATCTGTATAAATATACGGCATTAATCCGCCTGAATCAAGGAAGATGATAAAAATAATTGCGAAAAATAATCCTGTTATCTTTTGGCTGATAATTCGGGCCGGGTAAAGTCCACAAAACCACACACACCTTACGATTTTATTTACCAGGAATCTGCCGATGACAGACTTTCTGCACGTAAACGCGAAAAATATTTAAAATCTGCCGCAGGTAAGCGATTTTTAACGAAATTTGCACTTTCTTAAAAGAAACCGGCCCCTTAGCTCAGCTGAATAGAGCGTCAGATTCCGGTTCTGAAGGTCACAGGTTTGAATCCTGTAGGGGTCACCAGAAAAAGCCATCTTTACTGATGGCTTTTTGATTTTTGACGAATAACTTAACGTCAACAAATTAACTTTTTGATACTTTATTCTTTCGTATCAAAGCATCAATGACTCACCCCGCAAACCCCTTCAGTTCCACTTCCGCCCTTATTTTTTCAATTACCAGTTTTATCAAACGATCCAGGTCGCTGCCTTCAGTATAATCAGTGGGAGCGATATAATTGGCGCGATTTTGTTTGATCAGATTTTCGCAGGATTGCTTTGGGGAGGGCTTATCTTTGGTTGGACCAACCGCTGCATTAAAAACCGCAATGGCAATACCACCCTGGTATTTTATCATTTTCATGGCAGGAACATCCGTTTCTCCATCGCCAATGTAAATCATCTGCTTAAAAGGCAAAGAACGTTCTTCTTCAGGCAAATATTTATTTATCAGCGTATTGTCATATGAATTGCTGATGCCCTTGTTTATCCTGAAAAGATACTGGGTTTTGTTTGTATAATTGATGGCGAGCGCCGGCCACACGGCCACACCATTGGCATCATACCTGTAACCCGAAGCATAAATATTGGTAAAGTACTTCGCAATGCGTGTGCCACTGATGAACTCACGCAGGCCCGATGAAATAATGTAATGTTCCAGTTCCACTCCTTTTTCACTGGCAAAGGCATTGATGCGGTCAAACCAGGATTCTACCCCGTTAAAAAAAGTAATTCCACTGCCATAGTGCTCGAAATCGCTGCGGCGGATGGGCAAATCCCGGCGACGGGCTTCATCCAGAGAAAGTTGCATATATGCCAGGATTTCATCCATGTCGTTGTCTTTTGCTATTTGATTGGCATGGGTCCAGAAATCTTTGGCCGGAATCTTCAAAGAAGGTAGAAAGGTATGCTCCTGCATATTTCCGGGCGCCAAAGTTCCGTCAAAATCGTAAGCAATAGCAATTTTTACAGGCTTCATAGTCATGAGGCAGTTTGTTTGGTGCAAATTTAATGTAAAAAGAAGAATGCAGGACAACGGTCAGATTGGCTTATCGTCACCCATGAATCTAATTGCCCCTAAGGGTTGAATCTGAATAGGCTGGTTAACGTTAGTTTACCAATATTTATCATTTTTCGAGAAACCGGATATTTTTAACCTACTGTATAATTATTAAGTTTTTTTCATAAATTTACAACAGTTATGTCATTCATTGAAGTCAATGACATACTGTCCTATAGTACCTTACCTGTTGGTGTGCCATTTTTTAGCCTATTCGTTGCATCTAAAAATCCTTGTTATGAAACGTTTTATCCTGATTGCGTGCATGCTCATTTCCGGTTCAGTCATTCAGGCACAAATCCCGGGCTCTCTGGACTTATCATTTGGGAGCTGGGGTAAAATCCTTGTTGACTATAACAATACCCTGAATTCAGCACAAAGTATAAAAAAATTACCTGATGGTGGATTCGTGGTTTGTGGCAATAATGGTTTTATTGGAGACGAAGAAACATGCCTGTTGGTCAAATTTCTGTCGAATGGAAGCCTGGACCTTACCTTTGGAAACCAGGGGATGGTTGAGTTTGGGTTCGGCGCTGAAACAAGCAATTGTTTCGATATTGCAATACTTGATGACGGCAGAATTCTGGTCGCGGGACTTAGTTTTGAAGCATCAAATGGAAGCATCGGCCTGGCAAGATTTACAGCGGACGGCCAGCCAGATGCAACATTTGGATATTCAGGTTCTCTTATTGTTGATTTAGGAAATAATGAATATGCCACTTCCATTCTGTTATTGTCAAACAATAAATTTCTTATTTGTGGCGCTACATATGGTTTCTCAGGCAATAATGACCTGCTGCTGGCAAAGTTTTATTCCAACGGTTCGATTGATGAAAGTTTTGGCACCAATGGCTATACCATTACCGATCTGCATAATGGATCCCTTGATCTTGCAAAGGGAATGGTACTGCATAATAATAAAATTCTGGTAAGCGCCTATGCTTTTGATCAACCCTACGACGCCGTTGTACTGGCGCGGTACACCACCACCGGTGCACTTGATCCGACTTTTGGAGTGGGAGGCTTATCTGTATTTGATGGCTTAAGTATAATGGATATGCTTGTTGAAGCTGGAACCCAACTTGCCATAGATCATCAAAACCGGATTGTGGTCTCGGGTGTTTCCAACGGAATTTTAGGGGACGACGGCATGCTGCTGCGTTTTTTACCTAACGGCTATCCCGACAATAGTTTCGGAGATTATGGCCTTAAGATCTATGATATTGCCGGGGACAATTACTTTCGGAGTCTGGCCATTCAGATCGATGGTAAAATTCTTGCTGCCGGAATGTCAAACAATGGCAGCAATGACAATACATTTCTCCTTCGGGCATTGGAAGATGGGTCCCCCGACCCGTCATTTGGCCTTGGAGATGGCTACAATGTGGTTGGATTAAGCATAGGGGGGTCACAAAGAGATATGGCATTAGCAATGACAATTCAAAACGACAATAAGGTTTTGCTCACCGGATTTGCAGATACCCCTGACGATGATTACGATATAGTTGTATCAAGGTATTATTTGGGAGTTGTTACCAACACCGAAGCCATAAATCCAACCGGCACAATTACTGCTTTCCCTGATCCAACCGGCAGTTACCTGGTAATTAATAGTTTAGAATCCGTAATACCTGCTTATTCGTTTAGCCTTTCGGATATAAGAGGCAAAATAATACAGCAATGGATAAATACTTCAAACCAGGGAGGAAACTTTCATCTGAAATTAAACTCCGCTCTTCCTGAAGGCATCTATATCCTTGGTATAAATGATGGAATTCGGGCTCAATCTATTAAAATCAACACCGCAATGTGAATAAGCAATTAACCATATAGCACCCTGTTCAGCCTTATTTCATTTGGGTTTGTTGAGAAACACACACCCTTTTTATATTCAGCAGACCTTCACCAAAGCGCAATCACTCATGGTTCTGCCGGAAAATAATTTTTCGCAGTCACAAACCTCCTTTTCCTCAAGCCTTTGCTACATTGCGAAGACAAAGTAGCTTTTCACTTCGTTTTGTAATCTATAATTTCTCGTTCTCAAACCACTCTCGCAAATCATGTGCAACTAACCATCGTTAAACATTCTTTTATTCAACTTGTTAATAAAGCGTTAAGAAATGGTAAATAAGTAACGAATATCCTTTGAATTCACCATTCACACAAACGTTACTAATTCAACAATAGCCACTTACAATAATATATGATCAAAAAAGTACTTGTTGCCAACCGCGGCGAAATCGCCATACGCATCATGCGTTCGTGCCGTGAAATGGGTATTCCAACAGTTGCCGTTTTTTCCGATGCTGACCGCTCCTCCATGCATGTGCGATACGCCGACGAAGCCTGGAACATCGGCCCGCCCCCATCCATCGAAAGTTACCTCAACATTGATCGCATCATCGAAGCGGCCAAAAAGTCAAAAGCCGATGCCATCCATCCAGGCTATGGTTTCCTTTCGGAGAATGCGGAATTCTCAGAACGCTGCAAGCTTGAAGGGATTGAATTTATCGGCCCCAACCCGGATGCCATCCGGCAAATGGGCGACAAAATCACGGCCCGTAAAACCATGATTGCCGCCGGGGTTCCTGTTGTTCCCGGAACGGTGGATAAAATTACCGATTACGCAGAGGCACTGAAAACCATCCGTGAAATCGGCCTTCCGGTGATGATTAAGGCTTCGGCAGGAGGCGGTGGCAAAGGCATGCGGCTGGTCAAAAAAGAAGAAGAGATCGAAAGTTCACTGCGCGGTGCCCGCTCAGAAGCGAAATCGGCTTTTGGCGATGATGCCGTTTACATAGAAAAATATATTGATTCACCACATCACATTGAATTTCAGATTCTAGCCGACAAGCATGGAAATGTCGTTCACTTGTTTGAGCGTGAGTGTTCAGTGCAACGACGCCACCAAAAGGTAGTCGAGGAAACGCCTTCTCCCCTGCTCACTCCCGCCATCCGCGCCGAAATGGGCGCCCATGCAGTAGCAGCAGCTAAGGCAGCCAATTATCACGGCGCAGGTACCATAGAATTTATTGTTGACGACAACCTCAATTATTACTTTCTCGAAATGAACACCCGCCTGCAGGTGGAGCATCCCATTACCGAAAGGGTGGTTGGTGTTGATCTGGTAAAGGAGATGGTGAACATTGCCAATGGTTTGCCACTTCCCTTTAAACAGCAAGACCTGAAGCAAAATGGCCATGCTATTGAATGCCGGATTTATGCCGAAGATCCAGATCAGAATTTTATGCCCAGCCCGGGAACCATCCGTCATATCTCAGAGCCACTAGGACTGGGTGTGCGCCACGATGGTTATGTTTATGAAGGTTATACCATTCCGATTTATTACGATCCCATGATCTCGAAACTGATTGTTTGGGCACAAAATCGTGAAGAAACCATCAAACGCATGAGCAGGGCGCTGGAAGAGTATAAAATTACGGGGGTTAAAACTTCTATTCCATTCCTCGCCCGCATTATGGATGCGCCTGCGTTTCAATCAGGCAAATACAACACCCATTTTATTGAAGAAAATAAGGCGTTTTTATTTGCAACCCACGATTGCGATGGCATCTGTGAAGATATGGCGTTGATTGCAGCCTATCTGGAACACGCAGAAAAACTCAAAAAAATTGAAACCAATGGCCAGGCTTACAAACCTGCCAGCCGCTGGAAAAATCAGCAACATCACGCTTACATCTAAAACCTGGAAATATGGCAACAGAAATCAACATTGACGGGCGCCTGGCACAGGTTACTGAATTAAAACGAAATGGAAGCATCCTTACGCTCCAGGTGGATGATGAAATTTACGAGGTAGATGCCCTCAAAGTAGGTGACGGCATTTATTCGTTGATTTACAAAGGCAAATCATACAACATTGAAATGATCGAAAGTGGTTCCCCACGGCATTACACCGTAAACTCATTTCACAATTCCTACCAGGTGGAAGTGATAGATGCCCAGACACGTTACCGTGCAAGCCGGTCAAAGGGTGGATCAGGCGACAGTAGCAACACCATCATCTCACCCATGCCTGGTAAAGTGGTGAAAATTCCGGTGGAGGTTGGTGACACTGTTGAAGCCGGCCAAACCCTCATTATCGTATCTGCTATGAAAATGGAAAGTGAATTTAAAGCCAAAAAAGCAGGAATAGTTAAATCCATTCATACGAAGGAAGGTGAAACCATTGAAGCAAATAAAGTGCTCGTGGTGGTTGAAGAAGGGACGGGGGACGCAAAGTAGGAACAGCTTGTTTCGTGAGAACGAAGTGATAACGAGTAGGGACCGAAAATGGGACAAGGAGACAAGAGGACGGGAAGACAAGGAGAAAATTCCTAATTCATAAAGTCTTAACCTCAACCTCAACCTCAACCTCAACCTTAACCTCAACAAAAAAAATCCAAAATCTGAAATCCGAAATAATTTATATATGTCAAATCTGGATGAAATTTACCGCAAACTTGAAGAGCGCAACCATCAGGCCGAACTTGGTGGCGGACAGGAACGCATTGACAAACTGCATCGTACCGGACGCAAAACTGCCCGCGAACGCATCGAAATGCTGCTCGATCCCGGCACTTTTGTAGAATTTGACCGTTTTGTGGTACACCGTGCCCGCGATTTTGATATGGAGAAATCACTGATTTCCGGTGATGGCGTAGTAAGTGGACATGGAAAGATTGATGGCCGGTTGGTGTATGTATTTGCCCAGGACTTTACTGTTTTTGGTGGCACACTGAGCCGGGCCAATGCCGATAAGGTGATAAAAATCATGGATTTAGCCCTGAAAATGGGAGCACCTGTCATTGGCCTGAACGATTCAGGGGGCGCACGTATTCAGGAAGGCGTTGAAAGCCTCGGTGGTTATGCCGATATTTTCTATCGCAACGTGATGAGCAGCGGCGTTATCCCGCAGATTTCAGCCATTCTTGGCGCATGTGCAGGAGGCGCAGTTTACAGCCCTGCCATTACAGACTTTATTTTAATGACCAGGGACACAAGCTATATGTTTGTTACCGGTCCGGACGTTATCAAAACCGTTACCCACGAAGAGGTAACCAAAGAAGACCTGGGTGGTGCCATGACGCACAATGCCAAAAGCGGCGTAGCACATCTGATCGCCGACGACGACGAGCAGGCCATGATGATGATACGTGAGTTGATGAGCTTTCTGCCTTCCAACAACATGGAAGAACCACCACGCATCAAATCAACCGACGATCCCAACCGCGAGGATGAGAAACTTCAGGAAATCGTGCCCTTCGATCCCAATAAGCCTTACGACATGAAGGAGATTATCCACAGCGTGGTGGATGATGGCAACTTTATGGAAACCATGCCACATTATGCCGGCAATATACTTACCGGATTCGGCCGTTTCGATGGCCGGCCCGTGGGCATTGTAGCCAATCAGCCAGCGTTTCTTGCCGGGGTACTCGACATTAACAGCTCCATAAAAGCAGCCCGATTCGTGCGCTTTTGCGATGCCTTTAATATTCCTATTGTCACTTTCGTGGATGTGCCGGGATTCCTTCCGGGAACCTCACAGGAGTTTGGCGGTATCATTAAGCATGGGGCAAAACTTTTATACGCCTATGCCGAGGCTACCGTTCCCAAAATCACCATCATCACCCGCAAAGCATATGGCGGCGCTTATGATGTGATGTCAAGCAAGCACATTGGTGCCGATGTGAATTATGCCTGGCCCACCGCCGAAATCGCCGTAATGGGTGCCGATGGAGCGGTAAACATCATTTTCCGCGATAAGCTCACCGATGAAGACAAGGCAAAAGCCGTGCAGGATTACCGCGATGTTTTTGCCAGCCCTTACAAGGCTGCTGAACTGGGATACATTGACGAAATCATCTACCCCAAACACACCCGCCGCAAGCTGATTCAGGCACTTGAAATGTGCAACAACAAACGGAAAAGCAATCCGCCGAGAAAACATGGGAATATACCTTTGTAAATGAGGGACGAGAGACAGCTTGTTTCGTGACAACGAAGTGATAAAGCGAAGGGACGGGGGACGTGCCTAAACTTTAATCTGACTTTTGAGGATGTTGCCCAAAGTTACCAACTGCCAATTATTTATTACCCGTTTTATCATGGATACTTCCATACAGACCATAGACGAATACATCTTACAATTCGCCCCGGAAACTCAAACACTACTTCAAAAAGTACGTGAAACCATCCAACAGACAGCACCCCAGACCAAAGAAGCCATAAAATATGCCATGCCGACCTTTGTAATGCAAGGCAACCTGCTTCATTTTGCCGCGCACAAAAATCACATTGGATTTTATCCCGCTCCTGCCACCATTATTGCTTTCGCAGAAGAACTTAAACCATATAAAACGTCAAAAGGCGCGGTTCAATTCCCTTTCAGTAAAGCGATTCCACTAGAATTAATCACAAGAATGGTTAAATACCGGGTGAAGGAACACCTGGAAGAGTTGAGGTTAAAAAAAGAAAGCAAGGCTGGAAAGCACAATTTATAGCGACACAATAATCTTCCCCATCTGCTCCCCTTTTAGCATAAGCTTCAGTTCAGCAGGAACTTCACTCAGACTTACACAGCGTGACAGGTCATTCAAAAGGGGAAATTTCAGTCTTTCTGCAATCAGGTTCCAGATTTCGAGCCGTCGCTGCATCGGTGTTTCGGCCGAAGCAATACCAACCAGCCGCACCGCCCTGAGAATGAAAGGGAAAACCGATACATCCAGTTTATCAGAGGCAATCATACCGCAATTGGCCACAATACCACGTTCGGCGGTAGAACGGATGGCTGTGGAAAGTGTATTTCCGCCCACACTATCCAGGGCAGCTACCCATCGTGCAGGAAGGAGGTGCTTTTCGGGCGGGCCATCCACTGCTTCGCGGCCAACAATTTCACTGGCGCCAAGCGACTGAAGAAACTCCTCAGCCTGTGCTTTCCCACTGGAAGCTATTACCTGAAAACCCATAAATGAAAGCATACCCACCGCCATAGAACCTACTGCACCACTTGCGCCGGTAATTAGTATCCTGCCGGAATCAGGGGTTAAACCATGATGGATAAATTCATAAATGGCACTTGCTGCGGTAAAACCTGAAGTGCCGATAATCATAGCCTCTTTAAGGCTGATGCCCTCGGGCTTTTTTACTATCCACTTCGCCGGAACCCGGATAAACTCCGCAAACCCGCCACTGGTATTCATACCCAGATCATAACCGGTAACAATCACCTCATCACCGGGTTTAAAGGCTTCATCTGTTGATTCAGCAACAATTCCTGCCGCATCAATGCCTGGAGTGTGAGGAAATTTGCGTGTAATGCCCTTATGGCCCGAAGCCGAAAGCGCATCTTTATAGTTTAATCCCGAAAATTTAACGCGAATCAGCACCTCCCCATCCGGCAAACTGCTGATGGTACGCTCATTGAGTGTTGTGGTGAAAATACCTTCTTCTGTTTCTTTGGTAACCAATGCCTTGAAAAGTGCATTTGGCGAAAACTGACCATTGTTCATATTACAAATGTTTGATATGCAGATATATGCATAAGTGAAATTATTTATTCTCCTCCGGGACAATGAATAAATTTATAATTTTGCACCGTTTTTCAGGCAGAATATGCTGCAAAGGTGAAAAATTTATTCATGGCTTGTTCAAAGAATTTGCCAATACTTTAAAATTAAACAAATAACTGAAATGGCACTTAAATTCATCTCGGCCGAAGAAGCGGCCAGCTATATACAACATGACGATGTGATTGGTTTTAGCGGTTTTACCCCTGCCGGTTCCGTGAAATCGATACCCGTTGCAATAGGCGAGCGTGCAAAAGCAGAACATGCTCAAGGCCGTCCTTTCAAAATTGGTGTCATTACCGGTGCTTCTACCGGTGATTCACTCGATGGATCACTGGCCCGTGCCGAAGCAGTAAAGTTCAGAACACCCTACCAATCAAATCCTGACCTGAGAAATCTTATCAATACCGGCAAGGCCGATTATTTTGATTCCCATCTTTCAGTGGTAGGGCAAAATATCCGTTATGGTTTTCTGGGAAAGATAAACTGGGCCATTGTGGAAGCCTGTGATGTTACCGAACAGGGAGAAATTGTGCTTACCACAGGTGTTGGCATTTCACCCACCATCTGCAAAATGGCCGATCGCATCCTGATTGAGCTTAACTCCTTTCATCCCAAGGCTTTGCGCGGAATGCATGACCTTATTGTAGTGGCTGATCCGCCAAACCGCCGCGAAATCCCGATTTATAAACCCTCTGACCGGGCAGGAGACGAAGTGATTAAGGTTGATCCTTCAAAAATTGCCGGGATTGTGCTTACCAACCTTCCTGACGAAGTAGGCACTTTTGCCAAAACAGATGAAATTACGGAAAAAATTGGGTTAAATGTTGCCGAATTTCTTTCAAGTGAACTCAAAGCAGGTAGGATTCCTGCATCATTTCTGCCATTGCAATCGGGTGTGGGCAACATTGCCAACGCGGTGATGTCGGCGCTGGGCGATCATAAAAGCATTCCCGATTTTGAAATGTACACTGAAGTAATCCAGGATAGTGTGATTGACCTGATGAGAAAAGGCCGCATTAAGTTTGCCAGCGGTTGTTCACTCACCGTTTCACCAGATATGCTTAAAACCATTTATGATGACCTCAACTTCTTCCATAAGCGCCTGGTTTTACGCCCACAGGAAATTTCAAACAGTCCCGAAGTTGCCCGCCGCATAGGCATCATTTCAATCAACACCGCCATTGAAGCCGATTTATTTGGCAACGTGAACAGCACCAATGTGATGGGACGCAAAATGATGAACGGTATAGGCGGTTCGGGCGATTTTACCAGAAATGCCTATATCTCAATCTTTACCACACCATCAGTAGCTAAAGGCGGAAAAATATCCGCTTTTGTTCCTATGGTTTCACACACTGATCATAGCGAACATTCGGTACAGGTAATCATTACTGAACGCGGAGTAGCCGACCTTCGGTCGAAATCGCCAAAAGCAAAAATGGAAGCCATTATTGAAAATTGCGTGCATCCCGATTACAAGCAGGCATTGAGCGATTACGCTCACCTCGCCGGCGATACACATACGCCTTGTACACTGGCCGCAGCTTTTGGAATGCACCAGGAATTTGAAAAAAGTGGCGATATGCGGAATATTGATTGGGGAGAATGTTTTAAGAAATAGAACCGGCGAAACGGCATGAGCTATAGTGTATTACTAAATTAGATTACTGTAACCGGCTGAGCGGCATTGCAACTGAACCGCCTATGGCGGTGAGCTCAACGAAGCTAAATGATGCTTAGCCCGGAAACCGAAAAATCCGAAATAGTTTACTGGTAACTGCCAAGCGCTCAGCACGGTTTTGATAACCGAACCAAGAAACCGGCTAAGCGGCATTTGTAATGCCGCTTGGAATATTATTAAATTACCAATTCCCGAGCAATCCGGTTATAAGCAACTTAGCGCCGTGCCTGGTCGCCCCCTTCTCGTTATCACTCCGTTCTCACGAGACAAGCGCCCACTCGCCTCAGTCGCCCCCTCGCCAATCCCCATTTTCCTTAATCAATTCCACCAGAGCCTCCACTGCCGTAGCTTCAGGAATGCTTCGTTTTACGGGATTTTTACCCTTATAGAGACTGACTTTACCATTGCCGGCACCCACATAACCATAATCTGCATCGGCCATTTCTCCGGGACCATTCACTATGCAACCCATAACAGCAATTTTCAACCCTTTGAGGTGGGCCGTTCGGGCTTTTACCTGCTGCAGTGTGGTTTGAATGTCATACTGTGTCCGCCCACAGGAAGGGCAAGCGATAAATTCAGTACGCGAAATACGCATACGTGTGGCCTGCAACAAGCCATACCCTATCCGGACAACATCAACCTCATTCAAGGGTAAGCCATCCATACAAATTCCATTGCCCAAACCATCAATCAGGAGGTTACCCGGGTTAAGGCCATTTTCCAGCAACATATCGTCAATTGAAGTAATTACAGATGGCGAATGGAAAATCAACGGATTGGTCAAGGTGTTTTCTGCAAGGGTTTTCACCAGTTTCCGGGCTGCATCTGATCCTGTTCTGGCTATAATAACCGTCTCAGGTGAAGCCGAAAGCAATTGAAGTATTTCCGGCATTTTGTTTTGCAGCTCATCATCATTCACAGGTAATAAGTTCGGACCTGACGTAAAAACAACGGATTGATCAATACTAATAACAGGGTGAGAAAGAAGTTCCAGCCCCCCGTGTTCGTCAGCCATATAGTAATGTCCATGTTTTTCAATGAGCAGAACGGGCTGATTTTTACCACCTATTAAACCTGACGCTGTGGTTTTACGGTTAGCCACAACCTCTTCCACGATATTAAAATCATTACGTACGCTTCGGTTAATTTTACCCGACTCATCAGCTGACTGAAACTGCTCAACAATAGCTTTTGCCACCGGCAATTCATTTTCGGGAGGTTCGGTAAGTGACACCCTGAGGGTATCGCCAATGCCCCGTGCAAGCAATGCCCCTGTGCCTGCAATAGATTTCAACCGTCCGTCCTCACCATCACCGGCTTCGGTCACCCCAAGGTGCAGGGGATAATTGAGCCCTTCGTTCGTGAGCTTCTCAGCAAGCAGTCGGTAGGCCGAAACCATAACACGCACATTGCTTGATTTCATCGAAAGAACAAGATTGTGAAAACCCCGGGCAACGCATATGCGTGTAAATTCAAGGGCCGATTGCACCATACCTTCAGGCGTATCGCCATACCGGCTGACAATACGCTGGCTGAGTGAACCATGGTTAACCCCTATCCGGATGGCCGTGCCGTGCGTGAGACAGATTTGCAACAGGGGTTCTAACTTCTCCGCGATGGAATCCAGTTCGGCCTGATATTCAGCGTCCGTCCATTCCACCTTAGAGGCATTGGGCCGATCGGTATAATTGCCAGGGTTAATCCTGACTTTTTCAACAATGCCAGCAGCTATTTCGGCGGCAGCCGGGCTGAAGTGAATATCGGCAATCAGGGGCACAGCAAACCCTCGTTTTTTAAGTTCATCCTTAATCACCTGCAGGTGACGCGCTTCTTTCGGGCCCTGAGCAGTAATCCTCACCAATTCACTTCCTGACTCAATCATACGTATGGCCTGCGCAACAGTGGCTTCCGTATCCATCGTTGGCGTGGAAGTCATAGATTGCAGGCGTATGGGATGGCCCGCGCCCATTGTTAGATTGCCAACATGAATTTCACGTGAGATGTACTGCATGGTTGATGTGGTTTAACTGTGCAAATATCCGAATATTTTAGCTGGCACCGCGCGAATCAGCTCAAGTAATCCAGTTCCCTGAATAAGGCAATATTCTTTTTTCATAGTATCTGCTTGCGCGCTTTAGGAAATGCTGCGCAAGCGCATGGATCTTTTAAATTGATATGTTACCTACTTTATCTAATCTGGCAACCTATATAAAATATGCTTGCGCGCGTTTCCCAACGCGTGCTTCAGTATATTTTCCGGCAAAAAGGATTGAGAATAGTTATTAAATCCGGAATTGAAAGCAATTAAGTGATGATGAAGCTGTGCACGCGTTAGGAAACGCGCGAAAGCGCAATGGATTTTATAAATAAGATTTTTCATACCTTCAGATTTTCTGATTTTATCTAAACTGTCAACCTACCTCAAATATGCTGGCGCGCGTTTCCCAACGCGTGCTTCAGTATATTTTCCGGCAAAAAGGATTGAGAATAGTTATTAAATCCGGAATTGAAAGCAATTAAGTGATGATGAAGCTGTGCACGCGTTGGGAAA
>JAVEVB010000048.1:0-31033 GCA_034005265.1 Lentimicrobium sp.
CTTTCGAAAGTACGGCCTGGATAAAGCCAGTATTACTTTAAAGTTCTTGAAGCAGAATTGCAAATTCCGCTTAGCTATAATGGTGCTAAGCAGAATTTGTAATTCCGCTTCTTATATCTTTGGAATGGGAGGAGTTAACTGTGCAAGGGATAAAATTCCGGCCACATTTCAGGTTGGGATGATAACCCTTGCTGTGAAAAAAGGCCTAAACTTCTCCCACTTTTAAGGGAATGCTTCCCAGTCTATCCGACATTTAAGCATTTTTTTCCCTACCTGCCTGAAAGTAATCAGGCAGGTTTTTCTATTTTAGTAATTTTATCAGTGAGGATCGTTGGTTGACTACTTCAGATAAGTATCCAGCCATTTATAAAACTCACGGTGCCACAAAATGCTGTTTTGGGGTTTTAGTACAAAATGCGTTTCGTTAGGGAAGAATAGGAAGCGGCTTGGGATACCCAGCAATTGATTGGCATTAAAGGCCTGCATTCCCTGGGTGTAAGGGATACGAAAGTCATAACCACCATGGATTACGAGCATTGGCGTGTCCCAGTTACCTACAAAGTTGTGTGGAGAGAAGTCATAGCTTTTTGGACGGGGTTTTTCCCAAAAGGGACCTTCGTAATCATAGTTAACAAAGAACATTTCTTCTGTCTCCAGATACATGCTTTCAAAATTGAAAATGCCACAATGGGCGATAAAGGTTTTAAAACGCTTGTTGTGGTTTCCGGCCAGCCAATAGACGGAGAATCCTCCATAACTTGCACCAATAGCTCCCAGTCGGTCTTCATCCACCCAGGGTTCAGCAGATACTGAATCGATGGCAGTGAGGTAGTCGAGCATATTTTGTCCGCCATAATCACCGCTGATCTGATCGTTCCATTCCTGGCCGAAAGTGGGTAAGCCACGACGGTTGGGTGCAACAACAATGTAATCGTGGGCTGCCATCATCTGGAAATTCCAACGGTAGCTAAAAAACTGGCTTACTGCACTTTGGGGGCCTCCCTGGCAGTACAGCAAAGCTGGGTACTTCTTGTTTTCATCAAAGTTGGGTGGGAGGATTACCCAAACCAGCATTTTTTTGCCATCAGTGGTTGTGATCCAGCGTTTTTGTGACTTCCCGAAAGTTACATTTCTTAAAATTTCACGGTTGGTAAAGGTTAGTTGTTCTTCACTTCCATCGGGCTTAACCCTGAATACTTCCGAAGGCAGGTCGTGACGCATTTTAGTAATGATTAGATCGTTGCCATCAAGGGCAAAGGCCTGAATGTCATGATCACCGGTGGTGAGTTGAGTGATTTTTCGTGTAGGCAGATCCATGCGATATACCTGAAAAGTGGCCTGGATACCGCTGATGAAATATAGTGATTTTCCATCTGCACTAAAAGAAAAATGGTTTGAACTTTGATCAAATCCTTCTGACAAGTCGGTCAATGCCTGGCTGGTCATTATGCTTGATTTGCCAGCTTTTGATTTTCCGCTCATAGCTTTTGGAAAAAGCTCGTACATCATTATCCGGTCTTTGTCGGCTTCAAAACCTGGCGTGGCCATGCTACGCCAAACCATTTGGCTGCCATCGGGCGAAAATACTGGGTCCTGATCGTAACCAG
This sequence comes from Lentimicrobium sp., assembly GCA_034005265.1. Lineage (GTDB taxonomy): Bacteria > Bacteroidota > Bacteroidia > Bacteroidales > Lentimicrobiaceae > Lentimicrobium. The sequence goes on from JAVEVB010000048.1 coordinate 1,608, forward strand.
GGTTATCTCTTGAAATATTTTTCGTTTCACCCGATTCAAGATTATACAGGTAAATATCGCTGTTGGTGCTGGTGGCGTAATCTTTACCTTTAAGTTTTTTGCAGGTATAGGCCAGTGATTTACCATCGGGCGCCCAGGCAATCTGTTCCATTCCGCCCCATGGCATCAACGGACTGTCATAAGGTTCTCCGGGCATAAGGTCCATTCCTTCGCTAATACTTCCATCAGTGTATGGCGCAGTGAATATATGGCTATACGCATAATCATGCCAGTTGTCCCAATGCCGGTACATTAACTCATCATAGATTAAGGCATCGGCCAATGGAAGATCGGGGTACAAGTCATGTACATCCTTTTCAATCTTTACATCCTTAATATAGGCTATATGTTTCATGTCTGGCGAATAACTGAAGCCATTAATTCCACCTACAATATTAGATATTTGCTTTTTATCTTCACCATTTGGGCCCATTTCCCATATTTGGACATCTCCTGATTCGGCTGATAAAAAACCGATTTTCTTTCCATCTGGTCGCCAGATCGCATTAAATTCCCCGCCTTTGAATTCAGTCAGTTTGCGCGGTGATTCGGCGTTCCTGTCCAATCTGTAAATGTCGCGGTTGCTCTTGTTGGTTTCGGCCTCGTACCAGGTAACACCATAAATTATGCTACCATCTGAGGGTGAATATTGTACATCGGAAAGTCGGCCAAGTTTCCAAAGCGTTTCGGCACTGAACTTTTCCTGTGCACTTGCTGTTAATGAAGCCGGAATGAGTGCTGACATCAGCATTGATTTTACAAATGTGTTCATGATTTCTTGATGTGTGATTGAAGAGGCTAATGTATAAAAGAAATTGATCGAAACGACATTTTATTGTTTTGATTATTTCCCATTACGGGACGTGAATTCCCCTTTCGGGTTTAGTTTTTGCGTATTGCATTTATTAAAGCATTGTAAACCAATTCACATTCATTGTGGTTGTATTTTTGATAGTGTGTTTTAATCATTTACGCATGTTGTTTGATGGATCAACAAATCATTCATATTTGTTGAAATTTAAGCGTTGACTTTATTTTTATAGACATAGATGGAGAATCAGAAAAGTACGAATAATTTAATCGCCGGCTTCTCAGAAGAGGGTACATTTCAAAAGAGATTACGCTCCACCAAGGGCTCAAATGTCTATATATGTGTTGATCTACAGGGTATTATAAGGTTTTTGGATGGTCCCGTAGTTCACTATCTGGGGTATAAGAATGAGCAACTCATGGGAAAGTCGCTTGCTTCATATGTTGCGGTAGAGGATTTGGCTTCCTACGACAGTTTGTTGAATAACTCTAATGATCGGGCTGAGTTTCGTTTGATGCGTGCTGATGGAAGTCTTTTTTATGGAGAAGTATTCGTATATGACATCTATGATGACGAGGAAAATCATGCAGGCTATTGCTTCCGTATTTATGATATCACTTCACGCATGCGTGAGATATTCAGGTTGGCTGAGCAGGAAGAGCGGTTTAAAGCAATTGTTGACAAAACCCGGGATTTAATTCTTATTTTTCGCGGTCGGGAGATTCTATATGCGAATGCTGTTGCCCTGAATAAACTTGGTTTCACAATGCCGCAGTTGAAGAGTCTGGATTACTATCAATTATTTTCAGAAGAAGATCAGGAGCGTATTGAGGAGTTTGATCTTGTACTGAGAGATAATCAACTAAGTAATTGGTCTTTTGAAGCGGCTGTTAAAACTGCATCGGGCAAGGTGCTCCAATGTGAAATTGATATTAAATCCATTCATTATCAAGGAGCTCAGGCTTTTGTTGCGCTTTTTCATGATGTTACTTCTTATAAGATAGCTACAAATGAACTAATTTCGGCCAGGCATGAGGCTGAATCAGCTAACCGTATAAAGTCTGATTTTCTGGCTATGATGAGCCATGAGATACGCACACCAATGAATGGGGTGATAGGCATGACCAGTTTGCTTTTAAACACTAATCTTTCCAATGAGCAACGTGATTATACCGAAACCATAAAAGTGTCAGGCGAATGTCTGGTCGAAATCATCAATGATATTCTTGACTTCTCAAAGATAGAAAGTGGCCGTTTGGAGCTTGAAGAGGTACCCTTTGAATTACAGGCCTGTATTGAAGATACACTTGATCTTTTTGCCTTGAAGGCAATGGAAAAAGGGCTGGACTTACTCTACCTTATTGAGCCGGATGTGGCCCCGGTATTGCTGGGTGATTCAAACCGACTGAGGCAAATTTTGGTAAATCTTGTGAGCAATGCGATTAAGTTCACTTCAAGTGGCGAAGTTTTTATTTCTGTTCAACAAATTCGTCAACTTGCAGAATATACTGAATTGCGGTTTGTTGTGCGTGACACTGGTATTGGTATCGACAATTCAAAGTTGCCTCATATTTTCGAGGCATTTACTCAAGCCGATAACTCTACAACACGAAAATTTGGTGGCACTGGTCTCGGGCTGGCCATCACAAAACGATTGGTTCACCTGATGCGTGGAGACCTTTGGGCAGAAAGTGAACTGCAAAAAGGGTCCACCTTTTTCTTTACTATAAATGTTAAACACTCATCAGAGGTGAAACCCAAATTGCACATTAAGGGTAACCTTCCCAGGCTTAAAGACCAGGTGGTTTTGATCGTTGACGATAATGAAACCAACCGGCAGATTCTGAAATTGCATTTTGAATCCTGGGGGATGAAGGTGCTTCTTTCTGCATCGGGAGCCGAAGCCTTGACCATAATGAAGGAGGTGGATGAATACCCGGTAATTGCTGTGTTTGATATGCAAATGCCTGGAATGGACGGTATTGAGCTTGCTGAAATATTCAAATCAGATGAATTATTGTCTAAAATTCCATTAATATTACTATCTTCAACGGGCGATTTGGAGCGAATTCCTCAAAACCTTTTTCTTTCGCGCCTTTCGAAGCCCGTAAAATTGAAGCTCCTTTTTGATGAGGTGCTGAATATAATAAGTGAACTGACAAGAAAAACTAGGATGAACGAAGCTGCATTTACACTCGATCAGGGTCTTGGACAAAGGTTGCCACTTAAAATACTTATTGCGGAGGATAACCTTGTTAACCAGAAACTGGCCATCTCACTGCTGAATATGATGGGATACCGGGTTGACTCGGTGATGAATGGCAAGGAAGTGCTCGATATTTTAAGTCAAAAAGATTTTGATATTATCTTTATGGACATTCAGATGCCAGAAATGAATGGTATTGAGGCTACAATAAAGATTTTTGAAACTATTCCTGTTGAGAAGCAACCGTTGGTTATTGCCATCACCGCTAATGCTATGGTTGGAGACCGTGAAAAATGCCTTGAGGTTGGAATGGTTGATTACATGGCTAAACCTATAAAGATAGCTGAACTTCAAAGAATGATTGAGAAGTGGGGCGCTGAAAGATTGCGCCAAAGAAATGGAACAGTATTGTAATTGCTTTTAAATTAAATGGTTAGTCCTCTGATTGACTATAATAGCTCTGTGGATTAGTACTGATTTGTTCCGAGTGGAAATATCTGAAAAGTCTTTTTTGTCACGCCAGGTTTAAAATAGATTTAAAATTACCTGACAGGCTATTTTCGGCTTCGTTTTACTAAAGCTTCTGAAAACCTGTCAGGTCATTTTTTACGCCTATTCCCATAATCAGATGACCTCGTCCCTATTATCGTCGGAATTGGCGGAACACTTATTATCCTATTTCACATCTTCCAGCACCAGTTTAACATCTCCAATGCTGATGTCTTTTAAATTTCCAATGTTTGTCATGCGGCGAGAGTTAAAGCGTTCAATAATTCGGTCAATGGTTTCCTGCCCAACTTTGTGATCAGAAAGGCGGATGCCTATACCAAGAGATTTGAAGAATTGTTCGGTCTTTACAATGGCTTTTTCAATGCGTCCGGATTCACTGCCTTCAGTAATGTTCCATACGCGATCAGCATATTGCAGAAGTTTTTCGCGGCGCTTTTCTTTCAAAAGGCGCATTACGCCAGGCAGAACAATCGCGAGGGTTACTGCATGGTCAATGCCGTGATAGGCAGTGAGTTCATGGCCAATCATGTGCGTAGCCCAGTCGCTTTTTACACCAAGGGAAAGCTGTCCATTTAAAGCCATGGTGGCAGCCCACATCAGGTTGGCGCGATTTTCGTAATCGGGTTGTGGATTATTGATGGCCCGGGGACCTTCTTCAATTAATGTGAGCAGGATTCCTTCGGCAAAACGGTCCTGAACAGGTGAATTCACCGGGTAGGTCAGGTACTGCTCCATCACGTGGACGAAAGCGTCTACAATACCATTGGCCACCTGTCTTTGTGGGAGGCTGAAAGTAATTTCAGGATCGAGCACCGAGAATTGAGGATAAAGCAATGGTGAGCCAAAGGCTAATTTTTCCTGGGTTTCTTCACGGGTTACGACTCCTCCGCTGTTCATTTCGCTTCCTGTGGCCGCGAGGGTAAGTACTGCTGCCAATGGCATGGCCTTATGGATGGGTTTCATACGGGCCAGGATATCCCAGGCTGATTCGCCTTCATAATATACTGCAGCAGCAATGAATTTTGTACCGTCAAGCACTGATCCACCGCCAACAGCCAACAGAAAGTCTACTTTTTCAGCTTTCACTTTTTCAACGGCTTTCATCAGCGTTTCATACCGTGGATTGGGCTCAATGCCGCCAAACTCAAACACATTTTTGCCTTTGAGTGCCGTTTTCACTTGTTCATACACCCCGTTTTTCATGATGCTGCCACCACCATAGGTAATCATAATACGCGCATCGTCAGGAATAAGCTTCCCGATTTCGGCGATTTTTCCTTTTCCAAATAAAATCCTTACCGGATTGTAAAAATTGAAGTTGTTCATAATTGTATTATTGTGATTAAATGTATTTATGGGAACATCCCCGTTTTTTGAGTTCTTTAATTTGAAGTTTTCACAAGATACTTGCCGGTGTTCTTCCCTTGAAAAAGGCCGATAAAAGTTTCCGGTAATTTGTCGAAACCTTCCAAAATGGTTTCTTCATACTTCAGTTTGCCTTCTGCCAACCAACTGCCTAGTTGTTGGTAGCCTTCTGTAACGCGATGAGCAAAATCACTTACTATAAATCCCTGCATCAGCACACTGCGTTTAAGAAGCAAGGGTTGTAAGCGTGGTCCAACAGGCATTTCGGTGGCATTATACAGAGAAATCTGACCGCAAATTACGACCCGTGCGTATGTATTGAGTTGTAAAATCACCGCATCCGAAATTTCGCCACCAACATTGTCATAATAAACATCTACACCATTGGGGCAAGCGTCGGCAATGGCATTTTGAATGTTTTTGGTGGTGCGGTAATTAATGACTTCATCCACACCCAGTTTATTTTTTAGGTAGTGTAGTTTTTCATCAGATCCGGCAATGCCTACTACGCGGCAACCTTTTATTTTCGCGATCTGGCAAACTACTGTTCCTACTGCGCCCGCTGCACCTGAAACCACTACAGTTTCGCCTGATTTAGGCTTGCCAATTTCAAGCAATCCGAAATAGGCAGTCAACCCTGGCATGCCGAGTATCCCAAGATAGTAACTCAAAGGTATTCCGGTATCCTCAATTTTGTTGACTGAGGTGGCTGCGGCGGTTTGTAACTCCTGCCAGTTTAGATTTCCCAATACATAATCACCGGTAGCAAATCCATCGGCCATACTTTCGATAACTCTGGCTACTATTCCCCCGTATATTGGTTTTCCCACTTCAAACGGTGGAGCATAGGATTTGGCATCGCTCATGCGGCCGCGCATGTATGGATCAACAGAAATATATACGGCTTTTAGCAACAATTCCCCGTCCTTTGGTTGGGAAACAACGGCTTCGGTTATTTCAAAATTAGTTTCATCGGGCATGCCGTTTGGACGAGATTTTAACAAAATTTTTCGATTCATTTAACAAGCAGTTTTTAGTTTCTGAGCATAAATTTATTGGCAGACCATCATCGGTCTTCGATGGATAAACAACATTAGGCAAGCCTTGTTTTAAAATTAATCTTTTTTAGGAATATGTTGCCGGATGATTAATCTTAACGACTGATCGTAGGTGACATAATTCCACACCCAGTTTATGAAAATAAACAGTTTATTTTTTACGCCAATGATGGAGATCAGGTGGACAAACATCCATACAAACCAGGCAAAAGCTCCTTGAAACCGTATGAACGGCAAATCAACCACGGCTTTATTCCGCCCGATGGTGGCCATTGATCCTTTGTTAGTGTAACGAAATGGTTTCCAGGTATTTTTATTGATTCGTCTTAGATTGGATGCCAGATTTTTTGCCTGTTGCAGCGCAACCTGCGCCACCTGGGGATGTCCGTGCGGAGTATCAGGTGTGTCCATCAGCGCTATATCGCCAATAGCAAAAACATCTTGTAATCCATTCAATCTATTGAAAGGGTCAACCTTCAACCGATAAGCTTTTCCGGTTTGTTCTTCCGTAAATCCAGGTGGAAGATCACCACTCACTCCGGCTGCCCAAATCACGGTTTTTGAATCAAGGATATTCCCATTTTTCAACGTCACCTTATTCTTCTCATAGCCAGTTACCTGGGCATCTGTAAGTACATTAACGCCCAGTTTTTTAAGAAAATGAGTGGCTTTGGCAGATGATTTCTGCGACATGCCATTGAGCAGTTGTGGTGAGGCTTCTACCAAAAATATCTGCATGTGTCTGAAATCCAGATCAGGAAAATCTTTTGGAAGAACATATTTCCGCATATCGGCCAGGGCTCCTGACAGTTCCACCCCGGTAGGGCCACCGCCAACAATCACAATGTTCATCAGGGCGTTTCGTTCCAGTTCGGAATTTGCAATCAGGGCCAGTTCATAATTTTTAAGAATGGTATTTCTGATTCCCAGCGCCTCACCAACCGTTTTCATACCAAAAGCACGTTCCTGTATTTGCTGCATGCCGAAAAAATTGGTGGCAGCGCCAGTAGCCATCACCAGTAAATCATACGTGAGGTCGCCGGCATCGGTATGGATGGTTTTCGTTTCTACCGAAATATTTTTAACCTCAGTAAGCCGGATAATAACCTGGTGGCTTTTTTGAAACATCCGTCTCAGTGGAAAAGCAATGGCACTGGGTTCGAGCCCGGCGGTGGCTACCTGGTAAAACAGCGGCTGAAACTGATGGAAATTGTTGCGGTCAATCAATACAATCTGAAAATCAGAACCTTTTAATTTTTCAACCAGTTTCAGTCCGGCAAAGCCTCCGCCTATTACGACAAGGCGGCGTTTGGAAGTATCGGGAATGTTCAGGGACATATAATAGTGATTTTAGTTACTGAACAAATCAGGATTGAAAATGTCTGAAAAACTGAAAAGTAAGCTGCTTGTTTTTGAAATGAATCCAGTATTTTGTAAAAAACGGAATCAGCATATAAATCCCGCGAATAGGGAAATGATATGCGCTCAGATAAACCAATATCGCATTATTGTTCAATTCTCAATCAAGTAACCGTCTTTCACAAAATGGTTTTCCCCTGCTAAAACCTATGACAATTACGCCTATTCATTACTTCATAACATCAATTCAACAAATAAATTTCCGACCTTTGTTATCTATTAATATCTACATGATGAGACATTTTTTCCTTTTCCTAACGATCGTTCTTAATATAATTTATCCTGGTCAGTCCCAGGCCCAATCATCTTTTCCCGAGGACGGTCAGGTATACATCAAATCTATTGTTCCCCGTGTCGATATTCTGATTCACCCCGACAGTCTGGCGTGGATTTATGAGAATGTTGAGAGTGACCATGAGTTCAGGGCGGTTTTTGTTTTCGACAATGGAAATGTTCACGATACCATTCGGGATATTGGTTTCAGACTTAGGGGTAATACATCAAGGGTTTCGCAGAAGAAGTCGTTTAAGGTATCGTTCAACACCTTTATTCCCGGCAGGAAATATTCTGGAGTGGAGAAAATGAACCTCAACGGTGAGCACAACGATCCATCTGTTGTCCGGGCAAGGTTGTATTGGGATATCCTGAGAAAGTTAGCAATCGCAGGGCCACGCGCCAACCATGTGCAGGTGTTTATAAATGGGAATTATTATGGACTGTATGCCAATATTGAGCACATTGATGAGGAATTTGTGGAGAAATATTTTGGCAACAAAGAGGGAAACCTCTATAAATGCCTGTGGCCGGCAGATCTTACCTATAGGGGATACGATCCGGACTTGTATAAATTTTTGGCTGGGGACCGCAGGACTTATGAATTGAAAACCAATGAAGAACAAGACGATTACAGTGATATTGCCCATTTCATTGATGTATTAAACAACACGCCAATTGCTCAGTTGCCCTGTGCGATTGAAAGCGTTTTCAATGTTCAGGATTACCTGAAAATAGCTGCAATTGATGTGCTTACTGCCAATTGGGACGGCTACATTTACAATAAAAACAACTTCTATCTTTATCATAATACAGCAAACGGTTTGTTCGAATACATCCCTTACGATACGGACAATACTTTTGGTATCGATTGGTTTAACATTGACTGGGCAAGTCGGAATATTTATGCCTGGGAGCATCCTGATGAGTCGCGTCCACTGTTTACCCGGTTATTGCAAGTTCCTGAATATAAGGCTCAATATACCTATTATATGAAGCAGGTGATAAATAATATTACTTCACAACTGGATTGGATGGATGATTTGATTGCCTTGCGTGATCAGTTGCGGCCTTATGTTGAGGTTGATCCTTATTATCCACTGGATTATGGATATGATGTGCAGTCATTTAATACATCCTTTGTTTCCGGAACCGGGGCGCACGTGCCAATCGGCCTGCAACCATTTGTTCAGACCCGAAACATGGTGGCTATTTCGCAGGCAGATAATGCCAATGCCGCACCCATGATCAGATATCTGAGTAGCAATTCCCCTGCACCCATGCAACCAATGGAAATTAAAGTATTTGCCGAAGATGAAAATCTTGCTTCAGTAGAATTGTTATATCGAATCAACAACTCCGGCTGGCAGGAGCTTCTTATGTTTGACAATGGCCTGAATGGTGATGTTTTGGCAGGGGATGGGGTATTCAGTATAGTACTTCCCGGAATGGGCTCCGGAAATTCGATCGATTATCAGGTCAAAGCGACCGGAGATGATGGGATTTCTTCTACAAAGCCTTGCGATCCAATTCATTATATTATTCCTCAATATAATCCGATGAAGCTGTATATCAATGAGTTTATGGCCAGTAACAGCAGCACTATTTCTGATGAGTACGGCGATTATGACGATTGGATTGAAATATATAATGGCAGCAGTACCAACCTTTGGTTGGGTGATAAATACCTGAGTGATAACCTGGCATCTCCCACCAAATGGGCTTTTCCTGATACAACCATTGGTGCGGGCGGTTTTTTAATAGTATGGGCAGATGGAGAACCGGAGCAAGGTCCAATGCACACCACTTACAAATTGTCGAAAGACTATGAAGAAATCGGGATATATAACAATGAGGCTTCGGGTTACGCACTGATTGATTCAGTTTCGTATACCAGTCAATCAACGGATGTTTCCATGGGTAGGGTGATTGATGGCGCTTTTGAATGGAAGTTTTATGCTTTGCCTACGCCTGGCAGCAGCAATAGCTTGCTTGGTGTGCATGAAATCAGTCATAGAGAACTGCGCGTATGGCCAAATCCTGTGGTTGACGGAAATCTTTACCTCGAAAAGTCTGCAAATTTCAGAATTGTTGACCTTACGGGAAAAATGCTGCTTCGATGCAGAAATTGCGCTGAGGTTGATGTTTCAGGCTTTAAATCCGGACTTTATATTTTGATTCTGGACGATGGGGGAGTGGCTAAAGTTGTCATTCGCTAAGCTCCTTAAAGATAAATAAAAAATGCCTTGCTCTGGATATCAGGCAAGGCATTCTGATTATCATTAAAGTATTAATCTCCAAAGCACATACCTATTCCGCGGGCTGTTTTCATCAGTGCGGTATCATTGTCCACAAGATTTGGTTTTTGAATGGCTTCCTTTAAAGTAACCGAAGTAATGTATGGATGTCGATAAGAAACCATGCGACCATATTCTTTGGCCTGCACTAACTCAAAAGCTTTTACGCCGTATTGGGTGGCAAGTACGCGATCATAAGCAATGGGAACGCCTCCACGTTGCAAGTGGCCTAAAACAGTGGTGCGGATGCTATGCTCACAGCCGGCTTCCTTTAGTTCTTCTTCCAAACGGAAACCAACTCCACCAAGTTTAACATTGGCATAACCTACTTCCTTGCTTTTCTCAGACACGCGGTTACCATTGATATTTCTGGCACCTTCAGAAATTACAATGTTTATAAAGCCACGACCTTTTTGGAAACGTTGTTCAACACGTTTCATCACTTCTTCAATGTCGTAAGGAATTTCTGGGATCAGGCATATTTCAGCACCACCGGCTACAGCGGCATTCAGTGCGATCCATCCTGCATCGCGGCCCATAACTTCCAGTATTTGCACACGGTTGTGGCTGGCAGCAGTGGTAACGAGTTTATCAACGGCCTCTGTGGCTATTTGAATGGCAGTTTGAAAACCAAAAGTAGCGTCCGTTGCAGAAAGGTCGTTATCTATGGTTTTAGGAACACCAATAATATTTAGCCCTTTTTCAAAAAGTGCCTGTGAGATTCGTTGTGAACCATCGCCACCAATATTTATAACTGCATCAATACCAAGGTATTGTATTTTGCGAATCATTTCATCGGAGCGGTCAACAGCAATATAGGAACCATCTGATTGCTTAACCGGCCAGGCAAATGGCCCGCCCTTATTGGTTGTTTGTATGATGGTGCCGCCCTGGTAATGAATCCCGGAAACGGCTTTTTCATCAAGCACCACCAGTTCGGTTGGTTCACGTAAAATACCATTAAATGCTTCTATACTTCCAACTACTTCCCAGTCTTTTTCGCGGGAGGCTCGCTTGACAATCGCGCGGATAACCGCATTAAGTCCCGGACAGTCGCCTCCTCCGGTGAGTACCATTACTCTGTTCATTTAGTTCTTGTTTAATTAATTAACTTAGGTCTTTCAAGGTCTGATTTAAAAAAAACGATGCAAAGGTACAAAAAATAGGAAAACAGTATTTTGGTATTACAAGGGGGGGCAGAATCTTATTTTATTTTGAGTGTAATTTTAAACCCTTTGTTTCGTGCCTTGCCGGGATGTCGTTTCAACTATATATATAAAAACCAGGGGTTTTATTCTGTTTCATCTCCTGAATGCGCCCAAAGATGATTAAACAAAACTAATGAAAAATGAACTTTCCTGTTGGTAATCCTATTCAAAAACCATACTTCAGTTATTGGATTGCCTAAAAGATATTAACTTTAGTAGCACTAATCTTTCTAATTCTTTATCTTTTGCTAATTTTGCGCATAATTATAATGGGAAATGGAACGAAAAAAAAGGATTGCCCTCGTGGCTCATGATAACCGCAAACAAGACCTTATTGAGTGGGTTGAATTCAATGCGGTAAAACTAAGGGAGCATAAAATTATTTGCACAGGTACCACAGGAAAGCTCATTGAGCAGCAGCTTCAATATACACTGGGACCTGATCAGTATAAGCACTTTGAAGTCAAAAAGTTAAAATCCGGGCCATTGGGTGGCGATCAGCAACTAGGCGCTTTGATTGTAGAAGGCGAAATAGACCTGATGATCTTCTTTTGGGATCCTATGCAGCCTCAACCCCACGATGTGGATGTAAAAGCGCTGCTAAGGATTACTGTTTTGTATAATGTGCCCACCGCTTGTAACCGTTCAACAGCAGATTTTCTTATTTCATCACACCTGTTCAACGAAGTGTATGTGCAAAAAGTGAAAGATTATAGTGCCTATATCAACCGTGATGTGAAATTGTGATGAGCCAGGACTTTGCTGTAATTTTCGATATGGATGGTGTACTGGTGGATAATTTCCGGTATCACCTGATGGCCTGGGAAAAGTTTTGTAACCGCCACAAAAAGAAACTGTCAGCCGACGACTTTCGCGAAAATGTTTTTGGTGGCTCTAATGCAGATCATTTGGCTTTTATTTTTAAAAAAGAACTGTCTCAGGAAACTGTTGCGACCTATTCTGCTGAAAAGGAGTTGATTTACAGGTTCTTATATCATGACAATGTGCAACTTCTGGCAGGTTTGCGGCCATTGCTTGATGAGTTAAAATCGAAGGGATTACCAATGGCCATTGCCACCTCTGCTGAAAGGGAGAATGTTGATTTTATTCTTGCAGAAACAGGGCTGAATGGATACTTTACCGCTGTAGCAGATGCCACAATGGTAACCAAAGGAAAGCCAGACCCTCAGGTATTTTGTAAAGCAGCAGAATTGATTCACATGCCGGCTGACCGATGTCTGGTTTTTGAAGATACACTAAAAGGAATAGACGCAGCCCTAAGGGCTAACATGAAAGTGGTAGGTGTTTCAACCACGCACCATCGGGCTGAACTTACTGAAGCGCATAAAGTCATCAATGATTTTACTGAAATTGATGTTACTGAAATAATGCAACTTATCAATCTTAAATAATTCATTAAAACGTTTTTCATGAAATTTTACTTTAAAACCAGTTTACTGGTAATGGGCTTGTTGGCAATTCAATTGCTGGCGGGTGCCCAAAACAAGATCGACTTTATGGAGTATGATCTTGACAATGGTTTGCATGTAATCCTTCATCAGGACACCACAACGCCTATTGTTGCAGTAACCATTTCGTATCATGTTGGATCAAAGAATGAAGATCCTTCTCGCACTGGCTTCGCTCACTTTTTTGAACACCTTATGTTTGAAGGAAGCGAATATATTGGTCGTGGGGAATTTGACAAAATTGCTATGAATGCTGGTGCACAGCTCAATGCCAATACCAGTTTTGATCGTACTTTCTATTACCTGCTGCTCCCCACCAATCAACTGGAACTGGGTCTTTGGATGGAATCAGAACGATTACTTCATTTGCGTATCGATAGCATTGGTGTTGAAACTCAACGCAGTGTTGTTAAAGAAGAGCGCAAACAGTCTTATGACAACCGTCCTTACGGAACTTTAATGGAAAAAACATTCAGCAGTGCCTTTTCTGAACATCCCTACCGTTGGATGCCAATAGGATCCGCTGAATCAATCAATGAAGCTACACTGGAAGAGTTTATGGAATTTCACTCCGTCTTCTATGTTCCAAATAATGCTACGCTTTCAATTGCCGGTGATATCGATTTTGAAGCGACTAAACAATTGGTGCATACTTATTTTGCTGATATTCCGCGCGGTACAAAACCACTGTATCGTCCAACGATTGTTGAGCCTGCACAAATCGCCGAAGTAAGGGATACCGTATTTGATAACATTCAGCTTCCGGCAGTAGTACAGGCTTATCACATCCCGGCTATGGGAACACCTGATTATTATGCCCTTAACATGCTCACCACACTGTTGAGTGATGGTGAAAGTTCACGTATGACCAAAAGCATTGTGGATAAGCAGCAAAAAGCCCTGTTTGTAGGTGCATTTCCTATGGCTCTGGAAGACCCGGGTTTATTCATGGTCTTTGGAATTGCCAATATGGGTGTAGCTCCTGATAGCCTGGAACAGGCCATCAATGCCGAAATATTGCGCAGTCAGAATGAAATGCTTACCGACCGTGAATTTGAAAAACTACGCAACAAAATGGAAAATGATTTTGTTACCAGCAATTCTACCATGGCTGGTATAGCAGAAAGTCTCTCTGATTATCACATGTATTTTGGAGATGCAAACCTTATCAATACTGAAATTGACAGGTATATGGCTGTTACCAAAGCCGACATTATGCGTGTTGCCAAACAATATCTTAATAAAGAAAACAGGGTTGTACTTTATTACCTTCCAAAAGAAAGCCTGTAAGCAGAAAAAGAAGAAACATTATGAAAAGACTAATCAGCATTACTATAGCCGCAGCTATAATGGCATTACCCTGTTTACTTCAGGCGCAGACCAAAAGTAACAAAAGCAACACTTCACCCGTGAAGCTTGACAGAAGCAAACAGCCACTCCCGGCGCCTGCTCCTACAATCAACATAGGTAAATATGAAAGCTTTGAAATGGATAACGGATTGAAGGTTTTTGTTGTTGAAAATCACAAAATTCCCCGTGTATCTTATTCGCTTACATTGGATTACAATCCTGTACCTGAAGGTGATCTTGCAGGCTTATCGGATGTGACCGGGCAAATGCTTCGTACCGGAACAACCAACCTGAGCAAGGATGAACTTGATGAAGAAGTTGATTTTATTGGTGCAAGGCTGAGTACTTCATCAACTGGGGTTTATGCGTCATCACTCAAAAAACATAACGATAAGCTACTCTCTTTGATGGCAGATGTGTTGTTGAATCCATCCTTTAAACAGGAAGAGTTCGATAAAATAAAGACGCAAACTATCTCAGGACTGAAATCTCAGCAAGACGATGCCGGAGCCATAAGTAACCGCATCTCAAGTCAGTTGATTTATGGTAAAGACCACCCTTACGGAGAATCCATTACGGAGAAATCTATTGAAAATATTACTCCTGAGCAGTGCAGGAAATATTATGAAACATTTTTTAAGCCAAATGTTGGCTATCTCGCAATTGTGGGGGATATTACTCTTGACGAAGCTAAGGCCCTGGTTAAAAAACATCTTGGAAGCTGGCAAAAAGGTGAGGTTATGAATTTTGTTCCAGAAACCCCTCAACTGCCAAAAAGCCATGTTGTGGCTATTGTTGATCGACCAGGTGCTGTTCAATCTGCATTGCGTGTAGGGTATCCGGTTGACCTTAAACCAAGTTCGCCAGATGCCATTCCAGCAAGGGTAATGAACACAATACTGGGTGGAGGTGCTTTCAGGTTATTCAACAACCTGCGCGAAGATAAGGCCTATACCTATGGAGCATATTCACAATTAAGCTCTGACAAATTAATCGGAAAGTTTATGGTAAATACCGAGATTCGCAATTCGGTTACCGACAGTGCCATAAATGAGATATTTTTTGAAATGGAACGTATTGCCCGTGAACCGGTAGAAAACGATGAGCTAAACCTGGTGAAAAATTACCTGAATGGAAATTTTGCACTTTCACTGGAAAACCCTCAAACCATTGCAGGGTTTGCCATTTCAACAGCACGCTATGGCCTTCCAGCCGATTTTTATGCCAATTATATGAAGAACCTTTCGGCTGTTACTTCTGATGACGTTATGAATGCCGCTAAAAGATACATCAGGCCCGAAAATGCCTATATTCTGGCGGTTGGCAAGGCTTCAGAAATAGCGCCCAGGTTGATGCAGTTTACAGGTGGTCAGGCCATTAAATATTTTGATTTTGATGGCAAAGAATACGATCCTAATAAAAAAGTGAAGCCCGTACCCGAAGGTGTAACCGCTGAGTCGGTTAACCAAATGTATATCAATGCTATAGGTGGTGAAAAGGCCTTGAAAAAAATCAAGGATATGACCATGATGGCTACCACAAACATGCAGGGAATGACCATTGGATTTGACATATACCGCAAAGCGCCTGATAAATACATGATGAAGGTAGGCGCAGGTGAAATGGTTTTCCAAAAAATGATTTATGATGGTACCAACGCTAAACTTGTATCACCTATGGGTGGCGAAAATAAAACCCTCGAAGGTGCTGAATTGGAGGATATGAAAGTTGATGCCAGGCTAAATGCTGAAATGTTTTACCCCGAATTGGGTGTGAAATTATCGTTGGATGGTATTGAAGAAGTAAATGGGTCGGATGCTTACCGGATGATCCTTACTATGCCTTCAGGCAAAGAAACAACAGCATTTTTTGATGTGACCTCCGGACTTAAGGTTAAGGAAATCGGCGATCAGGGCGTTTCTACTTTCTCTGACTATCGTGAGGTGAATGGCGTGAAATTTCCGTATGCCCTTACCCAGCAAATGGGTCCGCAAACGGTTGAAATGAAGGTGCTTACGATTAAGATCAACAGCAAGTTAAAAGACGATTTGTTTACCATTGAATAAATAAATCATTGAAATATTGTGAAGAGGCTGTCGATCTTAGACGGCCTCTTTTATTATTCAGAAAAATGCAGTAAAATCACCTACATATTTGTCCGTAAACAATAAATCATGTAGGTTTGTATTTGTGTTGAACAAAAAAATAAAAAGAGATGAAAAATACAAACAAAAGAAACGTGTTTCTTGCCATAACAGGAATTGCCATTGTTGGCCTGTTCGCCGCATGTGACCAGCCAAAAGTTGAAAAAAAACAGGAGCAGTCCATAGTTCAGGTGCAGCATCCCGAATGGAGCAAAAACCTGAGCGTTTATGAAGTAAATGTGCGTCAGTTTACATCAGAAGGGACCTTTCTTGCATTAGAAAGCCATTTGCCGCGCCTTAAAAACCTGGGTGCTGATATCCTTTGGCTAATGCCAATAAATCCCATAGGTGAAACCAATCGTAAAGGAACATTAGGTAGCTACTATTCAATTAAGGATTATCGGGAAATTAACCCTGAATACGGCAACAAGGAAGATTTCAAGCACTTCGTAGAAATGGCCCACGAGCAGGGTTTATATGTAATTGTAGACTGGGTTGCAAACCATTCTGCATGGGATAATGCGCTGGTGACCGAGCATCCGGACTGGTACGACAAGGATTCAACAGGGAAAATGGTTTCGCCTTTCGACTGGACCGATGTGGTGGAGTTCAATTATAATAATCCTGACATGAGTGCTTATATGCTTGATGCCCTTAAGTATTGGGTTATTGATTTTAATATAGATGGCTATCGTTGCGATGTTGCCGGGATGGTGCCTGATTCTTTCTGGCAAAAAGCCCGCACTGAACTCGACGGTATCAAACCGGTTTTCATGCTTGCCGAAGATGAGGCTCAACGCCATCATGCCGCGTTTGACATGACCTATGGTTGGGAATTCCATCACATTATGAATAAAATCTATAAAGGCGAGAATACTGCGAATGACATTGAAATCTATCTGAAGAAAAATGATTCACTTTATCCTGAGAATGCTTATCGTATGAATTTTATTACCAATCACGATGAAAATTCATGGAATGGTACTGAATTTGAACGTTTGGGCAAAGGTGTGGAAGCATTTTATGTACTTACGGCAACTGTGCCCGGTATGCCTCTAATCTATACAGGTCAGGAATCTGCTATGGACAAAAGGCTTGACTTTTTTGAGCGGGATCCCGTAAAATGGGGCGATTATTCTATGACCAGCTTCTATAAAGCCCTGTTTGATCTTAAAAAATCCAATGCAGCGCTGTATAACGGGAGTTATGGAGGGTCCTGGGAAAGAATTAATACGGTTGAGGATTCAAATGTATTCGCCCTGTTGCGGAAAAAAGACAATAATGCGGTGGTAAGCATCGTAAACCTGAGTAAGGAAGCGGTTAAAATTACCCTGAAAGGAAGTGCTTACATTGGAGAGTTCACTCAGTTGTATTCCGGTGAAAAAGTTACTCTGTCGGAAAATCAACCGATTGAATTACCTGCATGGGGCTATAAGGTATTTTATAAATAAGACTTCCTCTCCACTAAATAATTCAGCCACGATTGTTGCAGGGGCCAGGGTTAAGACCAAACTGTTTGGCTTGATATACAATTATTAGAGGTTAATTTTAAAAGGCCTGCCAGGTTTAGTAAAAACCTGACAGGCCTTTTGGTCATTGGGAATTATCAATATTGACCAGTAAGATTTTATTCAAATCATTCAAAACTTTTAAAACGTCAAACCTGAACAGTTTAAAAGAATATCTGTCAGGAAATTACTTCCCAAATAATGTCTTTTCTTTAACAAAAACCACTTTCCCGAATTTTTCCAGGTCTTTGGTATTGATTCGTTTTTTATCCCCAACAATGCAGATTACCATTGGTTTATTTGCAAGGTTATCGGTATAAAATTGCTGTATATCATCAAATTTCAGGTTCTCGTAGGCTTTTTGCTTAATGAAGGCAGGATCTGATTCATAACCCTGGTTCTGCCAGCCCACTATTTGTGCACTTAAGTTCCTGAAATGAGGGCGTTTGCTCAAAGCGGAATTACTCAGGTATTGTTGAATCATTTTGGTCCGTTCCGGTTTTGACGGCATATAGCGTACCAGGCTGTCGAAAATGGTGATGGCTTGAATCGTTTTATCGGCCTGGGTGCCAATTGTACCTGCGAAATATCTTTCCTTTCCTTTTAACAATGGATCAACATATTTAGCCCCGGCGCTGTAGGCCATGGAGCGGGATTCCCTGATTTCCTGAAGTACGAGACCGGAAAAATCGCCGCCGAAATATAGGTTAAAGGCATCCATTACTGCCTGTTGGTCAGGATTATACGCACTGCCATTGGCGAAAAAGTAAATGTTGCTTTGGGTGGCTTTTTTCTTATCCACAATATAAACCTTGTTTTCGGTGTATTGATTCAAATCCATGACTACAGGCGTTTCCACGGCTTTGCTGCCGCTGGTTTTGAAAACGGTCTGGCAGGTTGAAGCCACTTCCTCCGGTTTCAGGTTGCCTGAATAATGAATGTTGACCCCATAATCCTGAATGGACTGAAACGCAGCTGTTAAATTATCAGCTTTGTAGGATTTTATCTCCTTCAGGCCAGGACGAACAATATATTCAGACTGCGCTCCAAATTTCATATATTGATACAAAGCAGCGGCCACATTACCAGGTTCACTTCGTTCCATTTTGCGTTCCGTTTTGGCTGCTTCATATAAAAGGTCCATTTTTTTCTGTTCCAGCACAGGGTTTTCCAGCAGCGAACCAATCAGGGCAAGCGCTTCATTGAATTTGTCATCAAAGCCGACAACCTCAATGCTGGTATAGCTTTCATTTCCTGATATGGAATAGGTACATCCGCTTGCTGCTATCGCTGCCTTAAAATCATCCAGGTTACTGCCCTGTGGATGCGCCAGGTTCATGGCTTCTGAAGCATATTGCAACGCCGGAATCGTATGGTGTCCTACTTTATAATCAACATTCAGCTGAAAAACATCATTGGCCGGATTCTTGACGCAAAATACGTTCATACCTTCTGAGGGCGTAATTTTTTCAATGTCTTTGTCGAAATCAATAAATCTTTGTTCTGTGTTGGTTTCGGGAATTGCTTCAAATTTCTTTGCATAAGAAGATGAAGCATTTTTATTGGCAGGTAGTGGAGTGTAATCCGGTTTGTCAATTTTTTGCTTCTTGGGGAAGCCCATCTTTGAATAAAAGGCCAGGTAGTTCTCCCCGTAGTACTTTTTGGCAATGTTTATCACATCTTCTTTCGTAATGGCCATCAACTGATTGGGATATTGCAGCAGGTCATCAATAGATTGTGAGCGTCCGAAAGCCATGGCCAGCGCGCGTCCTTTATATTCATTTGATTCCATGCTGATCTGGTAATCGCGGAACAGCTCTGTCTTAATATTTTCGATCATCTGTGCATCAAAATCACCCGACTTTAGTTTCTTTAATTCATTTATAATCAGTTCCTCGGCACTGCTTAATTTTTGACCCAATATTTTGGGAACAAACATAATTGCGATTGCTCCTTCATCATTGTAAGGTATGCCCAGAACCTGTGCAGCCATAATTTTGTTGTCAAGCATCAGTTTGTCCAATAATCCGGTTTCACTTTGATTGGAAAGTACCGCATTACAAACCGATAGCCCGATTTCATCCGGATGGCCCGCGGGTATTGTCCTGAAACCAAGTATGCCTAGTTTCACCGGACTGAGTTTCATTTCAACCATTTCCCTACCCTTAAAAGGTTCCTCTTTATAGACGATATGTTGAGGCGTTTCCTTGCTTTCCCATTTCCCGAACTTTGCTTCAATCAATGGTTTAATCATTTCTGCATCAAAATCCCCGGTCAGAATAAGCGCCATGTTGTCGGGCACATACCAGGTGGTGAAAAAGTCATACATTTTGGTCAGGGATGGGTTTTTCAGATCTTCAATGGTTCCTATCAATGTTTGCTGACCATAGGGATGGTTGCGGTAGAAGTTTTTACTAAAATTTTCGATCAAAGCAGTTCCAAAATTATCCGAATACATGTTTTTCTCTTCATAAACCACCTCCAGTTCAGCCTGAAAGGAGCGGAATACCGGATTCTCGAAGCGGTGACTGTACAGGTCAAGCCATTTTTTAATCTGGTTTGGCGGAAAAGCGTTGTAGAAAATGGTATTGTCCGGACCTGTGCCGGCATTCACGCCTGTTCCTCCAATACTTCGCAGCAGGTTGAACATCTCGTTGGGAACGGCAAATTTACCTGCTTTCAGCGACTCGTCATTGATTTCCTTTTGGATGGTTTTCCTTATGTCCGCATCGGTTTCCCTGCCCAGTTTGTCATACAACCTGAAAATGCTGTCGATATGTGGTTTTTCAGCCTCCCAGTTGATGGTTCCCAATTCCTGCGTGCCTTTAAAAAGCATGTGTTCCATGTAGTGTGCCATGCCAGTTGCGTCTTTAGGATCGTCTTTGCCTCCCGCACGAACCATAATACTGCCAAAGACCTGCGGCAGGTTGTGGTCTTCATTTAAAATAACGGTTAACCCGTTTTTTAGCTGGTAAACCTCGACATCTATGGGTGTGTAAGAGGTTTGCTGGGCTGCAGCTGAATAGTAAATTAGGCCACATAGAATAATCAGGATAATTTTTTTCATGGTGTGTGTTATAGAGGTTGTGATTCTTAACAAAGTTAAAAAGATTCTGAAATTATCGTCAAAATATGAAAATTTAAAACTATGGTTATTCAGTTATCTTTGCGGCATGTGCTTAATGCTTTTTCAAAGTTGAAAATTGGGTATTGATGTAATCTCAATCTAATTTTTTTTTCCATTGCACTTAAACCCATTATTAAAACGCTATTTTTCGTATCTTTGCATTGATAATAAAAATTGTATATTGCACACAATCAACCATATATGTCTTCAAATCGCTTCGATGCCGTAATATTCGATCTGGATGGTGTAATCACCAAGACTGCGCTCGTGCACAGCACTGCCTGGAAAAAAATGTTTGATGATTACCTGAAAGAACGTGAACAAAAACACCATGAACCCTTCCGGGAATTTACCCATGTAGGTGATTATCTGCCTTTTGTGGATGGTAAGCCGCGTTACAAAGGGGTAAATGATTTCCTGACGTCACGTGGCATTGAGTTGCCTTTTGGCGATCCTTCGGATGGACACGAACTGGAAACGGTATGCGGCCTGGGCAACCGCAAAGATTTTGCATTTAATGAAATCCTTAAACGCGATGGTGTTCAGGTGTATGAAAGCACACATGCCTTTATTTTAGCATTGAAAGATGCAGGAATTAAAGTTGGCGTAGCTTCATCGAGTAAAAACTGCAAGCCGGTGCTTGAAGCCGCCAATTTGCTGCATCATTTTGAAACCCGCGTAGATGGGGTAGTTTCGGCAGAACTTCACCTCAACGGCAAACCTGAACCCGATATTTTTACACGGGCAGCGGATAACCTTGGCGTAACCTATGACCGGGCGGTAATCGTGGAAGATGCTGTTTCCGGTGTTCAGGCCGGCCACAAAGGTGCTTTTGGACTGGTAATTGGCGTTGCCCGCGAAGAAAATGCACATGAATTACTGATCAACGGGGCTGATATTGTGGTTGAAGACCTCAGCGAAATTGATATTGACAAGATCAATCAATGGTTTGAGAAAGGTTTGGAAGACGACCAATGGGGAATTAACTATCATGCTTTTGATCCCGAAAAAGAGCGTACCCGGGAAGCTTTGCTCACGGTTGGTAATGGCTATTTGGGAACCAGAGGTGCAATGGAAGAGACAAAATCATCCAAAAGCCACAGCCCGGGAACATATATCGCCGGTCTTTACAATCGACTGGAATCGAAAGTGGGCGATCGCATGATTGAGAATGAAGATTTTGTGAATGTACCCAACTGGTTGGCCGTCAATTTCAGGATTGATGGCGAGTCGTGGTTTGATTTTGATCATGCTGAGCTCAGCGAATTTAAAAAGCATCTCGATTTTCGTACCGGAGTTTTCACCCGCGAAATGGTGGTTACCGACAGTATCGGCCGGCAAACCCGCGTTGTTTCCAGACGTGTGGCCAGTATGGAAAATCCTCACCTGGCTGCATTGCAGTATGAAGTTACGCCGCTCAATTACAACGGAAATATTGCCCTGCAAAGTGGAATAGATGGTGATATCATCAATGAAGGCGTTGATCGATACAAACAATTGAACCAAAAGCATTTACAAAGTCATCAGCAAGGCTATAGTGAGCATCTGGTCTGGGTTTCGGTTACTACCACTCAGTCAAATATTCAGATTGCTGAAGCAGCTGAACATCGCCTCTTTAAAAATAATAATATCCTTGAAATTACGGGTGTTGCTGAAATTATTCCATCTAAAGCATTTTTACATTATGCTGTTCCCATGCAAAGAGGCGAAACGCTGCGCATGGAAAAGAATGTGGCTGTTTTTACTTCAAAATCTGACGATGTTGCAGACCCATTGTTTGAAGCCCGGATACTGGCCACAAAGCAACAAAGCTTTGATGAAATCCTGAAAGAGAGTGCAAAATCCTGGTCGGAATTGTGGAAAAAGATTGATGTTAAAATCGAAGGTAACCGCATAGATCAGAAGTTATTGCGTTTACATCTGTATCACCTGATGGTTTCGGCATCGCCACACAATGCCACGATTGACGCCAGTTTTACGGCACGTGGTCTACATGGTGAAGCCTATCGCGGACATATTTTCTGGGATGAATTGTTCATCCTGCCTTTTTACAGCATGAACTTTCCTGAAACAGCAAAAGCTACCTTGCTGTATCGATACAACCGATTGGATAAAGCCCGGGTATACGCCAAAGAGTATGGCTACAGCGGGGCGATGTATCCCTGGCAAAGTGGTAGTGATGGTCGTGAAGAGACACAGATAGTGCACCTGAACCCGCTTACCGGTGATTGGGGCGACGATTACAGTTCGCTCCAACGTCATGTTTCATTGGCCATTGCTTATGATGTTTGGGATTATTATCACACCACCTGTGATCTGGCTTTTATTGAAAATTATGGTGCTGAAATGTTCCTGGAAATCTGTCGTTTCTGGGCATCCAAAGCTGAGCTAAATAAAGAAACCGGTCGTTACACCATAGGTAAAGTAATGGGACCGGATGAATTTCATGAGCAATATCATGATGCTACGGAAGGCGGTCTTCGCGACAATGCCTACACCAACATTATGGTGGCCTGGGCTTTTAACAAAGCATTTGATTTGCTGGGAAAATTAGGCGATTCAGCCAAAGTTCTTCAGCAAAAACTTCAGCTGAATGATGAAGAGTTGTATCACTGGAAAGAAGTTTCGCAAAAACTCAATCTGGTGATCTCTGACGAAGGCATTATTTCACAATACGACGGCTATTTTGACCTGAAAGAACTGGATTGGGACCATTACAAGAAAAAATACGGCAACATTTACCGCCTAGACCGCATTTTGAAGGCTGAAGGAAAATCGGCGGATGAATTTAAGGTAGCCAAGCAGGCTGACACCTTGATGACTTTCTACAATCTTGACGATGAGGAGGTCCGCAGCATCCTGCAAAATATGGGATACCAGGTTAATTCCGCTTATCTCAAAGAAAATATGAGTTATTACCTTGGTCGCACTTCTCATGGTTCAACCTTGAGCCGTGTGGTTCATGCCCTGCTGGCCAATATGATAGGCGACCGTGAGCTGAGCTGGGAATTGTACCAGGATGCGCTTGGTAGCGATTACGTTGATATACAGGGCGGTACTACAGCAGAGGGTATTCACCTTGGCGTTATGGCCGGAACGGTATTGATTGCCATGCACGCCTATGCCGGACTGAATCTTCGTGGAGAGTTCATCAGGATTGAGCCCAATATGCCCAAAGCCTGGCGGAGTATACGGTTTGGCTTTTCATTCCGGGGGCAAAGGTTCAATTTGAAGGTTTGTCAAAATGGCTTTTCAATTGAACATGCTGATAATGCTGGAATAGAAGCACAAATTCTGGCAAAAGGGAAATCTTACAAGGTGGTTCCCGGAACTAAACTCACTGTTGAATTTTAACATTTTTTCAACCAAACTAAAAATTACAGGAAATGCTTAATGATATCTTACTTTTGAATAAAATGCATGAAAATGCAGCAAAAACCATCTACGAAAGGGTAGAAGGGGAAATGACCGACAAATATATTATCAGTATCTCGGGCGAGGTAGAAACCGGCAAGGCCGAAGTGGCTCATATGCTTGGGAAGCTACTGAAGAAGGAGGGCAAACGGGTTAAATTACTCCATATGGATAATTATTACAAAATTGCCCCTCTGGAGCGCACGGCCTGGCGTAAACGTCATGGTATTGAGAGTGTTGGCGATGAGGAGTATGATTGGGAAATGATTAACCGCAATCTGAAAGGGTTTAAGGAAAATAAACTGACCACCATTCCATGTGTGGATTTGTTCAGTGGACAAATTGATCAGTTGACGACTAATTTTGCCGGCATCAATGTATTGATCATTGAAGGATTGTACTCCGTAAAAATTCTGGAGGCCAACCTGAAAGTGTTTATTGAAAGTACTTATCATGATACATTAGAGGAGCAAAAAATTTCAGGGAAGGAAGAAATGGATGAATTCCGGATGCAGGTGCTGGAACGCGAACATAAAGTAGTGCAATCGCTCAAGCCACTTGCCGATTATTATGTTGATTTTGATACGGCGAGTGAGATTTTTCACTATTAATCATTGAAAATATCAGAAACATTATATCAAACACAACCACTTAAATTAAAATGAAATGCTTGGAGATGTTCTCTTAATTACTGAAAAGCATGAAAATGCTGCCAAAGAAATTGTGCCATACATCCTGAAAAACAAAAAGGATAAGTTTATTATTGCCATTTCGGGTGAATCCGGTTCCGGGAAAACGGAGCTGGCTCATGTGATTGCCAAAATGCTTCGAAAGGCTGATGTCATGTGTAAACCTATCCACATTGACAATTACTATCGTATTCTTCCGCTTTTGCGGACGGAATGGCGGAAGAAAAATGGCATTCAGCAATCGGTTGGCCTGGGAGAATACGATTGGGACACCATCAATAAAAATATTGATGATTTCAAGAACAGCCGTGTTTCTACCATGCCTTGTGTGGATTTGGTTACCGAGCAGGTGGATCAGCTTACCACCGATTTTAAAGGTGTGGATATGATTATTATTGATGGATTGTATGCCATTAATACCCCTGGTGTTGACCTGAGTGTTTTTATTGAACTCACCTACCATGAAACAAAGAAAGCTCAGCTTGTCAGGGGTAAGGAACCTCAGAATGAGTATCGTATGCAGGTATTGGAGCAGGAGCACCAGGTTGTGCTTTCGTTGCGCGACAAAGCCATTTTACTGATCAATATGGATTATCAGGTTGTGGAAGCCTGATTTCGTAAATTCTTAATCAATAAAAAAGCAGGAGAGAACCTTGGTTCTTTCCTGCTTTTTTATAATGATCACATTACATCAGCTTTTATCAAACTTTGTTTCACCTGCATCAGGTGTGTACCTATTGTATAATTTGCTCAAATCCAGTAAAATGTGCGCGTATTCATCGGGTAATTGACCTTCAAGGTAACGCCATTGCCAGTTATTAATAAGTGTCCCGGGAATGTTCATTCGTGATGTGGTATCTAAGCCCATAACATCCTGTAAAGGTACAATGGCCATTTTAGAAACCGAAGCCCAGGCCATGCGTATCATAAGCCAATGAGGTTCACTGCCTATACTTCCTGAATATTTATGAAATTTAAGTTTAACTTCACTCTTTAATTGGTTGTACCATCCAATGATGGTGTCATTGTCATGCGTTCCGGTGTAAACCACCGAATTGGGTTGATAGAAGTGTGGAAGGAAG
This sequence comes from Lentimicrobium sp., assembly GCA_034005265.1. GTDB lineage: Bacteria > Bacteroidota > Bacteroidia > Bacteroidales > Lentimicrobiaceae > Lentimicrobium. The sequence continues at coordinate 27,577 of JAVEVB010000048.1, forward strand.
TCATTGGAATCGCCCTCGTCAAATCCAAACTGAAGGATTTTCATTCCCGGAAGGTTGAACTTTTCGCGCACAGCATCAACATCAGGGGTAATCACACCTAAATCTTCAGCGATGATGGGTAATTTACCGAATTTTCCATAAAGTGCTTCAAACAGCTCCACAGCGGGAGCTTCAATCCAATGGCCATCAATGGCTGTTTCTGCACCAAAAGGTACCGCCCAAAAGGCTATCAGTCCCCTGAAATGATCAATTCGGATGATGTCGGCAAGCTCAAGATTGTGGGCAACCCGTTTTATCCACCAGTCAAACCCGGTATTTTTTAAATAGTCCCAATTGAAAAGCACATTGCCCCAGAGTTGTCCGGTTTCACTAAAAAAGTCAGGTGGAACGCCAGCAACCATCTTTGGATTCAGTTCTTCATCCAGCATAAAAACCTCTGGGTTAGCCCAGGCGTCGCTGCTGTCAAAAGCAACATATAGTGGAATATCTCCAATAACTTCAATCTTTTTATTATTAGCGTATTCTTTTAAGGTCATCCATTGGCAGTTGGCCACAAATTGCAGGTATTTGTGGTATCTGATTCTTTCGTTGAGCAATTCTTTATGTGTTGCCAATGTTTGTGTTTCGCGGAAACGTAATTCATCAGGCCATTCATACCAGGGCAACCCATTCATTTGCTCCTTTATCGCCATGAAAAGCGCATAATCATCCAGCCAGTAACTATGTTTTTCAATAAACTGATTACAGGCATTTTTATCATTTTCAGGAGCTGCGTTTTCAAATGCCTGGTGGGCTTTCCTGAAAATATTGTTGCGCGACCCATTCACAAAACCATAATCAACCCTGCCTGTATTTGGTTTTTGGGCTTCTTTTAAATCCGATTTATTTATCAGATCCTTTTTAATAAAATGGCTCAGGTCGATAAGCATTGGATTTAATGCAAATGCGGAATAGCTTTGATATGGTGAGTCTCCCGGACCGGTTGGGCCTAAAGGCAATACCTGCCAAAGGTTTTGTCCGGCTTTTTGCAGGAAATCAATAAAAGCAAATGCTTCCGGACCAAATGTTCCGATACCGTATGCACCGGGTAATGAAGTGGGGTGAAGCAGAATCCCCGCTTTACGTATATTTCCCATGGTTAATGGTCATCTGTAACAAACATTACCGTAGCGGCCGCAATAAACATGGAGGCGCCTCCAAGCATAAGGGCATATATGGCATGACCTCCAAATAAATCGCGAGTGAGAAAGCCAAGGATGCTTGCAGCTAAAATCTGTGGAATTACAATGAAGAAGTTGAAGATACCCATGTAGGTTCCCATCTTATTGCTTGGCAAGGCTCCGGCCAATATGGCGTATGGCATTGACAGGATTGATGCCCAGGCAAGCCCTACACCAACCATTGAAACCAACAGCAGATTCGGATCTTTAATAAAATAGATGGAAATTAATCCAATTCCACCTGCGACAAGTGAAACCATGTGCGTAAATTTACGTGAGGTGCGTTTGGCAAGCACGGGAAGCAAGAATGCAACAACTGCAGCTATCCCGTTGTAAACGGCAAAGCAAATTCCAACCCAGTCAGCGCCTTTGTTAAAAAGTTCGGAGGTGGCATCAGATGTTCCATAAATATGTGCCGTTACTGCTGAGGTGGTGTAAATCCACATAGCAAAGAGTGCAAACCATGAAAAAAACTGAACTACAGCCAATTGTGCCATGGTTTTCGGCATTTTGTAGAAGTCGTGCATCACAACAGCAACACCATTTTGTGTTTTGCCGTTTTTAATGAGCGATCCGGAAATTAACAACATCAGGCCATAGGCGCCAATACCGGCGGAGAATATGTACAGTTCAGGATGAAGTTTAAAATAATAAATCAGGTAGGAAAATATTAAACCGAGGGTGATCCATACAGCACTGCGGGTGAGGAATATACCGCCCGTTTTTTCGGGTTGTTCAATTTCATCACGATGTTCATTCTCTGTCAATTTGCCTTCGGCAAGGGCATGGGCACGCAATTCTTCAGGGGAGTATTCTTTTGTACGGTGAATGGTCCATAAAACTGCGCCAAAAAAAGCAGCGGCACCAATGTAAAATGAGTATTGCACTGAAGGAGGTATGATGCCCTCGGGAGCAGTATTGGAGATGCCGAACCAATTGGTTAGTATATATGGCAATGCTGAGGCCACTACTGCCCCGGTACCAATGAAGAAACTCTGCATGGCAAATCCTTTTGTTCGTTGTTCGGATGGCAGCATATCGCCGACAAAAGCACGGAAAGGTTCCATGGAAATGTTTATTGAGGCATCCATTATCCAGAGCATACCGGCAGCAACCCATAGGGTGGGGGAGTTGGGCATAATAACCAAGGCCAGTGAGGCAAGTATTGCCCCCACCAGGAAGTAAGGTCTTCTACGTCCCAGTTTATTCCAGGTGTTGTCGCTCATGTGCCCGATGATGGGCTGTATGATTAAACCTGTTACTGGTGCAGCAATCCAAAGAATGGGAATTTCATCTACTTTGGCTCCGAGGGTTTCAAAAATGCGACTCACATTGGCATTTTGTAATGCAAAACCAAACTGAATACCCAGGAATCCAAAACTCATGTTCCAGATCTGCCAGAAACTTAAATGAGGCTTTTTAGTCATTGTCATGAACTTATAGTTTATAAAGCGATAAAATTACGGAAAAAGCCTTTTATCTGCTATAATTTGTTTTAACTGTACGAAAAATTATAAGTTTAGATTGGATATCATTTGCATCTTTTCGTATTTTTGCGGCGCTAATGCGGAAGTAACTCAGTTGGTAGTCTCGTCAAAACAGACGAGATCGCAAGTTGAGGGTAGTGTGTTAACAAAATTAATAAGCGGAAGTAGCTCAGTTGGTAGAGCATCAGCTTCCCAAGCTGAGGGTCGCGGGTTCGAATCCCGTTTTCCGCTCTATAAAAACGAAACTCTGAAGGTTTCGTTTTTTTTATTTCTGAACAAGGAAGAAGTTCAGTTGGTAGTCTCGTCTTTCCCTGACGAGATCCCAAGCTGAGGGTCGCGGGTTCCCTGCCCGCCACACTTCCGGCGGGGAATCCCGTTTTCCGCTCTATAAAAACGAAACTCTGAAGGTTTCGTTTTTTTTATTTCTGAACAAGGAAGTAGTTCAGTTGGTAGTCTCGTCTTTCTCTGACGAGATCCCAAGCTGAGGGTCGCGGGTTCGAATCCCGTTTTCCGCTCTATAAAAACGAAACTCTGAAGGTTTCGTTTTTTTTATTTCTGAACAAGGAAGTAGTTCAGTTGGTAGTCTTGTCTTTCCCTGACGAGATCCCAAACTGAGGGTCGCGGGTTCCCTGCCCGCCATACTTCCGGCGGGGAATCCCGTTTTCCGCTCTATAAAAACGAAACTCTGAAGGTTTCGTTTTTTTTATTTCTGAACAAGGAAGTAGTTCAGTTGGTAGTCTCGTCTTTCCC
>JAVEVB010000009.1:0-111425 GCA_034005265.1 Lentimicrobium sp.
TGTTCCGGTGATAAAAACAAATGAAATGGATACATTTCAAATACTTTTTTTCAGGTAACAGCCGAACCCGCAAAATTTGCTGCTTGTTGCAATAAAAACAATTTCACCACTGAACTGATTCAAAAGCATGAAGCATTTTCTGTTTCAGTAATACACCAGGATACACCTCCTGATTTGATAGGTACATTTGGATATAAAAGCGGCAGAGATATGGATAAAATGGCCGGTTTTAATATCAAATATAGTGATACGGGAGTGCCAATCGTGATAGATTCATGTATTGCCTGGCTCGAATTCAAGGTTGTACAAACCGTTGATGTAGGTACACATTTAATGTTTATTGGAGAATTAATTAATGCTGAATTAATTGATGAATCAAAAGATCCGTTAACCTATTTGTATTACAGACAGGTTAAAAAGGGAGTAGCTCCCAGGAATGCTCCAACCTATATTGACAAAACCCGCCTTAATGTAGATTCGCAGGTCTCTTCCCTGAAAAAATATAAATGCCTTGCTTGTGGATACATATATGATGAGGCTGATGAGGAGGTTAAATTTGAGGATTTGCCGGATGATTGGGTTTGCCCAGTCTGTGGTTCGGAAAAATCTGACTTTGTAGAAATTGTCTAATCATTTTAAAAATAAATATCATGACAAAATCATTAAAAGGAACACAAACTGAGCAGAACCTTTTGAAATCATTTGCAGGTGAATCTCAGGCAAGACTTCGTTATGAATTCTTTTCTAAAGCAGCAAAAAAAGAAGGATATGAACAAATTGCAGCCATTTTCATGGAAACATCACTTCAGGAAAAAGAGCATGCAAAGCGTTTCTTTAAATTCTTAGAGGGAGGAATGACTGAAATAACAGCAACCTTTCCGGCTGGAATTATCGGAACAACAGCAGAGAACTTAAAGGCTGCCGCCGAAGGCGAAAATGAGGAATGGACAGAATTGTACCCTCATTTTGCTGAAGTTGCGAAAGAAGAAGGATTTATGGAAATTGCAACGGCATTTAAAATGATCTCAAAAGTTGAAGCTGAACATGAACGCAGGTATTTGAAGCTTTTACAGAATATTTCGGAAGACAGCGTATTTATAAAAGATGGTAAGGTCTGGTGGAAGTGTATAAATTGTGGATACGTTTATGAATCAGTTAAAGCACTGGAAAATTGCCCGGCTTGTTTACATCCAAAAGCTTATATGCAAGTGAGAGAAGACAATTATTAACGAACAACCGCTCGCCGCTATGCGGTATAGTTAATTGTTGACGGATTTTCTGTTATAGGTGTTTTAAATCTTAGAGAAATTCGTGGTACCGTGAACTGAACGTGCATCGGACCTGGCAATCATCTATACCGCATACTGTTCTTATTAAATCGTAGGTCTGACTATGGGACTTTAAGTGTGTATATAAAATTTTCCGAAAAAATAATCAAAGGGGAATAGTGACGGAATGATATTCAAAATCCACTTCTTACCTTTCGCTCTTCACCTTAAACATTCTCTCCGGATCTGAAATTTATACCCCTACCTGCTGAAATATGTCTCTTTGGCTTAAAATCAGGTATTATGCAGGTATTTCTTCTCACACTCATCTGTCTGGTTGCCTGATCTCCTGGGAAGAGAGGCTTGGTTTTTTGTGAATCTATTGCTTTTTCAGATTTTTTCCTGTACGTTTGTAACACAACAAAAATCCACAAATTATGCGTAAATCGATTGTTTTTCTATTCGTATCACTATTGTTTTCAACTTGTTCGTTTGCTCAATTTAAAACCGAGCCAAATTTAACAGATGCAAAAGGTAAGAAGCAGGGGAGTTGGAGTGAGTCTGGGTCAACCTACTTCTCAAAAGGCAATTATACCGATAGCCAAAAAAACGGGACATGGATAATCTACTTCCAGGATAAAGGCACGTTGTATAAAATTGAGCATTATAAAATGAACATGAAAGACGGGATTTTCCTTGAGTTTACCAATCGTTCCAATCTGATCTCAGAGCAGTATTTTGTTAATGATGTTCAGGAAGGAATTCAGAGAACCTTTACCCAGTCGGGTCTGCCATTGTCGGAAGGTAATTATTTGCATGGGCAGCTCGACGGATTACAGGTAACCTATTACGAAAATACTTTCAATAAAAAATCAGAGGAAGCAACGTATAAAACCGGCATCAAACATGGCCCATCACGTTGGTATGATTTGGATGGAAATGTTATTGCCGAATATAATTATGTGGATGGCAACCTGGAAGGGGAACAAAAAGCGTTTTATCCCGAGAATAAAATACGTTCTTCTGATTTTTTTATGAACAATGAAAATCATGGACTTTCCATAGAGTACTTTGAGAACGGACAGGTGAAAATTTCCGGGCAATATGTGAAGGGCAACAAAGAAGGCAAATGGACCACTTACGATGAAACGGGGAAGGTAATCAGCGTTGAAGATTATAGTAAGGGTAATAAAAAATAGCATGAGGCATTTAAAAAATCCCTTTGTTAAACTTGAAGGGTACAATTGTTTTGGTTGCTCACCCGACAATAATTGTGGGCTCGGGTTGACTTTTGTTGAAGATGGCGATTATGTCGTTTCAGAATGGATGCCTAAACCACAGTTTCAGGGTTGGCACAATGTGCTTCACGGAGGCATACAGGCAACCCTCCTCGATGAAATTGCCAGTTGGCTGGTTTTTGCTAAACTCCAAACATCGGGGGTAACCTCAAAGATGGAAGTACGCCTGAAGAAGCCCGTTTATACCGATAAGGGGAAACTCACCCTAAAGGCGAAACTCAGGGAAATGAAACGGAATATTGCCGTTATTGAAACATGGCTTTATAATGCCGAAATGGAACTTTGTGCCTACGCTAACATGCATTATTATACCTTCAAAGAGGAAGTTGCACGGGAGAAATTGTGGTATCCCGGTGCAGAAGCTTTCTATGATCCTGAGGGTTGTCAGATGCCTGATGAATAATTTGTGAATGGCTTATTCTTCCTCCTGGTTGGCCGCAGTTTTAAGGCTAAGGTGTGACATTTCTTCAAATTCTTCCTGCCAGAAAAATTTTTCTTCCCCAAATGCAGGTTGCAGGTCGGTAAGCCAGGATGCTTCAGGGTCATATTTGGCAAAAAACGGTCGTTTTACCCAATCCGGATTGCGCGCCTGAATAAATTGCAGTACAAATATCTTTTGGCCATTGACTTCACTCATCCCTACAATATGTACCTTGCCGGGAGCTGCCGACATTACCGGTCCACGTGCTGTTCGGGCCACACCACTCACTTTACTGTATGCTGTCCTGAAAACATCGTGGGCTTTTTCAATAGGCACATCAAAATACTGCTTGGCTCCGGTATCGCGGGCCATAAACATATAATAAGGAATACAGCCCATGCTGGCCTGTAAGCGCCACATTTTGGCCCACACCTTTGCCGAATCGTTAATGTGTTTCATAATGGGCGATTGTGTCCTGATTTCAGCCCCACTTGCACGTACCAGTTTTATGGCATCTTTCACTGCTTTGGTGCTCAATTCCACCGGATGGTTGAAGTGGGCCATCAGGGTGATGTGCTTACCCGCAGCTGTAACTTTCCTGAATAAATCAAGTAGTTCTCCCGCATCATCATCTGTTAGAAAACGGTAAGGCCAATAGGATAATGCTTTCGATCCGATACGGATGGTGTGAATATGATCAAATTCGGGTTTAAGTAATTCTTCAATGTAGCGGGCCAGGACTTTGGTTTTCATTACCAAAGGATCGCCTCCGGTAAACAGTATGTTGGTTACTTTTTTCTGTGCTTTCAGGTAGCGACCAAGATTTTGGGCTTCTTTGGCTGAAATTTTCATCCCTTCTAGGCCTGAAAACTGTGGCCATCGAAAACAAAAAGTGCAATAAGCATGGCAGGTTTGTCCCTGCGATGGAAAAAATAATACTGTTTCTTCATATTTGTGTTGAATACCTTCTAATTTCTCACCATCCAGCGTGGGGATGTTCAGGGCAAGCTGTCCGGCAGGGTGAGGGTTCAATTCCATTTTAATCTCATCGCACAATACCCTGAGTTGGTTTTCAGGCATGTCAGCCTTTACTGCCTCCTCAATTTTATTGTAATGAATATCCGAAAGCATTTCCTTAACAGGAAAAGTTAATTTGAAGATCGGATCATTTTCATAGTTGTCCCAGTTAATTAATTGTTCAACAACATAAGTATTTGATTTAAAGGGCAATACTCTTGCCACGATTTCCATTTCCTTTTTCGTGGATTCAGGAAGCGCTTTAATTTGAGGAATGCTGCGAAAATTGCGTACGGTATAGGCTTTATATTGCATCGGTTAATGTTTATTCGTATTACGAGTATTGGTGAGTTTTTATGACAATCGGACTAATTGTGCATAAACTGAAAATACAAAAATAAGGAAAACAAGCAAAATTTTAAGAATTAATTTTGATAAATCCACTTTTATAATTGCAATATATTGATAATTAATAAACTGAGGATTATCTTATGTAGTGGAATTTAATTTCAATAATATTCTTTCAAAACCTCATATAATATATATAATGGTTAATAAACTTATAGAACCGGGCATTCAATTTGCCTTATAACCCAAAGCAATTCACTGTAAATCATAGCGGTTGCACCCCAAATGAAGTAATCTCTATAAAGATATCCTGGCACCGGGATATCTTGTCCGAATGAGGTAGTGTATGATTGATATATGGTCGATTCAGGAGCCAGGCAATGTAAAACCGGTACACTGAATATTTCGGCTACCTCAGTAGGATCAGGTTTCATGAGTGGCGGTGCATCCAGAAGTGCAACAAAAGGACTTATGATGAAGTTGCTGGGCGGAACAAATAAGTCGGTGAGTCGACCCAAAATGCTCTTTTCATTTATATGAAGACCTATTTCTTCAGCTGTTTCGCGTAAGGCTGTATGAAGTAAACTTTTGTCTTCAGGTTCAGATTTTCCACCAGGAAATGAAATTTGCCCGCTATGAACACCTTTGTATTCTACTCTTTTCGTGAAAATGGTGCACAGTTCGCCTGCTTCGTTTGGAAAAAGGATGATCAGCACGCTGCTTGTCCGGGCTGTTTTGCCATGATTGTTAAGCACAATGAGTTCCTTGCGGTTGGATGGTGCCATAATTTCCTGTGCGGCAATTCCCGGAAGGCCATTGTGAAGCATTTCGCCTAATTTCAGGGCATAATTATTTATATTGATTTTTGCTGACAAGTGAAGATTCTTAGGAGTGATTGCGCTTCAAAGGTAATATTTTGCATGATTAAGGAAGCCTTAATTGTGTCTCTTACTATCCGCTTAAAGGTATTTTTGCAGTACTGTTTTTTGTAATTTGGAATATTATCTGCCTGATTTACTGCTTTTCCATTCGTTTCCACATTTATCGAGGTATTGTGCAATAAAATAGGAGGGAACATTATTCAGATAGGTTTCATCAATGCCGCAATAAGCTATCAATTCATCAATATCTTCATCGTTTTTGCACCCGTACCTCAGGTAGAGAATCTCTTCAGAAATGATTTTTAGAAAACTTGCGCGCAGGTTGTCTTTTTTATAAATGGCTTCCATCTTTTTTAGCTGCTTTGCTTCTTTTGAGAAAGTATTGTAGAGCAGGCTTATTGGTCCGGGAAGTAATAACCCTCCACCCGGATTTTCATATCTTTTTCGGAAGGGAGCGAGTGGCAGGCCAAGTTTTTTATGCATTATTTCTTCAGGCGTGCGCAAAGCGATAAATTCTTTTCTGAATTCGGGGTATGTGGCGGGATAAGGTCGTATTTCTGGGCCGGAAATAATGATTGTATCTGCAAGTAAGGTTACTTTAAGGCTGTAATTCAGCGAATTAAGTTTGTCAGGAATTTTTAAGAAAAAGGGTTTGTAGCCAATCATGCTAACTTTAAGCGTATCATTCTGCGCAAGAACCAGCGAAAACCTTCCAGAATAGTCAGTAAAGGTGCCATATCCTCTGCTTAGGTTACGGGCATGGGCTCCTACAAGTAATTCACCCTTTAGATTGTAGACCGAGCCTTGCACCATAACATAAGTTTGTGCTTCGTTCACTCCTGAAATCAGCACGAGGAATGAAAAAATCACCAATATTCGCAAGGTACCCATAGAATTATTATAAACTACAAATGTACATGATGGAGTCTTTGAGGATCGTTAATAATTGTTAAAGAACCTTGTATTTCGTTAATAATCAAACTTTCCATTAGGCGTGTTTAATCCGCGTGAACAAAAGTTAAACATTCTGCGTTATACAAACCTTAACGTAAAACGTTGCATTTAATCCATTTATGAACCAAACCATTAAACAATTTAGAATCATGACAAATTTTGGTAAACTTTTCAGCCTTGCAATTATGGCTGGATTAATCGCCTCATGCGGTGGCCCGCAAGGCGAAAAAGCGGTAACTAGTGACGCACAGGAGGTTTCAGTTAAAAGTGGGGATGTAACCCTGAAACTTGACCAGTCCTCATCCAACATTGAATGGGTGGGCGCAAAGCCTACCGGTGAGCATAATGGTACAATTGATTTTCAGGGTGGTGAACTTATGCTTACCGAAGGCTCAATCGTTGGAGGTAATTTTACCATTGATATGAATTCCATCAAAAACCTTGACCTTACCTCTGAAGAGGACAATGCCAAGTTGGTGGGTCATTTGAAATCACCCGATTTCTTTGATGTGGAGAAGTATCCAACTGCTGTTTTTCAGATTACATCTGTTGAACCGCTTACTGGGAATGCCGAAGCCAATCACAGCATTACCGGCAATCTAACCATGAAAGATGTTACCAGGAGCATTACCTTCCCGGCAATGGTAACCATTGACGATGCAAGTGTAACAGCAACTTCCCCTGTGTTTGTTATCGACAGAACCCAATGGAAAGTTGAGTATGGCTCCAAAACATTGTTTAAAAACCTACAGGATAAATTTATCAATGATGAAATTTCACTTATGATAAATCTGAAAGCCGGAATGTAATTGTTTCAATTTGCACAAAAAAAATGGCCTTCCTTGCAGTAGGCCATTTTTTTTGCTGTGTATAAGATAGCAGGGAATTATTTTAATAATTCTCGGCAAGAATTTCAAAATAAGCCTGCGGATGCTCACAGCCCGGGCAATTTTTCAGTGCATGTTCACTTTCGTAGATTAAGCCGCATTTCCGACAAATCCATTTAACCTTCTGGTTGCGTTTAAATACTTTTCCCTCCTCAATGTTGGCAACTAATTTTGAGTACCGCTGATGATAGTAGCTTTTTATTCTGCGAAAGAGTTTAAATTTTGTGGCTATCTGTTTATATCCTTCTTCCCATGCAGTACGCTCAAATTCTTCAAAAATATCATCGGATTCTTCCTGTTCAGTTTGTAGTGCATTTTTAAGGCACTCCAGGGTTGTGGCCCAGGGATGTGAAGTGAATTTTAAGGCAAGTTCGACATCACAATCTTCCAGAAATCGTAAAATTGTCTTTGTGTGCGAGCGTTTTTGTTCTGCTACTTCCAGAAAGATGGCCGAAATCTGTTCAAATCCTTCTTTTTTAGCTTGCTTGGCAAAAATTTCACAGCGTCTGATGTTGGATGTTTCTATAAACCATGCTCTGGCTAGGTTTTGTGCTGTTTTTGTTTTACTTATCGCTGTCATTGTCTATCGTGTTTTGATATTTTGTTCTCCTGGGAAAATTTAGTGATTTAATGCTATACCTGCTTGTCCGTGGGTAATCAGGCTGGCTGTAAATGAAGTGTTTTTTTAATGCTTGGTTAGAATTAATTGATGTTATTTGCTTCCTAGGCGTGTCAACCATAATTCCTGCACTTATTTCATTCGGAACCAAGCTGGTGAAGCTGAATATCTGTATAAGAATTTAAATCCTACACTTCCTGGTAAAAATAAACATTTACAGCCTCAATAATAAAAAATGCCACCAGATTTTCTTTCTGATGGCATAGTCAAAGCAATAAGTTTAGATTTAATTTTCAATCCAGTTTACGATTTTATCCGACATGGGTTTCTCTCTTGGACTGGCATAATCCACCAGGTTACCTTCTTCATCAATCATAAATTTCTGAAAATTCCACGAAACATCGGCATCGATTTTGCCGTTTTCATTTTTCTCCGTCAGCCATTTATAAATAAGGTCCTGATCTTTTCCCTTTACTGATATTTTTGACATCATGGGGAAGGTTACGCTGTAATTGAGTTCACAAAATTCAGCAATCTCTTCGTTGGTTCCTGGCTCCTGACCCATAAAATTATTGGCTGGAAATCCAATAATAACAAAATTGTCATCCTTATATTTCTGGTAAAGTGCTTCAAGTTCTTTATACTGTGGGGTAAGGCCACATTTGGAGGCAGTGTTTACAACGAGCACTTTTTTGCCTTTGAGTGAAGCAAGATCAAATTCTTTCCCATCAATGGTTTTGGTTTTAAAACTGTGAAAGTTTTGTTGTGCAAAACCAGCGGTACTCAATATTAAAAGAAGAGCGGTAATAAAATTATGGATTTTCATTTAGGTCGTTTTAGGTTTCCTTAAAGAAACAAAAACCTGTGTCTCTTTGTTCACAAAGTTTTAGTTTAGTTCATCGGTTTTATAGTGGTTTCACGTACATTTGCAGCATGATTTCACCGGCAGAATTTATGCTCAAAAGGGCCAGGTTAACCAACCTGTTGCCTGCCGAAAAGCGCACATTCAGACTACATCTGGGATACACCCTTTTGGACAACTTTGTGGCAGGTGTGCTTACGTTGAATGAATTTGTATTTCTGCGAAGTCTGAATGGTTCTTCCTATCAATTAAGTTTTCTGTTCCAGTTCTCGGTGCTGGTTTTCATTTTTTTAATCTTTATCTCCGAATGGCTGAAAAGGGTTGAAAACAAGCAGAAGCTAATTCGCATGACGGGAATTTTGTCGCGTGCCCCGCTGGCGTTGCTATTGTTCTTTCCACGCTCGGATGCAGCGATGAATGCCACTTCCGTTTATCACCTTATATTTTTGGCACTTTTTCTGGTTTACTATTTGGGCAACCCCATTATTTTCCCAAACATTAACCTTTTTCTGAAAAACAACTATCGTCATGAGCACTTTGGGCGGTTGTACAGTCTGGCCACGGTTTGGGGCAAGGTTTTGATGCTGATTACCGCACTGCTTTACGGGTTGATTCTTGACTATGATAAATATGCTTACACCTGGGTATTTGTTTTGGTTGCTGGAGCAGGAGTGATGTCTACTTTCCTGCTTTCACGCATCGAATACAATGATGTGGCCGAAAATAAGCCGGAATCAGGATTCTGGAAATCGGTCATGAAATCTGCGAATGGTATGAGACGGATTATGAAAACCAACACACCATTCCGGCATTTTGAAATGGGATTTCTTTTCTATGGTTTTGGCTTTATGAGCACGGTTACCGTTATTACACTGTTTTTTGAGCGGGAGTTGGGATTAAACTATTTTAGTGTGGCGACCTACAAAAATATTTATAACATTCTGGCGCTGTTTATGATCCCCTTTTTTGGCTCGGTGCTTGGTAAAATTGATCCACGTAAATTTGCAGCAGTAACATTTGCATCTATAATGTTTTTCCTTTTAAGTCTCGTGTTCGTTTATTTTCATCAGGAATCGATACAAATTGGTAATTTTAAACTCTATTACAGCATGATTCCTTATGTGTTGTTTCATGCAGTTTTTGCATCAACTATGGCTTTGTTGTGGAGTATAGGTTCCGCATATTTTTGTCAGCCTCACGAAGCAGGGGAGTACCAGTCTGTTCATTTGTTCCTTACGGCTACAAGGGCTGTTTTTGCGCCTCTTCTTGGTGTGCTGTTTTATGAACTGTATGGATTTGTTTTTACCTTTATGGTGGGTGCCGCATCCTTGTTTATAGCCATAGTGATCATGATCTGGTCTTATAGACGGGATGCGAAGGTGACGTAAATGAGAGGGCACAATCAGGTGATGGGTTCTTCGGGAGGCACTGGCTCCGGACGATGATGCCGGCACACGAAGCATAGACCAGGTCAATAAATCGTAAACTAAATCTTAAAGATCAATTATTAACGTCCAATAAACATCAAAAACAAACAACTAACTGATTAATAATTAAATATATGATCAATACCCAGGATGCAATTCTAGATCGGCTCATAATTCACAAAACCGGTAATAAAAGCCGTGAAGAGGGAGTGAAGTTTTCAAAATCAGTCATTAAACTTAACGAATCTTTAAAAGATTTGCTGATTAAGTATTTTCTTTCCCCTTTTAAAAACAACGAATACTTTAATTTCTTTCATGATGCAGATTTGAACCTCAATGAGGTTTACCATTTCGCTTCTGCCATATTTGATGATCCAGGAAGTTTTTACCTTAATTCGGTTAATATTGCGAATCATCTTTACGAAAATTCAGTGCATCCGAAAGTGAAATCCGGTGAATTTTATGTGGCTTACATTCAGCAAATTAATCTTGATGGAGAGGAGGTTGATGCTGTGGGCCTTTTTAAGTCAGAATCGCGTGAGACTTTTTTGAAGGTTTATCCCACATCAGATAATTTCAGTATTGAACATGATGAGGGTATTAACATCAATAAGCTGGACAAAGGTTGTCTGATTTTCAACAGTGAGCGCGAAAATGGCTTTGTCGTAGCTACAGTTGATAACCTGAGTAAGGGAAATGATGCACTTTACTGGATGGACAATTTTCTGAAACTCCGTCAGAGAAATGATGAATTCTTTCAAACCAACCAAACGCTTACGCTTTGCAGGCAGTTTGTAACAGAAAAGTTGCCCGAAGTTTTCGATACCGATAAACCTGCACAGGCGGAAATGCTTAATAAGTCCATGAAATTTTTCAGGGAGAACGATAGTTTCGAGATGGAATCCTTTGTTAGCGAAGTATTTGAGCAACCCGAGGTAATTGAAACTTTCAATGAATACCGCCGCGACTTTGAAGCGGAAAGGGAAACAAAAATTCAAAACGATTTTGACATCTCCGGCCAGGCGGTTCGCAAACAAGCCAGGGTGTATAAAAGTGTAATTAAGCTTGACAAAGACTTTCACATTTACATCCATGGAAATCGTGATAACATCGAAAAAGGCTTTGATGATGAGCGTGGTATGGATTTTTATAAAATCTTTTATAAGGAAGAGAGTTAAATAGATTGGAAAAATGAAATGCTGGAATCATGATAATGGTCTTATTTTCAGGCCATTTAGCATTCAAATAAACTACTGGGAAGTTGAATCTTAAATCTATTTGTTTTTGTAATCAGCGCTGAGCAACAAGGGACGGGCAAGGCTTTATATCCTGTAATAAATACATTCCCCTACGACACATGTTAAGGTGTCGCAGGTATTCCTGAATTTTATTCTCCTACCATTGATCCATAAATAAAATGCCTCCGCTTCATGCCAAAGGTATTCTCAAATCTCCCCTTGTTCACTAAAACCAAACTCCTATCTTTGCCGCAAATTCCAAATAACAATCGATTGCATAATGAAACGTTCAGACATTATTTTTACCTGTTGTGTACTCCTCTTTTTTCTTTCATTTTTTGTATTTCCATCGCTTTACAATGCTTACAGTAGCTTTAACAGTGCGCATGGAATGATCATGAGTTTCATTAAGTTTGCACTTCTTGCCACATTGGGCGAAGTGATAGGTCTGCGCATAAAAACCGGGAAATATAACACACCTGGATTTGGAATTTTGCCACGGGCTGTAGTTTGGGGCTTTTTGGGATTGACCATTAAATTAGCATTTGTGATTTTTACTGCAGGAACGGTTTCATTCCTTGCATATATGGGCATGGAAAACGCCGGCGAAGCAATCTCAGGCGGTTTTTCTGCCGACAAGCTCTTCGTTGCATTTTGTATAAGCGTTTTTATGAACACAATTTATGCTCCTGTAATGATGACGGTGCATAAAATTACCGATCTGCACATACTGAATACAGGTGGCACAATAAAAGGCTTATTTACCCCAATTCATTTTGGGAAAGTTTTATCCGGCATGAACTGGGATGTACAATGGAATTTTGTTTTTAAAAAAACCATTCCTTTTTTCTGGTATCCGGCCCATACCATCACTTTCCTGCTACCGGTAGATTTTCAGGTGCTCTTCGCTGCACTTCTGGGTATTGCGCTTGGTACCATACTTGCCCTTGCCGGGATGAAACGGAAATAAGGGATAGCTGACTGAACAATAGATATTTAGGTGCTTAAATATTTTAGCTTAAATGCCTTGTCATGTTAGGTTAAATGAATATCTTGCCAGAAAATTGGTGCCATTGTTCAGAATTTGTACATATTAATTAAAATATTGAAATTCAACTGATTATAAATACATTTCAAGATGAAAGCTCTTTGTCTATCCAGATGTATTTTGAAGACGATATAAACAAAACCAAATTGAAATGAAAGAACAGTTCAGGAACGACACGCCCATCAATTATGAGGCTGTACTTAAACAAATTGATGAAATGAACCTCGCTAGTGTTGGAAAGGCCAGCATTCGTGAGATTAAAAGGTTAATTGATCATATTGAAAAGACAACGGGCGAAAAATATATCCGTATGGAGATGGGTATCCCTGGTTTATTGCCCTCCGATATAGGTACAAACGCTGAAATTGAAGCCCTTCGCAATGGTGTGGCGGCCATATATCCTGATATTGATGGCATTCCGGAATTAAAAAAGGAAATCTCCCGATTCGTGAAGAATTTTATGGACGTTGATGTCAAGTCTGAAGCCTGTATACCCACCGTAGGTTCAATGCAGGGGAGTTTTGCTGCCTTTCTGACGCTTTCACGGATGTATCCTGAGAAAGATACTACCTTGTTTATTGACCCAGGCTTTCCCGTTCACAAGCAGCAGCACCGGGTTTTAGGTCAGAAATTTGAAAGTTTTGATGTGTATGCTTATCGTGGTGAAAAACTACGTGAAAAACTGGAATCTTATTTTAAAAAAGGAAACATTCATTCTGTACTTTACTCTAATCCAAACAATCCCTCCTGGATTTGTTTTACTGATGAAGAGTTAAAGATTATTGGTGAATTGGCAACGAAGTATGATGTTGTAATTTGTGAAGACCTCGCATATTTTGGCATGGATTTTCGCAAAGACTATTCAAAACCTGGTGTTCCTCCTTACCAGCCTACTGTCGCAAAATATACCGACAATTATATACTGTTCATTTCCAGTTCTAAAGCCTTTAGCTATGCAGGTCAACGCATTGGAATGATGGTGATTTCCAATAAGTTGTTCATTAAACGATGCCCCGGTTTGCCAAAGTATTACAATTGTGATAATTTTGGCAGGGCCATGATTTTTGGAACAGTGTATGCTTTGAGTTCCGGTACTGCCCACTCTGCGCAGTATGCTTTGGCAGCTATGCTTAAAGCTGCAAATGATGGACACTATAACTTTGTGGAAACCGTGAAGGTATACGGGGAAAAGGCAAAAGTGATGAAAAAGCTCTTCCTTGACGCCGGATTTAAGATTGTGTATGCAGCTGATGGAGACGAGCCCATTGCCGATGGATTCTATTTTACCATCTCATATCCCGGATTTTCTGGTGAAGAATTGATCGAAGAGTTGATTTTTTACGGAATCAGCGCCATTTCTCTGGCCATCACCGGTAGTGAGCGCATTGAAGGTCTCAGGGCCTGTGTCTCCCTTGTGCATCCATCGCAGTTTCCTGATCTTGAATCAAGGCTTGCTAAGTTTAAAGCACACCACGAAGTATAGGATAAGGATATCTATATCACAACCGACTAATACGGAATTTGATGACCGACCGGAGGTGGAGTTTGCCCGACGGTGATAATCAGTGCCATTTGCCTAACTCACAATCAGTAAAGTTGCTCTTATGTGTTTCGTTCTTCACCTTTATAGTTTAAAACCATTATAAATTACATCACTCCCGATGTTTTGCAATCGTTTGCAGGCGTCGAATTGATAAAATTTATCTAATTTCGCTGCACCATTTGTATCAAAACTAAACACTTATATATCATGGCAAAAGTAAAAGGTGACATTGTTATCGACATCGAAAAATGCAAAGGCTGTGAAGTTTGCATTCCAGCCTGTCCGCAGGATGTCATAGCACTGTCGAAAAATGTTAACGGCAAAGGATATCACTATGCTGAATCAATTAATGATGCTTGCACCGGTTGTATGAACTGTGCCATCGTTTGTCCTGACGGTGTAATTACCGTTTACAGGAAAAAAGTTGAATAAGAATTTAATTTACTGAAAGTTTATGAAAGAACTCAGATTAATGAAAGGCAATGAAGCCTTTGCCGAAGCAGCCATTCGCGCAGGTGCCGATGGATACTTTGGTTACCCGATCACACCCCAGTCGGAAGTTATGGAGTACCTTATGGCAGAGAAGCCCGAAGAACGCACCGGAATGGTTGTTTTGCAGGCCGAGAGTGAAGTTGCTGCCATCAATATGGTTTATGGAGGCGCATCATGCGGTAAGCGTGTACTCACTTCATCCTCAAGTCCTGGTATCAGCCTTAAACAGGAAGGTATTTCCTATATTGCCGGTGCCGAACTTCCCTGCGTTATTCTTAATGTAGTGCGTGGAGGACCTGGTTTGGGTACCATTCAACCATCACAATCCGATTATTTCCAATCTACCAAAGGCGGTGGTCACGGTGATTATAAATTGATTGTACTTGCACCTTCGTCGGTTCAGGAAATGGCCGATTTTGCAAGCCTTGGCTTTGATCTCGCATTCAAATACCGTAACCCGGTGCTTGTACTTTCTGATGGTGCCATTGGTCAGATGATGGAAAAAGTTGAACTCCAGGAACAAAGACCCCGTTGGACGGAAGCTGAAATCATCAAGAATACCCCATGGGCAACTACTGGAAAAACCAAAGACCGTGAGCGTAACATCATAACCTCGCTTGACCTTGACTCTTTGAAGATGGAACAGCACAACGTTGATCTTCAGGCAAAGTATAAAGTGATTGAAAAAAATGAAACCCGGTATGAAGCCATTAATTGTGATGATGCTGATTATCTGATTGTTGCCTACGGAACCAGTGCGCGTCTCAGCCAAAAAGCAGTTAATCTGCTTCGTGCTGAAGGTATTAAAGTCGGCTTGTTACGTCCAATTACCCTTTTCCCATTCCCATCAGCCATAATTGCTGAACTGGCCAATAAGGTAAAAGGCATACTCACGGTTGAGATGAGTGCCGGACAAATGATTGAGGATGTTAAACTTGCTGTTGGATGCAAGGTAAAAGTTGAACATTTCGGACGCATGGGAGGAATTATTCCTTCACCAACCGAAGTGGTTGATGCATTGCATAAAAAAATAATCGGAGGATAATTACATGGCAGATATAACAAAAGAAGAAATCCGTCAACCGGAGAATCTTGTTTACAAAAGAACCGAATTGCTAACCGACAAGGCCTTGAGCTATTGCCCTGGTTGTGGTCATGGTACTGCCCATCGCATTGTGATGGAAGTAATTGAAGAAATGGGCATTCAGGATAAAACCATTGGTATTGCTCCGGTGGGATGTTCGGTACTTGCTTACGAATTCATGAACATCGATATGCAGCAGGCAGCGCACGGACGTGCGCCTGCATTGGCAACAGCCGTAAAACGTCTGTTTCCCGAAAAGTTCGTCTTTACCTATCAGGGTGATGGTGATTTGGCTGCCATTGGAACTGCTGAAACCATTCATGCCTGCAACCGTGGTGAAAATATAACCATTATTTTTATTAACAATGGGATTTATGGTATGACCGGTGGACAAATGGCACCGACAACCCTTCCGGGAATGAAATCTTCCACTTCACCTTATGGTCGCGACGTTCATACAATGGGAAATCCATTGAAAATGACAGAATTGGTTGCTCAGCTTCCTGGTACCATTTACGTTACCCGCCAGGCCGTTCACACTCCGGGCAATGTACGTAAAACCAAAAAAGCTGTGCGCAAGGCTTTTGAAAACCAGAAACTGAACAAGGGTGTTTCCTTCGTTGAGATTGTTTCTAACTGTAATTCAGGTTGGAAAATGACACCACGCCAATCCAACGAGTGGATGGTGGAAAATATGTTCCCCTTTTATCCGCTGGGCGATATTAAAGTTAACGAAGATTAAGCCAGATCAGGCTTAGCCTGATTGCAACATTTTTTAACAGTCAAAATTTTAAATCATGACAGAAGAAATCATCATAGCAGGGTTTGGCGGGCAAGGCGTTCTTTCCATGGGTAAAATCCTGGCATATTCCGGCGTTATGGAAAACAAGGAAGTAAGCTGGATGCCTTCGTACGGACCTGAAATGCGCGGTGGAACAGCCAATGTTACCGTCATTATCAGCGATGAGCGTATTAGTTCTCCTATTGTAAATAGCTTCGATACAGCCATTATTCTTAACCAGCAGTCGATGGATAAGTTTGAGAAGTCAGTTAAACCAGGCGGACTCCTTATTTATGATCCCAACGGAATTTCACGCCATCCTGAACGTAAAGACATCAACATCTATTCGATTGAAGCTGCTGATGAAGCGGCTAAAATCGGACTTGCAAAAGTTTTTAATATGGTTGTACTAGGGGGGTTCCTCAAGCTAAAACCAATTGTTCAGGCTGAATATATTCATAAAGGACTTGAAAAATCCTTGCCTAAACGCCACCATGGAATGATCCCTGATAATGAAAGGGCCATTGAGACAGGCAAAGGAATCATTACGGCAGTTCATCTGCTAAATTAATATTACTGGTTCAACACACACACACCAACCACCAGTGAACTCTCTGTTGTAAAACGGAGAGTTTTTTCGTTTTGTACCATTCCACTTAAATCAATATCCATATGAACTCCAGCGCGCTGCGGGATGTGCTAGAAGAAAAGTATATAAAGTTTAATACCACGGATTTTATACCCTTAGATCCTATATCCATTCCTCATGCTTTCAGCAAACAGGAAGACATTGAAATTTCCGGCTTTCTGGTGGCATCTATTGCCTGGGGACAGCGTGTGACTATTCTGAGAAATGCGAGATTGCTGATGCAACATATGGAAAATCAACCTTATGATTTTGTGATGAATGCTGGCGGTGACGATCTCAGGCGGCTTACCGGTTTTGTACACCGGACTTTTAATGGTGATGATTGCCTGTTTTTTGTAGAAGCACTTAAACACCTTTATCTTAATTGTGGAGGTATGGAAAAAGCGTTTTCAAGCGGACTGAAAGGGGAGAATAGCAATATCGCTGATGCAATTGCTTCTTTCAGGAATTTGTTTCTCCAGGCGCCTCATTTGCTTCGTTCTCGGAAACACCTTGCCAATCCCGCAACTGGTAGTGCAGCCAAAAGAATTAACATGTTTTTAAGATGGATGGTGCGAAACGATGACAAAGGGGTTGATTTCGGATTGTGGAAGCATATTTCGCCAGCTCAACTATATTGTCCGCTTGATGTGCATGTGGGAAATGTGGCCCGTAGGCTTGGTTTGTTGAGCAGAACACAGAATGATTGGCGTGCTGTGGAGGAACTCACCGTCAACCTTCGAAAGTTTGATGCTGAAGATCCGGTGAAATATGATTTCGCGTTGTTTGGAATGGGCGTTTTTAAAGGTGAAATGATCTGATAAACAGTGCTATACACTCAATTTCACCGGGAGAAGTTGGAATTAAATTCTATCTTGTACTAAGTTGGTGTAGAATAGATGTGAAAGTAGGTTAGACGGAGATCATTTTATTGAATCAGGCGTTTAAATTAATAAAACTTCTGCCTAACCTTAACTCCACTCCACAATCCCATGTTTCACCGCATATTTTATCAACTCGGCTGTATTGCTGAATCCGAGTTTTCGCAAAATATTGTTCCGATGTGTCTCAATGGTGCGGAAGCTCACGTTTAGCTTATCACCCACCTCTTTAGCGGAATACCCGTTGCATAGGTGCTGAATAATTTCGATTTCACGGGGTGTTAATGATTGTTCGTTTTTTGTTGAGAATAATTTTTTCCTGGGCGTAATGCCTGTTTTTGACAGATAAACGTCGTACATAATCTTAGCTACGCTTTGCCCGTAATAATGGCTTCCTGAGATTACTGTGCGAATCGCATTTTCAATATCGCTCATTTGTGCCATCTTACTCAAATAGCCCTCCGCTTCTATTTCGAGCAATTCGCTTACGGTTTCTGCCGAAACTTCAGAGGAAAGCATTATGATTTTGATTTGCGGATATTCGTTTTTCAGGCGGCGGGCAATAGCGATGCCGCTTTCGTCGGGCAGGTGAATGTCGAGTATTACAAGGTCGGGAATTTTGTTCTGTTGCAGCAGTAGCGCAAACTGATTGCCTGAATCACATTCGCCTATAATGGTTAGATGCTCACCCATTGCGGCAATGGTTGTGCGCAGGCCGATGCGGTACATCGCGTGGTCATCAACCAGAATAATGCAGGTTGGAGGCAGCGGAATCATTCGTTTGGCAGGTTAAATGAGAAGGTTGTTCCTTTGTTTTCACAGCTCTTTACTTCAAGGTGGCTGTTATTTTTTTCGAGTAATTCTTTACAGATAATCAATCCCAATCCACTGCCCTTTTCTCCGTGGGTACCATCTTTCGAGGTGTTTTTTCCGTGTACGAGGAGTCCATCTATCTGTTCCTGCGACATATCCACGCCCTTATTGATTATCGAAAAGCGCGTATATTTATCGTGACGGGAAATGGCGATGTGAATCAACTCATCCGGGTTTGAGAACTTCACTGCATTGTTTAGCAAGTTGCGGACAACGGTATTTATCATCTGCCGGTCGGCGTGTACCATGCAGCTTTCGGGCATATCGGACGTGAATTGAAGGTTTTTGTTGTTTGCCGATACCGCATACAATTCTATGCTTTTGGTAATGGTTTCAGAGAAATTATACATCATTGGGCTATGCATCATTTTACCTGTTTGCATATTTGCCCAGTTCAATAAGTTTTGCAGGAGGGATAGCTGCGACTCAGCAGCATTGTTGAAAGACGTTAGCATGAGCAATGTTTCCGCATCATATTTGTCCGAGCGCTTTATCATCGCGTCTATAGCCACTTTTTGTGCTATAGCGGGGCTTTTTAAATCGTGTGAGATGATGGAGAAGAGTTTGTCTTTGGTTTCGTTCAGGTCTGTGAGTTTCCTGTTCTGTTTGCGGCTTCGTCTTCGGTTAAAAATAAGGGATATAACTAAAATGATAAGCAACAATAGAATAACTGCAAAAAAGGTTTGTTGCTGATGCAGCGTTTTTAGCTTTTGTTTGTGCAACGCCAGTTCCGATTCATTTTCCTTGCTTTTGTAGCGAATTTCAAACTCCTGAGTTTTTTCCAACATTTGCCGGTTCATCAGTGTGTCGCTCAGGGTTTCCGATTTTTTGAGATACTCATAAGCCAACTTATAATCTCCAGCCTGTAAAAAGATATTGCTTGCAGTATGCAGAATCTCTTGTCGCACTTGCTCGTATCCTGTATTTAAAGATAATTCTTCACCTGATTTAAGCATCCCGGCAGCCTTCTCCATGTCGCCGGTTTTTGAATACAATACGCCCAGATTTAAATAGCACAAGGAAATTATTTCGTTATCGCCAATTTTTTTGGCAATGTTCAAGGCTTCGTTTAAAGGCTTGGACACTTCTGTGAGCTGATTTTGTTCCAGATGATTGGTTGCAATGTTCATCAAACAGTTGCCCATAGAGGCACTGTCGGCAAGTTCACGCTGTATTTTAAGCGCTTTGTTGTAGTATTCAAAGGCTTGTTTCGGTTGCTGTTGCTTTTGGTAAATATTTGCGATATTATTGTATGCAATGGAAGTTCCTACTTTGTTTTTTAGTTTTTCAGTAACGCTCAATGCTTGTTGATAGAAATAAAGTGCATCGTCCCATTTTTGCTGAAAGAAATATACCATTCCCGTTTGCAAAAGGGTGCGGGCCCGCAATATATCGTCAGGATGCTGCTCCGTTAGTTTCAGGGTTTCATCCAATGCAGCAATAGCATTGCTGTAATCACCTGCATACGTTTCCATTACGGCATACCGGTACAACAATTCTGAAAGCTCACCTTCTTTTTCTTCTGATTCACGGCATAGCATTACCGCCTGTTGATATGCGTTGGCAGCTTCAACAGCCTGATAATTGTCTTCGAACTCCATACCCAGCAATGTATAGCACGATAGTTTTTCGGATATAGAAAGCTCCGTATTCTCAAGCACATGCTGTAAAGAATCAATACGTGTTTCTGAAGCAAATAAAACGGAGCAGTGTAGCAGAAAGGCGAGTGATAAACAGCGTAATATAATATTTTTAAGCATATCAAAAGTTTACAGAGTACATGAGTGATGGGTATTCCCAGCAAATTTGATAATTAAAATGATATAAACAAAACAAAACAGAAGAGAAGTAAGGAAAATATTTTCTATTTCAAAAAAAGCCCCAAAAATATAAGTTTATATTGAATAAAGTCTCCAAAAAGGTAAGCATCATTGCGATGGTAATTGATTTGTTGCGTAACAGTAAACCTGCCTTATATCTACGTAGAAAGGTGTAGGAAAAACTACGTTGAAAAGTGTATTGACAGTTGAAAATTTGCTACCTAACTTTACCTGATACTAAAAAGGATAAAGTGAATTCCGATAAATTAACAAAAGAAGTCATTATTCAGCAGCTTGCTTGTCTCAGTAAACGATACGAGGCGTTGCTGAGGCTTTTTGACGAACTGGAGAATACTTTGCTAAAGCAAACGCCCAATAGCCCTTCCGGACAGCCTTTTTATAAAAACGAGAAAAAATCGCACACAAATACTCCCCTCAAATGATAAACCAGGTTACTAAACACCTACACACGGTTATGCAAAAGTTTGTTATTCTGACAGTTGTGATTTTGCTGATAAGCTCTTGCAGTTCTCCCGTGATTCAAACAGAAGAAGATTTGGCATATCAGAAAGAGCTTTCGACAAAGCTCTATAAAATCCGAAGTGAGGACTCGCTAAGGATACGCTTACAGCAGTTTACCGGAGCGAAGGATGATTTTGGGAAAATGCTTTGCTATAAGTATATAGGGCTGCGTCAGCGTGAGAGTTCCCGTTTCTCTGATGCCATCAACAGCCACCAGCAAGGCCTTGATATAGCGCTTCAATTGGATGATACCACTGAAATAGTACAAGCCATGAATAATCTTGGAACCGATTTCCGTCGTATTGGAGCGCATGGAGAAGCTTCTCAGTATCACTACCAGGCGCTGCATTATGCCGAAGCCTGGTCGGGGCTAAATACGCCTGCCGGAATGAAGAATCGGGTAGTTTCTTTGAACGGTATCGGGAATGTCAGCCTCATGCTGGGATATTATGACGAGGCCGAAAAACACTTCCGTGAAGCGCTGAAAGATGAGGTTGCATTGAAAAGCCCGATAGGGCAGGCAATTAATTACGCCAACCTGGGAGCTATTTTTGAGTACCGTCAGCAATACGACTCTGCATACAGCTATTTTCAGAAATCTCTGGAACAAAATAAAATTGGCAAATCGGATATGGGAATCAGCCTGTGCCTGATACATCTGGGAGAATTATACGAGAAGGAACAAAAGTACGCATTGGCAAAAGCCGAATATCAAAAAGCGTTTGACCTAATGGATCAAATTTCTGACAAATGGCATTGGCTGGAAGCTTGCCTGTCCATTGCCCGCATTCATTTAGTTACCGGCAATATTGCCGAATTTAATCGTTACATCGAATTGGCGGAAAGCACGGCAAACCAAATTAAATCGCCCGAACATCTCGCTGCCGTCTATATGCTCAAACACGATTACGATATAACGCAAGGCAATTATCAGGCTGCGCTTCGCCATTACAAGCTGCACAAAGAAATGCAGGACAGCGTGCAGGGTGTACAAAAGGCAAATCGTTATATGGATATACGTTTAGGCTACGAGCAAAACAAAAACATGCTGAGCCTCCAACAAATGGAAGCAGCAAGCAAAATGGAGCAACAAAAAAAGCAATATGTCATATATATGTCGTGGATAATTATTCTGGTTTCTTTCATTCTCACGGCCTTACTCTATTACGCTTACCGCCAACGCACACGCAGTAACATTTTACTTAAAAAGCTGGAACAAACCCGAACTGATTTTTTTACCAACATTACCCACGAATTTCGTACGCCCCTTACCGTAATACAGGGCTTGAACCGCCAAATGCAGCAAAAGAAAAATCTTTCGGAGAAAGAAAAATCGGTCTATATGGCGGCCATAGACAGGCAAAGCAACAACCTACTCAACTTAGTGAACCAATTGCTAGAAGTTGTAAAACTTAAACGTGGTGCAGATGAACCTCAATGGATGTGTGGCGATATTGTTGGGTATCTGCAAATGACAGCAGAAACATTCCGGTTATATGCCGGGGAAAAAGACGTGAGCTTAGTGTTTTACAGCGATATTTCTGCGAACGAAATGGATTTCATTCCATCATATATCGATAAAATTGTCAGCAATCTGCTTTCCAATGCCATTAAGCATACTGATGCAGGAGGTAAAATAGATTTTGTTGTAAGTATGGGAGCTCGTCCCGATAACATTACCATTCGCATTGCCGATACTGGAGAAGGTATTCCACAAGAAGATATGGAGCGTATTTTCGATTTTTTTTATCAAAGTCCACAAGCCAAAAACAACTCGGGAACTGGAATTGGTCTGGCTTTCACACAACTGATGATAGAGAAAATGAAAGGAAAAATAGAAGTAGAAAGCCAATTGGGAAAAGGGTCTGTTTTTACGATTAATTTACCTTTGAAAAACAGACAGTTGCTCCATATTGTGCCATTGAAGGAGACCGTGAAACCAGTTTCTGTTTTACCCGAAAAACATGATATAATCAGTCAAAATGAAGTGCAACCAGAATTATTGGAAAAAGAACCTTGTAGCGTGCAACCGCTTGTCCTTATAGTAGAAGATAACAGAGACATTACATTATACCTGAAATCACTTCTGGTAGATCGTTTCAATGTGATTACAGCAAAGAACGGAGAGGAAGGACTTGAAATGGCAGAAAAAAGCATTCCTGATTTGGTAATTACCGATTTGATGATGCCCGTGAAAGATGGTTATCAACTCGCCTGCGAAATGAAACAAAACATGCTTATCAACCACATACCTGTCATTATGCTTACCGCAAAAACCTCAGAAGAAGACCGCATAAAGGGTTTACGTTGTGGTGTGGAAGCTTATATCCGCAAACCGTTTCAACCGGAAGAATTACTTATCCGCATAGATAATATTTTTGAAAGCAGGCGGATACTCAAGGAAAAATACATGAGTGCCATTATACGCAACGGCTCTGAGAATAAATTAGACAGTGACGCCAACCTGAAATTTCTGCAAACCATCACCAATTTTATCCATTCTGAAATGGACAATCCTGAAATGAATTCAGCATTTCTTGCCGATAAAATGGCTATGAGCATATCACAGCTTAGTAGAAAAATTAATGGTATAACCGGCTATTCCACCATTTCGTATGTGTTGCAGTTGAAACTCAACAAGGCCAAAAAGATGCTCACCGATGAAAATATTTCCATAACCGAAGTTTCCGATGCGTGCGGATTTTACGATGTCAGTTATTTTTCGCGCGTATTCAAAAAAGAGTTCGGTATATCTCCATCGCACTATCAAAAAATGCCGACTTTGGTGTAGGTGAATTCCAATCCCCAAATGGGAAACTATCGGGAAGACCGGGACGTATTCCACAAGGAACGAAGTACCTGCCTGCCATCTTTTAGGTAGGGAAGGATTTTCAATAGTGAAAAACCCTGGAGGGGTTAGCCTATGAATAACCCCCAATGTAGCAAAGCGGAGTTGGGGGTATCACGGCATGAAATAGAAATAGAACCCCAGCGGGGTTCACCTGTAAACACACTGGTATTTTTATGAAAGAAGAATAAGTCAATCCCGCACGTGCGGGATTGCAAACAACTCTGTCACATCTTACCTCCGGTAGCAATCAGTTACCTATGGCAACTGATCGCTACCGGGTGATATTCATAGGCGAACCCCGCTGGGGTTGTTAAACCAGCTCACCTCTTTACGCCTTGTAGAGTTCAGTTACCTGCGGTAACTATCCTCAACCGGGGTTTAATCATAGGCGAATCCCATTGGGGTTTGGTATGCTGTTACCGGAGGTTTCGAGGCCTGTGGTTTTTGCGATGTCAGCTATTTTTCGTGCGTATTCAAGAAAAAATCAGGCGTATAGCTACCACGTTATAAAAAATATCCGTTCCCGGCTACTGGAAATTACAATTCGCTATTTGTAGACGTATAATGCATATTAACAATAGAATACATTGTTTTCGTGCGCAAATAATCCTACTAACACCAATTGTTAATGCGTGAAAAATGCTAAATGTTGCGCAAATAATGCAGCTTGATTGAACAGGGGCACCCTATGTTTGCCTTCGTATTAAGGGTAAAGGAAATGCCTTTAAATTGATGAGTCTTCAGCATACTAACTTAAATTAAAATTATCATGAACAAAAGAATTACTTATCTGCGAAAGTTCGTCGCATTGGCCCTTGTAACATTTGTATGGGTCTGTTCGGGCAATTTATTTGCTCAAAAACAATCTTCTACCACACGATCACCCCTGGCTGTGGTAACTGATTTCCCATTCATTGAGTCGTTCGAAACGAACTCCACAACGCTTGCCGATTGGACTCAGACCATAGAGGCTGGATTTTACCTCTGGAATTTTACTAACGGAGCCGAAGGGGGTAGCATTTCATATGCCTATCAAGGTACACGCAACGCAAAATTCATAAGCAATGACAACTATGGAGACAGGGCAAGGCTTATTACTCCTGTGCTTGATTTGTCAGGCATTTCTTCGCCTAAATTGTCATTTTATCTTGGACAGGAAGTCTGGGACGGAGAACAAAATACTACAAAAGTATTTTACAGGACAAGTGCAACAGCCTCCTGGGTTGAGTTGGCTAACTACACCGGTGACATTAATGAGTGGACCCTGTTTGAGCTTGAGCTTCCCAACCCTTCCGCAACCTATCAGATCGCATTTGAAGGCACCAACAACTACGGTCGTGCCAATGTTATTGATTTGGTTAAGGTTTATGAAAATGCAACGCCGGCAACAGTAACTTCTTTCCCATTTACAGAGACGTTTGAAACTTCTTCGGCAACCCGATCGGATTGGAGGCAGATTAATGAAGTAGGAACGGCAATCTGGACTTATGCAGAAGGAGCCGGTGGAGGTAGCATTACGACTGCTTATGAAGGAATACGCAACGCGAGATTTATAAGCAATGGTAACCTTGGCCATAAAACTAAACTTGTTTCTCCACCACTTGACTTATCAGGCATATCTATACCAAAACTATCCTTCTTTATAGGACAGGAAGAGTGGCAGGGAGACCAGAATACGACCAAAGTGTTTTACAGAATAAGCACTACGGCCCCCTGGGTTGAGCTGGCTGATTTCCCCGGTAACCTGTCTGGTTGGGCATATTTAGGTTATATTCTTCCCAACCCATCAGCTACCTATCAGATCGCAATTGAATGCACCAATAACTATGGTTATGCCAATGTGATTGATCTGGTTAAGGTATTTGAAGCTGCTGCACCGGCTGTCGTTACTACTTTTCCATTTATAGAGACATTTGAAAACACTTCAACTACACTTGCGGATTGGAGACAGAGCAACATTGTCGGGGGGGCAAACTGGACTTTTGCTACTGGAGCCGGTACAGGCAGTATTGTCTCCGCTTATGAAGGCAATCTTAACGCGAGGTTCATTAGTAGTCACGACTATGGGTTTCGTACCAAACTTATTTCTCCCCCGCTTAACTTATCAACCCTAACTTCGCCAAAACTGTCATTCTATCTTGGCCAGCAACAATGGGGAGATGATCAGAATGCGACCAAAGTTTTTTACAGAACAAGTTCAACTACACCCTGGGTTCAATTGGCTGAATATAATGACAATATTGACGACTGGACTCTATTCGAACTTGACCTTCCAAACCCATCCGCATATTATCAGGTAGCTTTTGAAGGCACCAATAACTTTGGTTATGCCAATGTTATTGATCTGGTAAGGGTTTATGAAAGTGCTCCTGCTGTGGTTACTGTTTTTCCATTTATAGAGACGTTTGAAACCAATTCAGTTACTCTTGAGGACTGGACACAAGTCGCAAGTTATGGCAATGAGGTCTGGACTTTTACAACAGGTGCCGAAGGAGGTAGCATTGAAACTGCTTATGAAGGGACACGCAACGCGAAATTCGTAAGCAAAGATGGTCCTGGATTGCAAACTTTGCTTATTACTCCAGTGCTTGATTTGTCAACGCTTTCATCGCCAAAATTATCATTCTATCTTGGTCAGGAGGCCTGGCAGGAAGATCAGAATATTACAGTTGTCCGTTACAGGACAAGTACAACTGCCCCCTGGGTTCAATTGGCTTATATTAGTGATAACCTTAACGAGTGGACGCATTTTGAACTTACCCTTCCCAACCCAACTGCTACCTATCAGATCTCTTTCACTGGAATAAACTTTTGGGGTTTTGCCAATGTTATTGATCTGGTTAAGGTATATGAAAATTCTATGCCTCTTCCCGTGGCTGTAACCAATGTTGCTCCGCTCAATGGCGCAATCAATGTGAACAATGGTGCTATACTAAGCTGGATTTTTGGAAGTAACACAAGCCAGTATGAAGTGTTGCTAAGCACAAATAATCCTCCTTCCACCGTGGTTGTTCCTTATACCAGCACCCTGGCCACTTCATACTTGCTGAGCGGATTATTGCCAAATACAACCTACTATTGGCGGGTGAATGTTAAAAATGCATCAGGCATTACCCCAGGTCCGATATGGAGTTTTACCACTGTTTTAAATACAGGCATTAACGACCCTGAAACAGCAGCAGCAATTAAGGTATATGCTTCTGGTGATGTACTTTATCTGGAGACAGCTTCGAACGAGGCCGCTTTGGTAAATGTGTATAATCTCTTCGGTCAGTTGGTAATGCAGGGTAAAACGAACGGCGACTCGCATTCTACCCTCAATGCCTCGACATTGAGTAATGGCATTTATGTGGTAAACGTAGTGCAGAACAATGGCGTGGTGTTCAGCCGCAAGGTGTCCATCCAAAGGTAATCAGACTATGTAAAGGGACAGGTAGGGATGAATACCTTACCTGTTTCTTTCCATTGAAAAATGATATTCCTTTATGATGTCAATCCTTTCAGGTTAATTCATTTAAGGATCAGATACATTGCCAGTGGACTATCCCAAATATCATCTCTGAGGCAGATCAATTTTAAGTGTTCATTTGTATTTGTTAGCATTTGAATATTAGGATGTTAAGCTTAATTGATGCGCAAATAATCCTATTAACATCAATTGTTAATGCGTAAAAAGTGATAAATGTTGCGCAAATAATGCAGCTTGATTTTCAAGAAGCCCCATACGTTTGCAAGTACTTCACAGGAAACAAAAAATGCCGGTAAACAATAATTAATCAATTACTAAAAAACAACAACCATGGGTATATTTAACAAAATCAAAGAAAAAGCATTCAATGAATTTATTGACATCATTGAATGGACCGACGACACCGCCGATACCATGATCTGGCGCTTCCCGCGCTATCAGGCGGAAATCAAAAACGGTGCACAACTCACCGTGCGTGAAACCCAGGTGGCTGTATTGGTGAATGAAGGACAGTTTGCCGATGTGTATCAGCCCGGGCGTTATGAGCTCACCACCAGCAACATGCCCATTCTTACAACATTGAAAGGATGGAAGTATGGCTTTAACTCCCCTTTTAAGGTGGATGTCTATTTTGTAAATACCAAGCAGTTTCTGAATCTACGTTGGGGTACGGCAAACCCCATTATGATGCGCGACCCCGAATTTGGTCCCATTCGTATGCGTGCATTCGGGTCGTATTGTTTTCGCGTAGAACCCGATCCTATCAAGTTTATCCGCAACGTGGCGGGAACGGATGGGAATTTTACAACCGAAGGCGTAACAGAGCAACTGCGCAACTTCGTGATTACTAAATTCACAGATTATCTGGCCGAATCAAAAATCGCGGCACTTGACCTTGCATCAAACCTTAACGAGTTTTCGAACGAACTCACCATCGCGCTAAAAAATGATTTTTCCGAGTACGGTATCGAACTTACCAAGTTCCTGATAGAAAATATTTCGTTGCCCGAAGCAGTGGAAGAAGCGCTTGACAAACGCACAAGTATGGGCGTTATTGGCAACATGACCACTTATACTCAAATGCAATTTGCTGATTCGCTCAAAGATGCGGCAAACAATCCTTCAGGCGGTGGACATCTCGCCAGTGATGCCATGGGCGCAGGAATTGGACTGGCGATGGCCGGGCAAATGGCGCAGCAAATGGTAAATCCGCAAAACGGGCAACCCGCAACAGGGCAACCTCAAAACCCCGTAGGTGTTAATCCTCAGCAAGGTGTACCGCCTCCCATGCCGCCGCAGGTAATGTTTCATGTGGCTGTGGGTGGTGTACAACAGGGGCCGTTTCCAGTAGCGCAACTGCAGCAAATGGCACAGCAAGGACAACTTACGCCCGATACTTTGGTGTGGACGGCAGGAATGGCGGGTTGGGCAGCAGCCAATTCGGTTCCTTCGTTGGCGCAATTGTTTGGCGCGGTTCCTCCTCCATTGTAATTAAATGAAACCGCAAAGCCACCTAAATAGAATCAAAAAGCATAAAAAGTAAAAACTAAGAAGAATATAAAATGAAAGCAGCAACTTACAGAACATTAATGGCGATAACCTTCTTACTGACATTCGGTTTCACCGCCGAAGCGCAAATCAACGTGGGTAAACTTGGAGGCCAACTCAAAAATTCGGCCGGACAGCAGGTAGAGCATAAAGTAAAGGAAAAATCGGCACGCGAAACCCGCGAAGCTTTAGACAATGGTGAAAAGAAACTGGACCAGGGCGTTTCCAATTCCACTTCCGGTGGAGCCTCCAAAGGCAATAAGGCGGTTAGCCAGGGCGAAATCCCCAAAGGGACTAAAACCCTTTACGTATCGGCAAACAATGGAAGCAACCGCAACGATGGCAGTCAGTCATCGCCACTTAAAGACCTGCAAAAAGCCATTGACGATGCTCCCGAAGGTGCAGTTATTTGTCTTGCCGAGGGCAATTACCTTGGCTATTTGGACCAGGGATGGGTGAAGTTAAACAAATACCTGTCGATTGTAGGCGGTTATTCCGAAGATTTCTCGCAACGCGACCCACTAAAATACCGTACCACTATGCGTCCGGGTGCCGGGCAAAAAGCGACTTCGGGCAATCAGGGCGTGATGGATATTCGTGTGGTGGGCAAGCGAAACGGAGTGGTGCTGTTAGATGGCATCATGTTCGACCGTGGACAAATCAGCGCTTATTTAGCTCCGATATACGATAATCCGGTAGCCGCTGCTCCCGAAGGTTGTGAAACAGGGCGTATCCTGGTTGTTGACGAATCGGTAGGGAGCGTGCCAATGATGCAACCCAAGGGCATGACAAGCGCTTTCCAGCTTATCAGTGGTGAGGCCGAAGGCAATATTACCATCCGAAATTGTGTGTTTCTAAATGGTTACCACTTCGCCATACAAATGGCTGTAAAAGGAGGTCATTTCGATATTTATAACAATGTGTTTGTGGCAAACCGAATGGCTGCCTGCGAAGTGCGTGGCGGACTGGCAGAACCCAACACATCAAAAATTTCGTTTCACGAGAATACCGTGCTGTTCACCTGGTGCCGCAATAAACTCATGGAAGATATGGGTTACGGATTCCGCTACATGACCGGTATTGATGCCGATGTGTATAACAATATAATCGGCTGTTCCAACTATGGCGGGCTGGACCGTGCTTATGTGGATGCCGACAAATCTAAAGAAGCCAAACGCGTAACTTCAGCATGGAATAACCTGTTTTTTGGCAACCGCAATGGCGATCTGGTACTGCCTTCGGGTGGTGGCGGATGGACGTTTGTGCTGGCAAAAAACTTTGAGGACGTAAATCAACT
Source organism: Lentimicrobium sp. (assembly GCA_034005265.1). Classification (GTDB taxonomy): domain Bacteria; phylum Bacteroidota; class Bacteroidia; order Bacteroidales; family Lentimicrobiaceae; genus Lentimicrobium. The sequence continues at coordinate 30,058 of JAVEVB010000009.1, forward strand.
GGCTAAATACGAAAACAATCGCGAGATGAACGAAGCAGAGGTAAATGCCATAAGCAAAAAAATAGATGCTCCTTATCTGAAAGGTTTTATAGGGATAACCGGCACACAAACCTCTTCGTTCAACCCCAACTCATCGGTAAATCAGTTTCGGAATGCATTGGGAATGAACATGCAAGGCACCGAAACCGTGCGTGTTTCCATGTATGCAAATCGCTATCCGTTTGAAAAAGTATTTGACCTTTTTGGAGCTGTAGATGGCTACGGGGCGCAAGAAATCAGGTAGTATAAAAGAAAGAAAATTTTCCAATAACAATTATTTAAGTTACAAACTTAAAATCAACCATCATGAAAAAAACAATTGTTTTATTGTTGTCAGTAGCGTTTATGATGCTAAGCTCTGTATCAGTAAATGCCCAAATTGACTTAAACAAACTTGGTAAAAAAGCAAAAGAAAAAGTTGAAAATAAGAAAGAACAGGGGAAAATAGAAAAAGAAGAAGTTGAAAGTGAGAACGTACAGGGAAAAATAGAAAAAGAAGAAGAGATAGTTGCGAAGCCAGACATAGCAGAACAAGACAACAAAGGAGTCGAATACAAAAAGGAAAATAAGCCCAGTGCCGAAGCTCTTGCTGCCGACCCAAAGGCTTCTGACAAGACTGTAGAATCTGGTTACACAAAATCTATAAGTGAAATACACGCAGCCTACGAGCAGCTTGACCCGGAATTATTTCCTTATCAGCCTTATTATAAATACAAAGAGTTTTACTATTTGCACGATGAAGAAGCAGAGAAAGTCCATACCGGACAATACGCTGAAATATTGATGGGTATTGCGAAACTACCTGCCGGAGCCTTTTACTATATGCCTTACACAGCTATAAAAACACCATCTGGTGATGAAGTATTGGTAACATACGATGAGTTCTTTAGAAATGCCTGGACAGCTCTTTTTATTGCCGACCCACAAAGTTCCTGGGCATTTCATAAGTATGTAGGAGTACTTATGTTTGAGAACCGTTCGTTTGAGATAAAATACACCTACAAAATGTCTGACGCACAAAAAGGAATCGTTAATGCAGAAACCGGGGCATTATTATTTGCTCCTTCAGAAGCAGCTTATACTGATGTTCAGGATAGCAGAAAACAACTTGCTCTATCCTTAGCTCGCACAGTAGTAACTATGGATTATCTTCGATATTACCTGAATGGGCAATTCGAACAGTATAAATCAGAAACTAACCCATTGTTGAAATATATATTGTATTATAAAATTGATGCTATTATGGGGAATGTCTTTACAAAACATAAAGATTATAATTCTTCTGATGTTGCCAATCGTAAAATTGAAGCATCTTATAGCGCTATAGAAGATCAAAGATTTGATATTGATGAAAATGCACGCGCACATAGTGCTCCCACCGTTGAAATGCCTAAGGGTGTTCAAATTGATGGCGCTACATCACAAAAAGTCAATAGTCTGGCGAAGGAACGGCTTGGGGATGAATATGTAAAAACAATATTTTTAGACAACAAATGGTCAGAGTTTCAAGAAAACGAGTATCCTTATCGTGTTATGCACTTAGGTTTACCTGTTGCAATTGTTGTTAAAAGAAATAATAAGTATTTAATAAATTACTATGATATTACTAAAAGCCCTAATGGAGGCAATTGGAATATGATGGTAAAAATGGGTTCAGGATTTCAGCCCGTAAATTACAAATAGTAACCACATATAATGATAGCATTAAAACTGCAAAACAATTAAAATGAAAAAATCAATTTTTTTTACAATCATCGTTGCAGGCTTAATCCTAGGTGGATGTAGCAGCAGCAACTCACAACCTAAATTGAAAGACATGAGCGAAATTGAAAAACTAACCAAAGAACAATTTGTCAAAGAAACGGCGGCAATTAATACCCATGTGATTCAGGAAATGGGAAACCTGCTTGACAAATACACCAAAATAGATGCGGATTTTGAAAAGGATATAACACAACTGCACAAGAGCTCGGTGGGGCAAATGGTGGAATATGGAAAAGTTCTTACCAAAAAAGACGAAGAAACAAGAGATGATTATATCACGGAAAGCCTGACAGCCTCATGGACTGAGATGGAGAAAATGGGGCCGGAAGCAGAAGCTTTTGAAAAAAAGTTTGACGAGAGGCTACCTGAGTTACAAGCTTACGGTGGGGATAACTTACAACGAATATTTAACGATTTGTTCGGGATAATGGACTTTCTGGATCTCGAAAGTGCAAAAGAAGATCATCCCGAAAGTGCTGAAGAATTTGGGATTCAGTAATGGAAATGTGATGTATTGTAGAGACGCATTTTTTTGCGTCTCTACAATACTACAACAAGCATTCAAAAATCGATAAATCATGAGCGAAACAATGAATGATACAAAACAACCCATCACCGATGCGCTGCAAACCAAGTGCAAATCGTGCGGTGGCATTATGCAGTACTCACCTGCCGATAAAGATTTGAAATGCGTATATTGTGGATATACCGCAGCATTAGACCATACAGCAGCAGAAATAGAAGAAAACGATTTCAACCAATGGAAAGACCGCGCCGATAAAATCAGTGAGGAACAAATTGTAGAAGTAACCGAAATAAAATGCCAGCAATGTGGTGCTACAACTACGCTGGCGCCCAATGTTTCGGCAGCGAAATGTGTATTTTGTTCTACGCCGCTTATTTTAAACGAAGCATCGGTAAAACGTTTCTGGCAACCGGAATACCTGCTTCCGTTCAAAATAACCGACAAAGAGAGCGGCGCAAATTTCAAAAAATGGTTGGGCAAGAAGTGGTTTCTACCATCGCAGCTAAAAAATGGCGGAGTGCGGTCAGATATGTTCAAAGGTGTGTATTTGCCTTTTTGGACCTACGATGCCAAAACTTTTACCCGATATAACGGAGAGCGTGGTGAGAACCGCACCGAAATATCCAAAAATAACAAAGGCGAGGAGATGCGGCGCACTGTTACCGATTGGTACTCCGCATCTGGCGAAGTATCGATGCCGTTTGACGATATAGTGATAGCAGCGGCAAAAACCCTGCCACCCAATATTATGGGCCAGCTTACCAATTGGGATATGATGAACTGCGTGAAGTACCGCAAAGAATTTTTGGCCGGATTTATCACAGAAATCTATCAAATCGATTTCAAGGAAGGTATGCAAAAAGCCAAAGAAAAAATGGATATCGTCATCGATAGCGCCATTCGCGCCGATATTGGTGGCGACCTACAAAAGATCCGTTCTAAAGACACGCAATACAACGATTTGATGTTCAAACTGTTGCTGCTGCCAATATGGATCAGTGCCTTTCATTTCAACGGCAAATTGTATCAGTTTGTGGTAAACGGACGTACTGGAAAAGTTGTCGGTGAATATCCGAAAAGCACATCGAAAATTGTGATGCTTATTTTGGTAATTATTGCCTTTATAGCAGCCTTGATAATGATATTTTGAAGGGGGCAACCTAACAGGTTTTCTTTTAACCTGTTAGGTTTTACCTACAAAATAATTAGGAAGTAAGCATTAAAAACAAAAACAACTATGGGCAAAAAAATAATCATCTGGTTCTCGGTTTTCCTCGGCCTATTATTGATAGTACCCTTTTTCTGGGGAAGCTACAACAAGCTGGTAAAACGCGAAGAAGTCGTGAAAACGGCCTGGGCACAAGTCGAAAACCAATATCAGCGGCGGACAGATTTAATTCCGAATCTGGTGGAAACGGTGAAAGGCTATGCTGCGCATGAGCAGGAAACATTTATGAAAGTAATCGAGGCCCGTGCGAAAGCCTCGCAATTAAACATAGATCCGGGCAATTTCAATGCTGAAAATATGCAGCAATTCAACCAGGTGCAAGGCGAGCTTTCGCAATCATTGTCGCGCCTGATGGTTGTTATTGAACAATATCCTGATTTAAAAGCCAATGAAAATTTTATTATGCTGCAAGGGCAACTTGAAGGAACAGAAAACCGCATTACCGTGGAACGTAAGCGGTTTAATGAATCGGCAAAAGAATACAATACCTATCGGCGGCGCTTCCCAAGGAACATGGCTGCAGCTGTTTTCGGTTTTAAAGAAATAAAATATTTTGAAGCAGAAAAGGGAAGCGATGTTTCGCCCGAAGTCGGTTTTTGAAATTGAAATGAAATATAAATTTCTACGCTCTATGCGGTAAAATACAACTAAATCAATATGAAAAAAGCATCTTACATTCGACTACTCAACATAATGTTTTTGTTGTGCCTTTTTATCGGTGCTGCGGCCCAAACCCGTTACTCGGTAAATGATGTTCCTAATGTTCAACGTCAGGACTATCAGCAGTTTGTGAGCGATCCGGAAAACGCCATCCCCTATGAAGATATTCAAACCCTGAATACTAAAATACAGGAATTGAAGGATTCACTCAACGTGCAATGCGCCGTGGTAGTGTTGCCGGCTATTGCCGATGAATATGCTTCGGCAAAAGAATTTGCCACTCAATTGTTTGAAGCCTGGGGCTTAGGCGATAAAGAAACCAACCAGGGGCTGCTCATCGTGCTTCTAACCGGCGAGGGTGAGCGGGAAATTGCTTTTGAAACCGGCTACGGACTGGAAGATAAATTGCCCGATGGCACCTGTAAGCTTATTCAGGCAAATAAAATGAAACCATTTCTTGCCGAAGGGAATTATGGTGCCGGATTAATTGCCGGAGTTACCGAAGTGGAGAAGATTTTGAAAGGCAGTTCCGACCCAGTGGTTGCCGATGGTTGGCCCAAAGAAGCAACCTGGTTTATTGTCATTTGGATAGTGGTAGGATTGTTGGCTCTTTGGTTGAAAACCCGCTCCGCCAAACCAAAAGAACAGGACGGTTCTTCAAACTATATGGCGGCAATCAATTCCGAAGGCTTTATGGGCGTTGGATGCTTGTTGGCCATACTATTTTTACCGGCGTTTATCCTGTTCGCCATTTTTAAAGGATTCTCCGGGAAAAGCACAGGAGGCGCAAATTCTGTAATATGTGAATCGTGCAAGGAAGTGGGAGGTGTTAAGCTGATGGGCGAACCGGTTATTAAGCAAACAGCCATACCCGGACAGGACGGAATGAAGGAGTACAGTTTCAAGTGTAGTAAATGTGGGCATGTACATACAGAACTTGTGCCGTATGTGTATGTAGAAAAAACATCTTCGTCATCATCAAACAGTTCACGGACAAGTACCGGAAGTAGCAGCGGAAGCAGCACCCGTGGCGGTTCATGGGGTGGTGGAAGCAGTGGTGGTGGCGGTGCGTCGACGAAGTTTTAGGAAGCTGGAAGTAAGAAGCAGGAAAGTCGTCCCTCGTCCCCAAAATGAAAGTAGTAAAACATCAACAAATTCGAATAATACACACTCTAAAAACAAGAATCATGAAAAAAGTATTTTTATCAATGGTAGCAGGCTTGTTCATTGTCTTTGCAATGAGCAGTTGTGGTGGTGCTCCAGCCAAACAATTGACCGATAAGGAAATATTAGTGAAAATCTACGAAACGTTGAATGGTCCAAACTGGAAAGGATCGCAAAGCGATAATTGGTTGAGCGAAAAACCGATAGGAGAATGGGGCGGCGTAACAGTGAATGATTCAGGAAGAGTAGTTTCACTGAGAATTCAAGGAGACAGTGTGCGCGGATTAATTCCCGCAGAGATAGGAGGACTGACAGAATTGGAGCAACTCTACATTTATTCGAGAAGCTATGATGTTGCCAATGTATTGCCCGCTGAAATAGGTGAATTGACAAAGTTAAAAGTATTAGGAATTAGTTTCTATTCTGACTCAAAAAAGGATAAACCGGTACTCCCAAATCTTTCGACTCTTGTGAATTTGGAAACGATGTATTTATCGGGACTGCATGGAGCTATTCCCGAAAATATTGGTCAATTAAGTAAATTGAAGATTGTGCAGATTGAAGGATTCGAAGGGAAAATTCCTGAAAGTATTTGCGAATTAGCAAACCTTGAGGAACTTATCCTGAGGTCGGGCGTTGAACCCGAGGGTGAGGTGCCTGCATGTATTGGCAGGCTGAGCAAGCTAAACTCGCTCGTTATAGACTATAACACAGGGATTGCAGGAGATATAAAACAACCCAATGCTAAATTCCCCGAATCAATCTGGGATTTAACTAACCTTAAAGACCTGTTTGTTCGCACTTTAAGTAATACCGGTGGGCCCATACCCGGTGATAAAGTTTCGAAAATGACCAATCTGAAAAGTATAACCATCATCGATTGTGGTTTTACAGGACCCATTCCTGCCGAATTATTTGCCTCTGGTAAATTAACCGGTTTAAGCATTTATAAAAATAATCTAACCGGAAGTATTCCCGCTGAAATTGGGAATTGTCCTGATTTGTCCACCGTCAGACTGAATCAAAACCAGCTTACTGGCAAAGTACCAGCGGAACTGGCTAAATGTGAAAAGCTTAATTTATTCGATTTATCGGGCAATCAACTCTCGTCGGATATTCCAGCAGCTTTGAAAGTACATCCTAAATTCAGCAGTTTTAAGTTTTAGGTGTATTTCAAACGCCATTCGTTTAAAACTTAACGCTCAAAAGCATTACCATGAAACTATTTGTCAACGATAAAGAAATAACAACGCACAACGGAGCTACTGTTTTAGATGTGATTCGTGGGTACTATGCGCTGCGCAACAAAAGGCTGCCAGACAAATTGCCCGTTGTTACCGATGCTTATGGCAATAGTGTCGCAACAGATGGCGCACTTGCTGAAGGAAATCATTTGTTTATAGAAACAAAAAACAAAAAAACAATGAAAACAATTACGACAAAACAAAAAGCTATTTGCGGTATTGTTCTGCTTGGAACTACTTTGCTGATGGGTTGCGGTACAAGCCGCAAAGTAAAAGTAGCGGAGTTGCCCAAAGCAAAAACGATAGAAATTCTTGCCGTGAACGATATGCACGCAGCCATTGATAATTTCCCCCGATTTGCCTTTATGGCGGACAGTCTGCGGGCCATCTATCCGAATTTATTGCTCGTTTCGGGCGGCGATAACCAAACGGGAAATCCTGCAAACGATCAATATCCCGAAAAGGGAATGCCTATCATTGAGTTGATGAACGCCGTAAATTTCGACCTTTCGGCAGTGGGCAATCACGAATTTGATTCCCGTCTGGCAGGCTTTGAAAACATCACACACAAAGCCACTTTCGACTTTCTTTGCGCCAATATCGAATTGCCCAAAGCAGCCGATTTTCGCATTAAACCCTATAAAATAGTTAAAACACCCAACGGACTCAGAATCGCTTTTGTTTCCTTTTTGGACATTAACGACAATGGGATACCGGATACACACCCCGACAATGCGAAAGGATTTACGTTTAATGACCCATTTAAAACAGCCCGGGAATATCTCTTCCTGAAAGACAGTTGCGATGTGTTTGTAATGTTGAACCATATGGGGTTTGAAGAGGATGTGAAATTGGCCAATCAACTACCGGAAAATAGCATAGACTTAATCATTGGCGGGCATTCGCACACCAAAGTCGAGAAAGATCAAATCCACAATGGTATAATGATCACACAAGCCGAACGCAAACTCAAATATGCAACACTCATCAGGCTTACCGTTAGTCCTGAGGGAAAGGTTAATAGAGAAATGCAGCTGCTTACCGTGGGCAAAAATGGAAATACCCGTGCCGATATTCATGTAATGGTGGATGGATACAACAACAATCCGGCATTGACCCAAACCATTGCCATAGCCGAAGACGATTTTTCTACCTACGATGAAGTTGGATACCTTATGAGTGATGCCATCCGGGTTTCTGCCGGCACCGAAATTGCCCTCACCAATCCTGGAGGTGTTCGTATATCAACGCTTGCCAAAGGTGTTGTACGTACCAAAGACGTTTATGAAATGGATCCATTCGGTAATGAAATGGTACTGTTCAATCTTTCCGGGCAGGAAATCCACAATTTACTCCTGAGTGCATTCGCTTTTGACGACCACTTGCCTATTTATCCTTCAGGAATGACCACCCGTTATGTGTTTGCCCCCGATGGAGAGCTAAAAGATGTGGAACTTTTCACTTCCGATGGCAAACCATTCGATTTGGACAAAACGTATTCCGTGGTAATGAGCAACTATATGGCTTCAACTTACAAATACGACCACAAAGATGCCGGACAGGGATTGTTTCGCTCTTCGGCAGAAGCCACCATTGATTACCTGAAAGCATTGAAAACCATTCCAAGTTACAGAGGAATGCAAAGGTTTGAGATGGTGAAGTAGTTGGAAGCAGGAAGTGTAATTCTCCTAACAGGTCTGGTGCCTGAACGTAGCCGAAGGCCGACCTGTTAGGTGTTCAATTAATGAAGTTTGAAGTAGGAAGTATGAAGTACGAATCCCGGTTTGGTGGTCGAGCGGAGTCGAGACCATCCAATAAAAAGAGGTAGGAAGTTTGAAAACCGTCCCTCGTCCCATCTGTTCCTCGTCCCTGTTTTAAGTAACTAAAAAAGTAAAAAACGAACAAAACGCACAATAACTAAAAAAGGATATCATGAAAAAACAACTACTATTTCTTCTCGTATCTCTTTTGCTGAGTTGGAGTGCAAATGCACAGATGGTGCTGGAATTCAACACCAACCTTTCGGATGGTAAAACCATTGCGCTACCCCTTTACGGTGCGGTTGACGTAAGCGTTAACTGGGGCGATGGTAATAGCGATACTTATGTCACGGAAGGAAATCAGGAGCACACCTATAAGGCAGAAGGAACCTATACCGTGTCAATTTCGGGCTCACTCGGGCAATTTGGAAAGTATGATTACCCTAATGCAGATAAGCTGGTTAGGGTAACAAGTTTTGGCGATATCGGACTGACTTCACTCAGCAACGCTTTTTATGGGGCCATTAATCTCGTGGAGTTGCCCACGCAACTACCCTCAACTGTTGAGAGCCTGGAATCAATGTTACGTGAAGCTTCCAGCTTTAATTTTGATATTGGTGGGTGGGATGTGAGCAATGTTTACAATATGTTTGGTTTATTTCATGGTGCATCGTCCTTTAATCAAAATATTGGTGGATGGGATGTGAGCAACAATGGTGATATGGGCTATATGTTTACTGCGGCAGTTGCATTTAACCAGGATATTGGCAGTTGGGATGTAAGCAAGGTTTACAATATGTTTAACACGTTTGGGGGTGCTTCTTCATTCAATCAGGATATTAGCAGTTGGGATGTTGGTAAGGTTACCGGTATGAGCTATATGTTTACCTGGGCAACTGCATTTAATCAGGACATTAGCAGTTGGAATGTGAGCGGTGTATACGAGATGCACGCTATGTTTGAAGGGGCATCTTCCTTTAATCAGGATATTAGCAGTTGGGATGTGAGCAAGCTTATGATCATGAATGAAATGTTCTCTGAGGCTTCTTCATTTAATCAGAATATTGGCTCGTGGAATGTAAGTAAAGTAACAAATATGACTGATTTGTTTAAAGACGTAACGCTTTCAACAGACAACTATAATAATCTACTTATCGGATGGGCAGGGCAAACCGTTAACAACGATATTAATTTCAATGGCGGAAACAGCAAGTACTCTCCCGGCGCAGCTGCTGATGCCCGGGCCATTCTGACAGGAACCTATAATTGGACAATCACCGATGGTGGTGAGTCGAACGTCCTTGCCGTTTCAACCCTTTCCCCTTCTGAGATTACCGCATTTACAGCAAACGCAGGTGGAGAGATTTTTGCCGATGGTGGAAGCGCTGTCACAGCCCGCGGAGTGGTTTGGCATACTTCTGAAAATCCTACCATTACTGCCAATACTGGCTATACTACTGATGGCACCGGAGTGGGAGCTTTCACCAGCAGCATTACCGGTCTGGCTCATAGTAGCACTTACTACGTTCGTGCATATGCCACCAATGCCAATGGTACAGAATATGGTTCAAACATGGAGTTTACAACCCTGCAATCCGCATTTGGCGTTACTTTCAATGAACTGGATAACCTCAGCGTATATCCAAACCCATTCCAAAAAAGGTTCAATGTATCCAACGCCTCAAATGCAAGCCACCTTATCATTACAAACATTCTTGGGAAGGTAGTTATGACTGCTGACCTAAGTCATGCATCAGACCATTTAGTAGAAACCAACCTGCCCTCAGGCATTTACCTGATAACCATAATTGCCAACGATGGCAGTAGGGTGGTAAGGAAAATGATTCGGGAGTAGGAAGTCAACCTAACAGGTTCGGTGCCTGAGCTTTTCGCCGAAGGCCAACCTGTTAGGTTTGAGTTGGGGAGAAAGCAAGAAGTAGGAAGTCAACCTCAAAGATTGTCCGGTGCCAAAGCGCAACCAAGGCAAGCTGTTAGGTTTGAAAAACAAATCAATAATCAATAAAAAAGGAAACCATGAAAAAACAATTACTCATTTTATTAGCAGCACTTATGCTCAGCCTAGGTGCCGGTGCGCAGATGGTACTACAATTCAACACCAACCTTTCCGATGGCACAACCGTTGCACTTCCTCTTAAAGGAGCTGTTAACGTAAGCGTTAACTGGGGCGACGGAACCAGTAATAATTATACCACAGCAGAGAACCATGACCACACCTACGCAGCAGAAGGAACCTACACCGTAGAAATTTCGGGTTCACTCGAACAGTTTGGGAATGGCTCTACTGCAAACCCCAATCTCGATAAGTTGATTGGGGTAACGAGTTTTGGCAATATAGGGTTAACTTCACTCTATGGGGCTTTTAAAGAGGCAATAAACCTCGTCCAGGCTCCGGTCAGCCTACCATCATCAGTGACCAGTATATCAGCAATGTTTTCGGGTTGCACATCTTTTAATTACAATATTGGTAGTTGGAATGTAAGCAATGTTACCAATATGCGTTGTTTGTTTCAGATGACACCTTCATTCAATCAGGATATTAGCAATTGGGATGTGAGTAATGTTACCAATATGTGCAGTATGTTTGCCGGGTGTTTACTTTTTAATCAGGATATTAGCAGTTGGGAGGTGAGCAATGTTGAAGATATGAGCTATATGTTTGTCAACTGTGGATTATTTAACCAGAATATTGGCAGTTGGGATGTAAGCAATGTTGCAAACATGAGCTTTATGTTTGTTAATTGTCTATCATTCAATCAGGATATTGGTTCGTGGAATGTGACTTCAGTAACCAATATGACTGATATGTTTAAAGAAGTAACACTTTCAACAGCCAACTATAACAATTTACTTATTGGATGGGCAGGACAAACCGTTAACAACGGAGTTAATTTCCATGGCGGAAACAGCAAGTATTCGCCAGGCGCAGCGGCTACTGCAAGAGGAGTTCTTACAAGCACCTACAATTGGACAATTACCGATGGAGGCTCATCGAATGCGCTGGCCGTTTCAACCTTTGCCCCGTCAGCCATTACAGCAACAACGGCAACCTCAGGCGGGGAAGTTATTGCCGATGGTGGTAGTCCCGTTACAGCCCGTGGTGTGGTTTGGAGTACTTCTAATAATCCGACAATTTTTAACAATACAGGCTTAACCTCCGATGGAACAGGTTTGGGTGCTTTCAACAGCAGCATTACCGGACTTACCGGGAATACAACGTATTACATTCGTGCATACGCCACCAATGCCAATGGAACAGCATACGGTACAAATCTGCAGTTTACAACCTTGCAACCCACATCTGTTGCTACTTTTGAAGCAACAAATAATATTGCCGTTTATCCAAACCCCTTCCAGAACAGGCTCAATATATCCAACGCCAACAATGCAAGCCACCTTGTTATCACAAACATACTTGGGAAGGTAGTGATAACTGCTGACCTAAGTCAGGCATCCAACCAGACAATAGAAACCGACCTGCCCTCCGGCATTTATCTGTTCACCATTATTTCCAATGATGGCAGCAGAGTGGTAAGAAAAATGATTCGGGAGTAGGATAGAAGTAGGAAGTAGCTAGTAGGAAGTAGGTAGTTGGAAGTAAGAAGTCAACCCAACAGTTTGTCTTGTGTCAAAGGGGGAACCAAGGCAAGCTGTTGAGGTTGAATAACCAAAAAAAAAGAAACCATGAAATAGCCATGATTGGAAAAAATCACCAACCGAAGATGATATTATAATCAATCTGGCGAACCTTTAGCTCACGAACACCGATTAAAACAAGCAAGATGTGAGTAATTCCATCTGACCCGTAAAAAATAAATAATAACAGATGAAAAGCAAAAAATTAAAAGTGCTTCTGCTCATAGCGTTTGCGATAACAATTGGCATGAGCGCTTGCAAGAAAGATGATGATTTTTCAGAAGAAAAGGTACCTGCCGATAATGCTTCCATATCCGGAACACTTGCCGGACAAATTAACCACGATGAACTGGATATGAGTGACAAAGCCACCTGCTCCTTCGATCGCTTTCCGTGGACGCTTGCAAAATTTCGGGAATTGCAGGCACAGGTTTCCACCGAGCCGCAAGGCGCCGTAACCATGGTATTGATTGCCATGGAAATCTACCGCAAATATCCTGTTATTGGTGAAAAGTGCTTGTATCTGGCAACCACCGTAAATGAACACGACCCCAACAATGAGGGACGTATGAGCAGTGATCGCATTATGTACCGCCTCAGCGAGCTGCTTCGGGGCACAGACGATTCCTATGCCCGCCCATATCAGGTTGCCGCTTACCTTAAAGGAGCCACACAGCAAAATGGATACGTACCCGAAAAACCTTACACAGTAGAGGTGGAAGCCATGAATTTCCCTTATGAATACAACAGTACACTGGATGCTAAATTCATTCAGTACTATGTGCTCACAGGCGGGAAAGACGTTGGCAAGGACATCATTCGTGTTATCAAACCGTGGAACAGTGCGTATTTCCTGGTCGATAATTTCCCGGGGCTTTATACGCAGGTAAAAGAACTGCCCGGCAGCATGACATGGGACAATAACATGTTTATTAAATAGCCGAAACTCAGTCGGATGTTATCTGAACTTAAGAAATGAGTTTGGTGAACTGAAATTATAAAGAATTGACGCTGCGTCGCCATAAAACAACAGACAATTGCCTGTCATTCCTGAACAAGAATATTAGTTGAAAAATTATAAAAAATGAAAAAATGAAATTAAACGGTTTAACAATGTTTCTGTCAATAGCTGTTGCATTAACCATAAGCTTCAGCGCATGCAATGAAACTACTGGTAGTGCAGAAAAAACGTCTGCCGACAGTACTTCCATTACAGAAGAAAAAACCCCTTTGGACAATGCCGCCATAACCGGAACACTTGCCGGGAAAATCAGCCACGATGAGTTGAATATGAGCGACAAAGCCTCCTGCACCTTCGAACGTTTCCCGTGGACCGTGGCAAAATTTCAGGAATTGCAGGCACAGGTTTCCACCGAACCGCAAGGCGCCGTAACCATGGTATTGATTGCCATGGAAATCTACCGCAAATATCCTGTTATTGGTGAAAAGTGCTTGTATCTGGCAACCACCGTAAATGAACACGATCCCAACAATGAGGGTCGTATGAGCAAAGACCGGATTATGCATCGCCTCAGCGAGCTGCTTCGAGGTAAAGATAAATATTATGCGCGTCCCTATCAGGTAGCCGCTTACCTGAAAGGTGCCACTCAGCAAAACGGATACATACCCGAAAAACCCTATACCGTTGAAGTGGAGGCCATGAATACCAATTATGAATACAACAGTAAAATGGATGCAAAATTCATTCAGTACTATGTTCTTAATGGCGGCAAAGACAGCGGGAAAGACATTATCCGTGTTATCAAGCCCTGGGACAGCGAATATTTCCTGGTTGATAATTTCCCCGGACTTTATTCGCAGGTAAAAGAGCTTCCCGGCAGCAAAACGTGGGACGATAACATGTTTATTAAATAGACGGAAGTCTGAACACTTTCATAGCTTTAAAATAATTCTGCTGCACCAATCAGAAGGTGTTTGATGGACTGAAATAGCAAGAAATTGAATCAGCAACCCTTTAAGTTCAATTAGTAAAAGCAATTTTGAAAATGGGAAGCTATAAATCACTCATCCAAATGAAAATAACTTTTAGTATAATCTGCCTGGATGGACCAAAACAGACGAAAATCATCGTAAAATCTCACAATTGAAATTGATATAAACACTGAATTTTTAACTATGGATAAAATACAACAATCAGCCGAATACTATCAACTGCTAGTGGATAGAATGGAAAAATCCGGCCAATCTCAACATCAGGTTAAAATATACAAAGAGCTTACGCAATTAGTGCTGAGCTGTATAAGTATTGAAGAAGTTCAGGAGAAGATGAAAAAAGAGGGCTATTATGAGTCACCTTCCCAGGCACTGTATATGGATAAGATGACATCTTTAGAAAATGCAGCTAAACAAAATGATTTTACTGAATTGGCTTTAATCTATAGGGAAAGAATTGATGAGGTTCAAGCAGATTTTCTTAAAATGTACGAAACTGGCTATAACAATAAGGTGTTAGCATTTTTTACTAAATTAAGTGGTGAGCTGAGTGCGTTTTACGAAATATACAGCAATTACCTTACACATAAAACATCCAATATCTTTGATCAAAGCTATAAAAGCAGTCTGGATAGTATTCGCGAAAATCAAAAAAATCTAAATGAATTGGGTACAGATTTTAAAAGCATTTCAAACAAAAAATATTTCAGAGATCATATAATACTTGACGATGCTGCCTATTCAGAATTTGTTTCCGAAACGGAATCGTTATTTCAGAAATTCAATTATGATCCGATGGAAGAACAATCAGTGAGAAACTTGGGTGATGAGGCATGGGCTATCCTCAAAGACAAGAAATCTGAAGTTCAGGAAATCGATAAAAGCGAAAATGCAAGAAGCAAACGTTCAGTATTTATGGCTGCCCCACCAGAGGATGTCAACGGTAAATATGAATTTCTATTTAATGAACAGGAGGAACGATAAGTATGGAAGCTATAATTCAACAAACCATTTCTGGATATACAGGTGTTTTCGCTGCATTTACAATTAGCGATGAAAAGCGGAAAAATGATGTCGAAAGTTTTATTGCCGAATTAGACGGCTTGGGCGAAAGCTGTTCTGATGTTATGGATTTTATGACTAAATTTTCTTCCAGTGGTTTACAGCAAAAATATTCGGATTTAATAGCCAGCATAGCCTCACCAGCGCCTACTGGTGGTGGTCCTGAGGAAGGTGAAAACTTTTCGGAGAAAAAATTGCCAACAGTAAAGGAATTTCTTGAACAATACAGACCATCTTATAATGCTGTAGTAAACGGAGGTTTCCGCTTTCGTGCTCAAAAAGCATATGAAAATATTTTTGCAGTAGCCGGGCGAACTGAAGATTTGCTCGAAATGAACATTATCCTGGAAAAAGAAAGACTACTGTGGAAAATTGTTACCGAGGATTTATTAGACATTTATGAACCAATTCTGGCCGCCACCGACCCGTTAAACATTGGTATGGTAAAGCAATTTGAGAAACTGATGGATATTTGTAGGAGCGCTGAAAGTGATGAAGAACTTAGTTTTAGAACGGATATAGCTTCGCAAGAAAATCAAAAATTCAATTACTGCTTTATGACGAGAATGACTGCTTCATTAATCTTGTCAAAAGCCATTCTTGGATATTCTCTTTGCAAAAATAAATTTAGATCATGGCTTAATCCGCAATCCGATTTATTGTTACTTATCGCTCAACGACAAGCTGCCCGGCGCACATATGAGTTTTTTCAAAAAGCATTCGGCTGGGATTTTGATAGTTTTGTGAATGACGAATGGATGAAAATATGGTTGTTGATGCCTATAACTCTCGATACAAATATGAGAATAAAACAAGTAATGGATCCGCAAAATATTGATGCGATGAGAGAACTCTTGTTTAACGAAATATTGACGGATAAAAGCATTGACTATCTATTGCTTCATGAACAGCAGCATGTTTATTATTTTGCATTAGATAAAAGAGCAGATGAAGTAAACAGCAGATACCAGGCTGAAGCAGATCGGTTGAATGAACATTTACTGTATTTTAAATATCAGAGTCAATTGCAGGCGATGGCTGAAAATCAAGGTGTAAAGTTGCCGGATAGGCACGAAAAGGTATTTGATAAAATACCATCTATGTGACAAATAAAATGAATTTTTAAGTTTATGATAAATCATTGCTTGTCAGGGTTTAGTATCATAAGCAATTCTTGAGTTCATTGAAAGTTTCGATTTTGAAAATGCTATCAGACTTGCTATTAAAATGGGTGATGGCAGCGATACATTTGCTAGTATAACAGGAGGCATTCAAACACTCTGCCTCACTTAAACTTCGGTGTATTTGAACAAAACGTATTCCGTAGTAATGAACGATTACATGGCTTCGGTTTACAGATACGACCACAAAGACTCAGGGCAGGGATTGTTTCGTGCCACGACAGAATCCACTTTTGAATACCTGAAAGAGCTAAAAAACAATCCAAGTTACAGGGGAATGAAAAGTGTGGAGATGGTGAAATAGATGGAAGTCGGAAGCCCCCTTATAACTCTCCGCCAGCTGGTGGAGAAGGATAAGAAGAACTGAAATCAGAATAATAAAATTAAAAGAACAATGAAACAAAAAATATTTTCTTTACTATTTCTGCTTAACCTTATGGTTCAAACAGCTATGGGGCAAGCCAATGCGGCTTTTCCCCAGTTGAAATGGATAAACCTTGGGCAAGATGCAACTTATCCTGATGGTAAATTTGGATACGATCCAGCTATGTTTACCTATATCGGTAAAGAATTGCAAAAACTTCCGAAAACTGATGTCTGTTTCGAAGCTAATAACAATGATAAATACACACTCATTGGTCGTTACAAAACCTCATCAATGAAGGAGAGTTTAAATATTCTCTTCACGCCGGGAGCAAGTGGCGATCCACAATTCCGAATCAGCGATGTTGGAAATAAGGTTCTCTGGGAGCAAGTTGCCGATGAAATGTGCATCAATGGTAATGGTGTTATTTACACAGCCGGTAATACCGACAAGATGTTTAACGAGCGGCGTAAATATCAACTCTCGAATACTAAGGTTAACGAAACCAAACAACCGTTCTGCTACGTGGGCGTAAAAGGGAAACTTTTGAAACCTATAACGCTCTATACTCAGAAAAAAGGCGGTACGGTAGTCGCTAATCTGCCTGTGGGCTACGAAATTGAAGTGCTGCTGGCTGAAGAAGATTACACTGCGGGTGAATATGGTGAAGGCTTACCGATGAACTATTTAGCGCGTACCGCTTTCGGATTGGTTGGTTGGCTGCGCCTGACAGAAGACGACATCCACAATTCAAATCCTGTTTTACGAGGGCTGGGTTATATGGGAGATTGAGCGAGGTCGGAAGAAAAAACAGATGTCTAATTGAATATTACTCTTGATGAGAATAATTTGGTGAAAACAATAGAATTTAACGCCGGACCCTAATGGAAAAACAAACTTAGGAAAGAAAAATTGTCGGATTTATCATTAACAAACATCAAAAACAAACACATGAAAACAAAAATATATCTGCTTGCGCTACTTGCATTCCATTGTACCTGTAATGCTGAGAACAATGACAACAACCGGGCTAAAAATGATTTGAACGGTAAAATTAAGTCAGTTAAAGAATCATATTACAGAGCCGGAAATACAGAAGGAGTTTTTAAATTGCGAAGTATTAATGAAAGCACATATAATAAAGAGGGCAACAAAACATCTTATATTCAGTACACATCTGATGGTGATACTATTATAAAACAGCTTTATACCTATGATGACAAAAACAATCTGAGTGAAGATAATCTGTACAATTCCTATGGAGAAATCTCTTCGAAAACGACTTATAAATATGACAGCAAAGGAAACAAAGTAGAAAAAATTCTATTTGAAGATGGGTATTCTCCTTCAAAGGAACTCTATAGATATGACGACAGCGGCAATATGATTGAAAAGAAACAATACAATCCTGAGGGTATCTGTTGGAATAAGATACGCTATAAATATGATGAAACCGGAAATATGGTTGAAGAGAACCATTTAGGTCCTGATGACTCGCACATAGAGAAAAAACTGTATAAGTATGATGACAACGGTAATGTGATTGAGGTACAATCACTTTCTTCCCTCAATAGCAGCCATAATTACAAAACGCTCTCCATGTATGATGATAAAAACAACTTAATTGAATATAGCTACCTACAAGATGGCAACTCCGCACCTTTCAAGACTACATACAGTTACGAATTTGACGAACCAGGAAACTGGATTAAGTCAACTGAATTTAAAGATGATATTCCCCAAAATAAAACGGAAAGAGAAATTGAATATTTCGATTGAGAACAATCTTGCCTTAAACCTTGTATGACAATGGGAACAGGTAATAAAAAACGAGAAACATGAAAACCAAATATTATCTACTTGTTGTGCTCACATTACTTTTTGCTTGTCAAGGTGAAAGTCAAAAGAGTGCCAGTGCCGAAACTTCTGATTCTATGAGGCAGGAAAATAAAGTTGTAACAGAAGCCTCCGATGCATCAAAAGTAAACATTAAAGACATCTTCCTGCTGTTGCCCGATGATGTGTTTCCATTGGAGGAAATTAATATAGAAAAACGGGAATTGCTACTCAAGCACATTGGTGAAGATAAAGCGTACGACATTTCGCCAACGCCCATTGGTGTTTGCGATGTTAAAAACGGATATCTGAATCTTACCGGGATGCAGTTTGGATGGGAAATGTGTTATTGGAATTTGAAAGATGGCCGCAAGCTTGTTATCGTAAACCAGGGTACAGAGTCGGGCAGTATACTCAACTATTTTTTCTACGAAAACGGAAAGCTGATAGAAGATTTAAACTTTGATGGCATAAGCAATATTTACTGGAAAGCCGATGACTTTATCCATCTTTCCGAGCTAAATCTGAATACACGAAAGGAAGTAGAACAGAAATTTGCCAGGGCTGAATACATACTATACTATAAACTTCCTCAAAAAGGAACTTCCATACAAGTTACATTGGATACTTATGCCCTGATGGATTATTCGGAAACCAACGAAATATCTGAAGCAGCAACGAAAGAAGTTACGCTGAAATGGGAAAATGAAAAATGGGTAAAATAGAGTTTAACTTAAAAACGTATTGAAAATGAGCAAAACAATCTATTCTTTAGCAATCTTCGTTATGCTATCAGCCTGCGCTGGTGGAAATCAACAAAATGAAAATAACGAACCACAAACAGCTGATACAACTTCGGCAGAAGCCCTTTTGGAGAAACCTGCAGATATTGCCTATATGCAATGCCCATTTGCCTATCTGGTTGACGGCCAATTGTATTTTCACAGCTTTGACGAAGACAAAAAAGTGAAATTCTCAGAAGAAATTGAGGATATATTAAATTTCACTTTCAACCCTGAGGGAAACACCCTGTATTACAGCGTTGAACGTGATGGTTCGCTTTGGCTCAAATTAGCTGATATCAGCGAATCAATTATTGCACCACAATGGCTGGCTGACTGGAAACTCAAAAAGGACGAATGCATTTCCGGGACCGACCGCGAAATGAGTCCACTCTTTTATTACAAGGGAGACCTAATTATTCGTCACAATTTTAATTGGGATTACTACGATTTTTATTCTATGGCTATTTACTCCATTGCCAAAAAAAACATTATCCAAAAAGAGTTTGATTATGACTTTATTCAAAAGATTTCAGGAGAGTTATCTTCTAATAAGGCTGCACAATTCTTTCAAACTAATGATGAAAATCTCTACTACACACGCAATAACAAAAAAGTATGTTTATCAGATAAACTGGATTTTAAAGTGCTGAGGAATAAAGAGAGTGAAGATTATTGGGTTGAAACAGAATTTAACTCATTTGTGCTTTCGCCGGATGAGACGAAAATTCTTTACGGTACAATGATTGAAATGGGCGATTTAGGACACGGTCCTTATTGCATAGCCAATGCCGACGGTAGTAATCAATTGATACTGGTAGGAACAGACATTACCGGCAGCAAGAAACCTGTTTGGCTCAAAAACAACAACGTAGTCTTTTTCGACAATGTAAATAATCTGTTTATTGCAGACAATGATGAGAACTCTGTGCAAAAAATTGCGGAAAATGTATCGGGTTATGTGGCGAGGTAGCAAAGGAAAAAGCTCCGCGGAAGATAGCTTCGGTCTTCGAACCTTTTAAAAATGACAGTGATGAAAATAAATATTCTAACTACAACAGGTCTGTTTGTTTCTATACTGGTGTTTACATTATCAACAAGCTGCAACCAATCGTCGGGTGATAAAGAAGTGAATAATGTCGATTCTTTGAACAAATCAATGGATGGGCAACAAATTTCACAAGGCGAAGAATGGCTAAAAAGCATCTTTCAGTGTGACAATGGTAACGATTACTGCTTCCCCGACGAGCAAAAAATAACGACTACGCGGTATTACGAATTTTTTACCGAATCGCTAGACATCTATGAATATCCTGATTTTGAAACAGACACAGAGCGAATTGCCGCTGAAAATGCGTTCAAAATGAGATGGGGAAAGATTTATCCGCTGGATGTACCCATTTTATCACCATTTGGACGGGGAAACGGCATAGAATCCGGGCAAAAGCTTGAAAATGTAACTATAGCTGCACAGTCTGATATGAAATATTCCGTAATCATCGATTACGGTGACGGAATACAAACCACAAGCGAAGTAACGCTTATTGCCAATGGCAGCAGCTTTTTAGTCGATTTTATGATATCGGAATTTATTGATTAATCAGAGTTCTGCAAAATGTCCGACTTCAGAAAAGAAGATACAAGCCCCGTATTTACCCCGAATGTGCTGGCGAGCGTTTCATAACGCACGCCCACGCTGTACATGACAATAAATAATTTTATTAATAGTAAACCTTAATTACCATGAAAAAAATAACGTATTTACTCGTAGTCTTTGTGCTTTTTACAGCTTGTAGTGGCAGCTCTGGCAAAACCGACGCGCAGCTAAGCAACGTAAAATACATAACTTACCACAACGATCGCTATGAATTCACCGTTGAATATCCCGATTTCCTTATTCCGCAAGGCGAAGCGACA
Organism: Lentimicrobium sp.; assembly: GCA_034005265.1. Taxonomy (GTDB): domain Bacteria; phylum Bacteroidota; class Bacteroidia; order Bacteroidales; family Lentimicrobiaceae; genus Lentimicrobium. The sequence goes on from JAVEVB010000009.1 coordinate 51,192, forward strand.
AATGAAGACGGACAAAAATTCTTCTCGGAAAATCAGGATATTCAACTTATTGTTTACCGCGATTATAAAAATGATTTTCTGGAAGCGGGCGACATCTACACGATTGGCGAAGCTTATAAGGAAGAGTTGAAATCGAAAGAAGGTGTTACCAATAAAAAACTGGGAAACAACCACTATCTTATCGAATATAAGGTGAATGATATCTTGCATTTTGATTACGCCATGCTCAATGGCGAAAACTATTTCAATATTCAATTTCTATATCCTGAGAAAGAGGACGTAATGATGAAAGATGTTATTGAGCATGTAATCAATTCGTTCAAAGTGGAAATGTCGTTTCCGGCTTTTCTTGAAGGCTTTCTGAATGATTGCTATTTTGGGAAAAACTTCAACACCCTGCTCCGCAACAAGGATAAAACCCTGGCAACTTACATTGATCCGAAAATGGACGTGAGGCGTTACTATGCTCCCGGAACGATAACAAAATTGGGAACGAGAGACGAAGATTTCGGTTTTTCTAAAGAGGATGATTTTATAACCAGATCCAGAGCAACCGGTGATTTAATATTTGAATATGTGAATGATAATTCAAGCCCTTGTGAACTCATTTTTAGTGAAATTAATAGTGAGATCATTATAATATATTACGTAAGCATTGAGCGTGTTCCTGATGTGGTGGTAAATAATGAGTCACTTGAAACCATGCCGGTGAAAGTAGCCTGGCCTGAGGCGGAAATCATGGTAGTCTATTTACCCGATACAAACACTAATCCCCGCGGATTTTATTTCATCAATACACCCGATGGCTGGAAACTCGCCTTCGTGGATGATTCGCTGTGCGGGGCGTGAAGGAATCAGGGAGAATGAAATTGGTGGATAATGGCCTTTATATTTTGGTGTGCACGCAGGCGCACCGAAATATAAGACGGTTATGCATTTTTAGCAAGGACCTGATTACGCAAAAAGCAAAAGACTTACAGCCATAATAGCCATGCCTGCTATTAGTCCACCAATGGCAATGTGATGTTCTCCGTATTCTTCTGCTGCTGGTAGCAATTCATCCAGAGAGATATAAACCATAATTCCGGCCACACTGGCAAAGATTACGCCGAAAGTAGCTTCGTTAATAAAACTCTTTAGCAGGAAATAACCGATAATTGCGCCAACCGGCTCGGCAAGGCCGGAGGTAAAAGAAAGCCAGAAAGCTTTGCTACGGTTTTTTGTTGCGTAGTATATCGGTACCGAAACAGCGATGCCTTCCGGGATGTTGTGAATAGCTATTGCCACCGCAATACTCACTCCTAAAGTGGGATCGGTCAATGCAGCCATAAAGGTAGCCAGTCCTTCAGGGAAGTTATGGATGGCAATTGCCAGTGCTGAAAACAGACCCATGCGAAGCAATTTCTTCTCTTGTGCGGCTTTTACGTTATTTATGTCGATATTTTTGATTTCATGCGGATTTTCAGCGCTCGGAATAAGCTTGTCAATGAGTGCTATAACAGCAATTCCCGTAAAGAAAGCGATTACTGTATAGGTGTAACCAATTTTATCGCCATATGCCAATGACAATGAATCTTTTGCTTTTATAAAGATTTCAATCATTGAAACATATATCATCACACCTGCCGAAAAGCCCAGGGCGCCTGCCAGAAATTTGGGATTAAATTTCTTTGACATAAAGGCCATAAGGCTGCCAATACCTGTAGATAAGCCTGCAAATGCAGTTAATCCTAAAGCAAACAAAATATTCTCGTTGGTCATTTTATTTCTTTATTAAGGGTAAATCAATCTGGTATTCTCAAGGTTAGGCCAAAGCTGATAAAATTGTCAATAGCTTGATCGTTTAGTCCAATACCTCCCGATAAATCAAGCTGTAAATTTCTAAGAACCAAATAAGTAAAGCCGGCATCCACTAAATTTTCAGGTTTCCCTTCAGGATTCAGAAGTCCATAACTTTCAGCAAACATACTTAGATTGTTGGTAATGCCAATGCCAAGCGCTAATGAATAAAAATAAAATGGACTTGCTGATTCTCCATCCCATTCAGCGCCTAGATTATATCCCAATGAAAATCGATCGGAAAGGGTATGTGAAAAGGCCAGTCGCAGATCAGCTGAAACGTTGGTTGGTTTGTAGTCCTTTTTTGCTGTAAATGGTAAAACAAGTCCACCTAAAATAGCGATTTCAGGTCTCCAGCTATCTTCATCAGCTATTTTTACTTTAAAGCCAGTGTATAGTGGGCCAAATCCAGTGATTTTACCCGTTGTGTCCTGATGTTTATTTTCAGTGCGGTCACCAAGATATTCGAGGCCTAGTCTTAACTCGAAATTGTGGAGTAGCCCATAGCGTAATAAGGTGGAGTTGAAAACATAGGATTTGTATTGCAGTAGGTTGGTTGATTTATTTTCCAGCAAAAATCCGGTTTCAATCTGCAGATATTTAAATGGAACAGCAGTGGATGACTCTGTTTGATCAGGCCGGTCCGTAATGAGCTCAGATGTTGTTTGGGCTCCAACAAAATGGCTTGAAAATAATAAAACGAAAAGCAAGGTTTTATTCATCATGATTGTGATTAGTGGTTAGATAGATTTTCTTTGAAATGTCACTATTCAGCAAAATGGACTTGTTATTAACCATAATCTCTGTCATATTGGAATTTCGGTATTGTTTTATTACTGAAACAGCGCAGCCAATATTAAGCGCATTCTGGCTGGAGAAATCGAAAAAGTCTGCTTCTGAACTATCGAGACGACTCAAAGTATAATTTTTACCGGGCAATGCTTCTGAAAGGGATATGCTGTAATCCATCGCAAGGTTGCCAAAAGCATCTGGCACCGGGTCACCATGAGGGTCAAATTCTGGATTCCCAAGAAAGTTGCTTATTTTATCAGCAAGAAATTCCGAAGTTTGATGTTCAAGCAATTCAGCTTCCTGATGAATCTCGCTGAGTGACAATTCCAACACTTTGTGCAGGAAGGTTTCCCACAAGCGATGTTTACGTATGAGTGAAAGGGCCATTCTTCTTCCTTTCGGGGTTAGCGAAATGGGTTGGTATTTTTTGTAATTGACCAAATCCCTCAATGCTAATTTCTGCGCCATGTCCGTTGTTGCGGCACTGCTTATGCCTAAAGATGCCGCAATACTGCCGGTACGTGTATCTGAACCCGGTGTGTTTTCAAGTTTAAAGACCGATTTTACAAAATTTTCAACCGAAACTGACATTTACGCAATATTTTAAGTATGCTTAAAATATATAACAGGCATGTCTAAAAATTGTTTTCTAAATACTGAAAAATGTATTCTTGGGATAAACGCTTTCTTACGAACAGGGCTTATCTGGGCTTGGCTTTCATTATTAAATTTATGCATCCGTTTACCAGTTCCAGCACATTTTCCATTTTGGCAGAATCAACTTTGTCATAAACATCGCGTGGGGAATGATAATCATCGTGGAACCCTGAAAAGAAAGTCATCACAGGAATATTATTTTTAGCAAACGACCCATAATCGCTGCCATTGTGGCCAGTTGCGTCCCATAAATCAAGTATCATGGGACTTGAAAGTAAGCCATTTGCTGACCGGATCATTGTTTCTGAATTTTTATCAGCGGAAAGCGTGCCCACACTAATTACTTTTTCTGATGAATCTTCGGGAGCGCTACGCGAAATCATATCCATGTTAACATAAAGCAGAATATCATTTGGGTTTAAAGACTTGGTATTTGTATAATATCTGCTGCCCAACAAACCTTTCTCTTCGCCTGTCCAGGAGGCGAAAATCAGGTTATATTCCGGTGTAATTCCTGATCGGGTCCAACTTACTGCCAATGATAACAGCCCTGCCACTCCCGAGGCATTGTCGTCGGCTCCATTATAAATTGAGCCTTCCCGCATGCCAAGATGATCGTAATGAGCACCAACAATCACATTTTTGGCATTGTCCCTGCCAGGGATCATTCCAATCACATTCCTTATGGAAATTGTATCCTTCTTTACTTCAGCCCAGAGCCGGACCATTATATCTGTTGTTTCCTCCGGAACTTTCGGAGACATTGAAGCTGCCTGCTTTTTGTATTCACTAAGGTTGATACCAGAGCCAAGTAACATTTGTTGGCTCAGGCTGTTATTAATCATAAAGCAGGGGAGGGATTGAGTTTCCTCATCAGGTAACGTGTAATCGCCGTCTGAATATTCTGGTTCATCCTCATTTGAAGGCTTGTTGCTGAAACAGAGTGTGTCAATTGATGGGATGCCCGTCTTTTTAAAACATTTCCTCGTATCATCCATCTCTATAATTGCAACAGCGCCGTGCTCATGGGCAATTTTTCGTTTTTCGGCCAGTCCGAAGTCATTTATATACAATTGCTTCCCTATTTTAGCCCATGCCATTGAGGTTGAATCCCCTTCACCCGGAAGCCCTTTTATTACCAGTACAATTTTGCCTTTAACCTCTATTCTATTGTAATCATCATATTCCGAAGCCGGACTATTTATCCCATAACCGGCAAAAACCACGGGTGCTTCAAAGTTATAATCATAGGGACTGTTAAGAGACTTGAACATGTGTGTTGCCGCCCCCATTTCCGAAATACCCGCTTTGACCAGTGGAAATCGTATATTTAATCCAGACCTTTCATTCTCATAGCGAATCACTTCAAAATCCTGAAAATATCCATTGTTTCCTTTTAATGGTTTTAAATCAAATAATTGCATTAGGGATGCGATGTAATCTGAGGCCATTAAATTGCCATTAGTTCCAATTTCCCGGCCTTCCATCCAATCCGAAGCCAGGAATTGGTGAATGGGTGCAAATTCATGAATCTCTGGTGGAGGAACGAATTTTGATAATGTCTGAGAAAAAACAACACTTTGAAGAATCAGGAATGACAGTAAAGTCAGCAGTTCACTTTTTATAGTTTTCATAATCAGTCTGTATTATCAACCTGGTTCAATGTATATAAAGTTTGTCTGATGTTAAGGTAGAAGACCTTGGATTTTATTTGAAGTTCAGACGTTTACGTGCAGTATCATGGTCAAAGTTGCTTCTTTTGAATTGATGAGCCTCTGTATTAAAGACAAAATCGTCAAAATTAAACCCAATTTGGCCATGTGAGAAAGTAAGGTATAAGTATTTAAGCGTTTCCGCAAAGAAGAAGGTTGGCATATAGTCCCTTTTCTCCTTGGTTATCACATTTTCAACAGAAGTAAATGCAATGTCAGTGCGGCAGAACTCTTTGATGTTGTTCCAGTATTTCCGGTTCATTTCAAAATAGGTGCTGTCGCCGGTAATATGGAATAAGTAATAAGCTGATTCAATGATTTCCGGGTTCAGGTCATACACCGGATAATTGAACGTTCCTTTTTTATAGTCATAGGAAGTTGGTTCCAGCCCTTGCTGACTCCAAACCCAGTCCCAGGTTTTCTGCAATAGTTCCGCTCTATTGATGTCACCGGAAATGGCTAAAATTGCAGGGAAGAAGGCATCGTAGAGGGTGATAACCGTACTTGTCTGCTTCCCTGAATTCATGTCAACCCGTCCATACCATAACTTGTTGTCATATATTTCGGCGATATACTTATGCACGCCAACCATGCTTTCTTTCCAGATATTGCCTAGTTCTTCATCGCCGAACAACAAATAACTCTTGTACAGGTATTCATAGTAGGAATCAACGCCTGCACAGATGTGGCTTTGCGTCGATACCCATTTGCCTGTTTCTACATCAATTACATCGCCAATCAGACCCAATTCAGACCGGCGGCTGAAAATAGCCAGAGTAGCCTTTTTACCCGCCTGATAATACTTGGGGTTGTTGGTGTAATAGCTCAGGATACCCATTTCCATGGTGTAGGTTGCGGCTTCAGCTACGTTCACTGTATCGCCCCTGGCAACGCCCGTTGATAAATTGACCCAATATTTCGGAATGCCAGTGCCTGTGTTGAATGCCGGAAGCATTCTGTCTGCAAAATCCCTGGCTTTATTCAATACCGCCGGATTGCGCGAATGCTCATACATTGCAAGCAAGCCGCCCAATATGCGGATGTTTACTTCGAAGATTTTTGCATCGATATTGATGTTAAAATCAAGAGAATCCTCCACATAATTTTCAATTTCCTTTGCTTCATCATCCAAACCCATTATAACCAATGTGCTGTAGGCATCAATGGGTGAAATATATAATGGCTTACTGTACCAATCACTGAACGATTTTGATAAAGGAGCGAGCGCATCATGTCCCCAGGCATATGTTTTGTAAGCATTCCACGAGCGGAGTGTTTCATTTACCACATCCCGGGCAAGCGCAGTGTCGCTGTTTGCTGGGAGAATTTTGTTACTACCCTCATTTCCGTTACCAAAAAGCCGGACATTCATAAATATTGAAATCAGAAGCAAGAAGGCACTTAAAGTTTTTGTCATGTTCTTGTTTTTTGGCAACGAAAATGAGCGTATGCACTAACTACTTGACTTTTATTGTTTTAATGTTTGATTCAAAATCTGGAGTCAAAAGCCTGATAAGATATAATCCTGGCTTCAATGAGCTGGTTTCCAGTTGAATGGATTGTTTGCCGGCAGACAAATTACTGTAGTTGAAACTTAATATAACTGAGCCGGTGTTGTCGATCACCTGAATGGTTGCATTGTTTGGTGTATTCAAATTAAACTCAACGGTAGTCAAGTCTTTCATTGGGTTTGGATATAGCGTAAGCGTTTCGCTATTTTTTTGAAAGGATGTACCAACGCTCATTAAAAGGTTTTCATAATAGTTGAAATTACCATCGTATTGACCAAGAATAAGATCAGGATCGCCATCGCCGTCCAGGTCAGCAAAGGCTGGCGTGGTATTCTGATGACCAGTTACTCCAAAAAATACTCCAGGTTTTTCTACCCATACTCCGGACTGATTTTCATAATAGGAGAGTTCGGACCAGATATTGCCGCATAGAATATCCAGATCGCCATCAAAATCAAGATCCACAATGGCCGGTACACCGTTTGAACCGGGGTCAATGCCCGCAAAATAGCCGGGAATGATAACCCATAACGGAGCTTGTGCAGTTCCCTGATTTTCAAGGTAGTTTATTTCACCATCTTCATTTCCGGCAACAATATCAAGATCTCCATCTTCATCAAAATCAACCAGTCGTGGGGCTGACCAACCACCTAATGCTATGTTTTGCAGGTCGTTCATCAGGGTAAATCCAAGTCCTGAATTTTTGTGATAGTAGAGTTTGCCACTCAAATCTCCCACTATGGCATCGGTGAGGCCGTCACCATTTACATCACCTATAGCAACTGCGCTGTAAAGAGAATGTTTTAGCGAGGTAAATGCACTGCTGTTTTCCTCCCATGCCGGTCCGGATGATGTTCCGGTGTTTTTATAATATTTTACATGTCCCATATTACTGCCGGTAAACATATCCAGGTCTCCATCTTTGTCATAATCATAGAAGCAGGGATTGCTGGCACCACCCACATCAATTACGCCGCCAAATAAATTCGTATTTTGCGTCCATTCCGGCACTGAAACGGTACCGGTATTTTCAAAATAGTTTATGGGGCCGGAATCAGTACCAAAAATCAGATCAAACTTACTGTCGCCGTTTAAATCAACTAAACTTGGTGAATTCCAATATGTTGCAGTGCCCAGTCCATCAAACCAGGTGGTGTTTTGCTGCCAGGTTGCAGCACTGGCATTTCCGGTGTTTTCAAAGTAAACAAAACCGTGGCTATCGCGTCCCAGCAATAAATCCTGATCATTGTCATTGTCCAGATCGCAGAACATTGGGTACGCATATAATCCAACATCCCCGACTTCCGAAACATTGCTTTCAGCATAAGAGGCTGCTGTTGGTGATCCGGTATTGGTATAAATCTTAACCATCCCGCTTTCGCTTAAACCAACCACCATTTCTGCATCACCATCGTTGTCCAGATCAACAAAGTCAGGCACAGGATTAGAGCCAACAATCAGGCCTGCAAAGAAATTGTTTACTTTTATGAAGTTTGGTGAATTGATGGTTCCCGTATTTGAAAACAAATGAAGACCGGTAAAACCACCGGAAATGAAATCAAGGTCATTGTCGCCATCAATGTCGTAAAAAACGCCCATTTCTGCTTCCAGTTCATTGACTGTTTCGAAAATATCTTCTCCAGCTACAAAATGCGGCTCCAGAGCAGTTCCATTGTTTTTCATGTAGAAGGGCACTCCATCAATGCTGCCTATGATCATGTCAAGATCACCATCAGCATCCAAATCACCAAAGCGTGGTTGGGAAAAGGGTAAACTTGGTATTCCACTTGGGTTAAAGATGTCGTCATTTTGAAACCACGGTTGTCCGTTTGCAAAAACGGAAATCAACAATGCAAACGCAAGGAGTAAAGTGTTTTTAGTCATTTCAAGATTGTTTTGAGTGTTAGAATTAAAAGATCATTGTAGTTTATCAAAAAGCGTTGCCCATGATTTTATCAAAGCGGTTTCCCAGGCAAACACTAACATCTGTGGTAATAAATTTACCATTGTAAAATAAGCTGAAAATGGTTGCCGGAGTCGGGGATTCCTGCGCCTGCTCCAGGTTTTCAATTTTTATGATGGTCAACGGTAATTTTTTGAGGGCGGCTGTCTCCCGTAAGGAAGAGTTTACATAAAATTCGGTATATGGGCAACGGTTAGAATAATAAGCAACCAATCCATTGGACTGATTTATGGTGTTGAGCTTCACCTGTGCATTAAAGCAAGGATTTTCTGCATCCATGTCCAACTTTTTTACAAGTAGACTAAATCCTGATGTTGTGGTTTCAACCGTTTCAAAGCCTTGTTTCAGCAGCCATTTGGTATCGCTCATAAAATGGAACTTTTTGGTTCCAACCACGGTTACCAATCCTTTCTTTTTTTGAGAAATGGCATCTTCAAGTGCGTACTTTATCAACTCTTTACCATAGCCTTTGCCTTTATACTGCCCTGATACCCAAAAACAATTTATTAAAAGATACCCAGGAGCATAAATTGGAACCCACCCTTTTTCAGCAGGTCCATATTCTATGAATACCTTTGCCCTAGCATCAAGTCTGCGGAAAACATACCCATTTTCAAATTCCTGCTTCAGCCAGTCTTTCTTCAATTGGTAGCCTTCTGAACATTTTGCATCTGAAAAGGCACAACAGATGTGTTCTGAGTCAATATTTGATGGTTCAAGCGTTATAAAATCATCCATTTTCTCGCCAAAGATAATGTGAGCAATGTGCATCAATAGGTAAGATCTGCCTGCAGTGTTCCCTGAAAAATTCCCTACATGCTTTCTGCAAAAATAGGGAAAAGATGACGTTCTATCCTACATGAACCTTAAAATATAAGAAGAATTAATTATGGGAGTTCTGTCGGAATATTGTCTGTTTCATAGTTGAATAGTTTTTATTTTGTAATCCTGCAAATGAATGGCCATAAAGCTTTACTTTTACTATCTCATTCCGAGGGTTTTTTATCACCGCAAGCAATATCCTGAAACAAGGATATTCAGGGATTAATTTTCAAAAAGTCCTGATTCAGATTCAACAGATAACGATACCGGGACTTTATGCACCGGGATGATCAGTATCAAAATGAATAAAAAAGGATGCTACAAAACGATCAAAGTAAGCAAGGGCATTAATACTTTAGTAGTTTCCGGTTGAGCACTTTGTCATTCACATGAACAGATAACAGGTAAATTCCTGGTTCCAGATCGGATACATTCATCGTAATGCGTTGCTGTCCGGGTGTCATATGTTGGCTGACATCAGTTTTTATGACTTTTCCTTCCATGGAGCACACCGTAAGTTTTACATTTGCGGACTCCGGCAAATTCAAATTCAGGTGGAAAAAGGATGAGGCGGGGTTGGGGAATATACTTACCAAAGGTATTTTTGCCAACGGTTGCTTCACATCAACTGTTTCGCTGAAAAATCTTATATCATCCAGAAAAATGCCATTTCCCCCGGCTGCTTTAGCTTTAAAACCCACGTGGAATACTATAGGTGCATTGATTAATGAAACTTCGGCGTATTGCCAGTTGTTGGTAGCATATAGGGCTTCAATTAATATTGAATCGGAACCTGTGCAATGAACACTGAGTGTGTCAGAAAGTCCTTGATTTTCAGGGATTTTATACCAAAAACTCAGGTTGCGTGAAGTCCCTGTTTCAAACATTGCATGGAGTGTCCATAAACCAGCCCTATATCCAATAGAATTGGAAAAGTAGCTGGCTGAATGGCTGGACGAAATAAAAGTATCGTCGGACAATCCCCAGGTGTCCTCGCCATATTCCCGCACGGCTTCGAGAAAATAGAAATTAATTTCCGGCGATTCAAAATCAATTAAATAAGGGCAGTAAATAGTTCCCAACAAAGTTATACATTCCCAAGTTAGATCAGATTCCCCAATGGGATTTTGGTATAGAGCAGTAACTCCCCAGCACATAGTGTAAGCAAAGATTGGCCTGGGAAATATGGCCATTGTATCAGTGGTGGTACCTATGTTATACTGGATATCGCCATAATGAAATGTGGTGTAGTAAATATTGTACTGCTCAGGCGATACTCCGGAAGGAGGACTCCAGGAAAGATAAACGGAATCATTTTCTTCGATGAACCTAAAATTTTTGGGTGGAGGGAATTCCTGTCCAAAAATGAGGACGCTTAATGACAGCAGCCAAATGGATAACAGAAGGTTTTTCATATCTTTTAAATTTACAGCCTTATAATAAAACCAAAGGTAACTATAAAAAATAACGTTTCAAACTATATCGTAAAAATTTTACTTTATTGTAGTTATAAATGTTATTGGAATAGGTGTTATTGAAAATACATTCTATTATTCGATCTTAGTCATTTTAAAAATTATTTTCGCTTGTTGCGTTAAAATTGCCGATAAATGGTTATTTTTACTATTCCCATGCGAAGGGACTTAGCAGTTGTCGAAAATTGATGTTTGTCATTACTGCTTTCCATTAAATATAGCATGTGGTAAGATAATTTTCATTTTAAATAAATACCCATGTCGAATAACTATGAAACTGAACAGCCTGATAATCTAGCTGAAAACACTGAGTCAACAGGTGCAACTGACATTACTCCCAAGCCGGATACGCGTGGTTTTATCAGAAAACACCCAGTCATTTCTGTCCTATTGTTTGCAATACTTGCTATAGTGGTTGTTTACTTTTGGAAAGATATTGAGGGGAAAAGAGAAAGAAATGCTGTAATAGAACGGGCAACCGTGCAATTGCAAAACCAAAACAAGGAAATGCTCACCCTCTTATGCAAGCCTATGGTCTGGACCATACGTGAAGAGCTCTTACGGCAAAACCTGGAGCAGGTGAACTTGTTTACCAATGATATGGTGAGGGGAAAGAACCTTGAATCCATTCATCTGATTGAACCATCTGGGATTTTTATGGTTTCAACAAACAAGAAACTCGAAGGACAGACCTCGGGAGGCATATTTGATGCTGCATTATTGGCCACTGATTCCACAATGGTGGTTTCACAGCCTGATGGAAAGCTAATTGCTGCCTCTCCGGTAATGGGCTATGACAAGAGGCTTTGCACGCTGGTGCTGCAATTTCAGCCTGAAGCTTTTGATCCCTTGAATGAAATTATTATTGGCAAGGATAGGGAATAGACACCATGTCATTGCAGATAAGTAGAGGAATCAACCGGAGAGACTGGAATTTAAAACTTGAAAATGACTGTAATCATTACTTTCTGTGTCCTTCTGCTTATTGCGTATTTATTTGACCTTACCTCTTCAAAAACCAGAATACCTTCGGTTATATTATTGATGCTTCTTGGGTGGGTTGTTCGGCAACTCACCCTTTCCCTTCATATTAATTTACCCGATTTTTCGGCATTTTTACCGATGCTTGGCACCATAGGACTGGTTCTTATCGTTCTGGAAGGTTCATTGGAACTTGATTTAAATAAATCAAAGATTGGACTGATCAGAAAGTCATTTCTAGGGGCCATTTTTAGCCTGATTGGTGTTTCCTTTATCATTGCATCTGCCTTTTGGTATTTTGGTCAGTATTCTGTTGGTGAAAGCCTGATCAATGCCATACCTTTTAGTATAATCAGTAGTGCAATTGCCATCTCAAGTGCGAGAAACCTTGGGCCAAAGAATAAGGAATTTATTATTTCTGAAAGCAGTTTGTCTGATATTCTGGGCGTATTGTTTTTTAATTTTATTGTGTTAAATGAAGTTTTTGATCTGGCTTCATTTGGCCATTTTGGATTGCAAATGCTTATTATTATTGCTATTTCGTTTGTGGCCACTATTGGATTGCTGCTTTTGCTCAGCAAAATTGAGCATCACATCAAGTTTATTCCCATCATTCTACTGGTAACTCTTATATATGCTATTGCAGAGTATTTCCACCTCCCGGCACTTATTATTGTGCTTGTTTTTGGGATTTTTCTGGGGAATGTTGAAAAACTCAGACGGTTTAGATTTATACAACAGTTTCATCCAGAGGTTTTAAGGTCGGAAATACAGAATTTTACCAAATTGACCATCGAAGCAACCTTTATGGTCAGGTCAGTATTTTTCCTGTTGTTTGGTTACCTGATGGATACTTCACAGATTTTAAACCCCGGCTTGCTATTATGGTCGGTGGCTATTATGTACGTCATTTTTCTTTTACGGTACATCCAACTTCGTATCACCAAAATGCCCATGCAGCCACTTTTATTGGTGGCTCCAAGGGGGTTGGTTACTATTCTGCTATTTTTGTCTATAAGCCCGGCCAATCGCATATCACTCGTAAATGAGTCCCTGATCAGCCAGATTATTATTCTTACCTCTGTGTTGATGATGCTAGGGATTATGACTAGTGGGAAGGAGAAAAGTGAAAATAGTAATCTAAAGTAAGTAATAGGGAATAGGCGTTTAATAATAGATATACATTCAACTTGTTAGGTATGTGCTAAGAGCCAATTATAACCAGCAGTTAATTGTTCTATTTTGATAACTATTTGAACGAACTATGCCAGAGTTGTCCATCTTTCCTTCGTTACACTTTTTGATAAAGACTGGCAAGTCAAAAGGTTCTGCATGTGCGTCTATCGTAAAATTAATATAAATTTGCCCCATGAAAACTGAAATTACTACTCAGACTGAACTCGATGCTTTGAATGAATCATCCGAAGCCGTTTTGCTCTATTTTTATAACGATTCATGCGCTCCTTGTGTGGCTTTACGACCAAAGGTTGAAGAAATGGTAACGGAGCAATTCCCAAAAATGAGCCATACATACATCAATTCAGCCCAATTTCCCGAACTTTCAGCCTCAAACGGGGTATTTGCAAGTCCAACCATACTTGTCTTTTTCGATGGAAAGGAAACGTTCAGGGTGAGCAAATATATCTCTATTGCTGAACTTTCTGATCGTATTGGCAGGTATTATGAATTAATGTTTGGAGAATAGGGAAGTAGGAGGTAAGAGGTAAGAAGTAGGAGGAAAGAGGTTGGATAAACGTCCCTCGTCCCGTGCGCCCCTCGTCCTAATTTTTTAAATAATTGAATAAACCATACCATAACCACTTAATCATGAAACAACGATTTGCAATTTTATTTTTTCTCTTCTTATTTTTTTCACTTTCCTCCCGGGCATGTACCAATTATTTGGTTACCAAGGGCGCATCTGTTGATGGCAGTTCTATGATCAGTTATGCTGCGGATTCACACATTCGCTATGGTGAACTTTATTGGATACCCGCCAGCGATTGGCCGGAAGGAAGTATGAGAACAATTTATGATCGGGGAACGGCTGAGCCTTTGGGGAAAATTCCCCAGCCACCACATACCTATCAGGTTATAGGTTTTATGAACGAACATCAGGTCGCCATTGGAGAAACTACTTTCGGTGGGCGCAATGAACTCGTTGATACAACAGGACTTATAGATTATGGAAGTTTGATGTTTATCGCTTTGCAGCGCTCAAAAACCGCCCGCGAAGCCATTCAGGTGATTGCTGAACTTGTCGAAAAATATGGTTATGCCAGTTCAGGTGAATCTTTTTCTATTGGCGATCCCAACGAGGTCTGGATCATGGAGATTGTAGGCAAAGGCAACCGCATGGTTCAGGAGAAGAAAACCAAACAGATGGTTAATGGGGACAAAGGCGCTGTTTGGGTAGCCATTCGCATCCCTGATGGATATATTTCAGCACATGCCAACCATGCCCGCATTACCAATTTCCCGCTCGACAATGGCAAAACGTCCATTAGCAGCAAAAACTTTAAACTGATTAACCAGCCTGAGGTGGAAATTATATATGCCCACGATGTAATTTCTTTTGCCAAAGCAATGAATTTCTTTTCAGGAAAAGACGAAACTTTCAGCTTTAGCGACGTGTATGCTCCATTGGATTTTGGTGCGGCCCGTTTTTGCGAACTGCGTGTATGGACGATGTTCAACCATGTGAACAGCAATATGAAACAGTACTTTGATTATGCAGCCGGTGCAATAGATCAGGAAAGGATGCCACTTTACATCAAACCCGATCGCAAGCTCAGTCCGCAGGATTTGATGGGATTCAAACGCGATTACCTGCAGGGAACGGATTTGGATATGTCAAAGGATGTGGGCGCCGGACCATTTGGCTTGCCTTATCGTTGGCGTCCGCTCACCTGGGAATATGAAGATCAGGAGTATTTTAATGAAAGGGTTACCGCTACCCAGCAAACCGGTTTTTCGTTTATTGCGCACATGCGTAACTGGCTGCCTGATCCGATTGGTGGCATTTTCTGGTTTGGGGTAGATGATGCGGGCTCAACTGTTTATATGCCGTTTTATTGTGGAATTCAAAGCGTTCCCAGGTGCGTGGCAGAGGGAAATGGCGACATGCTTACCTATTCTGAAACCGCTGCATTCTGGGTGTTCAATCGTGTTGCCCATTTTGCCTACCTTTTTTATGATCGGGTAATGCCCGATCTTAAAGCCGTGCAATCAGAACTTGAACAACAATTTGCCACCGAGGTAGCTGAAGTAGACCGTAAAGCTCTGGAAATTTATCAAACCGATCCCACAAGGGCCAGGGAGCATCTCACGGCATACTCAGGCCTTTCCGCTGAAAATACTGTAGCCCGCTGGCGCACACTTGGTGAGTTTCTGTTGGTTAAGTACCTGGATGGCAATGTAAAACAGGAAAAGAACGGTAAATTCCTGCGCAATCCCTGGGGATATCCGCAATCGCCTTCATTCCCCGGATATTCTGATGAGTGGAAGAAGGAAGTGATTGAGCAAACCGGCGATAAATTGAAGACACCCCAAACGCATTGATCAATCTGTAAATAGCTGATTTTGCTGTTTTGGGTGGCTGATAAGGTAAATTGCGCTTATTTTTCGGAAATTATTTTCAATTCCGGCACCTGTTTGTTCAGTTCAACTTTTATGCACTCACTCCATACCTGATATCCTTGGTGGTTGAGGTGGAGCATATCCTGAACGAATAAGGTTTTATCAGGAAGACCGTTTTCAAGCAGAAATCGATGACTGGTTTGAATAAAGAACAGTTTTTCGTTATCAGCGCAATAATTCATAATCAGTTGATTGGTCTGGTTTATCAGTGGCCATTGAGTCCAGCGGGATGGGGTAGGGGTAACTTCAATCCAGAAAACAGGTGTATCGGGGTGGCTTTTGCGCATTTGAGCTACGGTTGTTTTGAAGAGTTTCAAAACTTCGCTGGGAGTAATATCTTTTGAGTCACCCGTAATGTCGTTGGCAATAAACAAAACAATGGCACCACATGCGTGTGGTTTCACCAGACGATCGGCGTAATAAACATAATCTGAAAGTTTTGCGCCGCCATAACCCCTGCCTATAGCCTGAAATGGCAACATATCCGTTGCAATACTGTCCCACAGCCGAATGCTTGAACTACCTGTAAAGAGTATGGTTTCATTACTAATGGAAGATGGCAGGGCTTCCAGGATGGTGATTTCATTTTCCCATTTGATTCCTTCCGGGTCATTGCCAAGCTTGATAAGTGGATGGCATGAAAAAAGAACAGGGGAGAGTAGAATCACGAAGAGTAATGATTTTATTTTCATCCTTTGTGCATTTTGAGGGTTACTAAATCTTTGTATATGGGTATATTTATGCCAAAAGTTATCTGTTTCCACGACTAGTCAGGTTTGTAGCCAGAGCTGATTTGTAATTTTACCTTTTGATTGTTAGGCTATGCGGAATCATATTCCTGATATGATTTAGCAAAGAACAACCTGCTGAAATTAGCCTTTCATCTGCTTTTTTACCTCACTTTTTATATTTACCATTTGAATGACTTTTGCAATGGCGAAGATAACCACAAACGCAAAAATAATGGTTGCACCTGAAGGTATATTTAGAAAATATGAAATATAAATACCTGCCAATGAGCCAAATATACCTATCAATGTGGAGTAAAGCATCATCTTTCGAAGGTTGTTGGTAAACAGGTTAGCTGTGGAAGGGGGAATGGTAAGAAATGAAATAACGAGGATGATTCCCACAATACGAATGTTCATCACAATGGTTAACGCAACCAGGCTGATAAGGATGTATTTGAACAGATTTACCGGAATGCGGTGTGATCGGGCATAGTCTTCATCAAAAGCGATAAAAAGAATGGTGTGGTAAAAACGCATGAAAAATCCTGCAATTATGACGCTTAGTGCCACCATCAGCCACAGGTCCGATTTACCCACAGTTAAAATGCTGCCAAAAAGATACGACATCAGGTTTGGTGCATAGCCAGGAGTCATAAACACAAAGATAATGCCCAGTGCCATGCCTAATGACCAGAGTATTCCGATGGCTGAATCTTCGCGCACGCTGGTTTTGCCAGAAATATACTCAATTCCCAATGCTGATAAAACGCTGAAAACAGCTGCTCCCAGCACCGGATTCAATCCAAGAAAGTAAGCAATGCCTATACCTCCAAAGGAAGCGTGGGTAATTCCTCCACTAATAAAAACCATTCGTCTTGCCACAATGTAACTGCCCACAATGCCGCAGGTGAGGCTGGCCAGGAGTGAGGCGAAGACCGCGTTTCTGAAAAATTCGTATTCAAAAAGTTGAAAAAGTTGTTCAATCATGTTGGTGAAGATGATGGTGTTCCCCCAGAACGGTATGTGGAACTTCTCCGTGGGTAATCAATTGAATGGGGCAATTATAGGCTGTTAACTGGCTCTGTGTGATAATGTTGGACTTGTGATAATGCAGGTTCCGGTTAACGCAGGCAATGGTTTTAACATAGGTGGTAATGGTTCCCACATCGTGTGAAACCATCATAATGGCCATTTTATCGTTAAGTCTATCAAGCAATTGGTAAAGGTCATGTTCAAATTTATTGTCCACAAAGGTATTGGGTTCATCCAGAATAAGCAGTCGGGGTTCCGAAATGATGGCCCTTCCCAGAAAAGCACGTTGCATTTGCCCGCCCGAAAGTGCGCCAATACTTTTATTTTTTAAATGAGAAATCCCCATCATGTCAAGGATTTCAAGGGTACGTGATTTATCTTTGTGCGTGAACCTGCCTGTCCCGGCTTTGCCCGATAAGAGGCCTGAGAGAACAACTTCTTTCACGCTTATAGGGAAACTGCGGTCGGTCTGGCTCACTTGCGGCAGGTAACCAATGCGGTTAACGTTTTCGGGGAAGTTGTATTTTACCACACCCTGCATGGGTTTTAGCAATCCCAGAATGAGTTTGACCAGCGTTGTTTTTCCGCCTCCATTTGGACCTATCACCCCAATGTAATCCTTGTCATAAATGCTTAGATTGATGTTTTGTAAAACAACATCAGCCTGATATCCAACACTTGCATTCTTTATTTCAATGATTTCTGACATGGTACAGGCGAAACTTTAATTATTGGTTCCGGCAATTTTATTGGCAATATATAACATATTTTCTTCCCAATTGGGGTCAACCGGGTTAAACTCCACTACGTTCGCTTTCAATTGCCCGGCAATGGTCATTGCACTTTGGGTGTTAAACTGGCTTGATACAAATATTGCCTTAATCTGCTTTTCGTGTGCCTGGTCAATCAGTTGTTTCATGTAAGCAGGACTGGGTTCTTTACCTTCCAGCTCAATGGGGATTTGGTTAAGCTGATAATCCCTTGCGAAATATCCCAGTGAAGGATGAAAGATCATAAATTCACGGGTTCCGGAATTCTCTATGATTTTCTTAATTTGCTGATCCAGTGAATCAAGTTCAGAAGAAAATTTGTTGTAATTTGTTTCATAGTACGCTGAGTTTGGCGTATCCAATACCTTGAGACTTTTGAGCATATTGGTAGCCTGAATTTTTACAGCCTGCACCGAAAGCCATATGTGGGGGTCAATTCCACCATGATGCACATGGTCGCCATGAACTTCCTCTTCACCGTAGATAAGATCCAGGCCTTCAGACGTATCAAATATCTGCATTTCAGGATAATTGCCTGTTAACTTTCCGAGCCAGTTAACCTCAAAATCCAGATGGCCAAGCTTAAAATAGGCTACTGACTTGCCTGTTTCTACCATTTGTTGAGCAGTTGGCTCATAGGTTTCGTGGTTTCCTTCTTCGGGAATCAGCACATTGATAGTGAATTTATCACCAGAAATCCTTGATAGTATCGTTTTCTGGGGCTGAATGCTAACTGTTAAAATCTTTTTGTCGGTTGATTTATCTTGAGTTGAATTACAGGAGGAAAGCACAGTAATCGCAATAAAAATAAACGGTAGGGAGTGTATAGTCTTCATCTTTTATAAAATAATGTAAACAAATCTTATTTGATGGATTTGCAAAAATACGATTATTGGGGCTTTTAACCGAGAATTGGGGCTATTTGTTTTATAAATCCCTGAAATTTAAAATCTGTAATTTATTCCCAATCCCAGATTCAGAGAAGCATAGGGCAAATCATTACCGATATTGGTGAACTTGTATATATAAGTGCCGCCCAGTTTCAGACTGAATCTCACATGTTTGCCTCCCAAACGGATAAAGGCGGCAGGCTCAAATAGGATGCTTTTGTCGTGGACATTCCTGAATGGGCCATATTCTGAAGTATATTCATAGTAATTTCTGTCAGTTAAATTTGTATGCAGGTAACCTGCCTTTAGGCCGATGCCTGTTTCAAAGTTCGATTTTTCATTGGCTATTTTGCCGTAGTTCACTTGGCCGAAATAGAGTTGGTAATCTCCATAAAGACTAACACCATCTGGACTTTTCCAAGACTTACCATGCCCATAACCAAAACCCGCATAGGTTTCTAAAACCGTATTATTACTCTTGTTTTGATAAATTCCGGCGGCTCCCTGAAAGTAATTCCTATTATCTTCCCCAATACTGCCAAATCCCTGAATGGCTATTTTGTCGGTTAGTCCATACGAAACGGTTGCATGAGCCGAGGTGAGCAATGAAATACCAGCATCCAGTCTTGTATCTCCTTTGTGGGCAATCAGTGGAATGTCAGTCATTTGTGGGTTGTAAATTACACAACCATTCATCGTAAGTATAGTTAAAACCCCAATAATCAATAATCTATATTTCATTTTCCGGGTATTTTTTTATGTAGGAAGTGATTGTGTTTTAAGGAATTCCAATCTGATTGTAAATTTATGCTTTTTATGAACTATAATCATAATGAAGTGTTTAAAAGAGGCTTTAACATTTTTTGTGAATTGATTAACAACTGAGTTTTTCTCAATAATTTATGAATCAGCAAATTAAAAATTCAGGTATCAAAATACTTGTTAATTCTATTGATGAGTTTTATTTCATAGTTTAAAAAATACTGCTATTTTTGCGTCAAATCTGAAAAATATCCAAAATGGAAAATAAACTTCAGGAGCTTACCCGGAAGATCTACAACGAAGGCGTGGAAAAAGCCACGGAAGAAGCCAATGCAATACTTGAGAAAGCCCGTAAGGAAGCTGATTCCCTCAAGCGCAACGCCGAACATGAGGCCGAAGAAATTGTAAAGGAAGCCAACAAAAATGCCGAAGAAATTAAGCGTAATGCCAATTCGGAGATGCGTATGTCCTCAAAGCAGGCCATTAGTGCAATACGTCAGCAAATCGCATCACTAATAACATCAAAAGTGGTGGATGTTCCTGTTAAGGAAGCTGTAGGTGATAAAGCGCTGATGGGAGAAGTCATCCGCAAAGCCCTTGAAGGTTTCAACAACAATGCGGCATTGGTACTACCAAAGGCTGATGAAAAAAAGCTCGAGCAATTTTTTGGCAATCGTCTCAATGAGGTGATAAAATCAGGTGTAACCGTTAGTTTTGATGAAAAAATTAAAGGTGGATTTAAGATTGGCCCCAAAGACAATAGCTATTTGATAAGTTTTACGGATGAAGACTTTGATGCCTTTTTTCGCTCATTTATGCGTCCGAGGACAATTAACCTTTTATTCGGCGCTGAATAATGCTCAATCAAAACTATTACTACCTGGTTGCAGGGCTTCCGGAATTGGTTCTTGACCAGGGCAAACTACAGTTTGGCTCCCAGCAGTTAAGAGAAGAATTCAGGGATGGATTGTCTGACAGTGATTTTGCACTGTTTCAGCATTTATTGCTGGTTTATGACAATACAAATCTCATTGCACTGGTACAGAAAGAGTCCGATTTTGAGCCCAAAGATGGTGTTTATCCCTTTTCTCTGCTAACGGCTGCGTTGAATGAACCATCACTTCTGAGGTCTTACATGCGGAAATTCATCGAGAGCCAGCAGGCAGAAATACCGCTGTTTCCCGGTTTGTCTCCCGAAAATGAGCTTACGACCCTCTATTTCACAGAGATGCTGTCGCTGCAGAATGAGTTTCTTCGAAAATGGTTCACCTTTGAACTTAACCTTCGGAATGTAACCCTTATTTATGCCGCAAGAAACAGCGATATTCCTTATGAAAATCAGGTTATTCCTGCAAATGAACTGGCTTTGGTGATGAGGCGAAGTAATTCGCGCGACCTTGGCCTCACCTCGGAATGGCAATGGATTGAAAGAGTGGTTCAAATTGTAGAAATACCCGATTTGCTTGCGCGTGAAAAGGCCATTGACCAGTTGCGCTGGAATTTTCTCGACGAATTAAATACCTTCAACTATTTCTCTCTTGAAGTGCTTTTAGCTTATTACATTAAGTTGGGCATAATAGAGCGTTGGTTGAAACTCGATAAAGCCACTGGCGAGGAGTTATTCAGGCAACTGCTTGGCGATCTTCAAAATAGTTATGAATTCCCTAATGAGTTTTCAGTAAAAGATGGAAGAAAATAAATTGACTACCGGTAAGGTTACAGGCGTTATTGCTAACCTGGTTATTGTTGAGGCTGACGGTCCCGTGTCGCAAAACGAAATTTGTTTTATCAACCTTTCTGGCGTCAGGCTGATGGCTGAGGTTATCAAAGTGCTTGGTAACAAGGCCTATACACAGGTTTTTGAGAGCACCCGAGGACTGAAAGTCGGCGAAAGTGTAGATTTTATGGGCCATATGCTTGAAGTAACCTTAGGTCCAGGTATACTGTCACGAAACTTCGATGGATTGCAGAATAACCTGGATACCATGGAAGGCACTTTTTTGCGTCGTGGTGAATATACTGATCCTTTTGACTTTGATAAAGTATGGAGTTTTACGCCCCTAGCCAAATCAGGTGATGTGCTTATAGCAGGTGACTGGCTGGGAGAAGTTAAAGAAAACTGGATTGGTCACAAAATCATGGTTCCTTTTAAGTTTGAAGGTAAATACACCGTTAAAAGTGTAAATGAGGCCGGAGACTATAAGGCATCTGATGCTATTGCCGTGCTAACCAATGAAAAAGGTGATGATGTGAAAGTAACCATGCTTCAGAAGTGGCCGGTAAAAGTTCCCATCAGGGCGTATGACCATAAACCAAGGCCTTACCGTTTGATGGAAACCGGTGTTCGGATTATTGATACCATGAATCCTATTGTTGAAGGTGGTACAGGATTTATTCCCGGTCCTTTCGGTTCAGGAAAAACCGTTTTGCAGCATGCACTGTCAAAACAGGCTGAAGCCGACCTTATTATCGTGGCAGCTTGTGGTGAACGTGCCAATGAGGTGGTGGAAATCTTTACCGAGTTCCCCGAACTTGAAGATCCACGTACTGGTCGCAAGCTGATGGAGCGTACCACCATTATTGCAAACACTTCAAATATGCCGGTAGCTGCTCGTGAAGCATCCGTTTATACCGCCATGACTATTGGTGAATATTACCGATCAATGGGGCTGAAGGTATTGCTGTTGGCTGACTCAACCTCGCGTTGGGCTCAGGCTTTGCGCGAAATGTCGAACCGTATGGAGGAACTTCCCGGACCCGATGCCTTTCCCATGGACCTGCCAGCCATTATTTCGAGTTTTTATGCCCGCTCAGGTTATGTGCATTTGAATAATGGGAATACAGGTTCTATAACTTTTATCGGAACTGTATCACCAGCGGGGGGTAACCTTAAGGAGCCGGTAACCGAGTCTACCAAAAAAGCTGCCCGCTGCTTTTTCGCACTTTCCCAGCAACGTGCCGACAGTAAACGTTATCCGGCGGTTGACCCCATCGATAGCTACTCAAAATATCTTGAATATCCGGAACTGCAGGAGTATCTTTCAGAAAATATAGGCCCCGGTTGGCTGGATAAGGTGTTGGAAGCAAAAAATTTGCTCCTTCGGGGAAAGGAGGCCTATGAACAAATCAACATCCTGGGGGATGATGGTGTGCCTATTGACTATCACCTGCGTTATTGGAAATCAGAAGTTATTGATTTTGTGATTCTTCAGCAGGATGCATTTGATAAAACCGATGCTTCAACCCCGATTCGTCGACAAAAAGAAATGCTTGAGAAAGTGTTGAATGTTTGCCGCACTGATTTCAGTTTTGAGGGTTTTGAAGACGTGAATCCTTACTTCAAACGCATCATCAACGTTTTCAAGCAAATGAACTATTCGGCGTATGAAAGTGAAGATTTCAGAAAATACGAAGCAGAATTGGAAATCATCATCAATGAAAGGAAGGCTGCATAATGGAAACCAGAGCATTTAAAAAAATCTATACTAAAATAACGCAGATTACCAAGGCTACCTGTTCCATTCAGGCAACAGATGTTGGTTACGACGAATTGGCTACTGTTAATGGCCGTTTGGCACAGGTTGTAAAAATTCAGGGCGACAACATAACGCTCCAGATTTTTTCGGGTACCGAAGGTATACCCAACAATGCTGAAGTAATTTTTACCGGTCAGCCACCTGCGCTTAAAGTGAGTGATGAACTGGCCGGACGGTTTTTCAATGCCTATGGAAACCCTATCGATGGAGGTCCGGAAGTAGAAGGTGAATTACGCGAAATTGGTGGTCCCTCGGTAAACCCGGTTCGACGCAAACAACCTTCTGAACTTATCGCTACCGGAATTGCCGGTATCGACCTTAACAATACCCTGGTAACCGGTCAGAAAATTCCATTTTTTGCCGATCCCGACCAGCCTTTCAACCAGGTAATGGCCATGGTAGCACTCCGTGCAAAAGCCGATAAAATTATCCTCGGCGGTATGGGACTTACCAATGACGATTACCTTTATTATAAGCAGGTATTTGACAATGCAGGTGCACTTGATCGTATCATTAGTTTTGTGAATACTACCGAGAATCCGCCGGTTGAGCGATTGCTGGTTCCTGATATGGCACTTACCGCTGCCGAATATTTCGCTTTTGATAAAAAGCAAACCGTGCTTGTTTTGCTCACCGATATGACGCTTTACGCCGATGCTTTAAGTATTGTATCAAACCGAATGGACCAGATTCCATCCAAAGACAGTATGCCAGGATCTCTTTACAGCGATCTGGCAAAAATTTATGAGAAAGCGGTACAGTTCCCCGAAGGTGGTTCTATCACAATCATCGCGGTAACTACGCTTTCAAGCGGAGACATTACACACGCCATTCCTGACAACACAGGATACATCACCGAAGGACAGTTGTTCCTGCGCCGTGATTCAGACATTGGAAAAGTAATTGTTGATCCGTTCCGTTCACTTTCCAGGTTGAAGCAGCTGGTAATTGGCAAACAAACCCGGGCTGATCACCCTCAGGTGATGAATGCTGCCGTACGTTTGTATGCTGACGCCGCCAATGCCAAAACCAAACTTGAAAATGGATTTGACCTTACAGACTATGATGAGCGTACTTTGAATTTTTCTAAAGAGTATTCGAATGATCTGCTGGCCATTGACGTAAATATTGACACTACCTCAATGCTGGATAAAGCCTGGGAATTGTTTGGTAAACATTTCAGTAAGGCTGAAGTCGGGATTAAACAGGAATTTATGGATCAGTATTGGCCCAATTAATTGTAGATTGCGGATTGCAGATTGCGGATTTGATTTTAGATTTTGGAGTATAGATAGGAAGAACGAATTTCTAATTTCTAAATCTTAATCTGGTCTTAACCTTATAACAAGTATGGCAATAAAATTTCAATATAATAAAACCTCATTGCAGGACCTCAACAAGCAGTTGAAGGTCAGGGTGAAAGCTTTGCCTACCATCAAGAATAAGGAGTCGGCGCTGCGCATGGAGGTAAAAAAGGCTAAAGACAAGGCTCAGGCTTTAAACCAGAAACTTGAAGATGCAGTTGCCGGTTACCAGAATATGGTCAGGCTTTGGGGTGAATTTGATCTTACCCTGATTAAGGTTGAAGATGTTGAGCTTACCATTCGTAAAATTGCGGGTGTGAGGATTCCAGTGCTTGATGGTGTGAAATTCTTACTGGCAGATTTCAGCTTGTTCAACAAACCGGCATGGTTTGCCGAAGGTATTGGTATTGTTAAAGAGTTGGCAAGCATTGGCATTGAAAGTGAGTTTTTTAACCGTAAAATGGCCTTGCTTGATCATGCGCGCCGGAAAACCACGCAAAAGGTGAATTTGTACGAGAAGGTTCAAATTCCTGGTTATGAAGAGGCTATTTTGAAAATCAAACGGTTTATGGAAGATGAAGAGAACCTCTCCAAATCGGCTCAAAAGATTGTGAAAGACCGTCAGCAACGCATGGAGGAGGAAGAACTATGATAGCTGCAATGAAAAAATATTCTTTCCTGGTATATCACAAGGAATACGATGACTTCCTGTTAAAGCTTCGTGAACTGGGTGTGGTGCATATCATCGAAAGGGAAGGAGCCGTTACCGAAGAAGTACATTTACAGTTTCAGAAAGCAGAGCAGGTAAATAAAATCATCCGGGCGCTGGAACCCAGAGTAATAAAGTCACAACAGAGTAACGAAAATATTGAAGCAGAAGCACTTGTAAACGAAATTGATGATATTCAAACCGAGCAGGCTCACCTTACGCAGCAAATGGCTTCTTTACGTAAAGAAGCTACTGAAGTAACGCCCTGGGGCCAATTTTCGCCGGATATTATCCATGCACTTGATGAAAAAGGGATCAGGGTTCGATTATACTCTATGCTTTTAAGGGAATGGAAGCCTGAGCTAATGGCGCACGAATCTGTTTTTGAGATCAATCAGGCTGCCGGAGTGGTTTATTTTGCCGTTGTTGATACAGGCGATGTTTTACCTGAATTTGATGCGGATGAAGTGAGAATTCCCTCCCGGTCGTTATCAAGTATAGAGGAACAGCAATCAGCCATAGAAAAACAAGTTGTGCAACTTAATGCGCGTATGGATGAAATTGCAGAAAAACATCTTCCTGCATTGCACCGTTATGAACAGCAACTTCTTCAGGATGCTGAACTTGATAAAGCATTCAAGACCACTTCAAAAGAAGCCAACAATCACCTGAGTATTCTTGAAGGATGGATTCCGGCTGAAACGACTGAGGTGCTTCACCGTTTTCTGGATGAACAGGGCGTTGTTTATCTGAAAGAATCACCGGTACCTGGTGATAAGGTTCCCATTTTATTAAAAAATAAGGGATTCTCCAGTAAATTTGAAGTCTTGGGTGAACTTTATTCTTTACCCGGCTACGCAGAGCTTGACCTTACCCCATTTTTTGCACCTTTTTATACCATTTTCTTTGGTTTCTGTCTTGGTGATGCAGGTTACGGCGTATTGATTACCCTACTCGCCCTGTTTGCCAAACGAAAAGTTGGCAAGGACCTGAAACCTATTGCAACACTGGTTTCCTACCTCGGAATTTCAACATTTGTATTTGGATTGATCAGTGGTACTGCGTTTGGCATTAATCTCTATGAATCCGGACTCCCGGGTTATCGTCAGTTGCAGGCTATGTTTACAGCCAATAATACCGACATCAACAGTATTTTATTTGCCCTGGCGCTGGTGTTGGGCGGTATTCAAATCATCTTCGGGATGGGAGTTAAAGCAGCCAATGAAATTATACAATTCGGGATAAAATATGCCTTATCTACTATTGGATGGATGATTTTGCTGATAGGTGTGGCTGTGATTATGGGATTGGGTAAATATGCCGGAATTCCTATGGAAACAATGAAGCCTGCACTTTATGTTGTGCTTGGGGTGAGTGGTGTACTTATTCTGTTTCTGAATTCACCCGGAAAGAATATCTTCATGAATTTTGGTATTGGCTTGTGGAACAGTTACAATATGGTTACCGGTGTTTTGGGTGACCTGTTGTCATACATCCGCCTTTTTGCACTCGGTATTTCAAGTGCCATTCTCGGATTTGTTTTCAATAGCCTTGCTTTATCGGTAGGTACCAATATCATTGGCATTTTCTTTATGGTCATTATTCTGATACTTGGTCATAGCATCAACTTATTCATGTCGGGACTGGGGGCATTTGTGCATCCCATGCGTCTGACCTTTGTGGAATTTTACAAAAATGCCGGCTTTAGTGGAGGCGGTAAAAAATATCACCCTTTCAGAAAATTAACCTAAGTCAAATCAATACCTAATAACTCAACTATGGAACCGATTATTTTAGCTTACATTGGCGTTGGACTGATGATTGGATTGGCCGGAATCGGCAGTGCCTTTGGTGTATCCATTGGTGGCAATGCCTCACTGGGCGCCCTCAAGAAAAACCCCGATGCATTTGGAAACTTCCTTGTGCTTAGCGCTTTGCCTGGTACACAAGGTCTCTATGGATTTATGGGGTATTTTATCCTTCAGGGATTTCTTACACCCGAAATCACCATGGCGCAAGCTGCCGCTATTTTTGGTGCCGGATTGGCCCTTGGATTTGTGGCTTTGCTTTCAGCAATCAAACAGGGACAGGTTTGTGCCAATGGAATCGCTTCCATCGGAGCAGGCCATGATGTTTTTGGCAATACGCTGATTCTTGCCGTTTTCCCTGAGCTCTACGCTATTATTGCCTTTGCGGCAACCTTCCTCATCAGCGCCAGTCTCTGATTGCTGTAAAGGATTGAAGTTTTTGTAAAATGGCACTGCCGGTCTGTAACCGACAGTGCTTTTTTGCGTTTAATTCATAATGGTAAATTGCCACAAAGGAACGAAGGCCCAAAGATACACGAAGAGTTTTTTTATATTTAATATGAATGGGAAGCTGGTGAAGACGGTTTTTCAAAAAGTATTTGTGCTAATTTGTGTCTTCATGCCTTAGTGGCGAAAAAAAAGCAGATTATGGAAACAAGAAATGAATTTAAAGTTAAAGGTGAAGAACTACTCGCCAAGATCAGGGAACTCATCCATCAGGGAAATGTAACCCGTATTATTATAAAAAATGAAGAAGGTAAGGTTTACCTTGAAATTCCTGTAAATGTTGGTATAGTTGGCGCTTTGCTGGCTCCGGTACTTGCAGCAGTGGGCGCTCTGGCAGCACTGGTGGCTAATTTTACCATTGAGGTGGTGAGGAAGGATGGGTAAGCATTTGCCATTTGTGTCAAACCTGACAGTAAACAGCGAACGCCCGGCTTAAGTTAGATGAAAACTCTTTTTTCTTTTCCAATTTTGCCCTCACCTGTACCGTCTGCAGCCTCACAACAAAACTGACTGAAGCTGCCCTCTAGTCAACAGCATCGCCAAAAAGCCTTTTGACAGGCGCTGTCAGCAAATAATTCGCTAACCAGGGCCTGCTGGAAATTGCACAACATTTTAATATTTCGGTCTCGTTATTCTGGACGAGACCGAAATATAAAAGCATCGAATGAGGGCATATAGGATAATAAACCTGGCATGCAAAATAAAAAGCAGCTTATACCATGCTGGCATCCAATGACATATTATTTTTCCGGTAGATTCTATTTATTTAAACGCCTTGCTACAAACCACGCAACAAAGGTTAACATAAAAAGAAGCAAGCCGTAAATGGTTGATAATGAAGAAACCCATATTCCCCCGGCAATAATTGAAGGCGCGATATCTCCCACTTCATTAATGACAGATAACATTTCTAACAGTCCGATCACTTGACAAATTATGCCCCACAGGAATGAGAAACTTCCAAGAAACAGAATTAGCTCCGACAAAGATTTTGTTTTGAAAGACTTTGCAGCATCTTTTGCATATAATCTATACGCAAGGAGGATAATTAGGATAATTGATACCATCCAAAGGATGTAAATTGGTAGCATTACAGGAATGCTTCCTTCATGTAAATGTTTGTAAAACATGGCTTTCGGGTTTTAAAGGTTTATGATAAGCCAATATTACGCGGTTTTGGTATCATGAAAAAACTTATTAGGTATACTCCCGGTTTTTACCCCTCAACAGCAAAGAAAGAGAATTTTATGAGTATTTGGTTGTTTGGGGTGGAAAATCATTCGTTTACCGAAAAAATGCCGGATCATAAAAATATACATTATAATTCATATATCTTTGGAGTTAGTTATGATTCTACACGAAGATAAACAGGATTTTTTCAGTAAGTACAGCATTCTTTGGCATGTTTCTTACTGGCTTTTTGCTTCGTTAATTTTATTTGTAGTATTTAGTACCCAAAGGTACAATGTGAATATTAGGGTTGGCGTTGTAATCGTATTGGTTTTAATGAGTTATGGATTAACTCAGCTCATCAATCGGTTTTTAGTTCCAAACTATCTTTTCAAAGAGCGCTTGCTGCTGTTTTCCTATTTGATTTTTGCATCTTTCATCCTATCTGTTTGGATAAATACGTTATGCATAATGGCTATACTCTGGTATACCGCCAGTCGTTTTCAAGGATTACTATTGCCAAACAAAACAGATTTGTTACTGCTGATTTCTGGCAGCTATATCATTATTCTTTTTGCAACAATTGTGCACTTTGTAAAAGAAACATATACCAGACAAGTTGAACGAGACAGAATAGCAAGACAAAAAGCAGAAGCTGATTTAAAACTTCAGGAGGCAAGACTTAAACTTCTTAGTGGGCAACTTCATCCCCATTTTCTGTTTAACATGCTAAATAATCTTTATGGGCTTTGGATGGAAAAGTCGGAAACCACACCCGGGGTGATTCTGAAATTATCCTCATTACTGGATTATACACTTTATGAATGCAATAAGGAGATGGTTCCACTTTCCAGCGAAGTTAAATTTATAGAAAACTATCTAGAGCTTGAATCTCTTCGCCATGACCAAAGGCTTAAACCCAATATTGATTTGGTTAGCTATGATAAAGATTTGAAAATTGCTCCCCTTGTGCTTTTTGTCTTTGTTGAAAACGCCTTCAAACATGGTGTTAGCAAAAATTCGGGTGAAAGCCATATTTATATTCGCCTGCAAACTGACGATGGAGCCGTTCGTTTTCAGGTTTCAAATAATTATACACCTAACCAAAGTGCTAATTCAGGATTGGGACTTAACAATGTCAGGGAGCGATTAGACCTGATTTACAAAAACAGGTATCATCTCTCTGTTACGGATGAAAACGGTGTATTTTCTATTTCATTAAGCATCGAAATTAACGCGTAAAATGGAAGAATGCGAAAAATATAAGTGTATTATTATTGATGATGAACCCATTGCCATAAGGGTTATCTCAAATTATCTGAAAAACATACAACAACTCGAGTGTGTTGGTGAGTTTACCAATGCCCTGGAGGCATTAAATATACTCCATAGCAAAAATGTAGCGTTACTCTTTCTTGATATTCAAATGCCGGGCATCAACGGGCTTGATTTTATTAAAACACTGATAAATCCCCCAAAGGTTATCTATACCACTGCTTATAGAAACTATGCTGTGGATGCATTTGAGGTTAATGCCATTGACTATCTGGTTAAGCCCATTCCTTTTGAACGGTTTGTTAAAGCAATAAATAAATTTTTAGAACAAATGGAGGGACTGTCGGGTCATAAACTGAAAGATGAAAAAACAGATCACATTATTCTTAAAGCCGACAGTAAAAACCATATGGTTATTATCGATGAAATCCTTTACATTGAGAGCCTCGATGACTATGTTAAAGTATATACCAGGGGCAACCGGCTGGTTTGCTATTCGAGATTGGTTGAAATGGAAGAACTGCTCAAGGATTATAAAAACATATTAAGGATACACCGGTCTTTTATGATTAACATCAGACATGTTAAGTCATTTACCCATTTCAATGTTGTAATTGAGGAAAAAGAATTGCCCATTGGCAGGAAATACAAAGAACATGTCATAAGCAGGCTACAGGAGTAGATCAATAAAAAACAGTTTGTAATTTATTAATTACCTATTACTTACTCTTTTTGTTTTCTGACCGGGATTTAGGGAGTCAACATAGTCTGAGATATCCAACTTCATCCTGATGCATTCCTCATCTAAAAAGAAATTTCTATAGGATAACTTAATGCGACCCTATAAACAATGTACGTAGCAAGTGTTGTGATAATTAAACTCCTGTTTAATAACACTTTTTTAGGATTTTCATCGAAATAGAGCACTGAATAGCCGAAGCTGCTCAGAAGAATCGTCAGCACAATGATTACCGGGGTTAAAATCCGCAGAAGCTCATAAGCGTTGAGCGGGAACCTGATGGCTATAAGGATTATTGATCCTGCAATAAAAGGCAAAATTACCTGACTTAATACAAAAGAAAGTCTGTTTTCAGTTTTAAGAAGATTGTAATAGGTATTTGCACTGAGTAAAAACATTCTTGAAATACCAATTCCTGTTGCTGCAAGCAGGAATAAGGCAAGCAGGGTAATGATGAGTTTCCCGGTATCGGCCATGAACATCCAGATAAGCACATGTCCGAAACCTTCACTCAGCAATGCGCCTGCATAGGCTGAGCCAAGAAAAAGGCTTATGGTATGCACCAACCCCCATAAGAAGAACATCTTTAAGGAGCCGGTATATTCTTTATATCTGTAGGCAACCACTACCATGAAAACAGAAGTTAACATTGCCGCCAAAGGTCCTGCACTATAAATGATCTTAACAGAATCAAAATACCAGTCATAACGTGAAACCAGAAATAGTATGCGTGAATAATTCAGTTCTATGGGGAATTGAAACAAGCCTGCTGCCAATAGCGTAGCCAGCTGATGAATAATAAAAACGAAGAGATAGGACAGCAGGTAGTATGCTGTGGAATTTGCGGCGATTTTTAAGTTATCGGCTATTTTCATTGTATGCAAAAATACGAGCATTGAATGAATTATCTGATCTCTTTCGACTTTAACTTGATGAAAAAACATGAAAATTTCATTGCGGTATAATCCAGCATTTATTACTGCACGCTCTTGCCTGAAATCACCTAAGCCGAATCGAAATAGGTTGCATGTTTTTATCAGCGTATTTTACAGTTAAGCCTGCATCCAAATTTATCAATTCATACCGATAGTTGATTGGATCAGGTATGCCAGATTCTTGATGTATACCAACCGGAGTGCTTTATTGGCCGTTTTTTGCCCTTTCCTGATTATTCTCTCAATTTCCTACCTTTGCAAAAACAAGTAGTCCATGAAAGTTTCGGGTTTTACCTTTATCAGAAATGCTGTAAAATTTGATTATCCAGTGGTGGAAGCCATCAGCTCAATCCTGCCATTGTGCGATGAATTTGTGGTTGCTGTGGGAAATTCGGAGGATAAAACCCGGGAACTGATTGAAAGTATCGGATCAGACAAAATAAAAATAATTGATACAGTATGGGATGACTCTCTTCGCGAAGGTGGGCGGGTACTTGCTGTTGAAACGGATAAGGCTTTCGCGGCAATAAGCAAGGATAGCGATTGGGCTTTTTATATTCAGGGTGATGAGGTGTTGCATGAAAAATATCA
The DNA here is from genome assembly GCA_034005265.1 of Lentimicrobium sp. GTDB lineage: Bacteria > Bacteroidota > Bacteroidia > Bacteroidales > Lentimicrobiaceae > Lentimicrobium. The sequence goes on from JAVEVB010000009.1 coordinate 83,342, forward strand.
TGAAACCCTTAGTAATGCCATGGCAAAATGGGTCGATCATCCTGAAGTGGAAGGGCTGTTGTTGAATTATCTCCACTTTTATGGCTCTTATGATTATGTGGGTGACAGTCGTCGCTGGTACCGCAAAGAGGTCAGGATCATACGTAACGACAAATCTATAAGCTCTTACCGCGATGCACAGGGATTCAGAAAAAACAACCTTCCGCTAAGCGTAAAGCCGGTGGATGCCACTATGTATCATTACGGTTGGGTGAAACCTCCTGAATTTCAACAGGCAAAGCAGGAATATTTTCACAAATTGTGGCACGATGATGCCTGGGTGCAGAAGAAGATCCCTAAATCAGATGAATTTGATTATTCGCAAATTGATTCACTGGCTTTGTTTGAAGGCGAGTACCCCGAAGTAATGAAAACGCGTATTGCGCGTCGAAACTGGCAGTTTAGTTTTGATCCAACCAAAAAGAAGTTGCCCCTAAAGTCACGTCTGCTTCATTCCGTAGAACGGTGGACAGGATGGAGGATAGGGGAGTACCGGAATTACAGAATTATCTGATAGCTTTGAAAGAGGGGAATGATGAAAGAAAGGACGAATCAGTTATTGCCTCTGGTATGAAGGATCAACATCCTGTGGTTGAACCTGGGTTGTTGCGTATATTGTTAAACCAGGTCGAATTCATCCGGATAAATAAACTGATTGAGTGTTATACCTTCGGGATGAATTGATGCCGGGATGAACGCGGTTAAAGATTTTAAACTATTATAATTATACTTTTTCTGACCTGCAGAAACAGTTCTGTCCTTTGATTTTCAATTATAATAATTACGCTACTTTTTATCGCATTTATTTATACTTTTGTCTCAAAATTACAAACTGTATGGATTTGAAAGAAATTATGTCGATTTCCGGGAAGCCGGGACTTTACAAAATGGTTGCGCAGGCCAAGAACGGAATTATCGTTGAATCAATTGTTGATCAGAAACGTTTACAGGCATTCTCGCATGACAAAATCAGCTCACTCGAAGAAATCAGTATCTTTACTGAAAGCGGCGATAAACCTCTAAAGGAAATACTTGCAGCCTTCTATGAAAAGCTGGAAGGGAAATCTGCTCCGGACTTCAAAAATGAAAATGAAAAAGTAAAGACTTTCTTTACTGAAATGCTTCCCGATTATGACAAGGAACGCGTTTATGTTTCGCATATGCAAAAGATTGTGTCCTGGTATAACTTATTGGTTGAACATGATTTGTTGGACTTCAGTCAGGAGGAGGAAACAAAAGAGGAGCCTAAGGCCGATCCGCCTAAAGAAGAAACTGCCGCAGAATAAAAAGAAATTGTCCGTAATCATTTACGGACTTTTTTATATTTTTACTTTTTTGAATGTATACCAAAGTGCTATGCAGTGTTTGCCCTAAATGGGTGAATTAGAGTAGTTAAGCATTGTGAATATATCATTTTTTCTTTACAAGATTTATATAACTGAAGGATGAAAAAACATGTACTTGATTTAAAAGTGCTAGACAATACAAAGCTTAATCATAACCACAACGTGCTTGAGCTGGGGTGTGAAATGCCTCTTCCTCCAATGGTTCCGGGGCAGTTTGCCGAAGTTCGGGTGGATCAATCCCCTGGTACTTTCCTCAGGCGACCATTTTCTATTCACAGGGTTGACAAAGGCGCAAACACTATGCACCTTTTGGTAAAAACGGTGGGAGAGGGCACACGCCACATTTCAGCATTAACCAAAGGTAGTATGCTTAATGTAATGTTTCCGCTTGGAAACGGCTTTACTGTTACCCAGAATAAGGAAGTTCTTCTGGTGGGCGGTGGCTGCGGAGTGGCTCCGCTGTATTTCCTTGCCGATCAATTGTTCCGCAAAGGGAATAAAGTCTCCATACTTATTGGCGGCCGTTCCGCTGCTGATGTGCTTCTTGCAGATGAATATCGTAGTTTTGGAAATGTATATATTGCTACTGAAGATGGTACTCTTGGTGAAAAAGGTATGGTGACAACACATTCGGTTTTGCGTCAGAAAGAGCTGCCGTTTTCAATGATCTATTGTTGTGGTCCGGATGGTATGATGAGAGCAGTGGCACATATTGCGGAGAATAAGTCTATTGCATGTGAAGTTTCGCTTGAAAATACTATGGCATGTGGCATTGGTGCCTGTCTTTGCTGTGTGGTTGAAACACAACAGGGAAATCAATGCGTGTGCACTGAAGGGCCGGTGTTCAATACGACCAAATTGAAGGGTTGGACCGCAGAAACCGAAGTCGGTTGTTCACTTGATAACTAAGCTCATCCTAAGTTTACCCACAAAAATTACCCATGAATTATGGCCAATCTGGAAGTGAATATCCACAACCTTACCTTGCAAAATCCAGTACTTACTGCTTCAGGTACCTTCGGGTATGGGGAGGAATTTGATGATTTTATTGATGTGGGTGCATTGGGCGGAATTATTGTAAAAGCCACCACATCGAAACACCGGGAGGGAAATCCCTATCCGCGCATGGCCGAAACGCCTATGGGAATGCTTAATGCCGTTGGTTTGCAGAATAAAGGGGTTGATTATTTTGTAAAAAACATCTATCCTCGCTTGTTGAAATATCCAAATTGTGTGATAGCAAATGTTTCGGATAGTACGGTGGAAGGATATGTTGAGGTAGCTGAAAAAATGAACCAACTCGAACATATTCAAGCTATTGAGTTGAATATATCCTGTCCTAATGTGAAGGAAGGTGGCATGGCATTCGGCACAAGTTGCCCATCAGCAATAGCGGTGACGCGTGCTGTGCGTGAGGTTTATAAAAAAACGCTGATTGTAAAGCTATCGCCCAATGTAACCAGCATAACCGAAATTGCCAAAGCAGTGGAAGATGCCGGTGCAGATGCTATCTCTATGATCAATACCCTTCTGGGGATGGCTATAGATGCAGAGAAACGCAGGCCGGTGCTTTCGACCATTACGGGTGGTTTGTCCGGGCCCGCCATTAAGCCTGTGGCGTTACGTATGGTTTGGCAAGTGTCACAGGCGGTGAAAATCCCCCTTATAGGTATTGGAGGAATTGCAACAGCTACCGATGCCATTGAATTTTTACTTGCCGGAGCTTCTGCCATTCAGGTAGGTACCGCCAATTTTATCGATCCCACAACTACCATTAAGATTATTGCCGGGATTGAGGATTACCTGAAACGACATGGAATCGAAAATGTGCGTGAACTCACCGGAGCGCTGAAGGTATAAACAGGACAGCTCTGTTAATTTGCATGAGCGTATCAACCAGCATCAGGTGAAGCCCATCCGGCTGGTTTCATAATACTTTGCCAATGGGGTTGAACTGAAACCTTCCGCAGAAATTTCTGTTAGTGAAGTTTATTCATTTATCGACTTAACCAAAGGGGCAACTTCGCCGGCAATCTGACGGTTGTATTCAAAAGCAATGTTTTGATAATTCACCGCATCCACAATGGTTCCAATAAAGCAAAGACCGGCGGTAAAGAAATACAGGATTCCCATGCCGATTTGATTCACCAGAAAACGGTGAATGCCGGCGAAACCCAGAAATCCCACGAGGCTGGTGAGTAAAATTATTTGTGGGTCTCTGCGACGAGCTCTGTATATCATTGCGAAACTTTGTGCCTGTTTGTCGCTGAAATCTTTAATAATTAGTTGAATGTGATTGAGTTCCATTCCCTGCAGTTCTGGCAGGTGCAAAAGTACATTGGCCATGTTTTTGTTGGTTAATGAGTTAATAATAAAAAACGGGTTTTCTGAAAATCTGAACTATTCTCCACAGGAGTATCAGTACCGCAAATATTCCTAATGGATGGGCCGAAAATGAAGCCTGAAAATCACCACGTGCCAGGTATGAAATGGAATGACCCAATCCACATCCCGGGCAAAACCCCAGTCCCAATGCAGAGAAGGGGCAAAGGGAGGCATGCGTATTGGAAGGCGACATTAAAGCCATTAGCAGTAATGCTCCAATCCATACAATGGCTTCAAACCGGGCTCTCATAAATTGGAAGATATGCCGTGCATTAAGCTTCATTGCTAAGGTAATTTAAATATAAACGTACTGTAAGTCCTGTCATTATGCAATAGCATGAGGTGTTACGGTATATAAGACGCCGAGTTTACCTGGTGGTTACATTATTTATGTGGATTAAGATGGATTATCTTTGGATTTGGCGGAGTTCGTTATTTACCCGTAAGGGGTTCATATTTTCTCCCGTTTTTTTTCTCGCGCACTATTTTAATCTGTATTGCTATTTTTGCAGCCATGAAAAGTGAACTAAATCCCGAAACCGATTGGCTGGCACGTACCCATCTGCTCTTGGGTGATGAAAATATAGAGAAACTGAGTAAAGCACATGTACTGGTGGCCGGACTTGGTGGTGTGGGAGCATATGCTGCTGAGCAACTGGCGCGTGCAGGCGTTGGCAGCCTTACGCTGGTGGATGGCGACACGGTACATCTTACCAACCGTAACCGACAATTGCCTGCATTGGTAAGTACCACAGGGCGCCCCAAATCAGAAGTTATGCGCGAACGTCTTCTCGACATAAACCCCGATATTCAGCTCACGCTTGTTCAGGAATATTTAAAAGATCAGCGTATGATCGATATTCTTGAACCCGGCTATGATTATGTGGTGGATGCTATTGATACGCTTTCTCCTAAAGTTTACCTTATTTACCATACCATGCGCATAGGCATGCCGTTGATAAGCTCCATGGGCGCAGGAGGGAAGTTAGACCCGAACCTTGTAAAAATTGCCGATATTTCAAAAACCAATAACTGTAAACTGGCTTATTATATGCGCAAAAGGCTTCACCGGCTGGGTGTTTGGGAGGGCTTTAAGGCCGTTTATTCACCCGAAGAAGTTTCGCGCAGTGCGGTGAAACTTGCAGAAGGTGAAATCAATAAAAAATCTACAGTAGGTACCATTTCATATATGCCGGCGATTTTTGGGTGTTTTTGTGCGGCAGGTGCCATACATGGACTTTTAAATGCGAAATAATCAAGGTTTTATCGGCCTTATACAGGTTACTTTGCCCTCATTCTGCCATTAATATTATTGGTATAAGCGACATTTTCTCAGTACTGCTCAAACAGGCAGTTGTCTTATATTTTCAGTTTTTGTCTGGAACTATATGAACCACTGAATAAAATAATCATTTTCAAACTGATATTCAATTATGACGCCCGAACAAGCTGAAATTAAAGAATTACAAAACCGGGTGGTCGGGCTTGAGGCTGAATTATCCAGTTACAAATCTGGAAAAACAATAAAGGCAAACGCTGATCTGAGCGATGCTGTACTTGCACATTTGATAGATTCAATCGGAGACTTTGTGATCATCACCAATGAAGGCGGGGCTATACAATATGTAAACAAAGCAGTAATTTCCCGTTTTGGTTATGATGAACAGGAAATAATCGGTAAAGCTTCAAAAATATTTATTCAGCCGTCTGAAAGGGATTATGTTTCGAAAGAGATAAGTATCCGAACGATGTCTATGCATTCCTGGGAAGGAGAGGTAAACAACGTTACCAAAGACGGTGAGATTTTCAGGGTAAACCTGAAAACATCGGCCTATACCAATCCTGATGGGGAAAACTATTATATTGCTATTTCGCATGAAATCACCAGAATAGTAAATGCTGAACGGGAATTACTGCATGAGCGGGAATTGCTGCAAAACCTGATGGATTCGATGCCAGACACCATCTATTTTAAAGACACCGAAGGAAAATTTATCAGGATCAATAAAGCCCAGGCTCAGATTCTGGGTGTGGAAAGCCCCGATGATGCTATTGGAAAAAGTGATTTTGATTTTTTTGATGAAGTCCATTCTGCCGAAGCATATAAAGACGAACAGAAGATTATTGCCTGCGGAACACCACTTATCGGGAAACCTGAATACATCCGCACCAGTGACGGAACCTATAAGTGGGTTTCAGCCAGTAAGGCACCTTACCTGAATCAGGAAGGTGAAATTACCGGAATCATGGGAATAAGCCGAGATATTAACGCAGAGCAGGAAGCGCATAAATTGCTCGCTGAAAACGAAGCCTTGCTGAGCGGAGTAATCAATGGCATGACCGATCTGCTTATTATCCGCGATAAAAACCATAAAACCATAAAATTCAATAAAGCCGTTGAAGATTACTTTGGTGGATTATCACTAAATGAAATTGAGAATGAGCTGAATGAGAATAAAAAACCGGGCATTTTTAATACCTGCAGCATAAAAGCTAAACCTGAAAAATGTGACAACGCTGCAGTGGAGATTTTTGACCGGACTACCAATAAACACTTTGAATGCCGCACTACACTCATTCCTATGAGTGATGATGGCAACAATATTATTGTGGAACAAATCAGGGATATTACCGAGAAAAAGGATGCGGAAACCGATTTAAGACTACTTTACAATAAATTTTCACAGATAAGCTCGCAATTACCGGGCATGGTTTATCAGTTTATTTTACACCCTGATAAAACCTATGGAATTCCCTACTCAAACGATAAGATTGAGCGCATTTTCGGGGTTTCATTAAAAGAAGTTCAGGAGCAGCCTCATAAGCTTTACAGCAACATTCACCACCACGATGTTCAACAATTGGCTGAGTCTGTTGAAGTTTCTGCACAAACACTGCAACAATGGAACCATGAGTTCAGAATAATAAGAGATAAAAGCCAAATTGTTTGGCTTAAAGGTACCTCTATTCCTGAGAAACTCGACGATGGATCAGTACTGTGGCATGGCTTTATAACCGACATTACAAAAGAGAAGCAAATTGAGGCTGATTTTATGAATACCCATCACATTCTGGAATCAACACTCAATGCCATTCCTGATCTGCTTTTCGAACTTGATGCCTCAGGATTAATCTACAGTTGTCATGCGCCTAAGGATAACTTACAGCTTGCCTTAAATTCCGATGATCTGGTTGGCCGGAATATTACTGACGCCATGCCAGAGCATGTTTGTGTGCAAATATTCAAAGCCATAAACGAAGCGGAAGAATCTGGCTATTCTACTGGTGTTCAGTACCATATTAGCAATGAAATCAGCACCGTGTGGCTTGAACTGAGTATCTCGAAAAAAACCGATACAACAGAAAATCATCGCTATATTGCACTTGCCAGAGATATTACTTCGAGAAAAGAGATTGATATTCAACTTGCCCGGCAAAGCAGGGTGCTTGAAGGTGTTGCCAAAGCCACCACTGCATTATTGATTGGGGGCGACCTGAATGAGGCCATTCAATATGCCTTTGAAACGGTTGGCACAGCCATGCAGGTTGACAGGATTTATTTATTCGAATATCATCACGGCGGTAAGAATTATTCAGAATTATTGCTTAGTCAGCGTTTTGAGTGGTGCAGCCGGGGTACTGATCCTCAGATTGATAATCCTGAATTACAGAATCTTCCTGCTGATTTTATGCCTAGATGGTATGAACAACTTTCTGTTGGTTTACCGGTGGAAGGACTGGTAAAAGATTTTCCGGAGAATGAAAGAAAAATCCTGGAGCCCCAAAATATTATTTCCCTGTTGGTAGTTCCTGTTTTTGTCGGACAAACACTTTTTGGATTTGTTGGCCTTGACGATTGTACCCATGGTTCCATCTGGAGCCAATCGGAGAGCCTTATTCTTCAGAGTCTGGCTTCAGGCCTGGGGAATGCTATTCTTCGCAAAAGATCGGATGAGCAAGTTCGTTTCAGCGAAAACCGGTTCAGGGTGATGTATGAAGAATCGCCGCTCGGATTTGTTTTGATTGACCAAAGCGGAGAAATACTCGACACCAACAGGGCATTCTTAAGCTTACTTTCCTATCAATTAACATCAGAGCTTCCTGCATCTATATTTGAAATGATACCTGAAAAATATGATGCGTTGAAAGAAGTTGTTGTTGACGAAATTAAAAAGACAGGACGCTCAGGGCCTATTGAACTGCATCTGGTCACACCACAGGGCAAAGACATACCTATATTATTAAACCTGGTTTTGGTTCGCGATCTGGATCAGAAGCCAAGGGTTTGGGGGGTAATTGAAGACATCTCTGAACGCAAAAAATCGGAATCGGAGATCATTAAAGCCCGCGACGAGGCCAATAAGGCTAATAAAGCAAAAAGCGAATTTCTGGCCAATATGAGTCATGAAATACGTACACCCCTCAATGCCATTCTAGGGTTCTCTGAGTTGCTTGCTGACCAGATTGAAGATGACAAACAACGTGAGTTTGTTAATGTAATCAATACAAGTGGCAAAAACCTGCTGCTTATTATCAATGATATACTTGACCTCTCAAAAATTGAAGCCGGCAGGATAAAAATTGAGCTCGAACCGGTTAACCCACGAAACGTTCTGAATGAATTGAAACATATTTTCTCTTTGCCAATTCGCGAAAAGAAGCTGCAATTTATATCAGATATTGACCCGGCATTGCCCGAATCGCTTATGCTGGATGAAACCCGCATACGACAGATTTTATTCAACCTGGTTGGCAATGCTGTAAAGTTTACCCAAAAAGGTGGCATAACACTATCAGTAAAGGTTTTACAAAAGGTCCCTGACAACAGCATTATTGACCTTATGTTTGAAGTTTCCGACACAGGTATTGGTATTCCAGCCGATCAGCATGAGCTTATATTTCAGGCATTCAGGCAGACGGAAGGACAAAGTACCCGTAAATTCGGTGGCACCGGACTGGGGCTTACCATAACCAAACGGTTTATTGAAATGATGAACGGCCGGATTACACTCGAAAGTAAACCGGGAGCCGGCAGCACTTTTAAAGTATGGCTGTTCGATGTAAAAGTGTCGTCGCTGAATAAAATAAAATCGCTGACCGAAGATATTGAATTGGCGCGCTCTATTGTTTTTGAAGACCAGTTGATTTTACTGGTTGAAGATATTGAACTGAACAGAATGGTTATCAGAGAAATGCTTCGTGATAAAAATGTGAGGTTGATTGAAGCCGTTAATGGTGAACATGGCCTTGAAATGGTGCGGCTGCATCATCCCGATTTGATTCTTATGGATATGCAAATGCCGGTAATGGATGGCTATTCTGTTACCAGAATGCTCAAAGCCGACCCGGAATTCAATCATATACCGATTGTTGCCCTCACTGCCAGTGCCATGAAAAATGAAGCGTATGAAATCAGAAACCTGTGCGATGGCTATTTGCAGAAACCAGTACTACCTGATATGTTGATGACGGAATTGTCCAAATTTTTGAAGAATAAATCCCGGAAAGGTTCAGATAACCATTCAGCTGCTGTGATGGACATAACAAACGAGTCAAACATAACAGCAAGCGAAATGCCGTTTCTTGAACCTGAAAAAGTCAACATCATTTTTGATGAACTAAAACAGATTCAGGAAGGGATGATTATTGACGAAATAATTGGTTTTGCTGTAAGACTTGGTTTTATTGCCGATGAACACAATTCGGAGCAACTGCTGACACTTTCGAACCAGATAAAATCGCAGGCCGATTCGTTCCAGATTGAGAAATTACAATCAAGCTTCTACAATCTCAGCAATCTGCTGAAGAAACTCACGAAATTATGACACAGCAATCCGTTGATTCTCCCGGTTTTAATAATACCACGCCCTCACTTATTCTTATTGTTGACGATCTGGCTGAAAACCTGTCTATTCTGGGAAATATCCTTCGCATTGAGGGATATCAGCTGGCCATTGCCAACAATGGGAAACAGGCCATTACCATAGCTGCGTCCCGAAAACCTGATTTGATACTGCTGGATGTTGCCATGCCCGAAATGGATGGACTAACGGCCTGCCGAGAATTAAAAGCCAGAGAAGAGACAAAAGATATTCCTGTAATTTTTCTGACCGCCCGAACCGATACGGAGGATGTTGTAAAAGGTTTTGATGCCGGAGCTGTTGATTATATTCTTAAGCCTTTTAAAGCTACCGAATTGTTGGCAAGGGTTTCAACTCAACTAGAAGTGAAACAGTCGCGCGATTTGATTGTAAAGCAAAAAGCCGAACTGGCCGAGCTTTTGGTAACCAAAGACAAACTTTTTTCAATTGTTTCGCACGACTTGCGAAGTCCGTTTGCCGGACTGCTTACACTGGCAACAATGCTGGTAGAAGATTTTGAATCGTTCAGCAGAGAGGAAATTTTTGAGTCCGTAGGTCTTATAAGAAATACATCCGATCACCTGCACTCATTGATACAGAACCTTTTTAACTGGGCCAAACTTCAAACACACATACTCAGTTTTAGTCCGGTTAAACTGCACCTTCCCCAGGAAGTACATAAAATTACCGATGTGCTGAAACTCAACTCAATTAAGAAAGATATCACCATTCATCAGCAAATTGATAATAATATTTTTGTGCTTGGCGATGCCGATATGCTGAGAATTATTCTTCACAATCTACTTGTAAATGCCATAAAATTCAGTTTCAAAGGAGGTAACATATACATTGAAGCAATTCAGGACCAGGATGTTGTTACCATTTATGTGAAGGACGAAGGCACAGGAATGCCTCCTGAAAAGGTAAAAGAAATTTTTGAACAGGGAAAAACAACCTCTACTTCAGGCACCGATAACGAACCCGGCACCGGGTTGGGACTGATTTTATGCAAGGAGATGGCAGAAAGTATGAATGGGAAATTTGGCCTTGAATCAGTTCCCGGCAAGGGAAGTACTTTTTGGATAAAACTGCCGGTTAACAGTTAACTGTGGATGGTTAATGGTCCCGGTTCTTCCCTGCCGCAGCGCAGCTGGGCTTACATCTTTCTGCCACAGGTATTCAGGTTCGCAATGTGGTATTAATTTAAAATATCTTTGAGTTGCGCCACCTGTTCCTCATTTCCCAGTACAAAAAGCATAATGCCTTTTTTCAGAATGGTGTCTCTTGATGGGTTGAGTAAGTACTGACCATTTTCTTGTTTTATACCCAGTATGCTTACGCCGGTTTTTTCCCTTATCTGAAGTTCTCCGACTGTTTTGTTGGTGTTTTCATTTATTCCTGAGCAGGATATTTCGAAGAGGGAAACATCGCCAACCCTCTGAAGCATTATGTTTTCGACAAATTCATTGATGTCAGGTTGTATGACAAGCTTGGCCATTTTTTGTCCTCCGACTTTATCGGGCATAATGACATTGGTTGCGCCGGCCAGCTTAAGCTTTTTATCGTTGGCAATGGCCGATGCACGGCTGATAATTATCAGGTCAGCATTTATTTCACGGGCCGTTAAAACAACAAACAGGTTGTCGGCATCGTTTGCCAAAGCACTGATCAGCGCTTTTGCATTTTCAATTCCTGCTTTATGAAGTACATTATCGTCAGTTGCATCCCCATCAATATATATAATTTTAGGATTTTCCTGCATGTACTGTATAACCTTAGGTCTGTTTTCAACAACTACTACAGGTATGTTGTTGAGTAGCAATTCGTCCACCGCCTGCGAACCATTTCTACCGTATCCGACCACAATAACATGGTTCTTCAATTTCGATATTTGTTTTTCCATTTTATTTTTGACATTATAAATGCTGAGAAGTCTTTCGGATAAGTGATTGGTTATTAATGAGATGGAAAAGGCAAAAAGTCCGAGGCTGAAAATAATCAGCATTATGGTAAACCACATACCCTCGAAGGATAGCGGACGGACCTCCCTAAACCCAACAGTAGCCATGGTAATTATTGTCATGTACAGCGCTTCGGTGAGGGAGTAACCTTCGATTTGCATAAAGCCAATAATTCCAATGAAAATTATTGCTATCAGAATCCCAAAGGCAAAGTAGATGGTGCGTTTACCATGTGACATCATATAAAGTTGTTCAGAAAATTATACGGTAAATATATTGATTTTTATTCGTATTGCCGAATTATTGCTTCTAAATATGACTTTGCGTGCATCGCAGCATTATCGATTTTAGCAATGGGAATGCAAAGAAATTAATTCTTTACTGGTATTCATTTATCTGCACTCCTCTGGTGGTGAAAGACAATCCTTGTTGTCCGTATGTTGAAATCATTACTGCCTCAAACAATGGTGGATTTTTATCGTTCATTTTTGCCCAGTCAAAAACAAAATTGGCGCCTGAACCACCTTCTTTATCCTGCTCTTCTATTATTATTTCCAGGGTTTCCAAGGGTTTCAGATAAATGGGGTTTTTAATATACTGCCTGATGTTTTCTCCGGCGGTGTTAAAATAATCAGCTTTTAAAATATAAACAGAATCGGTTAGTGAAATATTCCGGATGCTAACAGTGATGGTAAGGTCAAATGCCCGATGCTCATGAATATGATATATGTGAGAATATACCGGGAGATAGGTTTTCCCTTGAAAATAATTGTCAAAGTTCTCAATATTGGTCTGTTTAATTACCCAGTCAGCCTGCTTTGTCGGATATTTACTGGTTTCTTCGTCACTGCATGCACTAAATAGCAGGGCAATAATCAATAGTTTGAATGTATTTCTCATTTAACTGTACTTTACTTATTGGGCCTTAAATTTACGAAAATTTATGCTTTGCAGGAAAGCGATCTTTCCCAAGGTACACAATTGTTTCGAATCATGTCGTTAATCTTTTAGCCTGAGGCCCTTTGTTCTGATGGCAAGGCTTTGCTTTTTGCGTTGTGTCAGTTATTTTTTATTCAGGTTAACGCTATGAATGGTAGTTGAATACAGGTTTTTACCTGTAAGCTTACTTTATAATAGGGTGGATTGCTGAACTCTGGCAGAAATGAATAAAAACAATAGGTTTAAGTTGTAATCAATAACTTCAACTTAATCTGGCATTAATGACTTATAAGATGGATACTGCGAAAATTTACAGCATGACCTTTGCCCGTGTTTATCCGCTTTATTTACAGAAAGCGGAGAAAAAAGGACGCACCATCGCAAAGTAAACGCAACCCATCGTATAGTAAGGACGAAACATCGCAACGTAAACACCAGGCATCGCAAAGTAAACATAATCATCACAAAGTAAACATAATCATCGAAAAGTAAGGACTGATCATCACAAAGTAAACATAATCATCGCAAAGTAAACACGAATCATCGCAAAGTAAGGACTGATCATCGCGCTACACCAACCTGTTTATCGCAGACTGGGTAGATTAAAAAGCCTACAGAATAAACGTAATCAGCGTAATCCCAGGTTAGAGCTACCCAACCGTGAATTACGCTGATTTTTTTTGCCACGAATTTATCTATTGGGAAAAAGAAGATTCCATTTCGATGGCCTTCGGAAACAATATGTTGTTTTCCAGGTGAATGTGGCGGTGCAAATCATCCTGAAAAGCTTTAAGCAGGCTATAGTTTACCCTAAAGGTGTTGCAGGCATCGGCTGGCACTTCATAATTGTTGCTCAAGTTGGCAATCAATCTGAACCGCTCGCCTTCATTTTCATGCTCATTCATCATCATGGCAATTGGATTTTGCACATTGCCAAACATGGCCGAAGGCAATGGCTTTCCATGATCCTGAGCTTCAACCATTTTTTTGATGTATGGGAATAAAACCAGCTCTTCCTTCTTCATGTGCTTGGTAAGCTCTCCGGCTGATATTTTGAAATGCTCCGCAATTTCGATTACCTCCGGATGTTTGCTTCCATGGGCGTTAACTACTTTTTCGAGGTAAGCAAACAACTCTGGTATGGCTTTTTCAACGTAACGGTGATGTTTTTTTTCGATGTAATCGGCCAGCAAATCCAGCGGCCAATGTGCCGGGTCATTGTCATCAGATGCTTTTTCGGCAGATAAATTTGCCAGTTCATTCAACAATGCCTGTTTGTCAACTGAATGTTCGTTGCAGGCTTCATCAAGCGAGCGGTTGCCCCGGCAGCAAAAGTCAATGCCATATTTATCAAAAATTGATGCGGTGCGGTAGTTCTCTGTTACGAAACTACCAACGGTTTTATTTATTTTTTCCATGATTTTTTTAGTTTTATTGCCACTAAGGCCTAAAAGCACAAGTATTAACTATAAGTTATGTGCGACTTTAAGTCCAAGTGACTTAGTGACAATTTTAAATTTATCTCACTTTCTTCTGCAAGGCCAGTTTAAACACGAACAAGCACAAAGCAATGACTCCCAAAGCAAACAATGTATCGCCAATGGTGCGCAACCAGCGTAAAGTTTCGAGCAATGGTTGTTGCATAAACTCAGAAGAGCGTGCCCACCACATACCAACATTTACACTGGCTAAGGTTTGCAGGAATCCTACCGGCAATACGCTCAGGAATATCATCAATAACAAACCTATATTGATGGCCCAGAAAGAAAAACCAAGTAGTTTCTCATTCCACACCTGATGGCGGTACAAACTCCGCAGTACAAACAACATTAGACCGATGCCCAACATTCCATATACACCAAACAGCGCGGCATGACCATGTACCGCTGTGGTGTTCAGTCCCTGCATGTAGTAAAGGGCAATCGGCGGATTGATAAGGAAGCCAAAGATTCCGGCTCCAAGGAAGTTCCAGAACGATACCGAAAGCAAACTATAGATCGGCCACTTGTAATCGCGCAGCCATTCGGTGGCCTTACTCAGCCGGTAATTGTGGAAGGCTTCGAAACCAATAATGACCAAAGGTACCACTTCAAGCGCACTAAAGGTGGCGCCCAGTGCCATTATAGCCATAGGCGTCCCGGTGAAGTACAGGTGATGGAAAGTGCCTAAAATCCCTCCAAAAAGGAAGATGATGGTGGCAAAAAGCACGCTTGAGGTTGCGGTTTTTGTACCCAGCAGTCCCATTCGCACAAACAGGAAAGCTGCAACCACGGTGGCAAATACTTCAAAGAAGCCTTCAACCCAAAGGTGAACTACCCACCAGCGCCAGTATTCAGCTATGGCCAGGTTGGTTTGCCTACCCCACATCAGGCCCGCTGCATAAAATACGGCTATAGCTGCCGAAGCAATCAGGAAGAGGATCAATAGATTCTTCTCCTCTGTTTTGCGTTTAAACACAGGTAGTAATGGTCTTGTCATGAGCGCAAGCCATATAAAAAGTCCCACAACGAGAAATATCTGCCAAAAGCGGCCCAGATCAACGTACTCATAACCCTGGTGCCCAAACCAGAAGTTGGTAACAAGTCCAAGTTTTTGCATTACACCAAACCATTGACCGATTAAAGAACCGGCAACTATTACCAGCAAAGCGAAGAACAGAAAATTAACTCCTAATTTCTGAAATTTTGGATCCCGACCTTCAATGGAAGGCACAATGTATAAGCCGGTTGCCAGCCAGGCAGTAGCTATCCAGAAAATGGCCAACTGAACATGCCAGGTCCGTGAGATGGAATAGGGGAGTATTTCAGAAAGCGGGAAGCCATAAAGCGCCTGACCTTCAACGCCATAATGGGCTGTGATGATTCCCATAACGACCTGCACAAGTATCAGAAGATTTACTACCCAGAAATATTTCTCTACCGCTTTCATTGAAGGCGTAATATTTTGTCGCATCAGTGGATCTTCCACCGGATATTCCAGCGGGTCATCCTCGCGTTTACGGGCATGATAAAATACAAGGATTCCGATTCCAAGTAACAGCATAACCACGCTGAAACCAGTCCATAGAATGAGATCACCGGTGGGCTTGTTGCCTATGATTTCGTCGGGAGGCCAGTTGTGGGTGTAAGTAATGGTTTTGCCAGGCCTCTCGGTAACACAAGCCCACGATGCCCAGAAGAAGAAATTGTTCATCTGCTGCATTCGTGTCTGGTCATTAATGGCATTCAGCGGAATGGCATAATCGTCCCGCAACTTATCATAATTGGGATCGTTGGTAAAAAGTCCGGCGTAATGCCTGCTCAAAAATGCCATAGCCTCGGCCCGAACCGGGGAAAGGGTTATGATTTTGGTGTCGGGATTAAAAGTATTCTTTCGCAATTCCTTCTGCAACCTTATCTGAAGTGCAGCTTGACCTTCAGCATCCAGCAAATCATATTTGGTTTTAAACTGCTCCTCCGACCATTTTTCAAGAATAAACATGGCTTCGCGGTGCAGGTAATCGGCTGTCCAATCAGGTGCAACATAAGCGCCATGTCCCCAAATCGTGCCCACTTCCTGGCCGCCCATGCTTTGCCAAACGTTTTGTCCATCTTTTATATCCTGCCCGGTCATCAAGATTGTTCCTTCGGTGGTTATCACCTTTTCGGGAATGGGTGGGGCCGCCTGATATATCTCAATGCCATAATAAATTAAGACGGAAAACGATATGGTCATCACCAAAGCAAATCCAATCCAGAGTTTTTTTTCTGCTTTCATAAAGTTTGTATTAAGTTGTACATAAAGAATTTAACCTTCGCACTTTCAAATGAAAATACCGAAGGGCAAACGCAATAACTATCTTTTTAAGAAGGTTAACCCTTCTTTTAATCCAACTGCCATAGAGTATATCGAGGTAGTTTTCAGCACAGTTTTCAAATCATTCCGGATGCTGACAAAACGCTCATGAGCCGGGCAGGGTCGCTCAGAGGAGCAGCTTTTCAGCCCAAGTCCACATTCAGTATAAATGTCATCACCATCAATAACTTCCACAATTTCTGCAATCAGTTTCTCTTTCATCTCAGAAGTTGAAATGTAAAAGCCACCAGCCTTTCCTCTTATTGAAGTTATAATTCCGGCCTGAACAAGCTGTTGTAATATTTTTGCGGTAAACGCTATCGGCGAATCAATTGCCTTAGAAATATCAACAAGGCTGGCCCGCTCATCCTGAAGCGATTGGCGGGCTATGTGCACAGTTGCTCTAATAGCGTATTCACAGGCTTTTGAAAACATGTTGTGCTTTTTGTTTGCGCAAAAGTATAGATTTTTTCAATTCGGATATGTTTATCCTAATTTATTTTATATAAACCCTGACAGGGGTAAGTACCGTTGGTTGTTGCAATCTTTCAATCCCTGTCAGGGTTTGACTGACCTTTTGGCCGGATGGGGATGTTCGATACCTTTTTCCGCCTTGATAGGGTGTGAAACCCTGACAGGGGTGAGCTCCGTTGGCTGCGGAAGATAAATACCTGCCTCCACCCTTTGATAGGGTGTGTAACCCTGACAGGGGTAGTCCACTTTGGCTTCCAAAACCTCTAATCAAAAGGGCCAGACTTTTCGTCCGGCCCTTTCTCCCAACCAACCATGAAATAAGGTCTATGATTACCTTATCACAATTTTTTCACTGCGCTGTTTGCCGTTGGTGAGGCTTACAGTTACAAAATAGATACCGGGGCTGAGTGAACTTACGTTCAGCGTGCCCTGGCTCGATAGTTCATTCACCATCATAACCTTCTTTCCGGTAATGGATTGAATGGTAACGCTGGTGATGTCGCGTGCATTTAAAAACTGCACCTGATCGGTGGCCGGGTTGGGGTACAACAGGCGGGCATCAGCCTCCAGGTCGTTAATGCCAAGGTTGCAGTCAACTTCCTCAAGGGAAGTGCCGTCGGAAACAAAGCAGGCATTAGTGGTTAACCAGGCACTGGCAGTTTGAGGGCTTCCATTCTGGTTAAAGATAACATTCACCCCTTCAATGGCTCCGTCAAAAGTATAAGAATAGTAACCTTCTTCTTCAGTTAGGACACCGCCTGGCCATCCGCCAAGGGGCTTAATTTCCTGACCTTCGGGGCCATACCATGCATAAAGGTTTACCGATGTCCAGGCTTCGGGTTTGGTGAAGCGTACGGTAATGCCTTCACCATTGCACGGAACCACCATAACATCATATTTACCATTGGTGTTAAGTGTTTGTGAAGCTTCCAGGCAAACCTCCCCACTCATGACAAAATCTTCGGTTTGCTCGCCAGCACCGGCATTGTTGAAAATAAGGTTTCCAGCAGTAAAGGAATCATCAAAAGTATAGGTGTACCAGTCGCCGGTTTTGGTGAGCGTGGCACCCGGCCATCCGCCAGTTACTTCAGGGCCATAAGTGTAGAGGCTAACGGCTGTCCAGCTAGCGGGTTCTTTAAATTTTACTGTCCAACCTTCAGATACACAGGGCACAACAGTTACATCGTATTTGCCATTCGTATTAAGGGTTTGTGATGCTTCAAGGCAAACTTCGCCCGTAATGGCATAATCTTCAGTTTGCTCACCAGCGCCATTGTTGTTGAAGATCAGGTTGGCTCCGGTAAAAGTTTCGTCAAAAGTAAAGGTGTACCAGCCATCAACTTCGGTGAGTACAGCACCCGGCCATCCACCGGTTACTTCAGGTCCCCAGGTATAGAGGCTTACTTCAGTCCAGGTGTCAGGCTTATGGAATTTTACCGTCCAGCCAACAGCAGTGCAAGGTACCACGGTTACACTGTATTTTCCGTTGGTATTGAGGGTTTGTGCAGACTCAAGGCAAACGTCTGAGCTAATCACGTAATCTTCGGTTTGCTCACCAGCGCCATTGTTGTTGAAAATGAGGTTTGCTCCCGTGAAAGCTTCATCAAAGGTGTAAGTAAACCAGCCATCTACTTCGGTGAGGACTGCACCTGGCCATCCGCCAGTCACTTCAGGACCCCATGTGTAGAGGCTCACTTCGGTCCAGCTATCAGGTTTGTGAAATTTGACGGTGATCTGTGCAAACGAAGTGCTTGCAAATAGCATCAACATCAGTGAAAGCATGTAAATTCTTTTCATAAGCGTGTAATTTTAAAAGGTTTATAATTGGGAAAGGTTGATGATTTAAAGTTTGTTACTACTGCGTGGGCAAACGTTGCGAAACGCGCGTTTGTAAAGGTTAATTAGTAAGTCAAGATCAAAAGTTTCATTTTACTTCTTCAGAACAATGTATTCGTAAGGCGCTACCGAAATTTGTGTGCCAAGCGGGATTGAAGCTTCGGTAAAGGCATCTTGCCAGGTGGCATTGGCCACCGAAGCAGGCAGGTTGAAATCGGTTGCCGAATTCTTAAGGTTGCTTATAACCAGCACAGTTTGATTGCCTGCTGTTTTGGTAAATGCACAAACATTTGCGTTAGAGAAGGTGGTAACATCGCCGCGTCGCAATGCAAACAGGCTATTGCGCAGACCGATGATTTTCTTGTACTCTGCTACCATACCGGGGTTCAATGCCCAGTTTATCTTGTTGTTTGTAAACGGGAAAGTAAGTCGGTAAGGCAGGCCGACTTCCTGTCCGTTATAGATCATGGGGATACTTTTCATATAGGCAGCAACCACAAAGGCAGCCATTGAACCATCTTTTCCGCCAAACAAATCGAGTGGGGTACCATCCGAACTGTTCACATCGTGATTTGTGGTGTAGCGAACTACGAAGTTTTCGGGGCCGGCTCCGGAATATTCACTGGTATTAAGGCTTTCGAGGGACGAAGCGGCCTGGTTGTTTTCATACACCCGCTTGAGTTGCTCAAAAAACCTGAACCCGAAGGTGTAATCAAAACCCTGGGCAAAATGGTCGGCGCGGGTGCCTTCGGCCAGCATCAGGTATTTGTGGGTTGAAATTTTGTGAAGCGTATCAATGGCTTGTTTCCAGAAATCGGCGGGCGGGCCATCTGCATAATCGCAGCGGTAGCCGTCAATGTTGGCGGTCAGTACCCAGTATTTCATGGCTTTGATCATGGCTTTGCGCATTTCGAAATTATCGAAATTCAGTTGAGCCACATCGTTCCAGCCATTGGGGATAACGATATCGCCATTGCTGTCTTTTTTGTACCACGATGTATTGCTCATCCATACATGGTCCCAGGCAGTGTGGTTGGCCACCCAGTCGAGCAGCACGGCCATACCACGTTCATGAGCACCATCAACCAGTTGGCGCAAGTCGTCGAGGGTGCCGAATTCACTGTTGACGGCTTTGTAGTCACGCACACAATAAGGAGAGTTCACCGTATTTACTGTTCCCACCGGATGGATAGGCATAAGGTAAATCACATTGATACCAAGGTTCTTAATGGAATCAAGGCGGGCAATAACGCCCTGGAAGTTTCCCCCCGAGCTGAAAGTACGCATATTTACCTGATAAATGGTGGCATCAGGCGCATCAGGTACACCGGCAAAGGGCGTTCCATATTGAGGTGGATCATTATTGGGATTGTTATTATTGTTGCCCGGATTGTCGGGAGACTTTTCACAACTTCCAAACAGGAACAACATGGTAATCATGAGTATATTGAGCATCAGGTTTCGTTTTTTTAATGAGATCATGTTTTTTCGTTTTGTAGATGAATGGTTTCCCAAAGATAACGAATTATCAGGAAGCCATTCATCTATCCTATTTACAGCGAGTTAGGTCTTAGAATTAATTCTTTTTTAATTTGAATGAATATTGACCGGCCAGGTGCAGGTCGAGGGTGATGGTGTAATTACCATCTGATGGTACAGTTATGTTCGACAGGTTTGGGTTGTATGGATACAGCGGATTGTCGGCATACTGCAGATTCCCGTTTTCATCAATGCCAAAATCAATGATCCAGGCATTGTTGGCGCGGAACTTGAAGGAACCCGCGGCAATCATATCCACGGTAACTGTCCACACCTGATTGGTTACATCGTAATTCATCTGGGTATCGGTGGTCCAGCCACCCGGCGAAGCATCACCAAGAATGGACCAGGTGGTTTTTGTTGCGGTCCAGGTCATATCGTTAAGGTTGGCCGAAAGCTCGTAATATCCTGCTGAAGGTGCAGTAAAATTGCCGCCTTCAAAATTGGCCTCGATCAGCGTTCCATCGCCGCCATCGCCATAAGCCATTGGCTCCCAGGCAGGTTGTGCGGTATATTTGTATTCATAGGTTCCTCCTTCGGGGATATAGATATATCCTTCATACAGCCCGCTTGAATCAACCGAAACAATGGTTGGTGCAGTTGATGGGTCCCAACCCTGATAATCGCCGGGCACCCATAATGAAGGATAAGGTACCACAACTACGGCAGCTTCAAATGGGGTAAAATCAATAACAATGGCATTTGAAAAGGCTGCACGGTCAACGAATGATTTGACACGAACGGCAAGTTCTCCTTCAACGCCCGGATCCATCCCCAGCGCATTAATGCCTATTTTGTTCAGGTCGTAGCCCATCAAGGCAGCAGTGTAAACATTGTCGCCTACATAAAACTCCTGGGCCCTCGACCAGCCATTCGCACCAGAAGTATCCTCAGCAAGGGCAAACTGCAGGCTGTAAGTTACCGGTGCTTCTATGCCATAATTTACAGCCTCCCAGCTAAAATCAATCACTTTCACCGAATCGTTGTCTTCGGTAATTACCAACTGATTGGTTGAAGCCGTAAATGTTTGCGGGAAACTGAGCTTGCCCAGCATGGTAACTTCCGCATCGTCTTCGCAGGAAACAGCCAATGCTGCCAAAGCAATTATTGTGAGGGATTTAAACAAATATTTTTTCATGGTTCTTTATTTTTTTGATTGTCTTAATGACCTTTGTCCACTGCCACGGTTTGACACTCTTTTATCTGGATGATTTTGCAAAATCATTTTATTGAACATTGAGACATTGAGCCATCGCGTTTTTTTTTGCTTAAATTAGAATCCCGGATTTTGTTGAAGGTTTGGATTGGCATTCAGCGCAGCCGTTGGTATTGGGAACAGGTTGTAATTGCTGCTTACCGCTGGTGCCAGCCCATGGGCCTGGGTAAAGGTGCCAAAGCGGATCATATCCTGCCGACGGTGGCCTTCCCACGAAAGCTCACAGCTGCGTTCCTTGTAAATATCGTCAAGCGAAGGGGTACCAACCAATGCCGTCAATCCGGCGCGTTCGCGGATAGCATCCACCAATGGCTTGGCCGATCCGGCATCGCCTGTGCGAACCAGGCATTCTGCTTTCATGAGCATAATATCGGCGTAGCGATATATCGGAAAGTCGTTGGAAGCACCACCACCGTTTGAAGGTTCGGCAGGCCAGAATTTCTGGCTGCGTGCACCCGCATTGGGCGCTGCCCCGGGGTTGTCGAGGTTGTTAACCACGAGGGAATATACCAGAAACCCTGCTGGTTTGGGCCCGAATGGATCGTTTCCATAGCGGAACTGCCGCTTACGAATATCATTATCATCAAAACGGGAAACAAAATCAACAGGCACAATGGAACCATTCCAGGCACTATAACCCAACATATTGGTACCATCCACACCGCCAAAACTACGCACGGTAAAAATGTTGCGGCCAACTACATCCACTTTAGTGTATATGGCAAGTATGGTTTCGTCATTGGGGCATACATCGCCAAATAACTCAAAATATTTGGAGCCAAGTGGGTTGGAAGCATCGGCAGCACTTGAGTGCAGCGAGAAACCGCCTTCGCTTACTTTATTACAGGCTTCAAAACATTCGTTCCACATGGGTGTACCAGTGTAAACTTCGGCATTCAGGTAAACCTTGGCCAGCAGGGCATAGCCTGACCATTTGTTGAACCGTCCGTAATAATTCCCACCACGCTCGGCTGAAAGTTTATCAACATTGGCAACGAGTTCAGCAACCACAAAATCGAAAATTTCTTTCCGGCTTTTTTGTGGCATTTGGTCAACAGTAACGGTGTTTTCGGTATAAAAAGGAACTGATCCGAAATCATCCATAAGCAAATAATAAAAGAATGCGCGCAAAACCCGTGCTTCGGCTATTTTAGAAGGATCGGCCTCTGCCTGCTGAAGAAGGTCAACGGCAAGATTGGCACTAAAAACCGATTTGTACAACCAGTTCCATGTATTGTTCAGGTACGAATGGTCAGGTAACCACTGACGCAGGTACAATTGTGCAAAAGTAAGTTCCCAGTCGCCGGTGGTACGGTGCGGAACTACCTGCTCATCGGTTGACATGCAATTGACATCATACCAGCCACGGTCGGCCCCGGCATAACCTACGCCGTCCCAATTGCCCGGTATTTGCGAATATACATTGGCCAGGGCCACATCAGCGCCTTCGGGCGAACTGTAAAATTCAGCGGCCGCATATTTATCGTAAACCTCTTCATCCACTTTGGTGCAACTTTGGGTGGCAAAGGCTGCAAAGAGTACAAGGATTAATATTTTTTTCATCTTCATCTGTATTGAAATGTTATTTTAAGGTAACGTTTAACCCGATAGCGAAGGTGCGCGTACGCGGATAAATGCCCCCGTCAACACCAAAACCATTGGAACCGTTAAAGTTAAGCTCAGGATCAAGTCCGGTGTATTTGGTGATTACCAAGAGGTTGGTAGCAATAAACGACAGGCGCATGTTGCTGATGTATTTCAGTTTATCCGTATTAAAACGGTAACCAACGGTCAGGTTGTCCCAACGCAGGAAAGAACCGTTTTCGAGCCACAGGTCAGAACTGTATTTTGAAGTAAACAACCCGGTTTCAACTGCACTTTGCAACAGGTTAGATTTGCCGAGATTTTCAAAATAACTAAACGAAGCCTTCACACTATTGTAAATTTTATTGCCTCCCGAACCACGGAACAACATCGAAACATCCCAGTTTTTGTATTGCATCACGGGTGAAAAAGCATAGGTATGGGTTGGCAAAGCAGAACCAGAAAATACACGGTCGCCACTTTGGCTGCCTGGATCAATACCATCGCCATCAACATCCACCACGGTTTCTTCGTTTACTTCATTTTTGCCAAGGTGTTGTAGCATGTTAAAGGTACCAATGGGTTGTCCTTTGATGAGGTAGCTGTTGAGCCCCCAGGGCACATAATCGGTATTTACCGGAACACCGTTGATGTCGCCACTCAGCTCAAGTATTTCGTTTCGCAACAGCGAAAGGTTACCATTGAGCGAAAGTTTAAAGTCGCCGGTATTGATGATGTTCGCGTTAAGCGTGAAATCAATTCCCTCGTTCAGCAGGCTGCCCACGTTGGCCACGATGCTTCCGTAAGGATAAGGCGGCTGGGGTACGGTATAATTAAAGAGCAGGTTTTCGGTGGTGGCGCGGTAAACATCAATAGAGCCCGAAAGACGACCATCAAACAAGCCAAAGTCAACCCCAATGTTTGTTTGTGCCCGGGTTTCCCAGGTAAGATCGGAGTTGCTGTTTTGTGTGATGATGAAATTGGTGATCTGGTTGCCCGAGAAATAGGTTTGTCCGGCAGCCCCAACCAGCGAAAGGGATTGCTGTGGATAAAGGCCCTGTTGGTTTCCGGTTACACCATAACCCACACGTAATTTAAGATCGCTCAGGAAATCAATGCCTTTCATAAATTCCTCTTCGGTTAACCGCCAGGCCACCGAAGCCGAAGGAAAGTTTCCCCATTTGTTGTTCAGCCCGAAAACGGATGAACCATCGCGGCGCATACTTAGGGTTAGCAAATAGCGGTTGCGATAAGCATAGTTTATCCGCCCGAGGAAAGACACCAGGGTGCGGTCATTTTTATATGAGTTTACATCACCTGAGACAATTTTCGAGAAATCGCCGTTTTGCAGGGCATTGAAAGTGGTAATATCGCTGATGAACCCTTTCATTTGGGTAAAGTTGCCATTATAGGTCTGGCGTTGCCACTCGTAAACACCTATCGCATCGAGACTGTGGTCGCCCCAAAGGCCTTTGTAGTTGAGGCTTACGTTGGTGAGCTTTTCATCCTCGTGCCAGTTGTTGATGTTGGCGATTCCGTTCTGGTCAATGGCGCTGGCAAGTGTTGAGACAGCAGGCATGAAATAGCCGGAGTTGCCATCTACCTTTCGCCAGCTTCCAAACCAGGAGGCTTTGAGGCCACGCATCAGGTCAAGATCAGCCCGCATACTGCCAAACATATTTTTAACGGAATTTTCGTTCACCACTTCCTCTGCCACAGCATAAGGGTTCAGGTATTGAAAAACGTTCTGATCCATATAATAAGTGCCATCGGCATTCAGCACGGGATCGGTAGGACGGCTCACATAAGTATTGCTGAGCAGGTTTGAAGTAAACGCCGCACGGCCAATACTTCCGGGGCTGCCTACGTTGGAGCGGATACCACCGCTAAGGTTGGTAGTTAATGTTAGTTTGCCATCGAGTGCTTTTTGGGTGGCCTGCAGACGGCCAATGTAATTTTCGTTGTTTGAATGGATTACGATACCGTTTTGCAGAATGGCCGAAACCGAAGCACGGTAATTGAAATTATCGGTGCCGCCGCCCATGGCTATGTCGTGGTTTTGCGTGGAACCGTTTCGTGTAAGCAAACCATACCAATCGGTATCAGAGCCATGATCAGTAGATGCCGGTACGCCCCAGGCTACACGCTGCTGCCGCCATTCATCTGCGGTAAGCATATCGAGTTGGCTTGCAATCATATCGAATGAGGTGGTGCTGTTGATTTCTACCTGCGAAGTGCCAGGTTTGCTGCGCTTGGTGGTTACCAGGATTACGCCGGCAGCGCCCCGCGAACCATAAATGGCAGTAGCCGAAGCATCTTTAAGGATGTCAATGGTTTCAATTTCGCTGGAAGGAAGTTGGTTAAGCAGATCAACATTGCCCTGAACCCCGTCAATCACCACCAAGGGGTCGCTTCCACCGATGAGCGAGGTAATACCGCGCACCCTGATGGTGGGAGATGAACCTGGTTCGCTTCCGGTTTGTGTAATT
Organism: Lentimicrobium sp.; assembly: GCA_034005265.1. Taxonomy (GTDB): domain Bacteria; phylum Bacteroidota; class Bacteroidia; order Bacteroidales; family Lentimicrobiaceae; genus Lentimicrobium. Next base: position 108,845 of record JAVEVB010000009.1, read on the forward strand.
ACAACTCCGGCAGCCTTACCGGCAATCTGTTGCAAAGGATTGGTAACGGCGCCTTCGGTCAGGTCATCGCGTGATATACTGGCCACTGAGCCAGTAACATCTTTTTTGCGCACCGTACCATAGCCAACCACCACTACTTCGCCCAGGGTAGAGACCTCAGACTTCAGGATAATGGTGTTGCCAACCGAACCGGCAGTCATTTCAACAGTTTCAAAACCAATGAAACTGATTTTGACCTGAGCGTTGGCGGAGGCAACCTGAAGTTCAAATTTGCCATTGACATCAGACGAAACACCGTTGAATGTGCCAATTTCCTGAATGGTAGCTCCCGGCAGGGGAAGCTTTTGCTCATCCAGAATGGTACTTTTAACCGTATATTGACCCTGGGCAAAAGTAGCCAGTGCAATAAAAGAGAATAAAAGTGTAAAAAAAAGTACTTTCAATTTCATACCTGTAAATTTGAAAGGTGAGTAATTTCCATAAAGCATGGTCTTTTTATTATGGGTAAATAAGCAAGTTCATCAGGTTGATAAAAAAATCTACCGCAAATATATAAGTGTATGCTTTGCTTTTTAGGTTGAGTACGCAATATGTACCCCGAAAGAGGTGTTGCCTGGATCTATATTGTTGATATACAACAATAAAAGCATCTTATGGATGCCTGAAAATATACGCTATGAATTTGGTTTATGAATCCCGATTGTCTCTGAAATCCGTTTTTACCGATTCAATTTCCATGATTTTTTGTTCAAAAAGTTCGTTGGGGACAATGGAGCGGTTGCGGACTTTTGTTTTGTAATTTTTCACAGTTGATACCGAAAAGTCAAGGAACTTGGCAATTCGCTCGCTTTCGGTGATGCCGAAACGGATGAGTGCAAAAATGCGGATTTCGGGCGTAAGGGCGCCGCCAGGCCTTATGTCAACGCGGTCTTTCTCCTCAAAGAGTTGATTGTAACGGTTGATGAAATCGGGGAAAAGTTTCGTAAAAATCTGGTCGAAGAGGGCGAACATGCCTTCTTTCTCGATGTGCAGATCATACGCATTTGCCTGCTGCAACAGTTCCTCTGTTTGCCCCTGGCGGATTTTGCGGGCAACCATCTTATAAATTTCTTCGGTTTTTTCTATGTAAATGGAATTTGCGCTGAAGAAATAACCGATGTACTCATCTTTGATCCGGTTGGCCTCAATTAGTTTTTCGTTGGTGTGTAGCAGATCAATGTTTTGCCGCTCTATTTCAGCCTGGGTTGCATTTAGCATTTCGTTGGCATCGAGCAATGCCCTATTTTGTTCAAGAATCTTCAGTCTGGCTGCATTCAACCTTGATTTTTGCAACATGATGATGATAAATGCAATAGCGAAAAGCACCAACAACACCGAAAGTGAAATGGTGTAAAACAACAGCCGGTTTTTCTGCTCTTCGATAATTACAAAGCGGCCGGCTTCGATGATGGGCAAAATGCGGCCGACCTCAATTTTCCGTTGCCGGGCGTTATAAAAATTGGCATCGTCGAGGGCAACCAGTGCATAATCATAGGCTTGCTGAACTTTACCTTTATGGTACAGCAATTCAGCCACTTGCCGTATGGCGGATGTTTCTTTGGTCGCTGTCTTAATATCCGCACTGGCTGCCTTTGCAAACTGTTCAATGGCGCGGGTGGTATCGCCGGCCACCTGATAAAAGAATCCCAGACTGGAGGCCACAATGGCAAACTCGTGCAAATCGGGCTGATGCACTGCCAAATAGGTTTCTGCAATAGCAATGGCCCCATTATAATCATCCATCAGTTGAAGCTCCCTGATTTTGGCCATAGCGGAAGCTTTACTCCCCTTTTTATACGATTGCAACGCTTTGTTGCAATATAACAAGGCTTTGTTACGGTAATCGCTGTAATAAGGTTCGGCCCCGAAATCGGCCATGCTTTGATTGAGGGTGGAGAGGAAATAATAGTAATCGGCTACCGAGGATTTATCCAGTGCCGTTGTATCCATAGAGGAAGCAATCTCACTGGCTTCTTTGTACAAACCCGCCGAGAGTGTGGAAAATGCCAGTGCAAGTTTTGACCTGAAAATATACCCTGGTTCGCCAATTGCCCTGGCATGAAGCAACATTTTTTCGGCATACCGGTAGGCTGAATCATATTTGTATGATTCGTAGCCGTTGTATAAACGTGCGCTGTATTCGTATTTTTGCACTTCCGCGACCGATCTTCCGTAAAGTTCCCTCAACTGCTTTAACTCCAATTCTTTTTCAGCTACATATTTATCTGCTTGTTGAATAGTGGCATCCAATACCTTCAGCAATGAGTCCTGTTCACCTGCCGCAGAAAGAGGAACCTGAAACAAAACGACGGACAGAAAGGTGAGAACGCCTTTCAAAATAAGATTTAAACAGCTGTGTTTTGTGGTTGTCATAGTTAAGAGCCCAAGGTACGCCATCCGTTTTAAGGGGACTTTTGGGAGCAAATATTTGGTTGGTTAACTGATTTACAAAGTTACAAGTTTTTTGAAGATGGTAAACAAGGGAGGAAACCCCTGTCAGGGTTCGACCGCTTTTTGGCCTGGTGGGGATGGTTGATACCTT
>JAVEVB010000009.1:111525-114793 GCA_034005265.1 Lentimicrobium sp.
ATTTGATAGGGTGTGAAACCCTGACAGGGGTGAGTTCCGTTGGATTGATTCAACCCCTGTCAGGGTTCGACCGCTTTTTGGCCTGCTTCGGATATTAATACCTTCTTCCGCAATTTGATAGGGTGTGAAACCCTGACAGGGGTGATTCGTTGTATTAACCCAACCGCTAAAATGCAAAACCGGCCCACCTGGAGCCGGTTTTTAAGAATCAACAAAAGCATTATTGCTTTAATTCAGCACCGGGTTAACGGGGGTGAGCTGAAAGTCAACAACAAGGCTTTCGCCGTTGGATGGTTTTACGGTAACTGTTTCGGGAACCTGGTATCCCACAGCATAACATCGAATGGTGTAGGTGCCGGAAGGTAGTTCATCCAGATAATAGAGCCCATCCTCGTCGGTTTGATAAATGGTTTCCTGCTCCAATATACCAATAGACGCATTTTCAACCGGCTCGCCAGTGGCAGCATTGGTAACGGCGCCCGATATGTCGGCGGTACCCGTTTCTTCTTTTGCTTTGCGGCGTGACTGCTTGCGACGAAGACTGCGGTAACTGGCAAACAATTCAGGGAAATCAACCCGGCTGACTTCTACAAAGTTGTCGCATTGGTTGATGAGCAACTGACTGGTTTGACTAAGCAACTGCTTAAGATCATGTTTACCCACCCTACGGCTATTGAGATGAAGGTTTGTGTAGCCAATGATTTCACCAAAATTGGTTATAAGGTCGGTAAAAGCGGTAATGTCGCTTGCCGAAACACCCAGATTTAACGATTCTTCGGGAAATTCAGCAAGCTTACCGGATACGTGAACCGCCATCTGATACATAGACAGATCGGAAACAGACCTGTGTTGACGGCGGTATTGCCGCATTTCAGCCAACATGGGTTCGTTGCCGATGCGTGTGGCAATGATGATGCAAAGGCCGCACATCCGGTTAAAACTTGTCGTGAAATTGTCACGAAGTTCCTGTTTCGATCGGTAAACCGGTGTTAGCGGGCGGGTCAATCCCGAAACCTTTTCCGTCAATTGATTGGTTAGTGCGCCAAGTGAATCAAGCATGGCCATTGCCTCCGGCTTTCCTTCGAAAGCTGCAGGGTACGATGAGAGTACCGTGTGGAGGTCTTTGTATTTTTGAATTCTTTGTAAACGTGTTCTCATTGTTTTGTTTTTAATGGTTAGAAAAGGCAGTACATGTGGAGTTGTTATGCTATTTCACAATACATCAGGCACATGCTTGCCGGTTGGAGTGCTTCAGCGTATTGCATAAGTTGTGCAATGCAATAAACACGGGCACGCGCAGCCCTGCCAATGGCTTTAAGGATTGGGTGCGGTATGGCACTACAGCAACCGGATAACGTACTTACGTTAAACCGCTACATTTTTATTATGAAGTTAATGCTGAATGTCGTTACCGCGAAAAGCAGTTGTTTAGTTCTGGATTGGTGGAGGAAGCCCCGGTGAATCTTTGCCGAGTAATCGGAAGGTATAAAGTCGTTGGTCAGGGCAGTAGGGGTATTTGGGAAGCGCATTGTATATGCACTGGTCAGGGAAAAGCAGCCCGGTAACAGGTAGTACTTTTACTTCGCAGTTGTAATTGATAATCAGTATGCCCCGGTTGAAATGTTCCCCCTCAAGGTATATCTCTTCGAAAAAAGAACCAACTTCCTCACTGTAAGGTATGTTAGCTGAATTGTTCATATTTGATAGTTTCTTACAGGTGTATAGTTGTATTGTCAGGCTGTAATGGTTTTTGGTTTTTTACTGAACAGGGTAGCAGGATGTTGCACTGTTGGGGCGAAACCGGTTAATGTGCCGGTACTTCTGGATAATTGCATATATATTTCAGTTGCTTCAAGCAATGAAATCATTTCACTGTGAACCATGTTACCTAAAAGGGTATGAAAGCTAATGGTAGGTATGCCTATTTCACAGGCAATTTTGCGCACGGTGAGGTCCGATGTCAGCAGTGAGTATCCTTTGTCTGATGCTTTGAGGAGTACTGAACAATCGGAGAAAGTAGTAGCGGGATATTGCCTTTGCAGGGTTTGTATCCTGTAAAATTCATCATCAGCGGGTTGATCTATCCGGATGAAGAAGAAATTAGCCGCAACATCAGAGGTATAGTCCGGTTGCAGCTCCGAAGCAAGAAAAGCACGGGTAGTGGTAAATACATCATGTCCCATGCAGCCAAGGCTTTCAAGTAAGCCTGTATGCCACATATCCCTGAGGGCCGACGCGTCAAAAATAATTCTAGATAGCATTTTCAGTATAGTGTTTAATGAATAACTGGAGGCCAAGTCCCGAAAGTTCGGCCCCTTTGGTAAGCGAAATATATCCTTCGTAAAGTGCTTTAAGTATCAATTGATCAAAACGGGTGGGTTTATCAATGCTGGTATTGCTGCCAATGTGCATTTCCAATGGGTGGAGGGTAACGTACTTGCGCATTTGCGGCAGGCTGAAGGGTGACAATACGCCCAGGTTGAATGCCCTCATAATAAATGCATAACCCGATATACCATATTTGTCTTTGGCAATATCGAGGTCTTTTTTTGCGAAGCGGGTGCGTGACTCGCCATAGGTTTCTATAAATACATTGCGGGGTATAAGCATGGCACCCGCAAATATGTGGCAAAGCCGCTCTACTTCTTTTGGCGTGAGCGATTCGTCAAATTTGAACAGCAAGTGCGCCAGTTCGTGCAGGGCAGTGAAGCGTCGTCGTTCGGTGGTAGCAGTGGAGCGGACTACGATAATTGGTATAATCTGGTTGGCTATGGCTGAAAATCCTTCAAAATCATTGGTGTCCACTTCCAGATCAATTACGCGTATGCCTTGTTCTTCCAGCAGGGTCATAACCCCGGCAATGGGGTGATCACCCAGGTTCCATTGTTGGCGAAGTTTAATGGCGAATGTTTCGAGTTGTTCTTTTGTGCTGATGATCATCCCTTCAAAAGGATTTTTGAAAACGGGTGAAGCATTGGCAAGCTTTTCAAGCTCCACATAACGCTCGGTGGCCTGAATGATGCGGTGGCGCAACTGATCTTCAGCTCTTGCACCCAGGGAGGCTTTGGCCCTGAACTCTTCCTGGGTGATGGTAAGCTCAATTTTCTTAAAAAAATAGTCAACGGGTTGGTCAAGGGCACGTGCCAGTGCTTCAATAACATCGGGCTTGGGCATCATTTCGCCGCGCTCGTATTTGGCAATGGCGGTCTTTTTAACCATTTCGCCAATACGGGCAACCAGTTCGTCCTGGGAAAAGCCCGCCTGTCTG
>JAVEVB010000010.1:0-111554 GCA_034005265.1 Lentimicrobium sp.
GAGATAATGTAGAAGCTCCTCCAGATTCAGCAGCACCAGTAAATTCAATAGAGTAAGCAACAGGGATTCCTTTTAAAAGTGTATTAGTAACAAAATAAGGTATTCTAGGCTTTCCCCACCAATCCGGTACACCACCACTAATTCTGCCACTACCATACTTACCGTTCCACACAACCTCTATGCCGAGCAACCAGTTACCACCATAACCTCTCATTACTTTTGAAGCAAGCATATCCATATAGTTGTCAGCATAAGCGGCCATATGGTTATAGTTGCTTTGGCTGGTTGCACTATTATTCACCGCTGCTGCCTCTGAAACACCCGAGTTATAATTGGGGTAATACATATTTTGCGGCGAACTACCTGAACCCCAGCCGTACTGGGTATTATAACCAACCGTTCCTCCACCGCCATTGGTGGGGTTTATACTCACAAAATAGGTTGAATTGGTAAATGATGAGTTGGTACTAAAGCCAATCCCCCAAAAGCCAGGTTTGTCTTTGCCCCACCATTTTGTGAAATCCCATTCATAACTTCCTGTTGCAAGATTGCCGTTTGCCCTGGCTGCATTAGAATAAATAATTGCTGCTGCAATAACATAGGCTGCAATGGTAAACGGTTCATATCCTGATGGATCAGTATATTTAAGAGGATTGTTCAGTACATAGGCATACGGATTGTAACCTGCCGGATTGCCAGGGTCGGCTATAATGGGGTCGCGCGAGAGGAAACGGGCTGTCTGCGGGTCGTACATTCGGCCATTCATATTAATGAGCGTGAACTCATCAAGATGTTCGTGCCCGGTAAAGCCCCTGTCGGTAATAAAGCTGGGCATATTGCTGGTGTAGGTTTCCCAGGTAGCAGGATCTCTTCTGTTGCCCCACGCATCGTAGCTCATTTCAAACTCTTGGCCATCACTGTTGCGAACAAGTGCGGTTATGCTGCCCAGGTGGTCGGTAAACACCCAATACCACTCCCGCTCGCCTGGGTTGGTAGTAATTTCAATGGCCGTAAGGCCTTCCGGTGAGGTAATGTAGTTGATGGTTTTGGTGGTTTGATCAGCAAAAATGATATTTTCAACCATGCCGGCAATAAACTGTTTTTTAAGGATCAATCGGAATATAGCAGTGTAATGTTAATGGATTACTCATAATTGCGCATTACTGTTTATGCGTATTCCTTTATCACTATTTCAATCTCTTTAACCAAATCAGGAATAAAAGATTGGTCTATATAATACTCAAATTCTAATTTACAAGTAGAGACTTCATTGTAAATTTCTACTTTAACTTTTATCTGACCATCATCTTCAGAAAGCATAATTCTAATTTTGCCTGATAAAGGATTAAAAGTGGCGTACTTTATTTCTCTATTATACATTTTTTCCAATGAAAATAGGAGATTTTTCAGATCAAATACTTCTGCCTCAAAATTAGTCTCGAAATGAACAAAATCGAAATCAACTTTACCAATAAAAGTTACTATTCTCAAAGCTTCCGTTGTTGTAACCTGAAAATCTTTGAACAGCACTATTAGATTTCTTTCTTTATCAAAAAAATTAATCATACCCATAGTTTTAAAAATTAATTAAAAACATAGACCATTCATAAAAACACCTATGATAAATCAAGCCATTCTCTGTACAATTTTTGTTAGCAACAGCGCGTTCATTTGGCCAAGTTCTATTCCTTCGGCAGCCACGGTGGCCGCGCTGGGTACGCCCGGCAAATGGCCATTGGCTGTTATAAAATCAGCAACCTCGTTAATACCCGGAAGTTTATGATCGGCAGAAAACACGTAATCAGGCCAGGCCGACTTCAACATCACCTTAACCTCTTCGGCTAGTATGCCCCCTTCAACATACAGCCTGAATGCACCATCGGAAGGCGGGATAAGACCTATGCCAACCTTGCTGCTATTGAAGCCGATGGATAGTTTGGGGTCATTGTTATCATAATAAATACCACCCGTGCGGTTGTCGGCATTAAGTACCAGGCCATATCCGCCACACGCCCAATTTGCTACCCATAATCCGGAAGCATTGTTGGTTGCAGCCACTGCTGTAAAAACAGCTTTTTTGCCTGTTTCCAGCACCATGCTGTTTTCCTCGCTAAACCTTAATCCAGCAAAATACCTGCTGCCATCTGCCCTTGTCTGGTATGCTTCTCTGGTTGAGTTACGGATACTGAATTCCTTCATATCCAGGTTTTGGGTCGCGATATGGTTGCCCAAATTATCACCGGAAAAATTTACCGGTATAAGCATCAATTTACCGTTTCTGTCACTCGTTACAATTTGGTCGCCTTTAGGATTGGATAACCCCTCTATGGTTACATCGCCTGCAACGTGCATCCTGGTGTTGGGGGTGTTGGTGCCAATGCCAACATTGCCAGTGGCGGCAATCACCATACGTGCAGCACTATTCGTATTAAATGTTAGGGAGTTATTGCTCCAGGTTCCGATTATGGAATTGTTGCGAAGGCGGATATTGCCGTCTATGTCGAGTTTTTGGGTGGGTGCAGTTGTGCCAATACCCACGTTGCCAGAACTCTTATAATCTGGCGAAGGTCCAACAAACAAAGTTGGAACAATGCTGTTAAAGCCAATCATAAGGGAAGCTGGAATGTTGTTACGCATGACCTGACCGGATACGCTGGAGCCCAGTATTATGGAGTTCATTCCCGTTATACCGGTTTCGACAAATCTACCAATGGCCAGGGACTGCTGACCATTGGCTATTGCATTTTGTCCAATGGCATACGATTGCAAGGCTGCATAATTTGACTGTCCAATAGCAACTGAAGAATTCCCGAATGCAGTTGAATTGTAACCCAAAGCTATGGATGCAATTCCATTTGCCTTTGAGAGTTGACCTGCAGCAAAGCTGTAATTATTGGTTGATTGGGTCTGATACCCAATAGCACTTGAATAGGTGCCTGTATTTACAGTACTATTCCATTGCACCTGAGCCACAGCCTCAGGATAAAAACCTGCAATCAAAATGCACGAAAGTAAAATCCATTGATAACTTCTTTTCATAAGTTTTACATTTATTGTTGAATTATTATTTTTTGTGTGAATACTTCATTTTGCCATCCTTTTAATACTATGAAATAGATGCCGGGTGGCAAGTTGGCAACGTTGATGCTATTTTTTCCATTGCTAAGGCTTACCTGCTTCAACTCTCTTCCGGTCATATCGTTAATTGAGCAGTTCGCTTTATCCCAGGATAAATCAACAAAAAGCATTTCTTTTGCAGGATTGGGATAAACCACCGCTGGCAGCAGAGGACATAAATCCGGATGGCTGCTCATTGTTATCAGCCCCTGATTGTTGAGCTTCATAAAAAAAACATCATTATAGTTGCTGTGCTGGTTATGATCGTAACGGGAAGCTGACACAAAGGCCCCTCCATCACGGGTACTTAGTATTGAAAAGGCCCAGTAACGTGCATCTCCACCATAAAAGCGCTCGTAAACAGGCTCAAGTTGACGGTTAAGCATACCAACCCGTATCCAGGAAGGATGCGGCGACCAAAAGTCAGGAATAATATTTTTTGTCCCCACGTAATGGATACTGTCAGGCGAATTAAAATCAAGGGCATTCCCAAAACCGATATAGTCAATAGTATCCGGCACTCCTATAAGGGTATAATCAGTAAACAAAAAGGAAGAGTCAGTTTCAGCTATAGCTATTTCTTGCTGAGTTGTCCTATATTTTCTGTAATTATAGGCCAATAAGAAGGTGCTGTCGGTAATCCATTTTGCCTTTGATAAGCCCATCATATCCGTCCTGTTCAGGGTTTTTACCCGCTCATAGTTAAACAGGGTATCATAAATCACCAATTGAACGAGACATCCAGTGACCAACTCAGGAAAATATGCCTCTGAAAGCAACCACAATTGTGCTCCTTCGGGTGAAAAAAGCATTTGGTGACATTCCTGGTCTCCGTTAATAGAGTACCGACGTGTGCACACCGTATCAAAATTGCTATTGAGCTTTACAAAGTAGGGATCGTTCAGGTTTGGAGGATTCGATTCTAGTCCATAATTGCCCAGAAAAAGGTAATAGGATTGTAGGTGCTTCTCCATAAAAAAGGCCCCTATTGTTTGAATTCCAGGTAGTTCAAACTCTTTTTTGGAGAGTATTTCAAGGTTCACATCCAACTCAAGTACCAAAAGATTGTAAGACTCATTAATATCGGAACCAATCCACCCTACTGCCTTGTAATTGCCATTTTCAATTTGAGTTACATAACCTATCACGGATGCAGAATCACCAAAGACAAATACCTTAGAAAGTGTATCTCCAGTTGGTCCGATTTTCCAGATCATTCCCTGGATTTTATTCGAGCCTCCACTACCAAACGCTAAATAATTACCGTTATTATCTTCAATTACCCTGCCCCCAACTTCATTTCTTCCTTCTGTTGGAAAAACTATTTGGAAGCTGGATTGTCCATGAAGCAAAATATTGCAGGAAAGAAAAATAAGTGTTAAAAGATATTTCATTTTCATCGGGCTTAGGAAATTGTAGTGGGTATGGATGTATAAAATAACAAATGAAATGCTACTCTATACTAATTGGGTAGTCATTATTCGGAACCTCCCAGCATACAGTCATTTTTTTGCCAAAAGTTAGGTGCGGTATATGCTTAATAGTAACCTTTGTATAGTTGTTAGGGTCTGGTTTCATTTTGCTCTCAATATTTATTGTGGCAACACTTTTCCCGGTATTGGCAAGAAATCCGACTAATATTTCGTCAAGCCCGTTTAAATAATAATCCATCTCATGTATTCCCGGATGATTGGCTTCCAGGCCCAGACATTGCACCGTTTGTGTCATTACATTTTCTACTGGTCCATGTGCATAGAATATCTTGTAATCACAAAAATAATCAGGTATGTCATCACCCGGATAATTGGTAGCAATAAAATCCATGGGTTCTGTCAAGGGGAACCAGTACCTGCAATTAGGTGGTGGTGCGGGATTGAATTTAAACAGGATATGTTGTTCTAGTACATTAGGAGCTCCTCCTTGTGTCATATCTCCATTGTAGCAATTTTCTGTATCCCTAAACCACCAATACTGTTCTTCATCATCAAAAAAACCATAAGCTGTAATTGTAGGTGCGTTATCTATACCGGTTTGTATTTCAAAGCTTAGATCCACCGCTTTCTGGGGAAAATTCATTTCAGAACCAATAAAAGCGATATTGATCAGTTGCCTGGTGGTCTTATCTATTTTAATATATTCCCCCCTTACCCTTTCCACCGCCGTATTATATCCTTCCAGGGCATCCACCAGGTATGCTTTACCTTCGGAGGCTATTACCGGCAGGCTGAAGGTTATGGTATCCAGGTTTATTTTACCATAGGCAGCCGTATGATTGCAATACACATAGTTTAAGGTTGCACTGATGTAATAAAGAGCTGTATCAATGGGTACTTTTTCGCTGTTCTTTAAATAGTGCCCTTCTTTTAAATATGAAGCCTGCTGTGAAAACGCAAGCACCTTATTAACAACGTAAGAACTTTCACATGTTTCGGAAGTGGGAGTGTCTTGTGCTGTTTGCTCTTTATCACATGCATTAAAAATTCCTGCCACAAGGGCTATGGCTAAAACAAGAAGGATGGTTTTGGCTTTCATAGCTGCGTTTTTTTTGAATTAATTATTTGAGGTCTAACAATAATTATCGATAATCTTTTTGCCGGGATAGTCAAGACTCCCAATAGAAGAAAAGCTATTTACCTGAACAATAATACAAATTCAAAAGCCAACAGTAAGGGTAGTAATCAATGCCGCATTATGGCAAGTATAGATTCTTTAAGCAATTGTAGTATATAAGCTTTGTTCCCTCCTTAATTATAATAGTAGCGCTTCATTTTAACATGGAGGGTTCATCTCTTTATCCGAAAAATGTAAAAAGGAAATACGGTTTTTTGAAGAAAAAGTGAATATTTTTGAAAATAATTTATAATTCAACCTTATTTGTTAGGCATTAAATTGATAATGAGAACAATATGCAATCGATAATGTTTTCTTAAGAAACCAAAAATTCAGGTTTCTGCCATTGCTTTTACATTAAAAAATCATAAAATCCGGCTTGAAAAATTGCTAAAAACCTTTCCTGTTTCGAATGCATAAAAAAAAGGATGCCGAGAAATGGGACGATTACGCATTTATTGGAAGACCCTGATTTAAACCCAATTTTTATTCCCCAATGGTTATCCCCATCCGCTGCATCAAAAAGGTAGCATTCATATTTTGGGCGATACCGGGCTTTAGTTTGTAATCGAAAAACAGTTCATCCCCATTAATTTCTGATTCAAAGTGGAAATTCCTGACCCTTTCTGGGAAGGTGGTGGCCAGGCTGCCCAGCTCCAGATCGTGGGTGGCAATAAATCCGGAAGCATTTAGTCCGATTAATTGGGTGAGCAGGGCTTTGGAGCCAGCCTGCTTATCGGCGGAGTTGGTGCCTTTCAATATTTCATCCAATAAAATAAACAGTTTTTCTCCTGCATTCAGGCGGTCAATCAATGCTTTAAGCCGCAGCAGTTCGGCATAAAAATAAGAAGTGTTGCTACTGAGCGAATCGGTGGTGCGCAGGCTGGTAAACACTGTTGCCGGGTAACAGGTGAAGGATTTGGCGCACACCGGGGCACCGCATAAAGCCAGTACCATATTCACACCAATGGTGCGCAGGTAGGTGCTCTTGCCCGCCATATTGGCCCCGGTTATGATGTTGAACCTGCCTTCTCCAATAATCTGAATGGTGTTGTCCACCCGGCCCAGAGATGGGATCAGTGGGTGGCCTGCATTTTCGGCTTCAATTGAGAATTTCGTCTCATCTATGACCGGAAAGATAAATTCCGGGTTGGCGTAGGAGAATGCGGCTATGCTTGCCAGCGCTTCCGTTTGGGCAAGGGTGTCAAACCACAGGGGAGCAAGGTTTTGATGGGTTTGTTGCCAATGTTCCAGTCGGCGCATTTGGCGGATATCCCACAATAGTAAAAAGTTTAGCACAAATCCGGCCAGTAGGTTAAGTCTCGTGTCGAGTGAAGCAGTTATGCGGCCCAGATTATGGATGCTGCCTGAAGCGGTAAGATTGTTCTGTTGTAGCGATTGCTGATGTTTAAGCATGCAGTCACTCTTGAAGGTCGTATCTTCAACCATACGGAAACGCACGGCATATTTGTCGAGAAGTTCTACCTTTCGGCTTAACATCATGTGCCTTCGGTTGATGCGTTTGGTGTAAAATCCCGCAAAACCAAGCACCATCAGCAAATAAATCAAAAATAGTTGGTAGGTCAGCACTCCGACACTTAATAATACTATGGAGCTTACCGACAGTATCGGGATAAGCCAGATAGCCGCGAGAAAACCCTTGCCTGCAAATAGTGGATTGAGTTTAAGCCAGTGAGAAAGGGAATCGAGGTTGTTTGGGTTCTCGTCTGCAAGTAAACCATGTGTACGCATATGCAGGCGCCATTCAGGCATGGAAGACAATTCTTTTATGCTCTCCTGTCGCAGCAATATTTCTTTCTTTTCATTAAGAGAATTAAGTAACCAGGCCGATAAGGTGCTTTTGGCCAGGAAGGAAGTTGTCCGGTTAAGTGCCTGAAACAAAGAATGATCCCCAAAAATATCCAGATCGGTGGCGTAAATATGTGTTGGGTCGGTAAATTCAATGCCTCCATCAAAGGATGAATGCTTCCCATTGCAGGCCTCCAACTCCTGTTCAAGGGTGAGGATAAGGGTGTTGTTGAAGCGTTGTTTTTTCAACATGCGTTCATGCAGGGTAAACAGCACGATAAATACAATAAGCATTGCCGCGGCAACAAACCAGTAATGGCTTGTGCCAGAAAAAGCCAGTATGCCGAAAATCACAACCATCAGAAAGCTGATGAATCGTGTAGCCGAATACAAGCGGGCTTCACGTAAAAATTTGTTTTTCAGCGCATTTGCATCTGTTATTAGCGCATTGTATGTTGTAGCAGGTGCAGGCTGGTTCATTTCTTCCAGTTTTTATAGGGGTTTAAGGCAAGGGCTGCATTCAGGTAATGATCATCGTTGCTCACTTCCAAGCCAACCCAGGCAGGTTTTTCAAAAGGCTGACCTTGAGTAGTTAACTCTATCTCGGCAATCACCAGACCGGCGTTATCCCCACAGAATTCGTCCACCTCCCAAATCATACCTTTAAAAGGAATGCAATAGCGGTATTTTTCAACAATTAATCCTTTGCAGAGTTGGTTGAGCATTGTTTTGGCATCCTTGGCAGGAATGGTGTATTCAAATTCGTGCCGCATGGTTTCGTTAATTTTGCTTTTCACGGTAATGAAACATTTTTCTCCTGCCATCCTAACCCTTATTTCTTTGTTGGCATCTATCGACAGATAACCTTGCCTGTAAAGTGTTGGTTTGGCAAGTTTTTGATAATCTTTGCCTTTTACAAGGAATTTGTGCTCGATTTCTAAGGCCATACTTGGTAAACTTAGGTAGATGAACGCTGAAAACTAACTGAACAGGCAAAAAGTGGACTACATATCCTGCTCCCGCATGTGGTTAAAGCCCTGTGCTTCTATGGGATATATGCTTCCACCATTGCTGATAAGGTATTCTCCTTCAGCTTTTTCGAGCATGTGTCCTATGACATGAATTCCCTGAATTGCTTTTACTTTTTCAAAATCATTAACATCCACTGTAAAAAGGAGTTCGTAATCTTCGCCGCCATTCATGGCTGCTGTTGTGGGGTCAATTTGAAATTCGGCAGCTACATCAGCAGTTACTACATCAATGGGGATTTTATTTTCATAGATACGGCAACCCAGGCCTGAGTCTTTGGCAATATGAAGCACTTCGCTGGCCAATCCGTCCGAAATATCAATCATGGCCGTGGGTTTTATGCCTGCATCACGTAGTTTCTCGAGCACATCGGCACGGGCCTCAGGCTTAAGCTGACGTTCAAGTACATAATCATTGCCTTCCAGGTCGGGCTGCATTTCAGGGTTGGCTTTGAATACCTGTTTTTCCCTTTCCAGGAGCAACAAGCCCATGTAAGCACCGCCTAAATCGCCACTTACGCAGATAAGGTCGTTTTCACGGGCCGTATTTCTGTAAACAATATCTTCTTTTTTGGCGCGGCCAATTACGGTTACAGAAATAAAAAGTCCAGAGACAGAAGATGTTGTGTCGCCGCCCACCAGATCGACTTTGTATTTTTCGCAGGCAAGGCGCAGGCCCGCATACAATTCATCCAGGGCCTCAACGGGAAAGCGGTTTGAAACCGAAATTCCTATTAAAAGTTGTTCGGCTTTGCCGTTCATGGCAACGATATCTGAAATGTTTACCACAGCAGCCTTGTATCCCAGATGTCTGAGCGGGGTATAGGTGAGGTCAAAATGCACGCCTTCAATCAATAAATCTTTTGACACCAGGGTGGCAAAATCGCCATTATCTATCACGGCAGCATCATCGCCTACACCTTTCAGGGTGCTTTTGTTTACTGGCTCGATGCCTGCAGTAAGATGGTCAATCAGGCCAAATTCGCCAAGTTCGGATAATTCGGTACGTTTTGGGGATTCGCTGTCAATCATAAGTTAAATTTTAATTTGCAAAGTTACGTATTCGCTTTGTAACTGCCCATAAAACAAAAAGCCTGTTCGAGATATGCTGAACAGGCCTTTAAAATTTATGGATGAACTACTTATTTGATCTCCCAGGTTTCACCGCTGTTGAGCAGGTCATCAACCGATTTGATCTTTGAATTTTCTTTGGCAAAAGAAATTTGCTCTTCAACCATGTCGTCATAAGTAGGGTACATGGCCGAACGGATTACACCTAAAGCTACCGGATAATTGGGATAAGCCATTTTTGCCAGCATCAAATGAATACCCGGGTCTTTCTGATATGCATCGTGGATCATCACATCATCTTCAGTTATTCCGTTTTCGCCAATGGTTATCACTTCCAACCGGGTTCCGTTCAGGCGGATACCTTTGTCCTTGTTTTTTCCAAATAACATGGGTTCGCCATTGCGCAGGATAATTTGTCGGTCATCACGATGCTCCTTGTTGGTAATAACGTCATGGGTTTTATCGGCAAAAATCACGCAGTTTTGAAGGATTTCAACGATTGAGGTGCCATCGTGTTTAGCTGCTTCAAACATCACTTCGGTCATCAGGCGAGGGTTAGTGTCAACCACTCTGGCAAAGAAAGTACCCTGAGCGCCCAGTACAAGTTCGCCGGGGTTGAAAGGATGTTCAATCGTTCCCTGCGGTGACGTTTTGGTGATGCTTCCCATGGGCGTAGTAGGGGAGTACTGTCCTTTGGTGAGGCCATAGATCTGATTGTTGAATAACATGATATTCACATCTATGTTTCGTCGGATAATATGGATGAAATGGTTTCCACCAATGGCCATGGAATCACCGTCGCCGGTTGCAATCCATACGCTGAGGTGAGGGTTGGCAATTTTAACCCCCGAAGCAATGGCAGCAGCGCGGCCGTGAATACCATGAATGCCATAAGTATTTACATAGTATGGAAATCTGGAGGAACAGCCAATGCCCGAAACGAACATAAAGTTTTCTTTCCGGTACCCAATTTTCGGGAAAACATTTGCTACAGATGAAAGAATGGCATGAGCCCCACATCCAGGGCACCATTTTACCATTTGATCACTTACGAAATCTTCCTTGGTAAGTTCTACTGACGAACGCTCTACGGTTAAGTTAGTTTGATTGTTCATGGTTACTTCTCCTCCATTGTTGCGTTAATAGCATCTACAAGTTCCTGTACTGTAAAGGGTAGCCCTTGTAATTTATTGTATTTCTGATAATTGAATTGTGGAAGTGTCATTCTGAGATAATTTACAAACTGTCCGTTGTTCAATTCGCAGACCAGTATTTTTTTGAAGTTTTTGAAAACCGCTTCTGTATTCTTTGGAAGTGGCATGATGTAATGAAAATGCGCGTGGCTTACTTTCTTGCCGGCCATTTGCAGCTCTTCCACTGCTTCAGATGCGGGGCCAAAGGTTCCGCCCCAGCTAACGAGGAGAACATCCCCTTCCTTCTCACCCATAATTTCCTGCTCAGGAATAAAATCGGCTACTTTTTGCACCTTAGCTTCACGAAGATCAACCATTTTCTGGTGATTCATCGGATCGGTAGAAACATTCCCAAAAACGTCTTCTTTTTCAAGTCCTCCAACACGATGACGCAGTCCTTCGGTGCCAGGCAGAGCCCATTTGCGTGCCAGTGTAACCGGATTGCGGCGGTAAGGTTTATAATCCGGATCATTGGCATCAGCAATTGGCGGATGAATTTCAGGCAGTTCAGATACCTTTGGAATATGGAAAAGTTGGGAACCATTACCTAAGTAACCGTCAGTCAACAGTATGACAGGGGTCATGTGTTCCATGGCAATTTTAGCAGCCATATAAGCATAGTGAAAACAATTGGCCGATGAAGAGGCCGCGAGCACAACCACAGGAGCTTCCCCATTGCGGCCAAAAAGTGCCTGATATAGATCGCTTTGTTCTGTTTTGGTGGGTAAGCCAGTGCTTGGTCCTCCGCGCTGAACATTTACAATTACCAATGGTAATTCTGTAATAACAGCTAGTCCAATCGCTTCACTTTTCAATGATAAGCCCGGTCCTGATGTACTTGTAACAGCCATAGAGCCAGTATAACTGGCGCCAATAGCTGAAGTAATTCCTGCAATCTCATCTTCAGCCTGAAAAACTTTTGCTCCGAGGGATTTATGCTTGGCAAGTTCGATTAGGATTTCAGTGGCAGGAGTAATGGGATAAGAGCCCAGGAAAAGTGGTCGTTTTGAACGTTCTGAGGCTGCCAGTAATCCCCATGCCGTAGCAATATTTCCGGTTATGTTGCGGTAACGGCCCGGCTTCATTTTTGCTTTTGAAACCTGATACACTGAAGATAAGGCTTCAATGTTTTCGGTATAGATAAATCCGGCTTCAAGTACAGCTTTGTTTGCAGCAATGACGTCGGGTTTGTTCTTGAATTTTTTATTAAAAAACTCATAGGTGTGGTTAAGGTCCCATCCAAAAAGATGGTACATCATACCCAAAGCAAACATATTTTTACTTCTGTCAGCGCTTTTGTTGTCCAATCCCAGAGACTTCACCGCTTCACGGGTTAACAGGGTAATGGGCGCTTTTACCAGGTTATAGCCCGATAAGCTGTCGTTGTCGAGCGGGTTTTCGGTATACCCTGATTTCTTAAGGGCTGCTTCTTCAAAGGCATTTTCATCAACAATGATGGTTGCCCCAGTTTTTGCCCATTTTAAATTTGATTTGAGCGATGCCGGATTCATAGCCACCAGCACATCGCAAAGATCGCCGGTAGTTTCAATTTTTTTTGCACCTACATGTACTTGAAATCCCGATACACCAGCGATGGTATTGTGTGGTGCACGAATTTCTGCAGGATAATCGGGAAAAGTGGCCAGATCCAGACCAGCAAGTGCCGCTGTATCAGAAAATAAAGTTCCGGTAAGCTGCATTCCATCGCCGGAGTCGCCAACAAACTTAACAACTACCTCTTCTTTTTGGATGAAATTACTTTTTGTTTTTACCATGATTATTAGGAGATTGATTTGCTTTCAAGGCAACAAAGTTATAGTATTTATCTGCAGGGCAAGGCAAGGAACAGAGAAAAATTACTAATTGTTGGATAATGCCTTATAGGTCTATATGTTTGAACTTTAATACTCAGTTTATCAGTTGTTTATAATGTCATTTTTTCTTTGTTTATTTAGAAGCAATAAAAATAGGAGATATCGATTATTTGTGAAATAATTAGCCTTATATTTGCAGCCGGAAGACAAAAACATTTCACTCACTAAATATTAGTTTATCATGGCTTACGTAATTTCAGATGACTGCACCGCTTGTGGCACTTGCATTGATGAATGTCCGGTTGATGCTATTTCCGAAGGTGATATCTACAAAATTGACCCTGATGTATGCACCGATTGTGGCTCATGCGCCGATGTTTGTCCGGTTGAAGCAATTCACCCTGAATAAGCAGTTTTTATGATTTTGAAAGCCTGTCGGTTTCGGCAGGCTTTTTTTGTGAGGTCAAGTCGGAAACTTTGCAATAAATCCTTCTAATGCATCAGAGCGGCAGTTCCATGGACACATGAATTTTCAGGTTGAAAACCTGGCTCAAAATTGGAAGTCTATGCAATAAAGTCAGTGTCAATGTTTGATTAACTTCCCGTTTAATAAAGTTCCGTTTGAACTCTCAGTTTTGATAAAGTAGAGTCCGCTGCTGAGGTTGCTGACGTCAATGATTCCTGCTTCGCCTGCTATCTGAAAAGAAATTCTCTGTCCGCCGGGGTTAAAGATTTCAACTTTAGTGCCGGCTGGTATTCCTGTAATTTCTGTATAATCTTTGGCTGGATTTGGATATAACCTGAGCCCTGAACTCATGTTCTTTTCACCGGTTCCCAGTGAGTAGGTCGGATTGGCTTTGAATATCCAGCCGTCCATCGATCCATGGTTGCCGGGAAGGTCGCCGTCGTTCGAAAACGACCTGCTTGCACATATGGCCATAGTGCCATCTAAAATAAAACTGCCGCCATTTTCATATGACCCGTCAGTACTTGATCCGCCAAATGGTATGATGTGAACAAGATCAAAATCGTTGGTAAGAAGCACGTAAAAAAGGTCGTAAGCACCATGGTTTCCCTGAAAAGGCGAGGAATTGGTGTTGGATGCGACCAGGCAAAGAATGTGGTTATCGTCGTAGGGCTTCATATCCAGAATGATGTCGCTTCCATTGGCTCCGCCTGTTTCGTTAGACGAAACAAAATCCAGATTTTCATCGAACTTATAAATCATCATGTGCCTGTCAGTAACTCGGGATATCGGGTTGTTTGTATTGGCAGCAACAAAAATATGTCCGGCATGATGAATCATACACACCGGAAATACGCCGGTAGCTTTCTCGATGTTGACTTCATCCTGAAAGTCGCCTAATGAGTTGGTTTTCAGAAGCCAGCCGGTGGTTGACATGGACTGAAATTTGCTGCCGCAAAACAGGAGATTGCCGTCGGGCAGGGCAAGTGCATCCACAAAGCCATCGTCGTCTTTACTGCCATATTTTTTTACCCAGGTCACCTGTGAGGTTGAAGAAAGCCTGATACAAAAAGCATCTTTGCCGCCCAGTCCGCTGCTAAAAGTTCCGTCGCTACTGTTGGTCTGCCCCACAATCAGGTGGCCACCGGCAGTTGCCGGGGCCAATTTTTTAGCGGCATCGGTTCCGCTGCCGCCAAAATGCAAGGAGCCGCCAGGCTGTCCGTCAGCGGTAATACTTTTCAGCCAGATGTCGAGGTCTCCGGAGTTGGTCGGGAAGTCGCCGTTTGCCGAATAGGAGGTGAACAACATTATGAAATAGGAATTGTCAACTTCAAGGGCATCTTCAAATTTATCTTCAGATGCACCTCCAAAAACTGTAACAAACTCTTTTTCACCCAGTGCATTGACTTTGATCACCCAGGCATCGGAACTTCCTGCATTTGAAGGCAAATCAAAATCAGACGATGTTGAAATACCTCCGGCAAGAATACCTCCTGAACTGCTTTTTATGATGCTTTTCAAATAGTCGCTGCCAGAGCCTCCGTAATTGAACGACCAGTCAACAGCTTGTTGTCCGGCGACAAATAATGGCAATGACGCCAGAAGTAAGGTGATGATTTTACGACCGAACAGGGTTGCTTTCATATACAAAGAATTTAGTAATTGAATATCATGGAAATTGATTTTTCAAAAAATAATATTTTTAAAATGAGGCAGTGGGCAGTTCGGACAGGAGGAAACTGAGACTTAGATGGAGTATTTTAGGATATTTGAAAAAAATATCAATGGCAAATATAGTAAAATTTAACAGAAAAATGTGTGTAGAAAAAAAAACAGGTAACATTCTGAAAAATTGTCCAGATAGCTTAATAACAGCACGTTGTATAGACAGGCAAGTCCATACATAAAAAACGCTTTGCTTATCTTCCATACTTCCCACTTTTATTGGCTTGATCGAGTCTTAAAAAGATGCCAGCCTTATCGGCCCACACCAAAGCGATCAGTAGTATGCTAAAGAGATTTCCGATCCGATATATGTCAGTCAAATGTGTGTCTTTAATATTAAATCCGCTTGATTTGACAGCCCTTAAAGCAATTTCATTTTGCTATTGTTCTATTTATTAAGATTGAGCCTTGTCTGGCTTTCTGAAACTTCATTGGGCAGAGATTGCATATCCACTTTGAATTACATTGAATCTGTAATTCAATACGAATTATCTCCGTTTTTCGAATTAGCAATCAAACTCTGGCAATGTTAAGCTGATCGGAGCTAAATCCTGTAAATAATATATATTTGTTATTTACATGCAAAAATGTTGTGCACACAACCACAATCTTACCATTACACCACCTTCTCCTTGAGAAGAGGGCAATGTCTGCCCCTCTGGAAGCATGGAAGCGGGGGTGCGGTTTTTCAGGATGAACTAGGGCTGGATAATGGGGCAAGGTTTTGTATCCCGCTATCGGTTTCACACCTCAGCAGAATCTAAATTGTAAATTAAACCTAGTTCAAAGCGGAATTGACTTCTCTTCAATTAACACCTGATGTTTTTGGGTTGCACCTTTCGTCTTGTTTTATTTATTTGTTTTGCCAAATCGTTTGTGCTCTGTTCCCGAAACTTTATCTGCCTATTTTTGTTTACATCCGTGGCTTTTGAGTGGCCTACAGCAGCGTATAAGTTGCTGAACAATATGGGCAACGTAATTTTACATTGCCTGCTACGCCTTTTTAGGCTAAATTTGCATAAAGCATCTATTAAAAGATCGAAATGGATAAATTCTCCTATCTGTCAAATACCGATGGTAATTATATAGACAAGCTATATACAGACTACCAGAGTGATCCTTCCTCGGTGGACGAGGGATGGCAAAAGTTTTTTGAAGGGTTCGAATTTGCCCGGAAAAATTACGCCCCATCCGATGATCAATATACGGTTCCGGATGAATTTAAAGTGATTAACCTTATTAATGGGTACCGGCAGCGGGGGCACTTGTTCACGCTGACGAATCCCGTGCGGACCCGCCGTAAATATTTCCCTACCCTTGATCCTGAGAATTTCGGCCTGGAGAAAAAGGATCTGAATCGTGTATTTCAGGCCGGGAATGAAATTGGGATAGGGCCGGCTACCCTTTCTGCAATTATTGAACATCTCAATATGACCTATTGTCAGTCGGTAGGTGTTGAGTTTGCTTACATCCGCAATGAGGAAATTTCACAATGGCTGAAGCACAAGATGGAATCTACACGGAACCAACGCCGCTTCGGGAAGTCTTACAGAATGACCATTTTACGTAAGCTTACGGAAAGTGTTGGTTTAGAGAAGTTTTTGCACAAGCGTTTCCCTGGACAAAAGCGGTTCTCGCTCGAAGGTGGTGAAGCGTTGATTCCTGCTTTGGATGCCATTATCGAAAAAGGGGCAGCACTTGGAGCCGATGAGTTTCTTATCGGTATGCCCCACCGGGGACGACTCAATGTATTGGCCAACATTATGGGCAAGCCCTATAAAGATATATTTAATGAATTCTCGAATAAGGAATTTGAAGATGAAACAGTATTGGGTGATGTAAAGTATCACCTTGGGGCTACGCTTCAACGTCCCACACATAGTGGCAAAAACGTTGACCTGTCACTGGCGCCCAATCCTTCCCATCTTGAAACCGTTGGCCCTGTTGTTTCTGGTATCGCCCGCGCAAGAATTGACCAGTTTTATCAAGGAAATTCGGATAAACTGGTTCCCATCATCATTCATGGAGATGCCTCCATTAGTGGGCAGGGCGTGGTTTATGAGATGATTCAGATGTCGGAACTCAAGGGATATCGGACCGGGGGAACGGTTCATCTGGTGGTTAACAATCAGGTAGGTTTTACTACAAATTACCTTGACGGACGCAGCAGTACTTATTGCACCGATGTTGCCAAGGTGGTGCAATCGCCCATTTTTCACGTAAATTCCGATGATGTGGAGGCGGTGGTTTATACCATTGAACTTGCCATGGAGTACCGTGAAAAATTTGACAAGGATGTTTTTATCGATTTGCTTGGATATCGGCGGTATGGTCACAACGAAGGGGATGAGCCACGGTTTACCCAGCCATTGTTGTACAAAGCCATAGAAAAACATCCTGATGTCAGACAGATTTATGTGGATAAATTGATCGCCGAAGGGGTGATTACCGCGGATGAAGCACTTGCTGTTGAAGAAAAAGTTAACCAGGTACTTGAAGATAACCTTAAGGAATCGCAGAAGGCAGAAAAGTCCAGGGTAATCCCATTTCTGGGACTCACCTGGAGCAATATCCGGATTGCAGTTCCCGAGGATTTTGAGCGCTCTCCTGACACCGGTGTTTCTCTTGAATTATTGAAGAAGCTTGGAAAATCGATTACTGAACTTCCCGAAGAAAAGGGGTTTAATCGTAAAATTATCAGGCTGATGCACGATCGTGCGACTATGCTTCAGCCCGAAGGTAAATTGGATTGGGCCATGGGCGAATTGCTGGCTTATGCAACGTTGCTCAATGAAGGCGTTCCCGTGCGGCTTAGTGGGCAGGATTCGCAACGGGGCACTTTTTCGCATCGCCATTCGGTATTGACCATCGAAGGTTCTGAAGAACGTTATATTCCCCTTATGAATCTGGGCAAAAATCAGGCGCCTTTCGATGTTTTTAATTCTCCACTCTCTGAATATGGCGTGCTTGGCTTTGAATACGGATATTCACTTTCGTCGCCCAATACGCTTAACATTTGGGAAGCTCAGTTTGGAGATTTTTTTAATGGGGCTCAAATTATTATTGATCAGTACCTGAGCAGTGCCGAAGACAAATGGAGGGTTATGAGCGATCTTGTGTTGTTTCTTCCGCATGGTTACGAAGGTCAGGGTCCTGAACATTCGAGTGGTCGTATTGAACGTTTTCTTTCACTGTGTGCCGAAAACAACATGCAGGTAGTCAATTGCACCACCCCCGCCAACTTTTTCCATTTGCTGCGTCGACAGGTGAAAAGGCCATTCCGCAAACCTTTGGTTGTATTCACGCCCAAAAGTCTGCTGCGCCATCCGGCTTGTGTTTCCTCATTGGAAGAACTCAGTAAAGGTGGCTTCTGTGAGGTTATCGATGATGAGGTGGTGGATCCTCAAAAGGTAAAAAGAGTGATTTTTACCAGCGGTAAGTTGTATTACGACTTGGTTGAGGAACGCGAAAAAAGAGGCACATCAGAGGCAATTATCCGGATTGAGCAATTGTATCCTTATCCTAAAGGACAAATAAAGGAAATTCTGGACAAGTATCCCAATGCCGAAAAGCATGTCTGGGCTCAGGAAGAACCTGCCAATATGGGTGCCTGGTCTTATATTTCGCGTAATTTTAAAGAGTCTGACATTCTCATGGTGGCCCGTCCTGAAAGCGGAAGCCCTGCAACCGGGTCTTCGAGACTTCATACCTTACGCCAACGAAAAATTGTTGAAAAATCATTTGGGGAGTGTACCTGCCCCAATGCAAATATTGTATGTAAAATGGTTTGTGCGCCGCATGAGTGGTCATTTATTCCTGAATCGGCTAAAAACCAAAAAAACTAACTGAAATGATTATTGAAGTTAAAGTTCCCAGCCCGGGTGAATCAATATCTGAAGTGCAACTGGCTACATGGCTTGTAAGCGATGGAGATTTTGTTGAAAAGGATGCGGAGATTGCCGAAATTGATTCCGATAAAGCTACCCTTACTGTTAATGCAGCTGAAAGCGGGGTGATAAAATTATTGGCAGAAGCAGGGGACACCCTGAAAGTTGGTTCGGTGGTGGCCAGAATTGATGCTTCAGCTGCCCGCCCGAAAGGCGCTGCTGCACCCGTGCCTGCAAAGGCAGAATCACCTGCCCCTGAAAAACCAACAGAGCAACCAAAGAACAAGCCTGAAGAAAAGTCAGGACCATCGGCTTCTGGACAAGCTGATGCAACTGAGCCGGGGAATGATACTGAAGCTGCAAATATGCATATTTCACCCTTAGCCCGCAGGATTATGCTGGAAAAGAACGTTTCGGCTAAGGATATTGAGGAATATATTAAGCGGATTAGGATTGGTAAAGGCGATATTGAAGAAGTGGCTCAGGCCAAGGGTAAGCCCATACCATCTGCTTCGGTTGGTTGGGGAGGCTCCCGCGATACTGAAAGAAAGAAAATGTCGGCACTCAGGCAAAAGCTTGCACAGCGCCTGGTGACGGTGAAAAATGAAACGGCTATGCTTACTACCTTTAACGAGGTGAATATGTCGCGCATCATGGCAATCAGAAAGGAATACAACGAAAAATTCAAACAAAAGCATGGTGTTTCACTTGGGTTTATGTCGCTCTTTACCAAAGCCATAACCATCGCACTAGGACAATATCCGCAGGTAAACTCCATGATTGATGGAGACGAAATGATTACCTACAATTATGCTGATATTGGTATTGCCGTGAGTGCACCCAAAGGGCTCGTAGTTCCTGTTGTGCGGAATGCTGAAAGCTTGAGCCTCGCTGAAATAGAGTTGAAAATCAAGGAGCTGGCAACTAAAGCCCGCGACAACAGGATTACCCTGGACGAAATGACCGGGGGGACTTTTACCATCACCAACGGTGGCGTATTTGGCTCCATGTTGTCGACCCCTATACTCAATCCACCGCAAAGTGCCATACTTGGCATGCACAACATCATTGAAAGGCCTATTGCTCTCAACGGACAGGTAGTGATAGCCCCAATGATGTATGTCGCACTTTCGTATGATCACCGGGTAATTGACGGAAAGGAGTCGGTGAGTTTTCTGGTTAAAGTCAAGGAGTTACTTGAAAATCCTGAATCCATGCTTTATGGCGGGGCCAATCCATTGCAGGCACTTCTGGCATTATAGAAATTTCAACAAAAACCCACCAAAAATCAGGTGGGTTTTTGCTGTTTTATGTTCACAACTTATCCACCCGCATAAAAACTTCAAAATATTTAGCCCGGTTCATGTCCGACCAATGTATTTGATTGTAGCGATATTGAAAGGTTTGTGTCTGGCAAACAACAATCAACATAAGAATCAGTGTTACCAGGCTTCTTTGTTGAATTTTATTTTTAGCATATTGCAGGGCAAAGGCCAGCAGCACCATAAACAAAGGGATATACTCTACATAAACCCTCGATGAAAAACTGCCTCCATACCACCAGTTACTCCAGGAGGAGAATACATAAGTGATGAGGAAGAAAAATGCCAGCCATGACCAGAACATAAACCGGTTGTTTTTCCAAAGGTAAATGCACCCAAGAAAAGACAGCAGATAAATGGGCGTATATAGGAACAAACCTTTCCTGAAACTGAACAGAATTTCAAAAAAATGTGGCTTCATAAAGTTGAACCCTTCACCCAGATAGGAATAAATGAAAAAGCTTCCGGTAGCTGACTTGTAATAAAACAATTGTAAAGATATTACCCCCAGAAAGATGAAGGTTCCTGCAATCAGGAATTTCATTGGTTTGAATAACCGTTGAATGCCCTGGTAAAAAATAGCTTTGCTTCCTGCAGCGAATGGAAATATGAATACAATCAACCCATTAACCGGACGGATAAGCACAATAAGACCCAGTAGGACAGACAGCGTCAGCATGTTTACAGAACGTAAGGTTTGATAATATTGCCTGGTGTAATAAAAAAACATAGAAATGAAAGCAAAGGAATAGACGTGGGACATGCCCGGCTCACTGATGCTGTAGTAAAAAAGATTGGTCCCGAAAACAGCCGTAAGTAATGTGATTGCCCTTATTTTATCTGAAATCTGAAAGCTTTTAAGACTGCGGTTTATAAAGATAAGTCCAGCCAATAGCCAGAATAATGCTGCAATGTTAACCAAAATTATATAAAACTTTGAATAACCATCCGGGTCATTGTTGGTGGCAATACTCAGACCGTGGGCGATCAGAAAAAAAGGCAATTGCACCAGAGCCGTTCCCATGTAATATTTGCTGATGTATGACCCGTCAACAAATGCACGGTAATCATAAAAAATATTTTCGTTATAATATTTCTCCTTTTCTATTTCATCGAAGAAGGAAAAATTGAGGTCGTTATATATAAATATGGCAGGCAGATAAGCGTAATAACCTTTAGCATCAGATTCAAGGATGTTCTTCCAGCGTTCACCACCCCAGTTTATGTTGGATGAAATAATGAGCATCAGCACCAACACAACTCCTATTGCTGCGGATGAATAGCTGTACTTCAACTTCATTTTAATATGGTTGAATTAGCAGGTATGAAACCTTTGCCCGACATAATCCCTGATTTTGTCAACATGGGTTTCATCAATGGTATAAATAATCACATCAATCAGGTAGGATTCGGTTTGTTTTTCAACTTTCTTAATAATGGGTTCATGTGAACCTGCAACCCATGGTGCATTAATAAGCGATGTTTTGAGTTTTGGCATAAGTTCCTTTATGTCGTCCGTTGTTTTTATACAAAGATGCATGAGGTGACTGTCAAGATTAATGTTGGAGCCATGCCGGGTGATGATTTTCCCAATGATTTTATTGTAGGGAATGTTGTCGATGTTACCTTCACTGGTTTTTATATCAAAACCCAGGAGTCCTGTTCTGATAACAATGCCATTGATGTCTTCGATTTCGATGGCGCTGTATATCTCAATTTTTTGTTGAAATTTAATGATCAGTCCATAAATAAAATCCCTGAAAAGGAACCAGGCCGGTGCAGCCATCAATGCCAGTAATGCTACAATGATAATAAGCGCAATAAAATCATACGCTGCATATAATGAACGTACTGCCCACACGAAAAAACCAAGCCAAAAAACAAATTCAGCAACCGGTAGTATATACCCCAGGTAAAGTTTGATTCTCCTGGACAAGGGTAAGGTCTTATTCAGGAAGGCAAGCCCCCTGAACACCAGAAAAATGGCCAATGCCGCTATTAAAATAGTTATGTACATATCCAATACATTAAATGAGCCCTTTATCAAAACAAGTTCTGACCAGGAACGGTTCCAGATACTTATTTAATTTAAATATTTCATTCTCCCTTGCATCAATAATGCCTGCATTCAGCAGGTTTTCAAGGAGTCTTGTCGCCTCATCCGAAGTAAGATCCATAATTCTTGCCAGTTTTGTAGCAGTTATGTTTTTGTGCTGGACAAACAGTGCGATAACAATCAGCCATTCCTTGTCCAGATCGTCAAGTTTCTCAAGGTTGGGCGATTCCGGCCGGCTAATTACAATGTGCTTCTGGTCAACTTTTGTTATGTTTTTGATCCAGGCATTCATTGCCACACCTGGTATGCCTTGCGAGTAATTGAAGTAGGTATGGAACAAGGCTGCTATTCGTAATTGAAGCAGGCTGTTTTCAGATGTGTTTCGGTAATGAAAGGTCAGACCACTTGTTTTATGCCTTTGCAGTATAAGTTGTTGCAATTTTTTTGTGTCAAATGGGCGACATTCCACCTGCGAAAGAATATAATCTTCAAGCAGGAGGGATTTATTCATTTGCTGGAAGGCGTAGGTGTTGCAATTCATTACAAATAATACATCCCTGCCAAAGGTACGTATGAGCTGCGTTAATTCGCGCAGAATTTTACTGCCCTCATCAGATCTTTCCCACCATAATTCCAGATCGTTAAATACAAACACGCTTTTGGGGGGCAACGCCATAAGTATTTCCGAAGGGCTTCCGTTGCTACCGGTTGCTTTTTGAAGTTCTGCATGCCAGGTATTGGGATCGATGGAACCTGCAATGGGTGGCTTCACATAAAAAACCCTGTCCTTCCGGAAGAACTTGCCAACGCAGTACCGGGTAAGGGCCGTTTTGCCGGCACCATGGACACCCGTTATCAGTATGGCTCCACCAAATCCATCATTATGACGTTTAATAGCGCTTTGAATGATTGCTGACTCTTCTGTCATTGGCACCCAAAGTTCTTTGTTAATCAGAGAAGTGGAACTAAAAAGTGTTCGATAGAAAACAGGTATCTGCGAAAGGGCACGTTTGTCGGGGGCCTCATCTTCAACCAGATCAAGCACCTGTTTAATGCTGGTTTTGGTTTGGGGTTTCTTTTTCAGGTATTTTTTTGCCAAAATAAGTCCGTCGCTGGAACTATAAAGGCCTTCAATAATAAGCTGATTAATGCTTTGTTTTATGCGGGTAATCCTTTTAACAAAACCCTGTCCAAAAGCCCGGCCATTGCGCATCCTTTGAAGTGTCGTCAACTTTTCTTCAGAATCAGCGATGGCAAAAGAATAAATTGGGGCAAGTGCATCTTTTAGCAGCACATCTGACTGATGGCTGATACGATTATACGCTTCTGTAATCTTGAATATTTCCTCTTTGAGCTGATTTTCAAGTTGATGCAGAAATGCCTTGGTATCTCCGGGGCTTGAGAGGTCTCCTTCCTGATTAATGTTGTTAAGCCGGAATGTTAGCAAACTATTTATTTCCCGGCATTCAATCACGACATTTCTTAAGACACTTTCGAATTTTTCAAGTTCACGATAGTAAGGATCATAAAACCTGGAATCAAATTGGTATAAAGCAAGTTTAAGTGGCTCCGTTGATTCTGTTTCAAAGAAGGAGGGTAGCTTTTCAGTTGGATCCGTATCTTTATTTTCCTGTTTGATGGTTAGCGTTTCAGGCAGACGCTGCAGCAACTCGGTTATCTTGAGGTAAGTGTCCTGAAAGATTAACGTGCTGCCAATGCCATCCGAAAAAATAACATCAGTGACCTTTTCTCGTGTTTCTGTCCCTGCATTTATGATAATCGTCAGTAATTCATTTAATGGCTTTAAAATCTTGTCCTGAAGTATTGAATATATCTTTTCATTGTTTTTCTGAACTGTTCCGCCTATCATTTTCGATTCCAGTGCCAGTTGACAATCCAGATAAACAGCATTGTTCAGCAACAACATATTTGATTCCCATAGCGTAGGGAATTCCAAAATATCAACCGATAAATTGACGGTTTTACGGCGCTTGGAAATCATTCGCGACAACCTGCTTTCTGGCTTTAGCAAGGTTTTTCCAATCGCAACCACCTGGTTTCTTAAGGTTTTTATAAGGGTGTTACCGCCTTCAGTAACCAATTGTTCTGAACGATTTCCCAATGCTTTTAAATCATGAATGATTTGTGCTTTGCTTTCGGGGTTCAGGATTCCTTCATTATCCTTACTCAGGATGGATTGGTCATAAATCTCGTTGAGTCTGACAACAATTATTTTCAGATCAGCATAAAGTTTTTCAGATTTAAGGTGGTATGCCGACAATTGATTCAATACCGTTGGGCGGATTTTTTGGTTGACCGACTGTTCCAGGATTTGACGGAATTTTATTACACGTTTTTTCTTTCGACCGCTGTTTTCGTTGCCATAGGTTATTAAAATATTGTCAGGCGCTTCCTGAATGCACTTTTCGATGGATGCCTCGAATTGTGTTACGCCCTCATTCAATAACGATTTTATTTTTGAAAGTGTAGTTTCGGGCTGTTTTTTGAAGAATTCAGTATAAAAATTCAGTAAATCATATTGTTGCCGGGTCAGTGTTTTCAGAACCTGATCAGCAGAAAGGCCAGCAGATTGTTTGTCTGACTTTTTGAAATTATTTTCTGTGAATGTGGTCAGGTTCAGCATCATCTCCCTGAGCAGATCAGCCGGTGATTGAAAGGACCTCTCGATAAATTTTACGGCGGACTGCATCAGGGCGTCATCCAGCTTATCGATTCTTTCCTTAAGTACAGGATGTCCGATTTCAGGAATTGATTTCAATTCAGGAATTGGACGATTAATGATTTCTTTGTGTTTTGGAGTGCTTTGCGTAACGAAATCAAGCGATTCAAATTCTTCTGATGGACTTAAGATGAGTAGACTGGAACGTAAGTTAGAAAGGTAGTTGACTTTCTCAACATATTGCTCGGTGCTTTCGATGGTAATTTCAGAAATCCCTAATAAAACGAGGTCTGTTTTTTCCGATTCATCGATGATGATCATTTCAGTGGAGCGGGTCCCAAATTCATTGTCAATGATTTTGATTTCGGCGTCCATCCGTTTTTCCTCCAGCACTGATTTTATGCCTTTATGGATGCGGTCGATGATGGTAATGTCATTGTTGATGACCATAATTCTTACCCGGGCATCCCTCCAGGCATAATCTGAAAGTAAAAATTTTACAAGCTCCAGGGAGAAACTGAGGTGTGGCCCATTGCCTCTCCACCAGATATCAATGCTTGATTTATTTCCGAAGCCATGAACTTTGTCGTAATCCAGGAAAATGGCATTCAGGTTTTTGTTTTTGAAATCATTCAATGCGTTTACAAGTACATCGGCATTTTGTACATTTCTGCTCCAGCCCATCATTACTGTATTGGGCTCAAAGCCACTGAATCCATAAACGCTGGTAACTGTTTTTAATCCATCCTGCAGGCTTTCGGTTTCAAACTTGCGTTTGAAAAACCGCAAATCTTTTGCCGGTGTTTTTTTTGAACTAACTTGGGGGATAGCTTTGTTTTTACTATTGGGTTGAATGATTAATTCAAAATCTGTTAATGAGCCCAATTTGCCTGACATGGCCAATCCCAGATCAACCAGGTGCATGCGTTCCTGCTCTCCACCTCTGAAAAGTAATATGTTCGGTCGCCAGTTGCGCCGACTCACTTTTTCCTTGCTGAGCGAAAGTAGGGAATGTTTGGCCAGGTTGGTCCAGAAGCTACTCCAGGCATCACCGGCTTCAAGCGTAAGTTCCCGCCTTTTAAGAAAAAAGAAAATCAGTCCGAGAACAATTACCGCACCCAATAAAGCGGCAAAATCCAAGAGAATCATTACAATAAATGCCGCGGCAGCACCTATAATACTGATAAATCGTGGGGTTTTGAATGCCGGCCTGAAATCAGAGCTTGACCAGCTCTCAATGGCGGATGCCAGGTTAAGAAAAGCATAGGTAGTGATAAAAAACATGGATACAATCCTTGCGATCACATCAAGTTCGCCAATTAATATACCAGCTTCTGCGATAACAAAAGCTAGCAATAGCGCATTGCGGGGTTCATTGGTTTTGCCTGTTCCTTTTGCAAAGAACTTCGGAGCAATTTTATCCATGGCAATGGCCTGTAAAATGCGTGGTGCTCCTAAAATACTACCCAGTGCAGACGATAGTGTGGCTCCCCATATACCGGCAATTACCAATTCTGGTACAAGGGAGATTTTAAATAGAATGTCTTTGTCGTTTGCTAATGCACTGGAATCTACCGTGAAGGCGAAAAAGAATGCCAATGCTATATAGATTATAAAGCCTACGGTTACTGCGGATACGGCTCCTAATGGCAGCGATTTTTTTGGGTTTTTCAGGTCACCTGACATTGCAACCCCGGCCTCGAAACCTGTTACTGCCGGAAAGAAAATGCCAAAGAGCAGCATAAATGGGGCTGCATTGGCAATGGGCTGAAGATTTATTTTTTCAGGGGTGAATTCATGGTGCCCCAGGAAAATGGAAAGCAGTGATAGCACCATTGCTGTCATGATAAAATATTGCGATTTTATAGCAAGCGATGTGCTGATAAAGGTAATGGTAGTTACCAGAATTAAAATAATGGTGCCAGCAATGCGTATGGAGTTGATGGAGTCGTCCATACTCCAGTAAGTGAGAAAACTTTCAGCAAATCCAATAAGATAAAGACTTACGCTAAGTGCCAGTCCCACAAAAAGTGAAAGCCCCAGTGTGCCGCCAATTGGCAGCCCAAGGCTTCGGGAGATCATAAAATAGGTGCCTCCGGTTTTGACAGTTTTGTCGGTTGAAAGTGAGGCTAAACTCAGGCTGGTTGAAAAAGAAATGATGTGTGCTACCACAATTATGCCCAATGTATTGATCAATCCTGCCTGTCCAAGGATGACAGGAAATCTCAGGTACATGATTACACCTAAGATGGTGAGGATGGACGGGGTGAAAACACCTCCGAATGTCCCGAATTTTTTAGCTTTTGATCCCATTAGATAAGATTTGCCTTTGTATGCTGCTAATTTTGGTGAAAGTTACCACTAAATTTAAAACGAAGCTTTGTTTTTGTGAAAAAACCGTTAAAAACCGTACAAAGATATAAGGAAAGAGGAAAGGCTTGCGGGACTAAGGTCGGGATGTTCATACATTCTCTTATTTTCATCCTCTTTCCGGGTTCCCTTTTCTCCTGTCTGCTCAATAATTTGTAGTAATTTTGGGGACTGAAAAATAACTTATTGTTATGCGAAAAAAAGTTGATTTTCTGGTGATTGGTACTGGTATTGCCGGATTAAGTTACGCCCTTAAGGTGGCGCATTTTGGCAAAGTATGTATTGTAACCAAATCCGAAGCCCGTGAAAGTGCCACCCGTTATGCTCAGGGCGGTATTGCTGCAGTAATGTACACCCCGGATACTTATGAAAAGCATATAAAAGATACCATGATTGCTGGTGATGAATTGAGTGACCCGGAGATTGTACGCATTACCATTTCTGAATCCACCGAAAGGGTTAAAGAATTGATAGCCTGGGGTGTGGCTTTTGACAAGGATTCTTCTGGTCAGTACGATCTTGCCAAGGAAGGCGGTCATTCTGAATTCAGGGTGTTGCACCATAAAGACCAGACTGGTGCGGAGATTGAGGAGATTTTATTAAAACGGGTAAAGGAAAATAAAAATATTGAAATCCTCGAAAATCATTTTTCTATTGATTTAATTACCCAACACCACCTCGGTATTGAAATGGAACGCGGATCTGACGAAATTATCTGCTATGGTGCCTATGTGCTGAACAAAGCCAATCACGAAATTATTACCATCCTGGCCAAAACAACGATGGTGGCCACCGGAGGTGCTGGCAATGTTTATGCCACCACAACAAATCCTCCTGTTGCTACCGGTGATGGGATCGCTATGGTACGCCGGGCAAAGGGAGAAATAGAGAACCTTGAGTTTATTCAGTTTCACCCTACTTCACTTTATAATCCTGCTGAAAAACCTTCTTTCCTGATTACTGAAGCTTTACGCGGATCAGGTGCAGTGCTCAAAACCATGAAAGGAAAGGAGTTTATGCAAAAATATGATGCACGACTTTCTCTTGCTCCACGTGATATTGTGGCCCGGGCCATTGACAATGAATTGAAAATTAGTGGGGATGATTATGTTTGTCTGGATGCGCGCCACCTTGAAATGCATGTGGTTCTAAATCATTTTCCGGCAATTTACGCCAAATGCCTGAGCATTGGCATTGATATGACCAAGGTGATGATTCCGGTGGTGCCGGCTGCGCATTATACTTGTGGTGGTATTAAGGTGGATAAATTTGCACGGAGTAACATCAAAAACCTTTATGCTTCGGGTGAATGTGCCTCAACCGGTCTTCATGGTGCCAACCGGCTGGCGTCCAATTCATTGTTGGAGTCATTGGTATTTTCCCACCGGGCTTCACTGGATGCCATTGAATCCTCCAAAACAAGTCCTATTATGAACGTAGTGCCCGATTGGGATGCCAAAGGGACCGTTTTTAATGAGGAAATGATCCTCATTACCCAATCCTTAAAGGAACTGCAGGGAATAATGACCAATTATGTAGGCATTGTGCGCTCAAACTTAAGGCTGAAACGTGCACTGGACAGATTGCAAATTCTTCAGGAAGAAACGGAAGAGCTTTACGAAAAGTCGGTATTGACCGAAAAAATTTGTGAATTGCGCAATATGATAGTTGTTGCCGGGCTGATCATCCAAATGGCCATCAACCGTAAGGAAAGCCGTGGATTGCATCACAGTATCGATTATCCACGGCCGTACAAAAAAGTATAGTGAACAAAGGGATCAGTATTCGGGTTTCTTTGAAAAAGAAGGATAGGTTGTCAGCTTAAAAAGGGCACTATTCTTAATATAAATAGAGGTTTTATTAGAGGAGGAAAATAAATGGCACTTATAAGAGGGGTTAGAGGAAAAGAACCCAAAATTGGCAAAAACTGTTTTTTTGCAGAAAACGCTACCGTAGTTGGTGAAGTAGAAATGGGCGACAATTGCAGCGTTTGGTTCAATGCTGTGGTGCGTGGCGATGTGCATTACATAAAAATCGGGAACAATGTGAACATTCAGGATGGGGCGGTGATTCATTGTACCTACCAAAAGTCGCCGGTGAACATTGGCAATAATGTTTCCATTGCCCACAATGCCATTGTTCATGGCTGCACCATTCATGACAATGTGTTGATTGGTATGGGGTCTATTGTGATGGACGATGTGGTGGTGGAGAGCAATTCCATCATTGCTGCCGGGGCTGTGGTTTCACAGGGAACCATTGTGGAATCAGGAAGCGTGTTTGCAGGAATTCCCGCAAAGAAAATCAAAACCATTGATACTAAACTGCTGGAAGGACAGGTAAACCGCATTTCAAAAAGTTACACCATGTACGCCAGTTGGCACGATCCTGATATTGAGCCGGTGGTGTAAACGTTGTGATTAGGCGAATTGAGCGATGGGCGAATTTAGCGAGGGGGCGGTACAGCGAATCAATTGACTAAAGCGATATAGCGTAAAGTGGTTTGCAGCGGGCGTGTTACCTGTTGGATGAAAGTCGAACGGTTGGTCCGGGAAGCATTCCCTGTCTGCTTCTTTTGTTCCAAAAACTTCTGGATTCGTGAAATTAGTTCCTGATGTCTGGTATCATTGCCTGTTCACTGATATGTCAAAATGGCAAGGAAATTCCGTGGCAGGCTTTTTGTAAATCAACAGCCAACTTAACAAATCGAAAAAAAATGGGTTACTTAATTATATTCGGCGTATTTATGCTGCTCAGTTGGGTGGTAGGCGCCAGGTTAAAATCAAAATTCAGGGAATTCAGTAAAATTCCACTGAACTACGGCCTCACCGGGCGTGAGATTGCAGAAAGAATGTTGCGCGACAATGGAATTGGTGAGGTGCAGGTTGTTTCGGTGCCGGGTGAACTCAGCGACCATTACAACCCTGCCAACAAAACCGTAAACCTGAGCCCTGATGTTTACAATGGGCGCAGTGTTTCTGCCGCAGCAGTTGCTGCACACGAATGTGGCCATGCTGTGCAACATGCCAATGCTTATGCCTGGCTGCAGATGCGTTCCAAACTGGTGCCGGTGGTTAGTTTTGCCAGTACGTGGATGCAGTGGGTCTTGCTTGCAGGTATTCTGATGGTCAACACATTTCCGCAATTGTTGCTGGCTGGTATTGTGCTGTTTGCATTGACCACATTGTTTAGCTTTGTCACCCTTCCGGTGGAAATTGATGCCAGCCGTCGTGCCATTATCTGGCTTGATGGAAGCGGTATGACTACCACGGCAACTTTACCCAAAGCAAAAGAAGCCCTTCGTTGGGCTGCTTATACATACGTGGTGGCTGCTCTGGCTTCACTGGCCACTTTGCTTTACTACATCTGGATTTTTATGGGGCGCAGGGATTAATTATAATTCCGGGGAATAAAAAATAGGTCAAAGAGGCTATCTCATTGTTGAGGTGGCCTCTTATGGTTTGAGGTAAAGCACATTTTTTTTGATGGATTTTGAAAAGGTTTTTGAATTGAAATTATTTATATATTCGTTGTGGAAAAATGTTCCGTCAGAAACGATGGAAAGTCTGTATTATTTTTAATTTGTGGGGGTATATACGCCCCTTTTAAGCAAGAAGGTGTATATATCAACACGTACAATGTGTCATACACATTAAAAAACAGTTATGAAAATCCAATCAGTTATCTTTCTTATGCTGATAATTCTTTTGTCAGATCAGGCATTTGCCAAAAAACCAATCAGACCGAACGGATATTATATCACCAGGAGCGGGGATACCATTCAAGGATATCTCAGGAACAAGGAATCGATGTATCTTATTGTGAAGACTGAAAATGGTAAGCGCAAAAAATTTACCCCTTCAAAAATTAATGGATTCAATTTAGCGGGGCGGGAATATGTGCCCCTATACCTTAAGGAATTTAAAACCAAAAGGTTCATGGCAGTTAAGGTAAAGGGGTATTGTACCCTTTATGCTTACGAACATATTGATAAATATAGTTTGCATGCAATGGGTGGAGTTGTCGGAGCAATGGTTGAAGGTGGATTTAAGGCGGATAACAGTGGTTTATATATTAAAAAGGCGGATGATGAAAATTATTATTCTGTTCCCCATGCTTATAAACCATTAAAAAAATTCCTGATCAGGCATTTTGAAGACAATACAGAACTTATTTCAAACCTGGAAAAGGTGGTTAAGGTTGAAAAGGTAGAAAGTCTGGTTATCGCTTATAATAAATGGTATAAGTATCAAAGAAAAACAGAGTGAAGAATAACTTGACATTCAGATACATTTCAAAACTATAAAAATATGCGTCTTTGTAAGTATTACGGTCAAAGCAGGAACCTTGAGAGTACATTGCTGTTCTCTGGATAAGAATTGAATATAAATAAGAATGGAATGCTTAAAAATTTTCTAACCAATAAATCTAAAACCATGGAAGAACAAAGTAAATTAGTTCGGGTATTTGCCGGATCAGAAATAACCGTAAACCTGCTTAAGTATGAATTGGAAAAGGAAGGGATAGCGACAAACGTTGTCAACGAGTATGAAGAGTCAAATTTCAGGGGATTTTCAACCGGAACGCCATATTCCGTTGATTTGTATATCCTGGACACCGACTTGGAAAAGGCTGAGCCAATCGTAAATGAATTCCTGAAAATCAACAAAATGTGAGAGGCGCAGGCTGAAATTGGTAAGTCTAAAAGCTTGTTGTATATTCTTGGCTTGCTGATGGCAAACCATAGGATCATTATAACATACTGGCAGGGAAGCCACAATCTTAAATATTAACGTATTTTAAAAAACAGCGTCAGAAACTTTAACAAGTATTGAATAAAACAGACCCACTTCTGCAAAGCTGGAGATATCAAAGAAAAAGATATTGAAAGTTATAGTATATGTTGGATAATGCCGTTATAGGATGAGATTACATTGATTCATCGAATGAACGCATTCCAGTGATGTTTTTTTTATTCTCTTTTTATTTTATTTATTCATCTAAACTTTACAAAAATGAAAAAATTACTGTTGCTTTTAATAGGTGCATGTATGTCGTTTTTCGCAACGGCACAAGAGACTGTAAAACAAAAAGAAGTTGGTGTGGTTTTCAGCAACCTTGATCGCTTCGGGTTAACCTTTAAAATCGGGAATGAGAAATCATTGTGGAGATTTAATTCTTTGGTATTATCAGGGAGTGACAGGGATTATATTGATGTTAATTTTGATGATGAGCACCGTAATGCAGGGTCCGGGGTTAGCGTAGGACGGGAGTATCGGAAAAAAGCAACTGAAAAATTTGAATTTAGATATGGTGCCGATCTTTCATTTAACTATTCCTACTCAAAATTAACTTCCTCTGATAAAAATAACCAAAATGCTGAGCAATTGAGTGAGCAAACAATTTATACTCCGGGGATAAATTTAGTGTTGGGAATAAATTACCTGATAAATGACAACATTATATTAGGGGCTGAAGCATTGCCTTTTTTTACCTATTATACCGGAAATTTTATTTATCAGGATACCTACCCGATTATTGGGGAGGAGACGAAAACAGATATTTCAGGATTCAGCTATGGATTGTCTAACAAAGCAGTTCAATTGTCTCTTGTTTATAGGTTCTAATGCAATTTGCGGATAGATGGCATGGAACCAAAATTTATCCGCTCCCGCAAATGCCAATTACAGGAGATTGATTATCAGTGGTTATAATCAGTTTAACAGGACACAAAGGCTCTGTAACGTGAA
Organism: Lentimicrobium sp.; assembly: GCA_034005265.1. GTDB lineage: Bacteria > Bacteroidota > Bacteroidia > Bacteroidales > Lentimicrobiaceae > Lentimicrobium. The sequence goes on from JAVEVB010000010.1 coordinate 32,899, forward strand.
GTTGCCGGGAAACTCTTAACCTTATTTTATTATGGTCTCGTCCCGGATGATATTATGAGTTAACCGAAATTAGATAAAAACAGAAAACGGATTGGCAAGCCATGTGTTCAGCTTTGTCAATCCGTTTTTTTGTTAAGAAAGGCTATTTGTTTTTATGAAACATCTTGATGGAGATGATTTCAGCAGCCTTGATTAATGGATACGCTGCTGGTGAGGCAGTGAGACAGGGGTGTGTGCCTATCTGCATGGTAAGAAATGAATTGACCGACATGCGGTTTTGAATGGCGAGCCCAATTACATTGGTAAGTTCACCGGCTTCTTTGCCGCCAATAACCTCGCCACCGATGATTACACCAGAGTTTTTAGCCGCGATCAGTTTTACGATCTGTTTGTGCGCATCGGGCAGATTGCCAGGGTGGCGGTTGATGCCTTCAAACATTGCGGTAATGCAGGATATGCCTTCCTCATTTGCCCGCTGTTCTGTGATTCCAGCAGTACCGAATCCGGTATCGCCAATGGCAGTTGAATATATGGCAATGGTGCCACTGAAGGTTTTTACCACTTGCAGATCGAACAGGTTCATGCCAGCGATACGTGCTTCAGCACATGCTGTAGAGGCCAGCATAGTAGCTACACGGCGACGGGTAACGAAATCGCGTTTTTGTGCGCAATCTCCAATCGCAAATACATCGGTATGGTGGGTTCTCATATACTCATCCACTGCGATGAAGTTGGATTCATCCAACTGGATCCCTGATTTTTTTGCCAATTCAGTGTTTGGCTTATAACCTATGGAAAGCACAACGGCATCCATTGGCAGGGTCTGACCATCTTCCAATTCGATGGCCTCCACTTTATTTGTTCCGGTTACTTTGCTGATTCCCTTGCCGGCTATTACATTAACGCCCCGGGCAACAATCATTTCATGAACTTTTTCAGCAATCTCAGGGTCAAAGGCGAGGTTAAGGATGTGTGGCAGTTTTTCGATCAGGGTAACATTATAACCATGTTTAACCAGTTCATCCGAAAGCTCAACGCCGATAAAACCGGCGCCAATCACGGCAATGTTTTTGGCGCTGCCCAGCTGGGTTTTCATTTCGTCGAGGTAATTCCGGTCTTTCGGAATTACGAAAACATTTTGTAAATCAGCTCCTTGTAGCCATTTTGGCTTCATGGGGGTTGATCCTGTAGCAATTACAAGCTTTTGGTAACCAATTTTATCGCCACTTGCGAAAGTAACCACTTTCGTGTCAGTGTTAATGTCAACTGCCTCATCCACCAGGGAGGAAATCCCGTTTTTCTCCATCATGGCATCCACCGGCATCAGGTTTTTGTCGGTGCTTTCAAGTGTTCCAAAGATGTATGGAATGCCACAGGGCACCATCATATCTTTTTGTTTCTTTACAAGGATAAATTCTTTGTCGGGCCAGTGGGCTTTGCCCGTAACGGCTGCGACCATTCCGGCTGCGCTGCCTCCAATAATCAATACATCTGTGTTTTTCATTTTGTGTTTTGTTAAATGATTTCCAATGCCTGTTTTAAATCGTTGATGATGTCTTCCACATCTTCAATACCTACAGAGAACCGGACCAAATCGTCAGTAATTCCTGCTGCAAGTTTGTTATCGTGGCTAACTGCCGCGTGGGTCATTGATGCCGGGTGTTGAATAAGCGTTTCCACGCCGCCCAGTGAAACAGCCAGAATGGCAAGATGAACATTGTCCATCAGCTTTTTGCCTGCTTCATAACCTCCTTTAAGGCCGAAACTCATCATTGAGCCAAAACCATTCATCTGCTTTTTAGCTAGTTCATACTGTGGATGTGATTCCAGACCGGGATACTTGATCCAGGCAATTTTGGGGTGAGATTCCAGAAAACGGGCGACCTTCATGGCATTTTCTTCGGCGCGCTCAACGCGGATGGCCAGGGTTTTTACTCCACGAATCACCATGAAAGCCTGCGTAGGATCCATATTGCAGCCCATATAAACCATAGAATGCCTGATTTTTTTGTACAGTTCAGGGCCTTTTGTAACAATCACTCCGCCTACAATATCTGCATGACCATTGATGAATTTGGTAATGGAATGAAGTACTACATCGGCACCAAGATCTAGCGGTTTTTGCAGATAAGGCGAACAGAAAGTGTTGTCAACCACTAAAATAAGGTTGTGGTCTTTTGCAACTTTAGCGCAAGCGGCAATGTCAGTAATTTCCATGGTGGGATTGGCCGGCGTTTCGATGTACAAAACTTTGGTATTTGGTTGAATGGCCGCCAGGATATTTTCAATTTTGCCGGTATTCACGAAAGTAGATTCCACGCCAAAACGTGAAAAGTCCTGTTCCAAAACACCACGTGCCGGTCCGTACACTGCACCAGAACTGATAATGTGGCTACCTGCACTTAATAGCGCCATATGTACAGTGGTGATAGCGCCCATACCTGAACTGGTGGCAATACCATCATATCCGTTTTCAAGTGCTGCGATGTTTTGCTCAAATGCACGAATGGTTGGGTTGGCGATACGGGTGTAAATGTATCCGTCGCTGACACCTGAAAAGCAATCGGCACCATGCTGCGCACTTTTAAATCTAAAAGTGGATGATTGGTAAATGGGCACTGTGGCACTCCCGAATTCATCGTCGAATGCTCCGGCGTGGATGAGTTTTGTACTAAATCCTTTGTCTTTGGTATTCATGTTTTGTTGTTTTTAATTAGAATTCAATGCCCTTGCGGGCTTGGACTCCTTGATTATAATAATGTTTAATTTCATTCATTTCAGTAACCAGATCGGCTATTTTATAGAGTGCAGGAGGGGCGTATCTCCCCGTCATCACAATTTCCATTTCCGTTGGTTTATTTTTCAATAGTTCTACTACCTCTACTATTTCAAATAAATGGTAGTGCAAAGCTATACAGATTTCATCGAGAATGAGCAGATTGGCTTTATTTTCTGAAATGATGTGTGAAACTTCCTCCAGACCTTTTCGTGCCGCAATAATGTCATTCTCAGTTGGTTCATTTACAATAAAGCAATCGAGCCCATACTGTTTTAGTTCAATTTCGGGAAAACGCTGTATTGCATCAATTTCAGCGTAGTGCATTCCTTTTACAAACTGGGCAATAAAAATCTTCATTCCGGCTCCGGCTGCTCTCAGTGCAAGTCCAAATGCGGTAGTTGTTTTGCCTTTTCCGTTGCCGGTGTACAAATGTATATAGCCTGCCATCTTTTCCTTTAAAATTTTGAAATCAGTTGATTTGTGTTCCTGCTATGATTTTAAAGCGGTAAGCAAACGGACATATTTTTTAAAATAAAGCCTTTCCGATTCCGTATCAAACCCAAGTTCATGCAAAATTTGCTTCCAGTCCTTCTCAATAAAATCAAAAGCGTAAGGGCATTCAATTTTTTTAAATACCCAGCGATGCCAGGCGGGCATTTTATTCATATCAAATTCTGCAAAGTCGAGGATGATAAAACGGCCACCGGGTTTCAGGTGCTTTTTTGCATTTTCAATAATTGCTTTTCTCACTTCATGAGGAAACCCATGTATTACAAAACTGATAAACACGATGTCGAAAGTATCTTTCAGATTCAATGGAATATCAATCCGTTGCTGCAGGAATAAGATGCGCTTGTCACCTGCAAAGCGGCTTTCGAATTGTTTTTTCATATCGGGTGATAAATCCACACCGGTTATTTTGCCCTCCCCACCCAAAGATTGGCGCATTAAGGCAGCATTTCGTCCTGTTCCACAACCCAGGTCTAAAATGGAATCAGTAGGTTTAATCCCCATTTCATTAATGGCCCTGGTGATAAAATTATGGTACATTCCGAAAGAGCCAATATTCATTACACCATCGTAGTGTTTTGCAATGAAAGGTGTTAGTTCCACTCCTGATTCGGGATACAATTTATTTTTCATTTTTTACAGTCAATTTTATAGATGAAAAAAAATGAGAAAGAAACAATGATCATAAACAGGCTAAAAAAGGCCTGAAACCCGAAATAGCTGATAATCAATCCTCCTGCAAGCGGAAATAGCGTCGGCAATATATTCCCTGCCCCGGCAAAACCGGTGTATAATGCCCGGTTCTGAGCGCCTGAAACTTCCAGCAACAAGCCATTCATGGTAATGGAATAAAGGGAATAGATGATTCCGCCCAAAATAAATAAGTATTTCAAGGTGGATGCATCTCCGATATTGAGTACAATAACGGAAACCAGCAACGATAAAATAACGTTGCTATACAGCAACCATTTGTATTTTATTTTTTTGGAAGCCAGGAAGACTAAAAAGCTAACCAGTACAACGCCCATAACTTTAAACAGTAAAAACGAACCAGTGTCACCGCTGGAAGTGCTAAAAATCTCTTTTGCATAAAGAATGACGAAGGGCAGGAAAGAAACAGCGACTCCCTGGGTGTTAACAAAACCAAGAAAGTAGGGCAGCTGCTTATTCTGAATTAATTCTGATTTTAACACGGAGAAAAAATCCCTGAACCCTGAAATCTTTAGAACAGATGGTGCCACTTCTTTCAGTTTCCAGAAACCGCCGGATGCCACCAGAAGGATGCCACCGCCGATAAAAAACATATAGGCGAAGTTCAGTGGGAAGGTCGCAAGAGTCAGGGTCTTTTTTGCCAAAAATGCTGAAAGTAAAACGACACTCCCCGCGATAATCAGTTTTGCCGAGAAAAATGTTTTTCTTTTCTCGTCAGTAATGGATTTACCCAGGATATCAGTATAACTGATATTTGTAAAAGCTCCGCTTAGCGAAAAAATCGTAATAAACAGGAAAATAAACCAGATTACGAATCTTGATTGGTCGGAATGAATAAAGAACAACGTTGATCCCAGCGCTAACAATGCCAGTACCCGGGTATTGATGCCCAGTAACAGGAATTTCTTTTTAAACGGTTTGTTGCTGATATAAGGAGCAAAGATTAATTGCGTAAAACTTGATCCTCCCAGCATAATGGCAGTAAGTATACCTACTTGCATAGCGCCGCCACCTGATTCAATCAGCATGGCAGGAATAACGGTATCCACATCCATAAAATTCTGGGCAAAAGCAAGAAATCCCGCATGCCAGAGAAATGCGTAAAAATTATGTTTTGATATTGCGGGAGGAAGGTTCATTCCTTTTACAATTCCCTGAGTTCTCCGCTTTTGTAATGCTCATACGCCTGCTTTAGCGTCATATCCTGTGCACCTGCAAAAATTTTCATCTTGAGGTGTGCGAGGGCTTTTGCCGCTGTTTCGCCTGGCCCGTTTCCGGTGATGAGTACATCGGGTTTTAGCTCATAGATGCGCTGAGAAGTAGCAGTTCCGGCTCCATGTGCTTCATTTTTTACAGAACTGTTATCAGTGACGCTGAGTTCTTTTGTGTCTTCATCGAGAAGCAAAATGTACTCAGTTCTGCCAAAACGTGGGTCAATCATTGAATCCCATGTGGTTCCGGCAGCAGTAAACGCGATTTTCATATTTAATTTTTATTAAGGTTTGTCAATGTTTTAATTTTTCCCCAACTTTCTTTTAAAAGAGCGGTGAGTTCGCCTTGTTCGTATTCAACAATGGTTTTCCCTTGTGTCATGGCCCTGGTAAAATCTTCATTGTAAGGAAGATCGGTTAAATGCTCAATGCCTTCTTCTTTTAGAAAACGTTTGATTTCAATGCTTTTATCCAGGTTTACATCCGCTTTGTTGATGATGCATCCTGATTTGATGTTGAATTTTCTTACCAGTTCATACACACGTTTTAAGTCATGAAGGCCTGAAACGCTTGGCTCGGTTACCAACACCACGAAACTTGCCCCCGAAAGTGAGGAAACCACAGGGCATCCGATTCCGGGAGAACCGTCCACCAGGATGAAATCCTTGCGTTCTTCGAGTGCAATTTCTTTGGCCTCATCCTTGACTTTGGCCACTAATTTACCTGAGTTATCGGCGCCAATACCTAGCCGGGCATGAACCATCAGACTTCCGGTTTTTATGTTGGAAATGAACCACTTGCCGGCCAGTGGTTTTTTATTAATGATGGTTTTGGTGGGGCAGATGCGCGCACAATAACCACAGCCTTCGCAAGCAATCGGGTCAACCTTATATTGCCCGTTTTTTATTGAAATGGCATCAAAATGACATACCTGCTGGCATTTTCCACAACGCGTGCAATTGCGCTGATCAATCCATGCTAATTCTCCACTATAAAAATCATTTTCATTTTCAAAGTCTGGATGCATCAACAAGTGCATATCTGCGGCATCTACATCGCAATCGGCAACCACAACATCAGTACCTCCCAAAATAGCAAATGAAGCTGTTATGGACGTTTTACCCGTTCCGCCTTTGCCGGATATTATAACAATTTCTTTCATGCTATATTCCTTTCCGCAATTGTTAAGCAGTAATCCAGAATGTGCTGTAGTGAATCACGTACTTCGGGAACCTCCGGATAAACAAGTTTGCCTGACGCGTATAATTCTGCAATCTTTCGGTTGTTGGGAATTTTGGCGAGTATAGGAATTTGTTCTGTTTCACAATATTCCAGGACATCGTCATTCCCAATACCATATCGGTTTATTGCCACGCCAAAGGGTTTTTTCAGGGTTCGCATCGTTTCCACAGCCAGTTTAAGGTCGTGTAATCCAAACGGGGTGGGTTCGGTAACCAAAAGGACGAAATCTGCATCTTTGGTTGCTTCCATCACCGGGCAAGAGGTTCCTGGTGGGGAGTCGAAGATGGCAAAACGTACCTGACCATAATTGGCAGTAACGTATTTCTTTGTTTTGGCAATGGATGGAACGGCTTGTTCTTCGCCAATATCAAGACGACTTTCAATAAAATGAAGGTTGTTTATCTGGAAATCGCTGAGTTTTCCGATTTTTTTGGGAATCATCGGTAAGGCTTCGGTAGGACACAATTCAGAACAGGCATAACAGCTATGGCACAATTCAGGGAAAACAACAATGGAGGGCCCAAGCTGAATAATAGCATGGAAATTGCAAACTTTTTGACAGAGGCCACACAGGGTGCATAGAGACTCTTCCCATTTGGGAATCATTTTGTTGTTGTCCTCTTCATGAATGAGTTCCCCGGTAAAAAATAATCCAGAGTTCGGTTCTTCAACGTCCAGGTCAACCAGTGCAACCGTTTTATATTCTGCAATGTAAGCGGCAAGGTTGGTTGAGATGGTTGTTTTGCCAGTGCCGCCCTTGCCGCTCGCAATTGCTATTTTGAATGGTTGGTGATTAGTCATACGCAAGTCTGGTGGTTTCATCGGATAAGGTCGCCTGAATGGCAGATTGCATAAAGGAAGAATTCCAGGAACCAAGGTTCTGATGTGTCAGGTAATATTTCTGCGGAATAGGGTGGGTGCCGAAAACGACTTCCATGCCATATTTTTCAGGAATAAACTTTGCAAAATGTTTCAGATGGTCACAAGGTGGGTAGCCTACCAATAATCCGGTAGCAAAGTGAATATGTGTTGCGCCATTCTTCTTCATTTCAGCAGGTGCATATTCTATGTTTCCACCGGGGCAGCCTCCACACGTCGTATATCCAACAAGTTCCACTTCTTTGCCTTTGTACATTTCAAAAGCCCCATCGCGTAGTTGCAGTGACCTGAAACACTTTCCACCTGCACAGGTATGATACCTGTTGCAGATGATAATTCCGATTTTAACTTTTTCCATTTGTTTATTAGTGTCGTAAGGTTAAAATACATGATAGCATGATTCTCCTGACAGGTTTTCTTTTAACCTGTTAAGTGTTATAAAACTGAAAACATGCGATCCTACCTTTTTTATCAATGATTGTGTCCGTGATCGTGTTCGTGATGTCCATGGTCACCGTCGTGATCGCAGTAGTTGGCGTTTAGGGTTAGTTCTCCCGCCAAAAACTTGTTTACCAGATTGGTTGCAGTATCCACGGGCGCACCAACAAAAACGTTGACACCTGCTTCGTTGAATAAATTAACCGCCATTGGGCCCATTCCGCCTGCAATTACATCGGTTGCACCGTTAGAGGCAACCCATTTTGGGAAGGTTCCGGGTTGATGTTCGGGAGGATCCATCATGGTTACATTGGTGATGGCGTTGTTCTCTACATCAACGTAGGCAAAAGCCTGGCAATGGCCGAAATGTTCCGATAGGTGATTCCCTGCCATTGGAATGGCGATTCTTTTTTTTGTCATGTTAGGTTTTGTATGATTGATGAATTATTCATTATTATTTTGGCCTCCTCTGAAACGGTTTTGCCTTCCCATGCCTCTGCCACCGTATCCTTGACCTAAGCCTTTGCCCATTCCACGTCCAAAACCACGTCCAAAACCTTGTCCGGAAATTTCTTCCGGGTTGGGATTTGTTGAATTTTGGTCTTCAGGGGTTGTTTGATTTTTGCGGCCTGCACCAAAATTGGTGCATCGACCCATTTTTCGTCCGGTCATGGGACCTTTTCCCATAGGGCCGGTTTGATTTAAACCAGGCATTTTTGACCTCCTTTTTAATTTGTTAATACTAATCTTTTTTGTCGGTGTTTAGGCGTTGTCCTTTTCCTGTGCCTCCACCGGCATTTCGTTTCTTTCCCATTCCTTTGCCGAGTTCTTCCAGTTTTTCACTTGGTGAAGCTTTGCTGCAAAGACCGAGTTTTCTTCCTGTTTTGGCTCCTTTTCCGTCGGGGCCCGTTCCATCAAGTTTTGGCATTTTACTTTCCTCCTTGATTAAGCATTTCAATGATCTGCCCGACCTGAGTTTTGGCATCCTTTATTACAATCATCTGGATTTTAATACTGTCGAGCAATGGTTTGATTTTCATTCCAAATTCATTGGCAATTATCTTGGTAACTTTTCGTGAAGACAGCAACTCTACCGATGCGGAGCCAGCGCCTTCTTCCATATCTTTATTCGGGTTCGGGATAAATTCCATGGCTTTGCTGTCGGTATCATAAACGACAAACCATGCACAACGACCAAAATTCGAATCAAGTCTTGATTCCAGCGTATTTCCTTTTGTGGCAATGGCAACTTTCATGGTCTCTCGTTTTTACGATGTGCTGTTGAACCTTTCCTTTTCATAACCCTTCCGCATTTTTTGCAAATCTGTTGATTGCAGGGTTCCCCGGGGATGTGCTTTTGTTCATAGTGGCATTTCGGACAGATACACAGGTCATCGCATCCGGGTTCTTCCATGCTTTCAACCGGAAGATCAAAGCGTTGAACTTGTTTGCTGCCGCACAATGGACAATGCTGCATGGGTATATCTTTTTGTGGATTATTAAAATTGCATTGGCATGAATCGCATTCATACCAGTCACTGTCAAAATAAACTTTTCCACCTTCAATAGCTATCTGCCGGCCTTCAACAAACGCATGGGCTATTTTTTGAAGTGCGGCTGCATAAATTCGCGTAAATGTTGGCCTCGAAACACCCATCAACACCGAAGCCTTGTGATGGTTTAAATGATCGTAGTCACTCAATCGTAATGCCTCATATTCTTCAAACAATAAGTTTACTGGTCCTGAGTCCGGTAAACCCGTATCCAGGCCATAAGGCTTGAAGCCCTTTACTGGAGGAGGGTTGAGGATTTTACGTGGTCTTTTAAGTCGTGGTGACATTCCAATCAAGCTAATGTTCGCTGCAAATGTAATGAACAATAGTTCAATAAACAAGTTTTTTTTATATTTTTGCCAATAAAATTCAACATCCGACAAATGGAAAATGCAACAACTGTTCAAACCCGTATTATTCTCCCCGAACTGCTAAATGACAGGGGAACCCTTTTTGGTGGAAATCTGCTTAAATGGATGGATGAAGTAGCATATGTTACAGCAACCAGATTTTTGCATCAGCATATGGTAACTGTTTCAGTTGAGCATGTTAAGTTTTTAAAACCCATATTATCTGGAAACATAATTGAAATTATTGGTCGGATGGTCAATGTGGGTAGTGTTAAAGTTCAGGTGAATGTGGAAGTCTGGATTAGTGAGAATAAGTCAGATAAGAATAAAAAGTGTGCCGAGGGGATTTTCTATTTTTCAATGCTAAATGAAGAGGGTAAGCCGGTCAGGATCAGGCGATAGTTTATAAATGTTTAGTCGAAAGCGGATTGGTTTTTAATTCTTATCGCTGTTTTTTATGAATATAGTTGCGTCTAATCTGGTTGTTATGCGTTGAACCACAGGGTCTTTATCACTCTCGTACGAAAGCTCCTGCCTCCTGAATTATCTAAAATTGTCCTTATTTCCTATGCGGATCTTATAATTCTATAAATAAATTCACCACTGTAAATAATATTGTCTATCTTTGTCGCCATCAACAAATAATAATTTTATCATCATGAGTAAAGGAACAGTAAAATTCTTCAACGATCAAAAAGGATTTGGATTTATTAAAGACAACGATTCGGACAATGAGTATTTTGTTCACGTGTCTGGTCTTATCGACGAGGTAAGAGAAAATGACGAAGTAACTTTCGATCTTAAAGAAGGAAGAAAAGGATTAAATGCAGTGAATGTTAAAGTGATTTAATATACTCCGACATAATTCTTTAAGCCCGTTTAACTACGGGCTTTTTTTATGCCTGTTAATTTGTGCATTACTTCTGCTTTTTCTCGATTGCGGATTGCAAACCCACGCAAAGATGCATAGGTGAACAACGTTTCTTTTTAGATCTTGGATTGTCAACTGCTTGATGCCAATTTCCAACCAATTTATGACAAACAAAAAAGCCATCCTGTTAAAGAATGGCTTTTTATAAAAAATGGATGGCTTTTATTTAAGGCCAAGTTTCTTTTTAACCAAAGGCATAATGTCGTCGGCAGGTTCGGTATAAAGCACCAGACCTTCTGTAGAGTTCAGGATAAAGTTGTATCCATTTTCCTTGGCCACATCTTTAACGGCGTTACGGGCTTTCTCAATAACAGGCGCAGTGAGTTCAGTTTCTTTTGCCTGAAGGTCCTCCTGGGCAGTTTGCTGAAACTCCTGGATGCGGCGCTGTAAATCAACGATTTCTTTTTCTTTAGTCTGCTTGATGATATTTGACATTGTTGCCAGGTTGGTCTGATATTCATTCAACTTGGTGTCGTATTCTGTTTGCATTGCCTGAAATTGGGACTGTAATTGTTCCTGATAGGCATTGAATGCTGTGCGGATGGAGTCCTGTCCAGGCATCATCTCATAAAGCTTTGCAAAGTCAATGTGACCAAATTTCTGGGTTTTTTGTGCACTGACCTGGGTTGCAGAAAAAGCAACAGCAAGTACAATGAAGAGTTTCAGAATGTTTTTCATGTATTCTATTGGGTTTAAGTTAATTTGCCGCGCAAAATTAGAAAAAAATCTTTATCCGCGTTTTAGTTTGTGATTTTGTTAATTATTAATATGCAATTCATTCTATATGCACAGCTATTGTCTGCTTTGATAGGAATATCCCATCTTATCCAGCACTTCTTCGCTGATGTCATAACGTGGATTAGAGTACATCATCGATACACTGCCAGCTTTGTCGAAAACCACTGCGTAATTATCAGCGGCAGCAATAGATTCAATGGCACTGTATATTTTTTCCTGTATAGGTTTTACCAATTCCTGCCTTTTCTTGAACAGATCACCATCGGTGCCAAAACGCTGACGTTGTAAATCTTTGGCATCCTTTTCCTTTTTGATGATCTCTTCTTCCTTTTTATTCTTAATGTCTTCAGGAAGCAGCACGGCTTCTGCCTTGAAACTCTTGTAAAGTTGGTCTATCTCAGTAAATTTCGCTTCAATATCACTTTGCCATTGCATGGAAAGTTCATCTATTTCGGTTTTGGCGTCAGCATACTCGGGAATATTTTCCAGAATGAACTCACTGTCAACGTAAGCAAATTTTTGTGCAAACGTGGCAACGCTTGCAAAAATAAACAGGGTGGTAAAAATGAATGTTCTTTTCATGGTGTTTCTCCTTATGGTTGATTTAAGGTTAAGTAATTTTTTATTTATCCAATCAAAAAACTTGCCACATTTTTAACTGGGTCTAATCTATGCTTTGGTTGATTGAGAAGTGGAACTGTCCCTTATTCGCTGATGGAAGTCCTTTTACCTCATCAAATCCGTAACCCCAGTCAAGTCCGAGTAATCCGAACATGGGCAAAAATACCCTCACACCCACACCGGCAGATCTTTTCAGAGAGAATGGATTGAACTCACTGAAACTGCTCCAGGCATTTCCTGCTTCAAGGAATCCCATCACATAAATGGTGGCGCTTGGATTGAGGGATAATGGATACCTTAATTCAAGAGTGGTTTTATTATAGATGGTTCCTCCTGAGTTAGTGTTAATATAATAGTCTGGAGTGAGACTCTCATTTGAATAACCTCTCATGCCAATAATTTCACGTCCGTCAAGGTTGTTGTATCCCGATAATCCGTCGCCACCAAGGTAGAACCTGTCGAAAGGTGTAACGCCTATATCCGTGTTGTAGGCTCCAAGGAATCCGTATTTTGTGCGTGCACTTAATACCAGATCTCCAACAATCTGACGGTAAAGAGAGAAGTTAAACTTCCATTTGTGGTATTCAATCCATTTGAATCTTTCTTCTTCATCTAAACTTGTGTAGTCCTTATTACTAAAGAGGGAGTATGGAGGGGTTACATCAAGACTTATTGATACTTCGGAGCCTGAACGCTGGAAAATAGGACTATCAATGGAATTACGGGCGAAAGTAATACCATAGCTATAATTGTTGTATCGTCCGTTTCCACTGCCAAATGAGAAAATGTTCCCATAATTACTCAGATTGTAGGTTTGAATGTTTACGCGTTGTACCAGCGTAAAGAAGTCATCCGGCCAGGCAAGGCGTTTGCCAAGCATAATCATGAACCCGTCATTTTTGAAGGATTGATAACTATCCGTCCCTTTCGTGCCGTATGAATACAGTGAATGAAAATAGCTGAGGCTGAATGAGTTTGGCTTTTTACCGCCAAGCCAGGGTTCGGTAAATGAAGCACTGTAGCTTATATATCCGGTACCATATGATTGCAATCTCAGGCTGAGTTTCTGGCCGTCGCCCGATGGAATGGGACGCCAGGCTTTGGGTTTGAATATTTTGCTTGCCGCGAAATTATTAAACGATAGTCCAAGTGTTCCAACAACCCGACCATAGCCCCAACCGCCAGAAAGTTCTATCTGGTCAGAAGACGTTTCTTCAACCTTGTACTCAATATCCACGGTTCCGTCAGCAGGATTGGGAATTGGTGTAGGAACAATCTTTTCAGGGTCAAAATATTTAAGTTGGGCCAGCTCGCGGGTGGTACGGATAATGTCCGTTCTGCTGAACATTTGTCCGGGTCGGGTGCGGAGTTCGCGCATGACCACATGATCGTTGGTGCGGGTATTCCCTTTCAGGATAATTTTATTGATGGTGGCCTGTTTTCCCTCCCTTATACGCATTTCCATATCAATGGTGTCGTTTTCCACACGCACTTCAACCGGTGTTACCGAAAAGAATAAATAACCATCATCAAGATAGAGGGTGCTTACATCAATTTCATTTGGGTTGTAATTGAGGTTGGCATCCATTTCGCTCTGATTGTAAATATCCCCGCGCTTTAGTTTAAGCACATCATTCAATTGTTGGGCAGTGTATTTTGTATTGCCCACCCAGCGGATATCTCCAAAATAATACCTCCGGCCTTCTGATAGTGCAATGTTCAGGTTAATGGTTTTGGAGCCTGTCCGGTAAATGGAATCTTTTAGTATAACAGCATCCCTGTAGCCTTCATTATTGTATTTGGCAATTATGCTGTTGAGGTCTTCTTCAAAATCGCTTTTTATAAATTTTGAGGCTTTGAAAATGCGAAGCCTGAAATTTTCAGCAATTGTATTGTTCATGTATGCTGATATGGTGTCTCTGTTAAAGGAGAGTAATTTGACTGGCAGTCCGAACACAATATCATCAAGGGCCTGAAATGGTCTCAAAACACCTTTATCTTTGGTGTTTTTCATGGTTTTTTTGAGCTTTGCATCGCTCATGTTTTCATTGCCGACAAATTCAATCTGGTTTATCTTTACCTTTTGATTTTTATCAACCTTAATAACTAAGCTTATTTCATTTGCTTTAAGGCTATCGGATACAATTTGTTCAATTTCAACATCTGTATTCAAGAATCCTTTTCCGTTAAAGTGTTTTTTAATGATATTGGTGGTGCGGATAATTACATTTTCGGTCACCACATCGCCTTTCATTAACTTGATTTTCTCGCGCATGTCGTCGGCTTCCGATTTTTTCAGGCCTTTAAAGCTAAATTTGCTAAGGCGTGGCCGCTCTTTCAGGTCAATGTTGAGGAATACAAGATCATCCGTAAATTTGGTTGCCGAAATACTTATATTGTCAAAAAGTCCCTGATCCCATAGCTTTTCTATGGCTTTGCGGATTTTATCGCCTGGAATTTCTATGCGGTCGGCTACCTGAAGTCCCGAAAGCATAATCAAAACATTATGATCAAGGTATTGTACTCCGCTAACGGTTACGCCACCAATAATGTATTCTTTGGGGCTGGAATAATCTATTTCGCTGAGGTCGTCGCCAAGCTTTATCTGGGCATGTATTGCAGTAGTGATTAGAAGCAGTGCGAGTGCAATCAGGCAGGATTTTAGTTTCATTTATCGGTAACTTGATTTATTTGTTCACTTATCATTCCAAACCTTCTTTCGCGGTTTTGATAATCCAGTATGGCTTCGTAAAGGTCATCTTTTCTGAAATCCGGCCATAGCTTTGAGGTAAAATATAATTCAGTGTAAGCAGTTTGCCAAAGCAAAAAGTTGCTGATCCTGAATTCACCGCTGGTGCGAATCAACAATTCCGGGTCGGGCATTTTATGGGTTTCAAGGTAATTTTCAAAGACATCCTGATCAACTTTTTCGGGGTCAAGGATTCCGGCTTTTGCATCCGCGGCAATTTTTGCAGCTGCATGGCTTATTTCCCATCTTCCACTGTAATTCAATGCCAGGGTAAGGTCCATACGATTGTTGTTTTTGGTCTTATCCATGGTTTCGAGCAACTGTTTGTAGCAGTCGGGTTGCAGCATATTAATATTACCAATGGCCTTAAGGCGAATGTTGTTTTCCATGAGTGTACCCAATTCTGCATTCAAGGTTTGTACCAGCAGGTTCATCAGCGCATCAACCTCACATTTGGGCCTCTTCCAGTTTTCGGTGGAAAACGCATAAAGGGTGAGATATTTTATGCCTAGCTCAGCAGCAGTGGTAGAGGTTTGTCTTACGGATTCTACCCCGTTTTGATGGCCAAAAACCCTCATTTCACCCCGGCTTGTTGCCCAGCGCCCATTCCCATCCATTATGATGGCAATATGCTTGGGCAGTCGTTGCAGGTCTATATTTTCTTTAAGATCCATTCGGAATCACAAAACTAAATTAGGCTGTATTATGTTACACCAGGCTTTTACGGGTGTTAATAATTGTTAACCAGATTAATAAAAAATGTTAAGACAACGTTCTTTTTCAAGGTAATTGAGTCGTATTGAAACACTTAGCCCAATAAAAGAATACCAGTCATTGTAAGTGGGATCTCCGCGCTGCATGTCCTTTTCGTGTTGCAATGTAGGGTCAGAGGCCAGTTGGGACGGTGAAATTACCGTTGGGCTTAAGCCAGTCGTATTAAAATAGTAAGTTGTACTTACATCGTCGATATAGTCAGTAAAAGTCTTGTTCATGGTCCAACTGGCCGAAATTCCCATAAAGCTGTTCAGGCTGTATTTTATACCGATACCAAAAGGAATGGCAAATTGTGTGCGTTTATACATTTTTCTGTCAGGGAAAATACTACCCTGGCCTTCGGTATTTATATCGTGCAGCACGAAGGTGTTACCATTATAAGTGGCTTTGGGATTGTACATAAATACCGAGGCTCCGGCAAACATGTATGGCGTAACAAAATGCCTGAGGCTGCCAATAAAGTAATCGAAAAAGTTAAGTTCTACAGTAGCAGAAATATCAGAAACATGAGAAGTGAAATTCAGGCCACGTTCAGGGTTTACTTTTGACACAAGATCATCACCTTGCAAAGTTCCATAAGTAAATCCTCCCCGTACAGCGATGCGCTCATTGAAATTATGCCGCAGAAAAGCGCCGAAAGCAGGTTTGGTGAGCAAAAATTGGTTTCCGGGATTCAGATCGCCAAGATAATAGGAGCCACCACCAAAAAGTCCGATTTCGCCATAGCGTTGGGCATCAACAGTGCCATAAACGGTGAATAACAGGAGGGCCAGAATGAGTTTTTTCATAAATTCAGCTTGTCCGGAAACGCCCGGACCGGTTGTTTTGTGAGACGGTTTGTAATTAAAGTTATTGCACCGGCCCATAAGCACCTGATTTGGGTTGCAAAAGTAAGAAAAAATATGAGCCGATGAGCAATTCTAAAACCTAAGGTTGAATCAGTTTCTTACATCCCGCCCCCACAAAAGTTTTTGTCTTATTGTAGTGAAAAAATTATCACCCAGCCGTTGCACAAGATTGATGTAAAACTGTTCTTTTTTTATAACAATTTCGGTGTCGGCATCAATAATGGCAGAGCGGGAGTCCAATCCTACAAGATATTGTTGCATACGCCCTTCAACCTTGAGTTTAATGATGCTCTTGTCTGGTATAACGACCGGCCTGACGGTTAAATTGTGTGTTGCAATTGGGGTTATGACAAAATTTTCCGAATCAGGGGTTATGATAGGGCCATTGCAGCTTAGCGAATATGCTGTAGATCCGGTGGGCGTGGCAATAATTAGCCCGTCTGCCCAATAGGAGTTTAACAGTACATCATTAATAAATACGTGGACCAGGATCATTGATCCGGTGTCCTTTTTATTGACCGTTAATTCGTTAAGTGCATAGTTTATTTCACCGAAAAGGTGTTGTGGAGTATCCACGCAAAGCAGAGAGCGCTGTTCCAGCGTGTATTCGCCTCTCAGCAGGGCGTTTACCGATTGGCTGACTTCCTCTTTCGAAATGCTTGATAAAAATCCCATTCTGCCAAGGTTAATGCCCATCAGAGGTATACCAGAATTGCGGATAAGGGTAATGGCGTCCAGCATGGTGCCATCGCCACCTATGGAGAAAAAAAAGTCAGCATGTGCGGGCAGTTCATGGTGATGTGAAAATACTCCGGGCGATTTTTCAAACGTAATCTTCTCCTTTATAAATTCCATGAATGGAGCATATATCAACAAGTCTATACTGTTGCGTTCCAGGGTTTCAACCAATTGCTGCAGATAAAAAAAACGGTCATCGTTAAAGGTTTTTCCAAACAGGGCGATTTTCATGCTTCAGGATTTTTTTGTGAAAGCAATTTATGCAAATGTACAACAGGCTGTCTGTTTTTGTTAGATTGCAGCCATAAAATGAAGGAAAAATCCAGTTTTTCCTTCACGGTTCATGGAACATTCAACGCGGAGCACTTTGTCGTAATAGGTTACAAAATCAAGACCAAGGCCTGCGCCCGTCAGGATTTTTTCCGGAAGTACATTGGATGGAACATTGGTTTCAGGCCAAGCTTGTCCTGCATCGGCAAACAACCCTACATAAATCGCATAGGGAATAGTGTTAAACTGTCTTGCGCTGATGTGGGAAATGGTTTTTATCCTTTCGGGGATTAAGGCGTAACGGATGTTGGATTTTAGCACCCAGAAATGATCTCCATCCACTACATTGTATTCATAACCACGAACATAGTCACGGTTGTAGCCCAGGGATTGGTTCAGGAACCAGGGTTTTAGTCCACCGGTTGAAAGCTTAAGGGCAGCACCCAATGCCAGGTTCCATCGTGTGGACAGAGGTAGATGAGCTCTTGCTGATGATCGAATGGTTAAAAAATGGTAGTCTGCATTTGTGAAAATCCCATAACCATCCACCATTGCATCTGCATACCAGCCTTTAAGCGGATAAGCCCGGTTGTCGCGGTAGTCGGCCTTCATCATGTAGCCAATTGCCGGGATAAGGGTTTTGTGTTTATTGGTACCTGTATATTCTGGGTTGAGATTTAAGAGTGTATCGCTGAACTGATAATTGTTTATACCAAAAGTCAGGGTATGGCTGATGTGAATTTGCGGCCGGTAGCGTACAAATACAGATGCTTGTTGCGTTTTTCGCAGAAATTCGTCTGATCGGTAAAACAGTAGCTTGTCATTTTGGGTGATGTAGCCTGTTTCCCGCTCCCGGGCAGCGGCAAGTTCAATGCCTGCGCCAAGGGTTTTGTATCGATTCAGATAAGGGGTTTCATACAGAAGTGAAACTTGCTGCTGATAACCTAATTTTATGCGAAAATGCAATTTCTCCAGCCTTCCCCTGAAGTTTTCCTGTTGTAGGAACAATCCATAGGAAACCCGGCTAAAGTCTCCATTTTCGAACCATGCATTGAAATTACGGTCAGATATCTCAAAAATCGGCCAAAGCCAGGTGTACCAGCGTTCGGTAACATTAACTGTAACGACAATGGTTTGAGGGGTTATTTCAGTTATACTCAGGTTGACAAAATTAAACAGCGGTAATCGCCTGAGGTTTTCGGTGGATTCGGTCAATTGAATGTCAAGTGCGTCAAAGGTAAGCGTATCTCCAGCCGAAATGGTAAGTTCACGAAGAAGAATATAATCCCTTGTTTTGTGGTTGCCATTAAGAATGATTTCCCGGATGTATTGTTTTTGAGGAGGATTCTGCGCGAAAATAAAATTGCCAGATCCTGGAATGGAAAATTGAATTGCCAGAAGCAGCAGGAAGTGCTTCACCAACTTCATATGTTAATGTATTTCATCAGGGCATCATAGCGGTCTTTGAGGGCTTCACTGGATTCGCCCTCGAAAAATGAGGCTTTGATGTTGTAGTTATATCTATTGAAGGTTTGAATGATGGGGCCAATGTCCATGCGGTTAATCTTCAGGGTGACTTCCATGCTGGTTGAATCGGGTATATTGGAAACATACAGGCTCAGGATACTGGAGTTATTCATTTCAATCAGGCGGGAAATTTCACTCAATGAATAGTCCCTGATGCCCATCTCCAGTACAATGATGCCTCCGGGATTTTCTACTGCCGCAAGTCGGGCAAAATAATCAACAAGGCATTTGAGGGTAATACATCCCAGGTAATGGTTGTGTGGGTCAAGAACGGGAATGAGACTAAGTTTCTGGTCATGAACCTGCCGTATGACATCGTAAATGTGCTGGTATGAATATACATATGGTTTGTAGAGTCCCAGGGAATGGTTGCCCAGCGGTTCTTCATAGTCTCCAAGTTCATATATATCAGACTCAGAGACTAACCCAAGGAAATCACTGTCGTTAACAATGGGTAAATGTGAAACCCTGAACTCTTCCATCCAGTTGAGGGCAATCATTCCGGTATCGCTGGTTTTAAGCGGTAGTATGGTGTCGCTGAGAAGTTCTTTGGCAAGCATGAAAATAGTTTTTTAGCTGTTACAAACTTAAGCATTTATTCTGGGGTAGGAGGCAATGGTTTGCTGGAAATGTTTCTATTTCTGTTTAAGGACTCCACTTGAAAGGTAATTTATACCTTTGCACAATAAATTATTCAATTATGACCAAGCTAAGTGTAAATATCAATAAAATTGCCACCATCAGGAATGCGCGCGGAGGAAATATTCCTGATGTGCTTAAGGCAGCCCTGGATTGTGAGAGGTTTGGGGCTCAGGGTATTACTGTTCATCCAAGGCCTGATGAAAGACACATTCGTTATCAGGATGCCCGCGATCTGAAATCATTGGTGAAAACGGAATTTAACATAGAAGGCAATCCCGAGCAGTCATTTATTGATCTTGTGCTGGAAGTAAGGCCTCAGCAGGTTACCCTTGTGCCTGATGCACGGGACGCTATAACTTCAAATCAGGGCTGGGATACCATTACATATCGGAATTACCTTACTGATATTGTTTCCACTTTTCATAAAGTCGGTATCCGTACTTCTATATTTGTTGACCCTGACCCACGCATGAGTGAGGCGGCTGCATATACCGGTACCGACCGTATTGAACTTTATACTGAGGCATATGCGGCTCATTATCATAAAAACCGGGTTAATGCTGTTGCACCGTTTATTGCTGCCGCTGATGCAGCCACCAAAGCAGCACTTGGCCTCAACGCAGGGCATGATCTGAACCTGGATAACCTGAGGTATTTTGTTCAATGTATTCCGGCAACGCTTGAGGTATCTATTGGTCATGCATTAATTGCTGACGCCTTATATTATGGACTGGAAACTACCATCCAGCTTTATTTGCGCGAACTGAAAAGTTATTTGCCAATATGATCAGGTAGAGGGAAGAAGCTTATGGAACTGTTTTTCAGACATTACGGTCAGGGGCAGCCCGTGATAATCCTTCACGGAATTTTTGGTGTTTCTGACAACTGGGTAACCATTGGAAAAAAACTTGCTGAGAAATTTTCGGTATATATCCCCGATCAGCGCAATCATGGCCAGTCTCCTCATAGTGTAACTTTTAACTACTACGCTTTAGCTGATGATTTGCTCGAATTTATTCGTGAACATAAGTTAGAGAATCCTATTGTAATTGGACACTCTATGGGAGGAAAAGTTGCCATGACTTTTGCACTTGAGCATCCCGATATTGTTGAAAAGCTCGTGGTTGTTGATATTAGTCCGCGAAAATATCCTGGCAGAAACGTTCATTTCGATATGATAAATGCCATGATGGCGGTGAATTTCGATGATGTGGAAACGCGCGACGATGTTGAAACCCAACTTTTGAAAAGTATCCCCAATAAACGCATTCGCTTATTTGTGATGAAGAGTCTTTATCGAAAAACAAGACATACTTTCGATTGGCGTCTTAACCTTGAAGCCATAAGTGCTAATATGGATTTTGTTTTCGACGGTGTTGAAAGTACAGATTCGTATCAGAAACCAACATTATTCATTCGCGGCGGGGTTTCCGATTACATCCAGGATTCAGATACACCGTTAATAAAAGGCCTGTTTCCCAACGCACAAATTCAAATCATTGAAGACGCATCTCATTGGGTGCATGCCGATAATCCTGAAGAACTTTGCAGGTTGCTTAGCCTGTTTTTGGGTAAGGAGTGTGTCGCCTAATCGATAGTCGGTTAGGCGCTAGCCGCTAAAGTCGCCTTGTCGCCCCATCGCTGAAGTTGCTCCGTTGCTCAGTTTGCTTTAGTACCTTTTAATGTTTACACTTGAAACAGCAGCATCAATATCAATCTTGATTTTTTGAGCTGATGTTTCAAAGTTGTCTGTGCGGTAAAGGCCATTCTTTATTTTAGTAAAACCCTGGAAGTTCCTGCTGGTAAGGGCCGTTTCAGTTTTGAGCTCAGCTCCTGCACCTTCAGGGATAAACAGGTCGATGGAGGCTGCACCTGCATCAATGTCAACATCAGTGTGCTCCATAGCTTCACCGAGTTTAACTTTTATGGATGAAGCTCCGCCATCAATTTTAAGGTTTCCAACTCTATAGCTGCTTAAATCGAAATCGATGCTGGCTGCACCAATGTCAAGATCGAAATCCCAGACAGGATAAGTGTTTAGCCCCAATTGCACCCTATTGCTGCGGTTGTTCATACGGATGTTAGACTCATTGATTTTAAGCTCAACAAAACGTTTTGTGCTGTCATCGCGTGAAGTCATGCTATAATTGCCAATAGAGCCTGTTTTGACAAAAGTGAGCATTTTGTCTTCGGGTATGTTTTCATCTATGCGGAAATCACCGGCGGCTGCCTCAAGTTTCAGCTCGACATGGGTAATGAGGGAGTCAAGTGTTTGAAACATTTCCTGCTTAGATTCATTGGTATTTTCAGAATCGTTATCGTTCCATTCAAAATGTCGTCTTTGATCATGTCCATTCCAGCCGAAACTGTAATATCCGGTTTTATCATAACGATTTACCAATAAGATGGAGAGGGCAATAAATACCAGCGAAAGGATGAGTTTAACATAGTCTTTAACAGGAATGATGGAAATCCCCCAAAGGATTAACACCAACGGCCATAATCTCCAGATTGTAAGCCAGTCGAAGAAGATTATACCGGTATTTTTAAGGATGAACATTACCCCAATTAGTACGAGCATTACACCCCAGAATATTTTTTTGTAACTCATGGCCTTAAAATTTAAAAGGTTTGTTGATCGTCATTTTGATTTGGAGCCCCAGGACCAGGGTTGTCGGTAATTTTATCTTTTCGTGGAAGGTTTGCGAAGATCAGGATCAGCCCCAGTGAGATTAATAATAGAGGCCAAAGGTCTCCAAAATCGATTCGGGGGATAAAGCGTTCAATCAGGAATATTGAGCCAAGTACAATGAGGATAGCTCCTCCAATCAAACTGCCTTCCATTTTCTTTTTTTGTTGGGCTTCCGTTACTTTTTGAAATGTTTCATTCACGGTACTGTGAGGAGTGCCTTGTTCGAAACCTTCGTAAGCTTCTCCAATACCAGAATTTTCTCCCGTTGGAGAAGGTCCGCTTGCTGTAAACGAGGTGTACGGGGTATATGAATTTTTTTCAGGCAGAATGATCCACAGTATGATGTATAGTAGCACACCGCTACCGCCAAAGATAACGAGCAGAACGAAAATTAGCCTTACTATGGTTGGGTCCATGCCAAAAAAGTCAGCCAGTCCACCGGAAACCCCACCGATAACCCTTCCTTGAACCGTGCGGTATAATCTTGTTTGAGACATAATAAATGAGTTTTGTTTGCCTGTTTTGACGCAAAGGAATGCGCCAGGTTACACTTTGGAAATAATTTCTTCATTATTCCTGCCTGCCCTCCTGGCAACAACAATACTCAATTCATAGAGGCCATACAATGGTATGCAGACCAAAATCTGACTTACTATATCGGGCGGGGTAATGATGGCTGATATTGTGAGCAGGATGACCACCATATATTTTCTGTTTTTACGAAGAAATGCATCGGTGATGATGCCGACCTTTGCCAGGAAGTATATAAATACAGGAAGTTCAAAAACCACTCCAAGAGAAAAAGTTACTGAAACAACAGTGCTTATGTATGAGGTAAGTGCAATCTGATTGTTTACCGATGAACTAACCTGATATGTTCCAAAGAAGTTGAGGGTCAGTGGTACTATCAGATAATAGCTGAATAAAACACCTAGAATAAAGAGGATCGACATTATAATGACCGCGCCACGCGAATGTTTACGTTCATTTTCATACAGTGCCGGTCGGATAAACCTCCATATTTCCCAGATGACATATGGTGCTGCCACAATCAGTCCCGCAAACATACTTATGTACATGTGCGTGGTAAACTGACCCGACAGGTTAATGTTGATGATGTCAAGTTTCATGTTGCCCAGACAAAGCGCAGGAATATTAACCAGTTCACTAAGACGGCAAAGCATTCGGTTGGTGAAAAAGCCAGGCTCTTTTGGGGCAAGTATAATACTGTCGAAAATAAATTCACGGTTGACAAATGCTACAATCGCTAATACCACGATGGCTATGGCTGAACGAAACAATGATCCGCGTAATGCATCCAGATGTCCCCAAAAAGACATTTCTTCGGTTGCACTCTCTTGTTTCAGGCTTTTCTTTTTGGCCATCAGATTATTATTTTGGAACTCAAAATTACAAATTCTATGCTTAATACCTTTACCCTTAACAATAATGAAAGAAATGGATAGGTTATTCCGTGTTTTCAGGGAAAAACAAACAACTATCACCATAGCTCAGGAATCGAAAATCGTGTTCAAGGGCATAGTCATATACTTTTCCCCAGTTTTTGCCTATAAATGCAGAAACCAACAATAAAAGTGTGCTTTTAGGTTGATGGAAATTGGTGATAATTGCAGAACAAATCCTGAAAGTGTATCCAGGGGCTATCATAATACCGGTATAGCCTGAAATCCGGATCATGTTCCGGCGTCCCATGAAGTCGACTATGGCTTGCAGTGCTTCAACTGCAGGGGTTTTAATCTCTTGTTGATAGGGCTCCCATTGGCTGATAATAAAATTTTTATCCGGCTCTTTGCCGTTGAGTATCTGAATGCCAAGCCAGTAAAGGCTTTCAAGAGACCTCATTGATGTGGTGCCTACCGGAATAACCGGATGCTGCAGCGATTGAATCAAACGAAGCAAAAATCCGCGTTCTACGATCAGTTCCTCTTTATGCATTTCGTGCTCGCGGGCATCTGCCACCATCACAGGTTTAAATGTTCCTGCACCCACATGCAGCGTTAAATAATCCAGTTTAATGTGTTTGTTTTCAATGCTTTGCAGGACGTAAGGTGTAAAATGCAATCCGGCAGTAGGTGCCGCTACTGAGCCATTGAACTGTGCATAAATGGTCTGATATCTTTCCTGGTCTGATGCTTCGGGGTCGCGGTTCAGGTAGGGTGGGAGAGGTGTTTTCCCAGAGATCTCAAGCACTTGTTCAAAGGCTAGTTCTTGTGGTTCCCAGTTGAAATGAACCAAATAAGCATCTCCAGTTCGTTCCCCTTTTATCGCACTCAGGATAACCGGACTAGATTCATCACCAACCCTTAGCTGAATTGACCCTGATTTCCATCTTTTTGCGTTACCAATCAAGCACTTCCAGGTGGATGCGCCTCCTGTTTGTCCATATCCGCCTTCCGGCTGCAGGCAAAAAATTTCAATACGGGTGCCACTTTCTTTTTTGAAGATCAGTCTCGCCCTGATTACACGTGTATTGTTGAAAATCAGCAGACTATGTTCCGGTAATTGTTCCGAAATGCGGTTGAAGATATTTTCAGAAATCTGATTACCCTTGAATATGAGTAATTTAGACTGATCACGAAGTGGTAACGGATATTTAGCAATCCGGTTTTCGGGTAACGGATAATCGTATTCGGCAATGTGAATGGGTACCTTTATCATTTGCCGGGTTCCATTGATTTGGCTTCATTCCAGAAAACATCCAGTTCGGACAGGGTCATGTCATGCATCGATTTTCCTGTTTCATTCACTTTTTGTTCTATGAAATTGAATCGGCGGATGAACTTTTTATTGGTGCGTTCAAGCGCATCTTCCGGGTTTATGTCAATAAAGCGGGCATAGTTAATCAGGGCGAAAAGTAAATCACCGAATTCATCTTCAATTTTGTCGTGGGTGCCATTTATCTTTTCAAACTGTAATTCACCTAATTCTTCCTGTACTTTATCCCAGACCTGCCCAACGTGATCCCAGTCAAAACCTACACCACGGGCTTTTTCCTGGATACGGTAAGCTTTTACCATGGCTGGTAAGGATGTTGGAACGCCACCAAGTACAGTTTTTCTGTCCCCTTCTCCCAATTTAATTTTTTCCCAATTGTTTGAAACCGCCTCGGCACTGTTTGCAGTCACATCACTATAGATATGTGGATGGCGGCGGATAAGTTTTTCACAAATGCCATTCAAAACATCAGCAATATCGAAGGCATTGGTCTCTGATGCGATCTTGGAGTAAAAAACCAGATGAAGCATCAAGTCGCCCAATTCTTTTTTTATCTCGTCCATGTCTTTTTCAAGAATGGCGTCACTAAGTTCATAGGTTTCTTCAATGGTGAGGTAGCGCAGACTTTCGATGGTTTGTTTGCGGTCCCAGGGGCAACCTGCCCGCAGTTCATCCATGATGGTAAGCAAGCGTTCAAATGCAGTAAGACGGGGATCCATGATAAATTTCTAATTTCTAATTTCTATTTTCTAATCACGTATGAATGGGACTACTCCCTAAATTTAGGTTTCGGGCCTTTCGCCCCGTTCCGACCGCAAAAGTAATCATTTTTAGCCGGACAGGATTTTGTATTTTTGTTCCGGCATTCATCAAACACGCCGCTCTGACTTGAAACGCAAACTTCCATACATCGCCAGATTATTTCCGAAAAGCATACCCCTTATCGTGCTGGTGTTTTTTGCAGCCTTGACCGGACAAGCCCAACATCGGTTTCAGGCGGCAAATCTGTTGTTTGAACCACGGATTAATTATGGTTTTTTAATTGCTCACCATGTTGAAATGGAGATATTTAACCGGCATTTTCCTTCTTTCGAGTTTTCAATATCACAGGCAAGTTATGGTAAAAGGCAGTGGGAATCATTTTATAATTATCCTTTGATGGGGGTCACCTATTACAACGCATGGTTGGGTAATTCGCACGATCTCGGAAAGGCGCATGCGGTGTTCCCGTTTATTAATTTTCCATTACAAAAAAATAATAAACACGAGCTTAATTTCAGAATGGGTGCCGGATTGGCTTACCTAACGAAGAAGTTTGACCGGCTGACCAATTATAAATATAACGCCATTGGTTCGCATCTAAATGCAG
This sequence comes from Lentimicrobium sp., assembly GCA_034005265.1. GTDB lineage: Bacteria > Bacteroidota > Bacteroidia > Bacteroidales > Lentimicrobiaceae > Lentimicrobium. Next base: position 59,207 of record JAVEVB010000010.1, read on the forward strand.
CTATTAACTTAATGGTGGAATACCGGTGGAAGCCAGCCCATTTTTTGCAATTGTCAGCGGGGGTGCAGTTGATGCACTTTTCAAATGGTTCCACCAAAACGCCTAATTTTGGTTTGAATATTCCTGCGCTTAGCGCCGGGGCAGCTTTTCGTCTGAATAGGGAGCATCAATACATTCAACGAAGGTTACGGCCCGACCTTACCATGTACGAGTTTGATGGCAAGGACTTTCTGGAAGTTAAGATTGGTTCTACGTTTGCCTTTAAGGAATCGGGAGATACCGATGGGCAAAAATTTAACATTTATGCGGGTTTTTTGAGTGTGATGAAAAGTCTGGAGTACAAGCACAAGTTGGGTTTATGCTTTGACTTGTCGTGGGATGGTTCTGATGCCTTACTGGTGAATAGGTTTAATAATGAGCCTTATAACAAAAGAGAACTGACCAAGCCCGGGCTTGCGGCAGCTTATGAGTTGGTGCTTGCTCGCACCTCATTCGCTTTTAATCTTGGGTTCTATCTTGGGGGAAAGGATAAAAGTGAGGGTATGTCGTATTATAAATTTGGAATACATTATCTTATCGCAAAAAACCTGTTTGCCAATTTAACACTTAAAACCCATTTTGCCCGCGCCGATTATGTTGGAATTGGATTGGGTTACAGGTTTAAATGGGCTTATTATCTAAACTGATGAAAAGAATGAAGAGGAGTATTTCTTTAATCGTCTGGACTGTTTTTCTTCCGGTTTGTTGCATGGTTTTATCATGCAACAGGGAGCAACTTGACGATTGTTATACTAATACAGGCCCGCAGGAAACGGTTATGCGGGAAGTTGGCGTTTTTCATACCATTGAATTATATGATAATGTAAACCTGGTGCTTACACAGGGGAATTCATTTCAAATAATGGTAGAAGGTGGTGCTAATATCTTATCCGCAATTAAAACGGAGGTGGTTGATAGTATGTTGATGATACATAATACCATGAAATGCAACTGGGTGCGCAGTTATGACCGGGAGATCACCGTTTATGCAACCGTGCCTGTGATTCGTGAATTAATATATGAAGGTTCCGGCGATGTTAGTACTGAAGGTCAGATAAAACTGGATTCACTTCAGTTAAGTATTTGGGGCGGAGCAGGTTCCTTCACCCTGGATTTAGATGTCAAAAACCTTAAACTTGCGCTACACTACGGCACGGCTGACGTTACAGTAAAAGGCAAGGCCTTGATTACCACAATATTTGCAAATAGCTTTGGGCCTTTTTATTGTTCTGAACTTATTTCTAACATTACTTATGTTCGAAATAGCGGTACCAACAATTGTTATGTTTATGCCCGCCACATTCTTGAAGTAGAAATACCATCGGTAGGTGATGTATATTATTCGGGTGATCCATACGATATTAAGATGAATGTTACCGGAAGTGGAAAGCTTATTAAATCAGAATGAATTATTGATGCTGTTTTTCTATTGCCTAGGTCGCAACGTTGAGGTAGATTATTTTGAATCTTCAAATTGCTTCCATTCTTCATAGAGACTGTTCAGATAATCATGCCATCCTTCGCGGGCGATGGTTTGTCCGAGTACATCCCATCGGTTATTGATCTCAATGATTACCGGGCCTTGTTCGGTTATGGCAATATCCCATCCAATGGCTTTGAGCCACGAAAGTTTCCGGTGAAAATCAAATACCTTTTGCTTTATTTCCTGCCAGTTTTTAATTTCAAAATGCTCCAGATCAATGCCAGAGTCGGGATGGTGGGTAATTGACTCATAGGCTTTGTAATGTGTAAACGAAACGATATTTTCAAGTTTGCCAGTTTCCTTGTTTAGTCTCGCCATTACATTTCCACCTTTACCAGAATTGTCAATCCATCGCCCTTTGCGACCTATCCGAATAAGACCAAAAATAAGCGTTACCTCCCCGGATGGATGTAGCAAGGTTAACATTCGGATGGTATTAATTGATGTAGGATTTATCGCTTCAAAAGTGGGCGTTTGCTTTACTTTGACCTCAAACAATAACCGCTGATTTTTTCCTGCAAAGGTTAATAACTGTTCAATGGTGTGACTTTCACCATTTAAATGAAGGGCTGTAAACTGATTCCCGGTTGTCCCTAGGCCGGAATAAACATTTATACTTTTGCCATGCTCTCCTTCGAGGACTTTAACTACAAACGGCTGATTGCCAAACTCCAATATTTTTTTTTGGGCGGAGCCAGGATTATTTATCACATAAGAAGATTCAAGTCCAGCCTGTGGATCATAGAGGAAAATCATTTCAGGAGTCGGAATGTCAAGACTTTTAAGGAGTATTTTAGTGATATATTTATTTCTTGCCACAAGAATATACGCCAATGGGTTTAGCTTCTCAAGGAATGTATCGCGGGTTATGCGGCTCACGAATTTTGCCCGGTATTGCTCCGGCATTCCCTCGTCATACAGATAGTATAAAAAGTATTCATGAGGGTTGATTTTCAGCTTTATGCGTTTTGAGAGAAAATCAAGGACTATATGCAGATAGTTCCAGCCAGTTTCTTTGTGGATTTCATGTAATATATATCTGATTAAATAAATGAGCGCTCCTGGGCTCTTTGTCTTTTTAAACCGGGCAACTTCTTTCAGGTATTTTTCCATATGTTTCACATAAACTTAGGTACAGGCATATTCACAGACTTAGTGATTAACAAACATAACAATTTAAAGTTTCATGAATGAAAAAGGGTCCCTGATGGGACCCTGAATTTTTGATGGGTGGAATTTATTTCATTTAGTAAGCCCTGGCAAAAACGACCCGTTTGTCCGATGGTTTTCCGGTAAGGATGCATTTCCCTTCTTCCGGTTTTACATTCAGAGGAATAAGGCGGATGGTGGCTTTGGTTTTTTCTTTGATTTCCTGCTCAGTTTCGGGGGTTCCATCCCAATGAGCAAGTATGAAACCGCCTTTATTGTCAAGAAGGTCAATAAATTCTTCCCAGGTATCCGCTTTGGTGGTCATGTTTTCACGATAATCCAACGCTTTCTGGAATAGATTCTTCTGGATGTTTTGCAGTAGATTTTCAATTTTGGTCTCTATGTCCTGAAGCTGATAGGTAGCTTTTTCCAAAGTGTCGCGGCGTGAAACTTCCACCGTTCCATTTTCCAGATCACGTGGCCCGATTACCAGGCGTACCGGTACTCCCTTAAATTCATATTCATTGAATTTCCAACCTGGTTTGTAGGTGTCGCGGCTGTCGTATTTTACCGAAATGCCTTTTGCCTGGAGGTTCTTCTTGATTTGATCAACCTTTTCGGTGATGGCGGCAAGTTGTTCCTCCGTTCTATAAATGGGTATAATTACAACCTGTGTGGGTGCCAGTTTTGGGGGCAGAACCAATCCGTTGTCATCGGAATGAGCCATAATCAAAGCGCCGATCAGGCGTGTTGAAACTCCCCATGAAGTTGCCCAAACGTGCTCCAGTTTATTTTCTTTACTCAGAAACTGAACATCAAACGCTTTGGCAAAATTCTGCCCCAGAAAGTGCGAAGTCCCCGCCTGTAATGCTTTCCCATCCTGCATCAGTGCTTCAATACAGTATGTTTCTACTGCGCCGGCAAAGCGCTCGTTGGGTGATTTTACACCTTTTAACACCGGAACAGCCATGAAATTCTCAACAAAGTCGGCATATATATTCAGCATTTGTTCGGTTTCAGCAATAGCCTCCTCGGAAGTGGCGTGGGCCGTATGGCCTTCCTGCCACAAAAATTCGGCCGTGCGTAAAAATAGCCGGGTGCGCATTTCCCAGCGTACCACATTGGCCCACTGATTGATAAGTAGGGGGAGGTCACGGTATGACTGTATCCAGTTGCGGTAGGTATCCCAGATGATGGTTTCAGAAGTGGGCCGTACAATTAGCTCTTCGTCAAGTTTTGCAGTTTCATCCACTACAACCCCTTTTCCGTCAGGATCATTTTTAAGCCGGTAATGGGTTACCACGGCACACTCTTTGGCAAATCCCTCAACATGGCTGGCTTCTTTGCTAAAAAAAGATTTTGGTATGAAAATTGGGAAATAGGCATTTTCGTGACCCGTGTCTTTGAACATTTTGTCAAGTGCTGCCTGCATTTTCTCCCAGATTGCATATCCGTAAGGTTTTATCACCATGCAGCCTCTTACTGCTGAGTTTTCGGCCATATCAGCCTTGATAACCAGGTCGTTGTACCATTGAGCGTAATTTTCAGCTCTTGTAGGAAAATCTTTAGCCATTTTGTTGTTTATGGTATAGTATTTGTTATTTTAGGGGTCGTGAAGCAATCACAACACCGTGAAAGCGGCGCAAAATTAATAAAATTAATGCAGTTCACACATCCGGACATTTCATGGCCGTAAATCACTGCAAATCAAAGGGAGGACCGACAATGAAAACTTTTATCACTCTATTGGCTGCATCAATGCTGATGATGTCAGCGTGCACCACACAATATCAGGCCCGTGCAACCTACGACGATCTCTATTACTCGCCCAACGATGCAGTGGCCTTAAATGAATCAGAAACTACTTCGCAGCCCGCTACAGAGCAGGCGCCCGCCGATAGTTATTCATCAGATAATCAGCAATATCAATATTACGATCAACCTTCGGATCAGCAAACCTATGCCGCTGATGAGAATGCTTATTCAGATGAAGGCGATTATTATCAGGACGAATCATACGATTACTCCGCCAATGATCAATATACCGATCCTTCTACTGGTAATACATACATAACCAACAACTATTACGACAGCGACGATTACTATGATTATGCTTATGCAGCCAGGTTGCGCCGCTTCCATTCTGATGTTTATTACGATAGTTACTACTCACCTTATTATACCAATCGTTACTGGTATGACTATAACCCATACAGTTGGGGAACCAGCATTTACATGGGTTACAATTGGTGGTATCCAAGTTTTGGTATGTCGTACGGATGGGGATATCCTTCTTACCGCAGGTACTCTTACTGGGATACTTACTATGGTTGGGGCTATCCATATGGTTACGGATATGGTAGTTATTGGGGTGGTTACAACCATGGTTATTATAATGGCTATTGGGATGGGTATTATTCGGGCAACGGATATTATTATAACAGTTACGACTATAATTCAGCCTATTACGGTCACCGTAACTCCGGTCTCAGTGGAGGTTCAGGCAGTGGCAGAGGATCAACCTTCGGCGAAAGATATGAATCGGCCCTTAAAAGTGGTCGCATTGAAGCACCGCGTTCCTTTTCCGGAACTGCAGTTTCCGGAAGAAATTCAAATACAGGTCGCACCGGCACAGCCACCACTGGACGCGATGAACAAAACGGGCGTGTTGCACCTGCCGGAACCACAGGCCGCAATTCGGAATCTGGCCGCACTTCACCAACTGGTGTTAACGGCCGTACAGATCAACCCGGACGCTCCGCTACGCCTGCTGTAACTCCCGGACGCTCTACTACGCCTGCTGTAACTCCTGGACGTTCTACTACGCCTGCTGCAACTCCCGGACGTACCGCTACACCGCGCAGTAACACAGATGTTAGATCAGGACAAGGAACTCAGGCTCCTGCCAGGTCTTCAAGCCCGCAGAATCCGCGTTTACGGACCGAAACCCCTTCAAGAGAGGTTCAGCGTTATACAGTGCCTGGAAGAAATCAAAGTAGCACTCAACAAGGCGTAAGGCAGCAGCAACAGTCGGTGAGACAAAGCCGTGCCCCACAGGAATATCGTGCACCGGGCTACAATCAGCCTAAATCGAGCGATGAATTTACCAGCCCGAAATACAGGAACAGCCGTGAAACAGGGGTTGGCCGTGAAGCTCAGCAATCCAGACAGGGAAGTACGCCCAACTATCAGGCTGTACCAAGTCAACAACCTACGCGTGTAGTTACCCCTCAAAGGCAATCTTCTCCTCAACGAAATTATTCGCCCTCCAGTTCATCTCCTTCACGCAGTGAAAGCAGAAGCACGTATTCAACCCCTTCAAGGTCTTCTGGCAGTAGCTATTCTGCCCCGGCACGTTCTTCGTCTTCATCGTCAGGGAGTAGTTATTCATCACCTTCACGTTCTTCCTCTTCGTCTTCATCCTCATCATCATCTTCTTCTTCTGGAAGTGGCAGATCTTCTTCCGGAAGCGGTCGCCGGTAAATTAATCATTTTCAGGAATTTAAAATCGGACTACTATGAAAAAACTTGTCTTTCTATTGCTTATTGCGACTTTCTGTTCACTACAGGTTAACGCACAGAATGAGATTGATGCCTTGCGCTATTCAAGATTGAATTATTCCGGGAGTGCCAGGTTTGTTGCCATGGGCGGTGCTTTTGGTGCTCTGGGTGCTGATTTTAGCACGCTTAGTCAAAATCCTGCCGGGATAGGACTTTACCGCAGCTCAGAAATTTCCATTACACCTTCTATAGCCATCACACGCACAGAAGCTGATTTGAACGGTAACTTCAGGGAAGATTCAAGGTATAATTTTAACCTTGGAAATGTTGGAATTGTTATGGCTTACGATCCTACGCTTCAAAATTCTCAATCACTCTGGAAAAATGTTCAGTTCGGATTTGGTTTGAATCGTATGGCCAATTTCAACAACCGGGTTAATATTGAAAGTGACAATCAACTGTCATCTTACCTTTCTTCTTATGTTGAAAGCGCTAATGGTGTGCATCCTGAAGATCTTGGGGCATTTGATACAAAATTGGCCTATGAAACCGAACTTATGTTTGTTGTTGACTCGGCTAACTGGATTTACGATATTGATAAGCCCAATGGTGGCGTAAACCAAAGGAAAAGTATAGACAGTAAAGGCTCCATTAACGAAATGGTTTTCACTCTTGGTGCCAACTACAATGACCGGATTTACCTGGGGGCGACCGTTGGTGTTCCTTATATCAGGTACATAGAAAATACATCAATTACCGAAACTGCACTTGCAGATGATCAGACGGTTTTTAACTCAATGACAAGAACTGATTATTTGGAAACCTCCGGGACCGGAATTAATTTTAAGTTTGGCTTGATTTTCAGGGCCACCGATTGGTTGAGGTTGGGTGGTGCCATTCATACGCCAACATTCTATTCATCAATGACTGATAGTTATGGAGCTACCATGCGGGCAAAGTATGATAATGGTTTTACTGCCTCGCAAAGCGCTGATGGCGTATATGATTATGAATTGAATACGCCCATGCGTGCTATTGGAAGTATTGGGTTCATCGTGGGGAAATCTGGTGTAATATCGGCTGATTATGAGTATGTTGACTATGCAGCATCCCGTTTGCGTGCACCTGATTATGATTTCTATAATGAAAATGAAAATATCAGGAATAGCTACCTGGAAGCCCATAACCTTAGGTTTGGAACCGAATGGAGATATGGTTCTGTTAACTTCAGGGGTGGCTATGGCATTTCAGCCAATCCTTATAAATATGGAACAAGTTCCGTTATGAACTCTTATTCGGCAGGTATTGGAATCCGTGAGAAAGGCTTTTTTATCGATATGGCCTGGGTTGGTTCACAGTATGATGATGAATATTATTTGTATAGTGGCCTTGTTAATACTGCTACCACAACAACCTTCAACAATTCATTCCTGCTGACACTTGGAGTAAAATACTAAAATTTCTTTTCCTTACTCTCTTAACTTAACATAGAACTCTTTAAGGCGGATCCGGATGATCTGCCTTTTTTTCTTTTTAAGGAGGACCACTTTGTTATTTTACCCGCTCCAATCCCGCTTTAGCCTTTTGGCTTATACCAGTGCGATACTCATCATAGTTCATAGAAAGGCATTTTTTATAATATTGGCGTGCCTTGGCATTGTTTCCTTCATTTTCATATATGATGCCAAGTTGAAGCGCTGAATTAGCGGCGAAATACCATTTTTGTTTTTCGCCGAGTAAAATGGTTTTGGCATACTCGATTTTAGCTGAATTTAGTTTTCCCCATTTATGATTGTTTCGGGAAATGCGATATAGGTATTCTAACTTTTCATAGTCGTTTCTAAATTGATTTTTATCCAGATATTTAAGGATTTTGTCGGCTCTGGCATAATAACCGCCATCAGACAGTAGTCGGGCTTTAATTAACAATGCATTGGGGATGCGCGATGTTTGTGCTTCCTTTTCTGCCTGTTTGTCGCCATCAATGTAAGTATTGCCAAAAAGTTGCACCCTTTTCATGTAGTTGATGTAGCCGTTCGTGTCTGCTTTTAGAAGTGAAATCCATGCGAGACGTTGGTAAGCCGATTTGATGAAACTATTCCCTTTATAATGATTTACATAGCGCAGAAACCATACATCCGCATCATTATCCATGCGGTTAAGTTTGGCTAATCCGGTGAGATATTGCAGATAATAAAACGGATAATAATCTTTGGATTGTGGAGCAGAAAGCAAAGTTGCCAATGCCTTGTCATTTCTGTCGGTATGCATCAGAAAAACAGATTTGGCGTATATTAGTAATGGATTGCCTTTTATGAGTTCCTGATTATGAGGGTCATCCCAAAAATGTTCAGTATCGGTTGTTTGATCAGGATTCTCAGCAAGGTTAAACGTGGTAAAAGTGAGCAAAAATATGGATTCGGTTTTTAAAAAGGGATAGCTGAGGTCGGTTTGATGGTCAAGTAGTGTCTGTTGCATATTTCGGATACCCTGCTCCACTGTACCGTGTATGGATAGGATTTTGGTAACCCACTGATAGTTTATGGGAATGGATCCAATGAGCACCTGTAAAAGGCCCAGCGCTAAATGGTTTGGTCTGAATTCCGGATAAAGGGTTTCGTTCTTTGTCAGTAGCCTGTAAGCTTTATTCATTGCAATAGCTCCATTGGTATAATCACCAAAACGAAGCGAAGCAAAGGCATATTGGAGGTTAAGCTGTGCCTGGCTGTATAAATGCCAGGGTGAATTAATGTCGCCTGATTCAACATGGATAAGCAATCGCTGGTTTTCTTCTGAGAAGCTTTTATAGCGTTGATTGTCCTCTGAAATAATCACTTCCAGAAATCCGGCATAATTGCGGAGGTAGGAGACAATTCTGTTGTCAGGATGGGTTTTACTTTCTATGATCAATAAATCTTCAGCCTTTTTGAACTTGAGGCTTAAGATGTAATCATAAGCCTGAAGGCAAGATTTATTCATCTCGTAATCGGCAGCATAGGTGCGGCCGGTTATCAAAATCAGAAACAAAGCAACGAGGTGCACTTTCATTTTACAAAAATAAAAAAGGAAAGCCTTCCGACTTCCCTTTTGAGTATTTTAATCTGGTGAAAACCGGGATTAAGGATTGATGCTTGCTGCCAGGCCATGGTCTACAAGGATACGGCCGCAGTATTCACATACGATAATTTTTTTATGCATTCTTATGTCGAGCTGCCGTTGTGGGGGAATTGCACTGAAACAACCGCCACAGGCATCTCGTTCAACACTTACTACTGCAAGGCCGTTGCGGGCATTTTTCCGAATGCGTTTGTAAGCGGTAAGTAAGCGTTCTTCAATATACCGCTGGTAATCTTCTGATTTTTTAAGCAGATTTTGCTCTTCCTTCTCTGTTTCACTAACAATATCTGCGAGTTCACTTTTTTTGATATCAAGGTCACTTTTGCGTTCATCCAAAACCTTCTGGGCGGCCTCAATTTCTTCATTTTTAAGGCTTAGGTGATGGGAGAATTCTTTGATGCGTTTTTCAGCTAGTGCAATTTCAAGATTCTGGAATTCAATCTCTTTGGATAGGGAATCGTATTCGCGGTTGTTTCGCACATTCATCTGCTGCTCTTCGTAGCGTTTTATTTGCGATTGGCTGTCCTTAATGGCGCCTTCTTTTTCCTTAACCGAAACTTTAAGTGTTTCAACTTCCTGAATGTGATTGTCGATGCGGGTTTGAAGTCCAATAATTTCGTCTTCAAGGTCTTCAACCTCAAGGGGTAATTCCCCGCGAATAATTCGGATTTTATCTATTTGGGAATCAATTTGCTGCAGGCTATAGAGGGCAACCAGTTTTTTTTCGATGGAGATATCTGTTTCATCAATATCACCGGGGGTGAGTGAAACATGCGCAACAATGTGGTTTTGAACTTCTGTTTCCTGAGGGTTCGGGGTTTCATTTGTAGCGGATGCTTTAGATTTTGACGTTGATTTTGCCATGGGATTCAGAGTTATTATATTGATTTACAGATAATTAACCGGATTGGTTGGAATTCTAGAAATTCGGGTTGCAAAGGTAGTAAATTTTTCTTTAACAACCTGATGTAATAATTCTTTGGTAAATTGTTCTGTTTCATAATGTCCGGCTTCAATCAGCAGGATTTTATCTTCGGCCATAAAATAATCGTGGTATTTAATTTCACCGGTAACAAATGCATCAGCCCCGGCTGCGAGGGCATTTGAAATTAGAAAGTTGCCGGATCCACCACAAACAGCTACTTTTTTTATTTGCTTGTTGATCAGTGGCGAATATTTGAGGCAACCCGGGCCAAAAGTATTTTTAACCATGTGCAGAAAACTCATTTCATCCATTGGTTCGGGCAACTCTCCAATCATACCCGCACCAACATACTTGTTTTTGTTTGATAAAGGGTAAACATCATAGGCTACCTCTTCATATGGATGTGATTGAATCATAGCATTCAAAACACGGTTTAGATTATGGTTTTCGCACAACACCTCAATCCTGGTTTCTTCTTCTACATGCAGTTCAGCTGGCTGACCCACATAAGGTCTTGCATTGTTTCCTGCCATAAAGGTGCCCTTTCCCTCAGTATTGTAACTGCATAAACTGTAATCGCCCAGTCGTCCTGCACCGGCATTAAACATCTCATTTCTCACTTTTTCAACGTGACGGGTTGGGACAAATACGATATTTTTTTTTAGTGTATCACTTGCCGGATCAAGAATCTTCGTTCGAACCATCCCCATTTTTTTACCTATCATTGCATTCACCCCTTCCGGGGCATTGTCGAGGTTGGTATGGGCTGCATAAATGGCAATGTCGTTTTTAACCGCTTTAATCAGGCAACGTCCTGCGTCATTTAAACCGTTGATGCGTTTCAGGGGCTTGAAAATGAGCGGATGGTGGGCAATGATAAGATTGAAACCCAGGGCAATGGCTTCATCAACTACTGCTTCTGTAACGTCGAGCGTGAAAATTGCACCTGTGGCTTCAGTGTACTTTTCTCCGGTCAGTAAACCTGAATTGTCATATGATTCCTGGTAAGATATAGGGGCGATGGTCTCGAGGAAATCGGTTATTACGCCAATGTTCATTTTTTGTCCGTTTTTATTTTGTAAAATTAATCATTTTTCACGAAGGGATGTAGATGGGATTTTTCGAAAACAGCAAAAAAAAATGGGAATCCAGCATAAAAGTGAAATTGGGTTAAGATTATTTGTAAATTGCAGCAAATAAAACTTTCATGCATACTGTCTTTGGTCAGAGAAAAAAATCAGTTTTTTTAACTCAGACGGGTGTTAAATTTTAGTATGTTTAAATCATGGAGATTTTAAAGATTTTTCTAATTCCAATTGCTTTAATATACGGATTGGTTGTTTCCATCAGAAACCGTTTATTTAAATGGAGAATCCTGCCTTCCGAAACGTTTCCTCTCCCAGTGGTTTCTGTAGGTAATTTGTCTGTTGGTGGTACGGGTAAAACGCCGCACATTGAATACCTGATTCGTTTGTTGTCGGCGCACCATGATGTGAATACCTTAAGCCGGGGCTACGGGCGAAAAACCAGAGGTTTTAAACAAGCTACTATTTCGGATTATGCTTCTACCATTGGCGATGAACCTTTACAGTATTTTCGAAAATTCAACAATATTGATGTTTTTGTTGACGAAAAAAGGCGGCGAGGTATTCGCAAAATCTTGAATTTAAAAAATAATGCAGAGGTAATTCTGCTTGACGATGCTTTTCAGCATAGGTATGTGAAGCCTGGCTTGTCCATATTATTGACCGATTTTCATCAATTGTATTCGAGGGATTATTTGCTACCTGCCGGGAAACTGCGTGAGCCAATCAGGGGAGCACAGCGTGCTGATATTATCATTGTAACCAAAACAGATTCGGTATTGTCTCCCATTATTGCGCGGCAACTTATTGACGAGCTCAAACCTGCTCCACATCAACAGGTGTATTTTTCCTTTATAAAGTATGGGGAATTTACTTCACTCTGGGATAATGACGTTTTGTTGAGCGAAGCAAAACATTTTAGTGCTATTTTGCTTTTTGCGGGAATTGCCAATACCTATCCCATTGAAGATCATTTACGTAAATATTGTAATGAATTGATTGTTATTCGGTTTCAGGATCATTATCAATATACTGATGAAGATTTGATTCGGATTAAACAGAATTTTGACGACCTTTACAGCCAAAATAAATTGCTTGTCACTACAGAAAAAGATGCCATGCGTTTACTGCAACCTGAACTTGTTGAGAATGCTGTAAAACTGCCGGTTTTTTATTTACCCATTGAGGTTGAGATTCACAAAGATTACAAGCAGCAATTTGATGAACAAATTTTAAACTATGTTAACAAAGATTAAAGAGAGTGTTGAATTTATCATAAAACAGGTAAAGGTTCAGCCACAGGCAGGTATTATTTTAGGCACAGGACTTGGCGGATTGGTGCAGGAAATTCAGGATAAGGTTGAAATTCCCTATAGTGAAATTCCCCATTTCCCGATTTCTACCGTTGAAGGGCATAAGGGCCAGCTTATTTTTGGAACCCTGGGCGGCAAATCTATTGTCGCCATGCAGGGGCGCTTCCATTTTTATGAAGGCTACAGCATGCAGGAGTTGACCTTCCCGATAAGGGTAATGAAATCATTGGGCATTAAATTGCTGGTTGTTTCTAATGCCAGTGGCGGACTTAACCCCGGGTTTGAAGTTGGGGATATTATGTTTATTACCGACCACATCAACCTTATGGGTGATAATCCTCTAATTGGTCCAAACGATAAAGAAATAGGACCTAGATTCCCTGATCTGAGCGAGGCTTATGACCGTAAAATTCTTGATCAGGCTGCCAGTATTGCCAGTAGGGAGGGAATTCCATTCAGAACTGGTGTTTACATAGCGGTTACCGGACCTACCTTTGAAACCCCGGCGGAGTATCGTTACCTGCATATAATTGGAGGCGATGCTGTTGGTATGTCAACGGTACCAGAAGTAATTGTGGCCAGGCATATGGATATTCCGGTTTTTGCAGTTTCAGTGATTTCTGATTTAGGTGTTCCGGGAAAAATTGTTGAAGTTTCGCACAAGATCGTGCTCGACGCAGCTGCCAAAGCCGAACCACGGATGACCAGGATTATCAGCAGTTTGCTGAATGAAATTAATCCTTAATGTTGTTCCATTCATTTGTTGAATAATGTATTATAAATCAACAATTGCAGCGATAAGCTTTTTTGCGCTGCTGATGTTGTTTTCGTGTAATTCTTCAGCACCCGATCAGGGTGTTTATATTGGTGGAATCCTATCACAGAATAACCGGGATCAATTGGTATTGTATCTTATTGATACTGTTAATTTTCATGCCGTTGATTCCGTAAAGCCAAATGAGGAAGGCGAATTTTCATTTTTTCTGAAAACCGATACAACTGGTTTTTATTTTCTGGGGAATAGAAGCTACTTTACACCTGCTTTTGTTGCATTTCCGGGGGATTCAATACGTTTTGTGATTACAAAAAATCATACAATTGATGTCAATGGTGGCCGCGAAGCTGAGGCGGTTTCGGGGTTTATGCATTCACTTTCTAAGGGTAAGTTACGTATTGACTCCCTTTTTGAAAGCGTTCAGAAAGCTCGTTATAATGGCGACTATGCCCGGGCAAGGTTAGAAGCTGATGCTGCTTTGAAATTAATTACTGATAGCTTAAAGGAGAAGGCCCTGAATTTCATTCAGGTCAATCCTTTTTTTCTTTCCAACATGCTTATTCTGAATGCAAATCCAGGTGGAACAATGTTGTTTGATGAATCTATAGACTATCCTTTGTTTATCAGGGCCGATTCCCTGTTGCAGACTTATCATCAAACGAACACTCATGCTGTTTTTTTTCACCATAGGGTTACGCTACTTCGGGCAAGGGTTGAAGCAATGAACAGAACCAAAGAACTTCTGGATTCTGGAAAAATAGTGCCTGATATAGTACTTGAGGGAACTTCCGGTAAACCAACGGGATTGCACGAAAAGAAAGGGAAATTGACGCTTATTTACTTCTGGAACCCTGCGGAATCCCTTAGTCGTCAAAGCAATGTACGATTGAAGCAGCTTTATGAAAAGTGTAAATCTAAAGACTTTTCGGTTTTTGCAGTCTCATTCGATACGGATGTTGATAGGTTTAAATCAGTCGTTGAAATGGATAAACTTTGGTGGGATAATGTGAACGATACATTGGGGAGAGATTCACCTGTGCTTCAATCCTATGCTATCAATGAGTTTCCTTCATTTGTATTGATGGATGAGCAAAAAAAAGCTGTGGGCGTATTTCTTTCTGTTGAAGCTTTGGGCTTATGGATGGAAGATAATTTTTTAAGTGATTTTTAAAAAATCAGTCCTCAAAAACTCATTGATTTTTTGTAGGTTTGAGCCGAAAACCGAATTGCCGTGAAAATTTATTTTGCTTCTGACTTTCATCTTGGAATTCCCGACCATGCCTCCAGTCTTAAACGGGAGCGTTTATTGGTACAATGGCTGGAGTATATTCGGGCAGATGCTTCGGAAATATTTTTGATGGGTGATGTGTTTGATTTCTGGTTTGAATACAAGACAGTCATTCCCAAAGGATTTGCCCGGCTTTTTGGCAAGCTGGCTGAAATTACTGACCAAGGTATTCCCATATTCCTGTTTAGGGGCAATCATGATATATGGGCATTTGATTATTTCCGTAAGGAGCTTGGGGTGCAACTTATGCGCGAGCCCGTGGTGAGGGAATGGAACGGAAAGCGTTTCTTTCTGGCTCATGGTGATGGCCTTGGCCCGGGTGACAATGGCTACAAGTTTTTGAAAAAAGTGTTCGAGTTTCGGCTCAACCAATCGTTATTCAATTGGTTACACCCGGACATAGGTACTCGTATTGCCCTTTATTTTTCAAGGAAGAGCCGCTATGCCAATGTAGCCAGGGATAAAAAAGAGCTGGAAGAAAGTGGTAAAATCGACCTTTCGGATGAACGTCTTTTTGAGTTTTCGCGTCACTATCTGACACAAGATCCATCAATTGATTACTTTATTTTTGGCCATCGGCATATAGCAATTAAGTTGAAAATTAACGATAAAGCAACCTTTGTAAATCTTGGTGATTGGATAACCAATTTTTCGTTTGCCGAATTTGATGGAGAGACATTGGGACTTTTTACATTCAGGGAGGGCAGCTCAGCCCCGATAATTCAACAATCAACAAGCACATAACATGCTATTCTCAAGTATAGATATTGGTTCCAATGCAGTTCGGCTTCTGTTTGCCAACGTTTATGAAACCAAAAACGGACCTGTAACTGAAAAAGCTTCATTAATAAGGATTCCCATCCGGCTTGGATTAGATGTGTTTTATAATGGTCGTATTTCAGAACAACGTGCTGATGATTTTGTGAAGACCATGCGCGCCTTCAAATTGCTGATTGATGTTTATAAGCCTGTGGGATATAAGGTTGCTGCAACTTCAGCCATGCGCGAAGCATCTAACAATAATGAGGTGTTGAATAGAGTAAAGGAGGAAACCGGCCTTGTAATTTCCATGATTGATGGTATTGAAGAAGCCAATATCATTAGTTCATTAAACAATGTCCTTGTTAATAAAAGTTACAGTAAAACCTTATATATCGATGTTGGGGGAGGATCAACTGAACTGTCATTGCTTGATGGGGAACATTTTATTACTTCTAATTCTTTTAAAATAGGAACCATTCGTCTGTTGGCCGGTAAAGTTGAGGATTCAGAATGGGATAATATGCGGAAATGGCTTAAGCAATTTAAAAATGATTTTGGAAAGATGAATTGTTTTGGCTCGGGCGGCAACATCAACAAAATTACAAAAATGTATGGCCAGCCGATTCTTAATACCATTTCACCTGAGCAACTTAATTATGCGTATAAGCACCTCAGTAAAATGTCGCTAGAAAAGCGTATTGAACAACTTGGTCTTAGGCCTGATCGTGCCGACGTAATTGTTCCTGCCGCCCAAATTTTCGTCCGAATTTTGAAATGGACGGGTATTAATAAAGTAATTGCTCCGAAATTGGGACTGGCCGATGGATTGGTGTTGCTTCAGTTTAAGGAAATGAAGGAGAAAGGATTGATTTAGCAAATTAGTCGTTAGGCAATAAGTTGTTAGTCGTTTTTTGTTTTATGTTTGGCGTTGCTTGTTATTAAGCCTTTTTGTTTTCGTCTAGGGCGCTCACTTAATTCGCTTATTCCTTTAATTCGCCTCTTTGGAGGAATTTACTCTGGCTGTGCTGCCCAATAATCCAGTATTCCATTCATCAGCCATTCCTTTCCCCTTTTCGTATTGTTCCCATCTCGCCATGTCTTGTTTTAGTCTCTCTTCCTGCGAAAATCTATATTCTTGCTATCGACCATCGTAACCCATTTGCCCATTTTTTTTTGTATTATCCTGAAATGATGTTCTTCTTCCGGAGAAATAAGGGAAATGGCTTCACCAGGTGATCCGGCACGACCAGTTCTGCCGATGCGGTGAATGTAATCTTTTGGAGAACGGGGTAATTCGTAATTGATGACCGTAGGCAAATACTTAATGTCAATTCCTCTGGAAACCAAATCTGTAGCGACTAGTACCCTGAGTTCTCCCGACTTGAATTTTGCCAATGCTTCAGTCCGGCCTTTCTGGCTTATTTTGCTGTGAATGGCCATGGCATCAATGCCATTTTTCCATAATTTACCCGTAACTATATTTGCTGAAAATACCGATGAGGTAAATACCAGCACTTGTTTTCGACCATTCTGTCTGATGAGGTAGCGCAGTAGTGGCCCTTTTTTAGTGTCTGTTACCAGGTAGGCTGTCTGTTCAATCAGATCAATGTTTTCTTCCTCTGTTTCAATTTTTATTATTTGAGGACTATGCAACAACAATTGATGCATGTGTGTGATTTCTTCACTCAGCGTAGCCGAAAAGAGTAAGTTTTGTCTTTTGTGTGGTAGTAATTTAAAAATCTGGTCCATTTCCTCTCTGAATCCCAGATTCAGCATTTTGTCGGCTTCGTCAAGCACCAGTGTTGTGATGGAGGACAAGTGAACAGCATTTGATCCGATCAGGTCGAGCAGGCGCCCGGGGGTGGCTACCAGTATATTTACACCCTGAAGTTTCATCATTTGCACATTGACTGAAACCCCGCCGTATACGGCAAGTGTTTTTATTCTTCCGGGAACAGATTCGCTGAAAAGTTTAAAAACATCGCTTACCTGTTCGGCTAGTTCGCGGGTGGGAACCAGCACCAAAACATCGGCATGGCGATTTTTAGTGATTGATTTTCCGGAGAGGTTCATCAATAGAGGCAAAACATAACCCAGCGTTTTTCCTGACCCTGTTGGAGCGATGCCTAAAACATCCAGCCCTTTTAAAACTGCCGGAATAACTTCCTTTTGCACCGGATAGGGCTCAGCGTAATTTTTATTTGTAAGTGCATCAAGTAAGTCCGGACTAAGTCCGAAAGAGGAGAATGACATGGTATTCTGGTTTATTTGGTTGTAAAAGTACATCAATTCATTTGTTTTTACGGATAAAGAAGGGTTTTGATACAATTCTGATCAGAATGAAATTAGTTGGTATTATTGTGCATTTATATTCAGTGTAATGGGCAATCATGTAGCCACATCCCACAGGATGTTTATCTTTGCAGGGAATCTGAATCCATTTGAATGATTACTTTTGAAGAAGCTTCATCTATAGTAAAGGGAATAAGTGTACAACCCGTTCCTGAAAAGGTTAGTCTGGAACAAGCTGTTGGTCGTGTGCTTGCTGCTGATGTTTTTTCGGATGTCGAAATGCCGCCTTTTAATAAAGCGGCTGTCGATGGCTTCGCATGTCGGCATATGGATTTGCCGGGTCCATTAAATGTGATAGAGATTATTCCCGCTGGTGTTGTTCCTGCAAAGGTTATTACCAATGCTGATTGCGCTAAAATTATGACGGGTGCTATGTTACCGGAAGGTGCAGATGCCATCGTTATGGTTGAATACACTCAAACCAATGAGGAAGGGAAAATTATTTTTACCGGTGATAAAACTTCATCAAACATCGCATTCAAGGCCGAAGATGTGAAAATTGGAGATCATGTCTTAAAGATAGGCACGCGCATTCAACCTCAGCACATTGCCATGCTGGCTGCTGTTGGGGTGGTTGAGCCGCTGGTTTATAAAGCTCCGGTAATTGGTGTAATATCAACGGGGGATGAACTTGTTGAACCTGATCAAAAGCCTGGTATTTCGCAAATACGAAATAGTAATGCTCAGCAACTTATGGCGCAGGCCCGGCAATTGGGACTTGAAGTCGTGTATTTTGGCATAGCATTAGATACTCCGGAAAGCCTGGAAAGGATGATACAAAAGGGTTTCGAACAGAGCGATGTTCTCCTTTTAACCGGAGGTGTTTCAATGGGCGACTTTGACTATGTGCCCGCGGTACTTAAAGTATTGGGCGTTGATGTGTTGTTCGATAGTATTGCTGTTCAGCCTGGCAAACCCACTGTTTTTGGCAGAAAAGGGAATAAATTTCTTTTTGGCCTGCCCGGGAACCCTGTTTCTTCTTTTGTGCAGTTCGAGCTATTGGTTAAACAGTTGATATTTAAAATGATGGGGCACGATTACAAGCCTGCAATGATAAAGTTGCCTTTGGCTAAGGATTTTTCAAGGAGAAAGGCTGAACGAAAATCATTTATACCAGTAAATATTACGGATGAGGGAGAGATAATACCGCTTGAATATCATGGTTCTGCGCATATTCATGCCTATGAAGGTGCTGCTGGAATTATGGCTGTTGAAATTGGTGAAACCCAAATTGCCGCCGGAACTTTAAAGGATGTACGACAATTATAACCGACATATCAATTATCTGCGCATTTCAGTTACTGATCGGTGTAACCTGAGATGCACTTACTGCATGCCAGCCGAGGGTGTCTCGCTACTGCATCATAGCGATATTCTAACTTTCGAGGAAATTTTCGAGGTGAGCAGGGTCGCTATTCAACTTGGCATTGAAAAGATTCGTTTGACCGGAGGCGAGCCTTTGGTGCGCAAAGATATTGTTCAATTGGTAAAAATGCTTTCGGAATTGCATGGTTTGAAAGATCTTTCAATGACAACCAACGGTATTTTATTGGCTGATATGGCCTTACCACTTAAAACTGCAGGATTGCAAAGGATAAATATAAGTCTCGATACACTTGATGCCGGGAAATATCGGCAAATAACACGTGGGGGTAATCTTTCGGATGTTCTTCAAGGTATTGAAGCGGCGGTTAAGGCCGGCCTTAATCCGGTGAAGCTGAACTGTGTGGTAAAAAGTTCAGCCAAAGAGCCCGATGCTCAGAATGTGTTGGCTTATGGCCGTGACCATGGCCTAGAGGTGCGTTTTATTCATGAAATGAGCCTTACTGAAGGTAGTTTTACGGTGGTGGAAGGCGGTGAAGGTGGCAATTGTGTCAATTGTAACCGTTTACGGTTGACCGCAAATGGGAAACTGATGCCTTGTCTTTTTAACGAATTGGAATTTGACGTCAGGACACTTGGTGTAAAGGAAGCGATACGTCTAGCTGTCGCTCAAAAACCTGAGTGCGGAAGTTTTAACCTGAAAGGTGAGTTTTATAATATTGGTGGCTAGAGGTGATTTTTTTTAATTGCGTTGCCTGGAAATATTATTGGAAGGGGAGGAGAGTATGAAAAGGGAACAAGGGGAGAAAAAGGTTGTTAAAATGTTTGAATTGTTGGCTAATCTGCAAACTGCTACCGATTCCGATTACCACCGGGAGCGGGTTTACAATCCGAAATTTTAAAAAGATGGATAGTTTTTCACATATTGACGATAAAGGAAAAGCCAACATGGTTGATGTTGGGAATAAACCTATGCAGCACCGTATGGCCGCTGCCGCAGGTATAATTTTTCTTGCCCCGGAAACCATTGCCATGATACGTGAAAACGTGCTGAAAAAGGGTGATGTGCTTACCCTTGCTGAAATTGCCGGGATTCAGGCAGCCAAAGAAACCAGTCGGTTGATTCCCTTGTGTCATCCACTTCAACTTACTAAAGTGGAGGTGAAAACAGCGCTTAATGATGAGGGAGTTGCGATTATTGCTACAGCGCGTTGTCTGGGGCAAACCGGCGTTGAAATGGAAGCGCTTACCGCTGTAAGTGTGGCATTGCTTACTATTTACGATATGTGCAAGGCAGTGGATAAGAATATGATAATCAGGGACATACATTTAATTGAAAAGCATAAGTCAGATGTATGACCTGTTGAGCCGATTTTATAGAAACCTGAAACCTGGTGTTCCAAAGCGGTGGCTATTTTTCATTGCTGCCATGTTCTGGGCCTATGCAGCTTACAGAGTTCTGGGAATGGTAAGGTTGTATATGACTGAAAGTACCATGTCGCAGTGGGAAGTTATTACCTTTGGCTTAATCGGATTAGTGATTTTCTTTAATTTGGTATTTAAAAAAGTGTGTAGAAAGCACATCCACAGGATTACCTTTATGGAACAAAAAAATCCTTGCTTTTTTGCTTTCTTTGGATGGAAAAGCTACCTGCTCATTGCAATGATGGTTTGTATGGGTATTTTCTTCTCCCGCATACACTTGATGCCGGTTGTTTTTCAGTCAGTATTCTACATTGCTCTTGGTGGTTCACTGTTTTTTTCTGCCATCGTGCTGTTGAATGCCGGTATACTTTATCGTGAAGGCAAATAAGACAAAGTGGTTAAATAATTTGTACAATATTTTATAAATTTTGGAATGGAAATTAAAGTTGTTTCAGTAAATATTTCAGAGAAAAAAGGAACGGTTAAGGTTCCGGTTGATCAAATCTCACTTGATCTTAATGGAGTTGATGGTGATGCACATGCCGGAAAATGGCACCGGCAAGTCAGCCTGTTAGGTATTGAAAGCTTCAGAAATTTTGAAAAACAAGCCGGTAGAAAGCTGAATTTTGGTGAATTTGCCGAGAACATTACTACCGAAGGTATAATTCTTCACGAAAGTCATCCACTTGACCGGTTTATTGTAGGCGAAGTTGTGCTGGAAGTAACTCAGATCGGCAAGAAATGCCATGGTGATGGGTGCGCTATTTACCGGGAAGTTGGTAATTGTGTCATGCCAAAGGAAGGTATTTTCTGTCGTGTATTGAGACCGGGGTTTATTCAGGCCGGCGATGCAGTTGTGTATCAGCCAAAAGTTTTTAAGATAAAGGTTATTACACTTAGTGACCGTGCTTCTGTTGGTGAATACGAAGACCGGAGTGGCCCTCGTGTGGTTCAGCTTATGGAAGATTTCTTCAAAACACAGGGTTGGAAAGCTGAAATTGAGCGGGAAGTTATACCTGATGAAGCGACATTCCTGCAGCATCATATTCACCAGGCTGAAACCTGCGATATACTAATCACTACCGGGGGAACAGGAATTGGTCCCCGCGATATTACTGTGGATGTGGTAAAGCCATTGATGAATAAAGAAATTCCAGGAATTATGGAACTCATCCGGGTGAAATATGGTGCAGAAAAACCAAATGCACTTATCAGTCGTGGCGTTGCCGGGGTGATTGGAAGGACGCTGGTTTATACCCTTCCGGGAAGTGTTAAGGCTGTGGAGGAATATCTGACCGAAATTACCAAAACCTTACGGCATAGTATTTTTATGTTGAATGGACTTGATATTCATTAAGAAAACAGGTAGTTAGCAGTTGGTGAAGGCTTAGGTGCCGGAGTGTTTTTCTAACCATGTGAATTAAGGCAATAGGCTGTAGGCAACTGTTTCTCTCGCTTTCATTTCTGTGCTTCGTCTCAGATAGTATATTTTTTCGTCGAAGGTCATCCTTTTATTAAATCAACTTTTGTTTAAAAGAAAGAGATCAGCTAACCCTATGGCTGTGGCTGCTTCCAGAACTACCGGTACTCTGAGGGCAATGCACGCATCATGCCGGCCTTCTACCGTTAATGTTTCAATTGTTCCGGTTTTTAAGTTGATGGTTTGCTGAGGAAGGGAGATGCTTGATGTTGGCTTCACTGCAACCTTGAATATGAGATCATTTCCATTGGTGATCCCTCCGTTTACTCCTCCCGCGTTATTGGTTTGTGTTTTCCCTTCTGGTGAAATCCATGCATCGTTGTGTTGGCTCCCGCGTATTTTCGTAGCGCCGAATCCCAAGCCAAACTCAATCCCTTTGATGGCAGGTATAGAAAAGACCAGACTGCTGATGGTGGATTCCACTCCGCCAAAAAATGGCTCACCGAGACCCTGAGGCAGATTAGTAGCGGTGCATTGAATGATTCCGCCAATGGAATCCCCAGTGTCGGTAATGTTGTTAATGGCTCTTTCGAGGTTGTTGTCCCCTCCGAGTTCAAGTATTTGAGCCTGAATATGAACCGGACTGATGATTTTTTTTGCCATTACTCCTGCAGCGACCAATCCCAGGGTAATGCGTCCGGAAAAATGGCCGCTGCCCCGCGGGTCAGCAAAACCCTTGAATTTTATTTTACTTGTGAAATCAGCATGACCTGGTCTTGGTGTATTCCTGAATTTGTCATAATCAGAAGAGCGGACGTTTGTATTTTCAAAAAAGACAGTGAGCGGTGCACCTGTTGTGAATCCATTCCAGGTGCCGCTTATAATTACTGGCAAATCCGGTTCTATGCGGGGTGTGGTACCTTTAGCTCCGCTTTTGCGACGCGTAAGGTCTTCGGAAAAATCTTCCTCGATTAAAGGAATTCCCGGAGGAATCCCATCCATTACTATACCTACACCCTTGCCATGGGATTCGCCAAAAATACTTATTCTGAAAATACGTCCGAAAGTGTTCATTTTGTATGTTTTAATCCTCTAATAAATAAAACGTTTATAGAAGGTCATAAATCAATTGGTTAATTCTTCAAGCTTCATTCCCAGCCGCTTCATATCATTAAAAAATGCCGGATAAGATTTAGCTATACATTCCGCTCCGTCAATAGTTACCGGCTTATCCGCATTGAGCGATAAAACCGCAGACATCATGGCAATGCGGTGGTCGTTATGCGAATGTACCAAAGTCCCTTTGATTTTTCCGCCTTTAATCATTAAAGAATTCCCCTGGCGGCTTGCCTGAATCCCCATTTCAGTAAGTGTTTTGAGAATGGTTTGTGCCCGGTTGCTTTCTTTATGGACAAGCCTATCGACGCCGGTAATGGTTGAAGTTCCGCTGCAGTTCGCGGCCAGGACAGACAAAGGTGGAAATAGGTCAGGGCAATCACTCGCATCAAAGGAAAAAGCGTGAAGAGTGGATTTTTCAACTTCTATTGCGTCAGGTTTTAGATTGAATTTTGCTCCTGCTCTATTCAAGGCTTCCAGTATAGCTTTATCGGCTTGATTACTGGATAGTGAAATTTTACATATGCTCAGCTTCCCATTAATGGCACCGGCAACCAGCAGGAATGCCGCTCCACTCCAGTCTCCTTCAATGATGTAGTTGCGGGCGGTGTAGTTTTGGCAGCCTTTTATGCTGAATATTTCGTGGTTTTCATGTTCAATATGAATTCCAAAATCCATCAGTAACTGTAGCGTTATGTCCACATAGGGTTTGCTTTTGAGCTTGTTTACCCTGATTTCTGAATCATTTTCTGCAAGGGGAAGTGCCATTAACAAGCCAGTTAGCAATTGCGAACTTATTGAACCATCAATGCTGATGTTTCCACCCTTGAGCGGGCCTTTTACCCTAAAGGGCAGGTATCCTTCAGAACAATAAAAATCAGTACCAAGTTGCTGCAAGGCTTCACCAATCATGGCAATCGGTCGTTTAACCAATGATCCGCTGCCAATAAACTTAAATTCATTCCGGTGTAATGCTGCAATGGGGGCGAACATGCGCATGGCAAGTCCGGATTCTCCGCAATTTATTTGTTGGCTTCTGGGTAAAAATCCCCCGCTGATGGTGGTTTCTCCTCCGCCGGAAATCACTACTGCGCCCAGGTTTTGGATGATTGCCAATGCATCGAGGGCATCGGTGCAATGCGAAGTTCGGATGAGTGTGCTGGTGCCGCTGGAGAGGAAGGCGGCTGCCAATGCCCTGATGGTCATGCTTTTGCTGGCAGGAGCATTCAGTTTTCCTTCAATGGTTGAGGGATAGCATTTTATTTGCATGATGTTCAGGCTATAGAGAGATTTATATTCATTCTCTTTACAAAGATAGGCAGAGCATTCTATCGAACGAATATTTTTTAATCACGGTTGAATTTTGCAGCAATATTTTCTGGAGCAAAAGATATTCCATTAATTTTGAACCTTGAAACTGTCAGCGGTTCAATAAGAAAAGCTGACAAAGGTTATGTTTAATCCTGAACTTTATATGATACCCAACCGTGAAGATGCTTTGAAACTGTTGCATCAATACATTGAAAATGATCGTATGATAGCTCATTCACTCTCTTCTGAAGCGGTGATGCGCGCTATGGCTTTGCACCTTGATCGGAATGTTGAAAAATGGGGCATCGCAGGGCTATTGCATGATCTGGATGTGGAAATAACGCATGCCGACCCTTACCAACATGGTCTGGAAACTGCCCGAATGCTTGCAGAAATGGATGTGGAT
The DNA here is from genome assembly GCA_034005265.1 of Lentimicrobium sp. Taxonomy (GTDB): domain Bacteria; phylum Bacteroidota; class Bacteroidia; order Bacteroidales; family Lentimicrobiaceae; genus Lentimicrobium. Next base: position 83,997 of record JAVEVB010000010.1, read on the forward strand.
GCCGATGTGGTGGATGCTATCAGAATGCACAATGAAATGGCAACCGGTTTGGTACGCAATACCGAATTCCAACATGCCCTGGCTGCCGGTGAAACCATTACCGGATTAATTACTGCAACTGCAATGGTCTACCCAGATAAAAAAGTTGGTTCAGTAAAGCCAAAATCGGTGGTAAAGCGCATGAAAGAGAAAGCCTTCGCGGCTTCAGTGAAACGGGAAAATATTCTTGAATGTGAGAAAATAGGTATTCCCATTGACCAGTTTGCAGCCCTTGCTGTTGCTGCAATGGCTGATATTGCGGAAGATATTGGCTTATAATCAGTGAGGAATGAATAAGGATATAGTGTTTAATATCCGGTAAAATATGAAAGGCGCATTTTACCGGACTATGTGCATTTTATTGCTTGGTCGATACTATGGTTTTAATCAAAGAACCTGATGTGAGAAGTAATTCCATAGAAAGAAAAATCCGGCAAACCTTGAGGGGTTTTGCCGGATTTTTGATTGGGTAAATGGGCCCAATGAGCCACTTTATCCGTTGCATTTATCAATACATTGAACAATTTCAGTGAGTGATGAAGCTTTTACAGAATAGTGTATTTGTTTTCCTTCTCGCTTTGAAATGAGGACACCTTTACTTTTCAGGATGTTCAGGTGGTGAGAAGCAGCGGCTTGTTCTATCTTGAGATATTCGTAAATTTCAGTAACACTTAACTTCTTTTTCTCATTGAGCAGATCAATTATCGCTATTCTCATTGGGTGGGCAATTGCACGCAATTTGCTTGCAGCAGCTTCCAATTTTACAATGTCTAATACAATCTCTTTAGCCATAATAAAAGGTTTTAAAATTTATTGACAAAGATAGGTAATATATTCACAGCTGCCTGCATATGTAAAATATATAATTAATTAAATTTAATGAGGAGTCAGCAATTGTAATTGAAAAGTCGATGGCCCAATCAATCGCTTAATTACAGTATATTGTTGTTGTATATTGCTAAGGGTGAGTGATTTGCTTGTTTAAAAGGGCAACTCAATCCAATCGATTGTTTTCAAACAATTCCGTGAACTTGAAATTGTTCCCATCAAAAAGTCCTTTGTCACTCAACTTTAAAGCCGGAATAACCAACAGCGCCATAAAAGACAATGTCATGTAAGGGGCATTCAAAGAAGTGCCCAGATTTCTGACCAATTTATTTAATTCACTGTAGCGCCTTGCCACTTCATAGCCATCGTCTGCTGACATAATACCTGCAACCGGCAAGGGGAGGATATCAACCTGAACACCATTCACAACAGCGATTCCACCACGTACTTTCTCAAGTGCATTTACTGCAAGTGCAATGGACTCATCATCAACTCCCACCGCAATAATGTTATGACTATCATGGGCAACTGTGGATGCAATGGCCCCTTTTGTTAACCCAAAGCCAGAAACGAAATTAACGGCAGGCCAGGCCGGGTAATAGCGGTTCATGACCATCATCTTTAGGATATCCCTTTTGGTATCGCTCACCACACAGTCATCAATAACGGTAGCCTCTATTATACGCTCCTTTGTAATCAATTGCCCTTCAATGGCCTGTTGTACCCTTATTCCCGTTGCCATGGCCTTTACTTTTAGCATTTCGGGTGTAAGACTAAGTGCATTGAACTGATTGGGGGTTTCTTCCTGAACGTGATCAATGAGGGAGTTTCCATTTTCAGCCACCTTGATCCCATCAATATAAACCTGAAGTACATTAAAGTTAGCAGGATTATCAACAACGATGAAATCTGCAAAATGTCCCTCTCTTAACAAAGCGGGCTTAAGATTGTAGTGCTTTGTGGGATTTTGAGTGCATGCCCTGATTACATCCATAAAATTATACCCTGCGGCAATAGCCCGTTTTACCAAAACATTTATATGGCCACTTACCAGATCATCTGGATGTTTGTCGTCCGAACAAAACATAATCATGTCAGGATGATCTTCTAACAGCTCAATCAATGCATCAAAATTTTTAGCGGCACTTCCTTCGCGTATCAGGACCTTCATCCCGGCTTCAATTTTGTCTTTGGCTTCATCCGTGGTGAAGCATTCATGGTCGGTAGTGATGCCTGCTTCCGCGTAACGTCGGGCTTCCTCTCCAAGTATTCCCGGGGCGTGACCGTCAACAGGTTTGTTGTATTTTTTAGCAAGATCCAGTTTACTGGCAACCTCAGCATCGCCATAAAGCACCCCGGGGAAATTCATCATTTCGGAGAGGTAATATATTTCGGGCCATGAAAGCATTTCTTCTACCTCTTTTGGACCAAGGCAGGCGCCTGAAGTTTCAAAGGATGTTGCCGGAACACAGGAAGGTGCGCCAAAATAAAACCTGAAGTTTACTTTTTTGCCATTATTGATCATGAACTTTACACCCTCCATGCCCAAAACATTGGCGATTTCGTGTGGATCAGAAACGGTTGCTGTTGTTCCATGCACAACAGCCAAACGGGCAAACTCTGAAGGTAGTAGCATTGAGCTTTCAATGTGGACATGGGCATCAATCAGACCAGGAACAATTAACCGGGTTTCAGTAGTGTCGGTTTTGATTACCTTTTGAATTTTATTTCCAACAACTTCTATCCTTCCCGGAAAAACTGTTCCCGAAATTACGTCAACAATCTGACCACTCACTGAAAACCGATGATCTTCCATAGCTTAAAATTTGAAAAAATGTGACAAGATTATAGTTAATGTCAAGAATTACTTTAACAAAAATCTCCCGAATAAAGTTTGCGATTGATTTTTGTCTATAAATTATTCTTAGAGGATTATTCAGTTTCCTGCAGATTTTTATATACCGGGATAATATCCACATCCATCTTTTTAAGTTCAGCCTTAGCTTTGTCAAAATCTTCGGTAAACCCTAGCAGGAAGCCTCCTCCACCCGATCCGCATAGTTTCAGGTAAAACGATTGTGATTCAAGTCCATAGCGCCATATTTTCTTGAAAGATTCCGGGATCATTGGGTCCAGATGATCATACAGGAACTTTGATAAAATCCGGAGTGTGTCAAAAAATCTCCGGGTTTCCCCTTTGATAAGACTTTTAATACATGCATCGTTCAATGGTATCATTTCTTCGCGCACCCTGGTCATAAAATCATCAATTTTGCACTTGTCGAGGAAGAAATTCACCAGTGGGCCGGTTTTACCAGGACTGCCCGTATTAATAAGAAAAATGGCTCCTTTCTTGTCGTGCTTGTTTCTTGGGATGCCCACCATGCAAACATCTTTCTTGTTATGAATCAATAAAGGGTGTTTTATGTAACAGTTGAGTGGATCCATGCCGGAACTTGTGCCATGGAAATAGGATTCAAGCTGAGAAAACACTTCTTTTAATTTTGTAACTTCTTCTCTGGGTAATTTGCGGTCGCCAGGCATATGCGCAGGAACGTACTTCTCATAAAGGGCTGCTACCAATGCACCCGAGCTGCCGATACCATAGCCCTGTGGAATGGTGGATTCAAAATACAAACTATGACGAATGTCCTTTTCAAAGGCATCAATATCAAAATCGCAAAGCAATTCATTTTTATCTTTCAAATCACGGATGTATGCGGCATACTCCTTTAATAAATGATTTGAACTTACCGCAAAATCATAATCTGTATATTTATCCTGATTGATATAACTTAGCTCTCCCCTGAAATGGGTATAGGGAATGGTCAGTCCCATTGAATCGCACAGGATACTGTATTCTCCAAAAAGAAGTATTTTGGCATAAAAAGTTCCGGCTTTATGTTTCATTTGCTTGAGTTTCTATATTAATGGGTCCATAGCCGATTTGGTCATCGATCATGGCATGATTGATACAATAATCTTTAACATCACGGAGAAAAGACTGCACAGCGGCGGACTCGGATCTGGGATAAAGAAGGTGTATGTTTGGCCCTGCATCCAGGGTAAAACAAATGTTGACTTTATTCTTTTCCCTGAAATGCTTTAGTTTATCTAAAACAATAAGGGTATTGGGGTGCATGAGCATATAGCCAGGGTTTGAACTCATCATCATGGCGTGTAAAGATAATGCTTCATTTTCGGTAATTCGCATAAAATCATTCCAATTCCCATTTTTTATTGCTTCGAGCAGTTGCGACAGATTAGACTCGGCTTGTTTAAAACGTGCTTCCGCAAAAGGATGGCCTTTCATCAAATGGTGACCTACGCTACTGGATATCTTTTTTACCGATGCATCAACTATGAGAATGGTATTTTTGATGTGATGATAAACCTCATGTGATTCAAAAGGCAGAGGAACCGCATATTCATCCGAGGAGCCAGGCACATCCTTGTGCTTGCCCCAGATTGTGATACCTCCAAATACAGATCGCGAAGCACTGCCGGATCCCAGGCGGGCAATAACGGACGCTTTCTTGAAAAATTCATCGTTATAAACGTGTTTGTCTTTGAGTTTTTGCTCAAGATCGCACAGGCATAGTGCCAGTGCACTCATTGCTGAGGCACTGCTCGCAATGCCTGCCGAATGTGGAAAGCTGTTTTCCGATTCAATGCTGAGGTATGCATCGTTGAGAAACGGAAAGGTTTTCGTGAGGGTGTCAAGAAAAGTTTTCAATCGTTCAGCAAATGCTGTGTTGTGTTTACCTTCAAAGGTAAAATCAAGGTGAAGTCCGCTGTCGCCCTTTTGTCGAGGTAAAAGTTTCGCATAGGTGCGGGTTACCGCATTGCTTAGTGAAATGCTCAAAGAAGCATTCTGTGGTATTTGATTGGGGCGTTTACCCCAATACTTGATCAGGGCTATGTTTGAGGGACTTTGCCAGTGCGACACCAATCCATCCGCAGGAATTATTCTATTATCGCTCATGTCAGGTTGGAATAGGTTTGTTTTTACCAAAAGGAACATTCATAACAATATCATCATATTGAAACACCGTTTCACAACCCTTGCCGCGAAAGTAAGTTTTTACATAATTTGCCCCGGCATTGGTTGATGCCAGAATAAAATCACCGCCCCAGGCACCCAATGATTTTATGGCTCCGTTAAAGTCAGGGAATTGCAATTCCTTTATCGGCTTGATATCCAGTATTTTGGACATTATTTGCTCATGTCGCGTAATCAAATCGTTGAAATTTATCAAGTCTTGGGTTTTCAGAATTTCCATTCCAATTGTTGAGATATCTTCAACCTTATCTTGTAGTATTTCAGGGTATTTTTTTAGAAATAATGATACTTCTGCCGCACTGTTCTGTTTATTTCCCAAATAAATAAAATATAAAGAACTCGAAAAGTCTGGTTTGAAATCAACAGGTTCCCATGCTGCTGTGTGGTTTGATCGGCGAAACAATAAGGGGCTTTCAGCAATTGCACAGGCCACATCATAACCTGAGCCATTTGAAACTGCATCATGCAATGTAAAAGCGTCTAATTCTGCAAGTTTTGATAATAGCGCGATAAGCGTGGAGCTGCTACCCAACCCCCATAATCTATCGAATTCAAGATGAGTTTTGATCTTTATGCCCTGGAAGTTGTCTGAAAAAGTAGCATTAAGTCTATTGGTTGTTAATAACAAGTTTTGTAATCGCAACCCAATAGCGTCATCACTGATAGAAACAGGGCTCAATTCACTTAGCGAATAGCTTCCTTTAAACCACAAGCCATTGATATCGCTTGCCTGCCATTCGAGTAAACCCGAAGTTGACGGCTCAATTTGCATGATTTGTCCCAACCTGAGTGGTAAAGCCAATGATGTTGCACCATGCATAACAAGATACTCTCCTGTCAACATGAGTTTGCCATGTGCGTATATGGTTTGGGGCAACTTCATCAATGTTTTTTATTTTTTACTTTTTCGAATAGACTCCAGAAAAACAGACACGCTGTTATGCGAGACTTTATGATTTTTGAAGTATTCCACTGCAAGAACTTTCTCCTGATCATCAGCCTTGAATGTATTGAGAATGTTGAGCAAATGCATCTTCATATGACCAATCTGAATACCTTTTGTTGTTAAAGAGCGGATTGCACCGAAGTTATTGGCTAGTCCTACTGCTGAAGCAATTTGCATCAGCTCTGGAGCTTGGGGATTACCTAGTAATTCGAGAGAGAACTTAGCCATGGGATGCAGTGAAGTAAGTCCGCCAACAGTGCCAATGGATAATGGTATGGTGAGGCTGTAATGGAAACGTCCGTTCTCAATCCTGACTTCTGTAAGACTTTTATAACTCCCGTTTCGGCTTGCCCAGGCATGGCCTGAGGCTTCAATTGCCCTGAAATCATTGCCAGTTGCCAATGCCACCGCATCGATTCCGTTAAAGATGCCTTTGTTGTGGGTGGCTGCACGATAAACGTCGACAGTAGCAATCTGAACCGCTTTCTCAAATTTCCAGACAAATTCTTCGGCAGTAAGGTGTTCGTCAATTCCCGAGAAATCGCTCACATCGCATTCTACCCAGGTTTTTACCAAACATTCAGGGGTAAAGTTTGAGAGGATTGACATAATCACCTGCAAAGGGTTTCCGTTGAACAAGTCAGATTCCTCCACAAACATTTTAAGCCCGGCAGCATATTCTTCCAGACAGGAATTTATGAAATTTGCACCCATTGAGTCACGGGTGTCAAATTTTACGGCAAGCTGGTAATAATTTTCGAGGGAATCTGTTTTATCAATCAATTCCATGTCAAGGACTCCTCCGCCTCGTTTGCTCATATTGGCAGTAATGCCAGCGGTCCTCTCAAGGAGAAGTTGTTTGAGCTGCCCAAAGTTTTTTTGCAATTGGATAAAGTCACCATCCCAGATAAAATGCACTTGCCCTATTTTTGTTACCGAGAGCACTTCAGAATGAAAACCACCCCTGGTGGACCAGAATTTTGCTCCATTTGAAGCCGCAGCAATCACCGAACTTTCCTCTATGACCATGGGTGCCATATAGGTACGATTATTAATCACAACGTTGGGTGCAACACCATATGGAAAGAAATAATTGGAAACGGTGTTCTCACTAAACTCATCCAGTATTTTTTGAACCTCAGGACTACTGTGCCAGAAAGACTTGAGTATAGCAAATGATTCCTCGGGATTTGCGGTATAAGAAGAAATAAGCTCCAGTTTTTGCTGTTTGCTCAATCTTGAAAAACCAGATATTAATTTAGGCTCAGCCATTGTTCAAATGTTTGTTGTCTTAATTTTTTCTTGAAATCCGCAAATTTAGCACTTTGATTTCCCTTTTACATACATTAATTGGTGTTTAGGGGATAAAATATCCTTTACCTGAGATCTATTAACCGTAGAAAAGTATATTTTGTTCAATATTATATGCTGATTGGTTAAACAAAATGAAGGTGGTTCTTTTTTATTATCCTCATTGTATTGGCTAAAATAATCAATGATGTGATATGCCAAAGCGAATTATACTTCAATCAGGCCAATCGATCTTAATAATCTACCGTTTATAAAAATGTTGTATTTTTGGAACATAATATTCAACTTTTCATGACTGTATTTGTAAACAATTCAGAACTTATAATTTTTGATGGGGCAAAAGTAATTGATGTCCTTCGGGCTTATTACCGAAGCATTCAATTGGATTTCCCTGAACCTGCTCCTGCAATTTTAGATCAATTTGGCAATATCATTGAGATGGATGGAGAAGTTTCTAATCTTAAAAGGATGTATACCATTGAAAGTGAAGTGCTAAACGAAAATGAAGACTATGAGAATTTCTAAACTTTGTCTGTTGGGAATATTCCTGACGGTGGCTTTGATGGCCAGTGCTCAAAAGGATACTACCCGAATTGTATTATTGTCGGTAAACGATATGCATGCAAAAATTGATAATTTTCCACGGTTTAAGTCATTGGTTGACAGTATTAAAGGATGCCATGAGAATGTGCTTTTGTTGTCGGCAGGCGATATTTTTACCGGAAACCCTGTAGTGGATCAATATCCCGACAAGGGTTATCCTATGATTCAATTGATGAATTTAACCGGGTTTAATGCCAGTGCTTTGGGCAATCATGAATTTGATTATGGTCAGGACGTTCTTGCCAAACGGATAGCCCAGGCGGAATTCCCCATTTTGTGTGCCAATATTTTTTATAACGAAGCGCCACCGCTTGATATTAAGCCTTATGTCATTATCAAGCTTGGTAATGGGGTAAGCGTTGGAATTCTTGGGTTAATTCAGATCAATGAAGCAGGATTGCCTGATTCTCATCCCTCACGTTTATCGGGTATTTCCTTTAAACCGGGAATTGAAGTTGCACCAGACTATAAATGGCTGGCCGATAGCTGCAATATTGTCATTGGACTTTCACATCTTGGATTTGAGACAGATGTTGAGGTTGCTGAAAAGATGGGAACTTTTGATGTTATTATTGGCGGTCACACCCATACACTGGTTAGTAACCCCAGGGAATACAACGATGTCCTGATTGTGCAAAGCGGTTCAGGGCTCAAATATGTTACCTTGACCACAATTTGTTTAGTTGACAAGAAGGTTGTTGGTAAAAAAGCACAGATACTTGAAGTTCAAAAACATCAACATACCGATGCAACGCTTGATTCATTGCTGGCACAATTCAATGACAACAAAGAACTGAATGAAGTAATTGGAGCTGCCATTTATGATATTTCAGGGAATGATGAATTGGGTAGTCTGATGACGGATGCCATGACCTCTATAGAACCGCTGGAAATTGCATTCCAGAATAATGGTGGCATAAGAGTAGATCAATTCCCTCAGGGCGATATCAGTATCAAAGATGTATATAAATTGGACCCATTTGGTAATGAAATCATTCATTTCAGGATGAGCATTAAAGAAATTAAGTCTCTTATTGTTAATTCGTTTAACCGCGAAAAAGAATTGGATTTACAGGTTTCAGGGTTAAATTATACTGTATTTATCAATAGTGAAGGAGTGGCAACAGATGCTGAAATAACACTGCCTGATGGATCAACACCAGACGAGGCGAGGCTATTTGAAACTGGTTTAAGCAGTTATATTGCGAGCAGTTATACATTTGATCATGCCGATGAAGGAACCTCACTCTATACTATAACTGCACAGTCGCTGATTAACTACATTAAAAAGAATAAAGCGATTGAATACAAAGGTGTAAAAAGGGCTTTTGTGAAGCAGGTAGAGTAAATTAAAACATTAATTTTTTGAATCAAAAAAACCTTCAGTTTCGATTGAAGGTTTTTTAAATTCTATATTTTGATTCCTGCCGCAGAGATTTCTGCATTTTACCATTTTTCTTCCTGCTTAATCACCTGAGGTTCCATTCCGGCTTTCAGACTGTCAATCAGTGCTTTAGCTTGTTTGTTTACTTGAATTAAATATGAATCCCAGAGAGGGGAATACATTGAATCTTCCTTGTTCAACCATCGCTCAATGGGAAAGCGGGTTGATTTTTTTAAAATCAGGTCACTAAGGGTATAGCGATAACGGCCCGGCTTGAATTCAAGCTTGAGTGTGTAATTTACTATACCAGCAATCAACTTGTCGCCCTCCTCGTCATTGAGGATTTCAAAACGGTGCGCAATTTCAATAACTGCACTTTCCCGATTTCTGATCCTGCAGGCATCCGCAGGATTATTGTATTGGGTATTTATCCATTCGATGGCCCTGACATACAATTCATCAGCAGTACCAGCTAATTGAACAACGTCTTGATAGTTAATTAATTGCGTGTCGTTATCAATAGGGAGTGCCATTGACTCAATGTTTTGAGCACTTGAAAGATTTACGCCTGAAATAGAAAACACGGACAGTAATATCAAAAAATGTTTGAGCATAATGTTTGATTTTTAAGAAAATACGAAGTTGTTAACATTAGAAAATCATGCCAAACTTAGAAGAAATATTGACAAGTTGCAAATTTTGGGCGTGAGTTCTATGTTATTGCGATTCCGGTTACATTAAAATAGGTTTTTAAGACGGCAAACAATATGGTTGTTCCCTCCTGCACCATTTTGAGCCAATTTGCGATAATAAAAAAAGCCCTGCATAGTGCAAGGCTTTTTTGTCAATAGAATGATTATTAGTACATTCCACCCATGCCGCCCATTCCTGGATTTGGCATTGCGGATTCTTTTTCTTCTTTAATGTCGGCCAATACGCATTCGGTAGTAAGTAACATTCCTGCGATGGAGGCTGCATTTTCAAGCGCAACACGGGCCACTTTGGTGGGGTCAATTACTCCGGCAAGCATAAGGTCTTCATAAACTTCGGTGCGGGCGTTGAAACCATAGTTTCCGGAGCCTTCACGAACTTTCTGAACAATAACCGAACCTTCAAGACCTGCATTTTCAACAATCTGCCTGAGGGGTTCTTCCAGTGCACGTGTAACGATGGCAACACCAGTTTCTTCATCCTCGTTTTCAACTTTTAAACCTTCAAGAGAAGCAATGGCTCTAATGTAAGCTACACCACCACCAGGAATAATGCCTTCCTCTATAGCTGCGCGGGTTGCATGAAGTGCATCGTCAAAGCGGTCTTTCTTTTCTTTCATCTCCACCTCGCTGGCAGCACCAACATAAATAACGGCAACTCCACCAGCCAACTTGGCAAGGCGTTCCTGCAGTTTTTCGCGGTCGTAATCAGAAGTAGTGGTTTCAATCTGTGATTTAATCATCGAAACGCGAGCAGCGATATCTTCGGAAGTTCCACGACCACTTACAATAGTTGTATTTTCCTTATCAACGCTCACTTTTTCAGCCTGACCTAAATAAGAGAGGTCTGCATCTTCAAGACGATAGCCTTTTTCTTCCGAAATAACAGTACCACCGGTGAGAATGGCAATGTCCTCCAGCATTTCCTTGCGGCGATCACCAAAGCCAGGGGCTTTGACGGCTGCAATCTTGAGTGAACCACGGATTTTGTTAACAACAAGGGTTGCAAGTGCTTCTCCGTCAACATCTTCAGCAATAATTAACAATGGACGTCCGGTTTGAACAGTTTTCTCCAGAATTGGTAGAAAATCTTTCATTACAGAAATCTTTTTGTCGTAAATGAGAATAAATGGATTTTCAAAAACGGCTTCCATCTTCTCCGCATCGGTGACGAAATAGGGTGAAATGTAACCACGATCAAACTGCATACCTTCCACAACCTTTACGGTTGTTTCAATGCCTTTAGCTTCTTCAATGGTAATAACACCTTCTTTTTTAACCTTATTCATAGCTTCGGCAATTTTTTCGCCGATAAAGCTGTCGTTGTTTGCCGAAATGGTCGCAACCTGTGTAATTTTTTCGCTTCCTTCTTCAATCTTAATGGATTGTGAATGCAGATATTCGACTACAGTTGCTACGGCTTTTTCAATACCACGTTTCAGATCCATTGGATTTGCGCCTGCAGTAACATTCTTCATACCAGTAGTTACTATGGATTGTGCCAGAACTGTTGCAGTGGTTGTCCCATCTCCGGCAACGTCAGCGGTTTTGGAAGCAACTTCCTTCACCATTTGAGCGCCCATGTTCTGAACGGCATCTTTAAGTTCAATTTCTTTGGCAACGGTAACACCATCTTTGGTAACAATCGGTGCGCCATATGTTTTGTCAATAATTACGTTGCGACCTTTAGGTCCCAGGGTCACCTTTACTGCATTTGCCAGGGCATCTACCCCTTTTTTGAGCCCTTCGCGAGCTTCAGTATTAAAAATAATTTCTTTAGCCATTTTGTTAATGTTTTTGTTGTTTATGCACTTTTAAAAAATTAGATAACCGCAACGATATCAGATTCACGCATGATCAGATAATCGTTACCTTCGATGGTAATTTCTGTTCCTGAATACTTACCATAGAGAACCAGATCGCCTACTTTAACGGTAAGCGGTTCATCTTTTTTGCCTGGTCCAATAGCCACAACAGTACCACGTTGGGGTTTTTCCTTTGCGGTATCAGGAATAATTATGCCTCCGGCTGTTTTTTGCTCTGCGGCTGATGGCTGAATTAATACTCGGTCAGCCAATGGTTTTACGTTTACTTGAGTCATTGCTATTTAATTTTTAGGTTTTACAATTGTAAATACTATGCTGCGGCATCTGTCATATTTTATGCCAAAGTAAATACAGAGATGTTATTTCTATGAATAATTATAGTTGATTGATCGCTCTTAAGTGCTTATTGTCAGTGAATTGAGTGCGAACTTATCAAATGCATTTGTCGCATGGATAAATCAGGGCAAAAAAAAATGTCAGACTGTTGTGACAATCTGACATTGAAAATATATCAGGAAAAGATTATTCTTCAGCAGGAGGAGCCTGAAAGTCCTGAACAGGAGCGGCCTGATCGTTGATAAGTTCACGAAGTTCAGTGTCGGTAGTAACTTTTTGTACATTCCGGGGAATTACAAAAATGGAGAACAAACTGAGCAACAAAAGTATAATCGCCAGTGTCCAGGTTGTTCTTTCAAGAAAATCGGCGGTTTTCCTGACACCCATAAACTGATTTGATGAGGCGAAGTTAGAGGCAAGTCCGCCACCTTTTGAATTCTGGACTAAAACAACCAGACTCAGTAAGACACATGTGATCAGTATAAGTACTGAAATCAAGATATAAGCTCCCATTGTAATGTTTTGTTATTGAGGTTAGTTCAAGCGTTCAACAGATCGTCCTGTATTTTTGCAATTTGGGCTGCAAAGAAACTACTTTTTTTCGGATTATTCAAACTTAATTTCTGATAAATTTTTATTGCCTTTTCTGCATTGCCTTGTTTCAGGTAAATCTTTGCCAGTGTTTCCGAGACAATATCGTCGCGGTCGAGGCCACTTTTTCGCGCCCTGTCAGCCGGATTGAAGAAATCAGTTCTTGGCTTGCTAATCCTTGGTTCAATTTCGATAAATCGGTCAATTATCTCTTTGTTTCGGTTGTTTTGATCTTCATTGCCTACATCAGGTAAATTCTCATTCTCTTCGTTCTCCTCATTGCCTAAGGCATCCTCAATTTTGTACAACCCATATTGTAAACTTTCCAACAGCAATTCATCAGGGAAGGATTCAAAATCTTCCTTATCATCTCTATCTGCAATTTGATTGTTTTCAGATATTATATTTAATTCATCATTGGAAACGTCATCGTTAGCGATTGTTTGTGTGGTCTCAACTGAAGATGATTCTTTTGTTTGCTCCGGAACAGGATATTGTTGATCAAGAATTTCGCGGAGATGGGACAATAAACCATCAATTTCACCGGAAACTACTGAAGCCTGACCGCTATCAATTTTCTCAGATTTTTCTGGCTCATCTGCACTTTCAATGGGTACAATCGCTTTCTCTTCATGAACGACCTTATCAGCGTCAACCGTGGTCTCAATTTCTGGAGTGATTAACTCCTGATTATTCATCATCGAAGTGCTTTCAATGAGTGGGTTGACGCGCTGGTATATATCTGTTTGTGTTGATTCTTGTGTGGTTTCAGTAACTACCGGAGCATTGAAGGACAGCCCTTCAATGTGGTGCCTCAGCAATCCCCTGTCACCGGCATGCGCTGCAGCCATTTTAAGCCTTCCGCTATAGCGAATATGGTTTGTTGACTTTGAATTGATGGCCAACAATACATGCGCGATCTGAAAATATGGGAATTCCCTGACCAACTGCTCAATTTCAGGAAGGGCGAAGTTGTCCAGCTTTGCAGGGTTATTCATGTACTCTTGAAGACGCGACAAATTCACCATACTATTACCAGTTAACTACGGCTTTGTTAAATATATCTTCTACAAGTTCTTCGGTTATTTGTGAAATCAGGTCTGCTTCCACAGAACTTAGATTTAGGCTACTGCTATAATCCTTGTAGCGGGAAAAGTTTGATTCAAAATTGTCTTTCGGGCTGTATTTGCTGGTATAACGCACATTTACGGTAATTTTAAGCCTGATTTGTGCTGCTGTTTGAGTACCTGTAGCTGCCACTGGTTCAGTGGAATAGCCTGTTATTTCTCCTTCAAAGTGCAGGTCTCCGTTTCGGGGAATATTTGACAGATTGGTCTGAGAAGCAAACTTGTCGCGCAAAGCATCAGTAAATGTTTGGCTCAGCGATGGCTGCACCAGTGGAGCCCTGTTCGGGAAGAGCATTATTGACACTGTTTTGGCTTCTGGTGGTACTGAAGCTCCTGTGAAGGAGTAAACCCCACAACTGTGCAGCATCAATGCAATACCAAACAGAAATATCAGCCTGAAAAAAGTTTTTTTATTCATTGAGCAGCAATTAAAGTTTTTAACGGATGTCATATTCCTTTATTTTTCTATACAGGGTGCGCTCAGAAATACCGAGTTCCTTTGCGGCATTTTTACGTTTGCCTCCATGTTTCTCGATGGCCCGTTTAATAAGCTCTATTTCGCGCTTTTCGAGGGAGAGGGACTCATCCAAAACTTCGTGAGAGTAAAACGAGTCAAGGATTATAGGTTCTGTTGGGAGGTTGCGGTTCCCCGGGTGATCCTCATCAGCTTCTTCAGGATTTTCTACGTCGTTATATAGTTGAGAAATAATGGGTTGATGATCCCGCTTAAGGTCATGACTTACTCCTCCCTGCTCCAAAATATCAACCACCAGTTTTTTCATATCATTGATATCGCGCTTCATATCAAAAAGCACTTTGTAGAGCAGTTCACGTTCTGAAAAATCGGAAGTGGCCTGTTCTTTTTTATACAACACAGGTAGATCGCGATTTTCAACAGGAAGGTAACGTTGCAGAATAGTAGCAGTAATGAGCCGGCTTTGTTCGATAATGGAAATTTGTTCAGTAATATTCTTTAATTGGCGGATATTACCCTGCCACTTGTACTCCTTGAGCAATTGTTTGGCTACATCGTCCAATTCCAGTGGAGGCATGCGATATTTTTCGGCAAAGTCGAGGGCAAATTTCCTGAAGAGCAATACAATATCATCCTTACGCTCGCGTAGGGATGGAAGAAAAATAGGTACTGTGTTCAATCGATAAAACAAATCCTGCCTGAATTTTCCCTTTTGGATGGCTTCCGGAATATCAACATTGGTAGCTGCCACAACCCGTGCATCGGTCTTAATAACTTTGGAGGAGCCTACTTTAAAAAATTCACCTGTTTCCAGCACCCTTAACAGCCTCACTTGCGTTGAAAGCGGTAATTCTGCTACCTCGTCCAGAAATATGGTACCTCCGGAAACGACTTCAAAGTAACCTTTGCGTGCTTCGTGTGCACCGGTGAATGACCCTTTTTCGTGACCGAATAACTCGGAATCGATGGTGCCTTCGGGAATTGCACCACAGTTTACGGCAATATACGGTCCATGTTTACGGGCACTCAGGCTATGTATAATCTGAGGGAAAACTTCCTTTCCAACTCCACTTTCACCGGTAATCAGCACTGTAATGTCCGTTGGTGCTACCTGCCTTGCTATATCAATGGCCCGGTCAAGCAAGCTTGAATGGCCAATTATGCCAAATCGTTGTTTTATGGTTTGAATATCCATTTCATTAAAATAAAAATCATTTGCAAAGTTACTACTTCGGTGTAAGATTTTGAACTAAAACCTGAAAAAACTGACATTTTGTCAATAATCATCATTTACTGACATACTGCAAAAGGCATTATGCAGCTCCGCATTGGCGTTTTCCATATTTCAACTGAACAATGCAAATTTATTGGTGATTCATATTGAAACAAATTTAATCCTCCAATAGTAAATTTTTATTTTAGAAAACTCATTTCAGGTTACTTTTGAGTAACTTTGAATATCAAAACAATAAGTTATGGCTAATTTACCTTTCACACAATTCCTGCAGCGTTATGGTATAACCCTGCTGTTTAGTGCTGATGCCGGGGTGATTCCCGGATCAATCATCGAAAAAAGAAAGCAAGGGTATTTTTGCGTAGGTACCCTTGAGCAAATCTTCAAGGATCCACCACCCGCCTGGGATACCGTTTTACAACCCGCCAACCTGGTTTATGGTACAGTGCAACGTAGCCTTAGTTTGCTGGGTAAAACAAGTATGAACGAGTTTGGTATTGGCATTCACGGAGGATTAAATCAGGCACGGTCGGTCGATTTCTTTATCACCGGCGTAAAATGCCGCGTTTTTGCTAATCAATCCAAAATATTATTACTCCCGCGTCTGCAGGAGCTCAGAAAATCAAACAAAGCCTTATGGAAATTGGTGAACAATAAACGGATAGCCGATTATACATTTTATGCGACCGAAATAACCGCTGAATTTGAAACAGAAGGCGGAGCAGATATCCAAGCCGATATTCAACACAAGATTACAGTGGACACGAATGTTTCTTTGGATTGGAAATCAAAATCTAAACTGGTTATTTCAAACAACGACTCCATTCCTTTTGGGTTTTCGGGGTGGATGATATAGTCGTGAGTATGATAGTCGTACAGTCGTTGGTTCGTTTTCCTATAATAGGTTAACCAGATGGTTACGAATAGTAAATGCATATTCGGATTTAAGAACGAAAGGAATATCCAATGCGGAACCTTTCAGGGGTGAAGAGTCAGTTAGTTGTATTGTTTCAGTTTCCCTTTTATTCTGGCTATCTTAATATTCAGAGAACTATTGTCTTTGATCAATTAACTGGTAGACATTTAATGTGTTAGGTGTGTCTGTCACTTGATTTGTTCACTCTATTTGTCCGTTTAGTTCCTTAAAATGAATACTTTAGAATAACTTGCCTGCCCTTCTACTTCCATCTTAAGAATATATAAACCGGAATTAACTGATTTTACGGGTATTGTGAATGAAATGGATGGTTGTATCAAATAATTAAGCACATTCTGCCCTTTCATGTTTAACAGTGAAACACGGATTAAACTGGTTGGAAGTTCCGAAAATAGAACATTCAGGAATTCGTTTACCGGGTTAGGAAAAACCTTAATAGCAGACGTTATTTCATTGTCTTCAATACCAGCGGTCGGGCACTTCCAGATAAGCTCGTAGCCCGAATTTACCGTCAACGCGTCAGAAGCAAACTTTAGGGTAAACGCATTACCTGAAGTTAGTATTTCCGGAGGTATTGCATTTCCTGAAAGGGCTGCCAATAATGTTGCATCAGTATTCAATCCATCATAAATCCACAATGAATCATAACCAGCTTCCAGAGCTAAATTACTGAAGGTGATGGATAAAGGTCCCGGCCAGGCTGATTGGATGGTTTCTGTGTAAGATTCATTATTGGAGTAATTCCACCAGGGCCCTCCGGTATCATAGGCAGTATCCTCGCATAGGCTTTGGGGCGCAAGGCTGAATTTCTGTTCGATCAGGTTCCACAATTCACTATATCCATTGTCGTATCCCAAAGCCCAAATGCCAATTCCCGCAACACCACGACGATTTACCAGGTCATACTTAGCCCCGAGACTTTGCTCATCGTCAAAGAAACATTGCCGCCAATGGGTTGTAAAATAGCTGTAATAGGGATTAAAACTTCTGTAGTCCCAGTAGTAATTCGAAGGATTATAATAGGTGGTATTCCCACGTATGTTTTTATAGGTGATGGCTGTGCCTTGTCCTGTGGTTGATGCCGGAAGTACATTTGAATTTACCGGCCATTCGCGTCCATAATAAGGCAACCCAAGTAAAAGCTTAAATTCTGGCACACCCATGGATTGGTAATAAGATAAAGAACTGTTTACTCCATAATTAAAGGAAGCAGTCATTGGCCAAAAGCCTGAAACCGGGCCTGCAAGATCACTGCCATTCCAATAATAATCGTAAGCCATAACCATCACCAAATCGAGCCAGGGTGAGATTGCAGGCAGGTCAAAAGTATTGCTCCAGTTCACTGCAGGCGCGGCAATGCTTAGTTCGGCCAGGGGAAGTACAGCATGTAAGGCTTGTGAAAGCTGAATAATATAATCCGTCAGGCCTTGTTGCTGCGAAGAAGGAACAGCTTCAAAATCAAGATTTATTCCATTAGCACCTCGAGAGGAAACCAATTCAATCAGGTTTGCTGTGAGGGTTTGCCTGGCCAGCGGGTTGCTGAAAAATGAGGCATGGCCACTAAATAAAGTAACGCACAAATGTACTTTTACACCATGAACAAGGGCGGTATCAATAACCGGGGCAGTTGACCAATCATGTGTGGTTAATGCTTCTCCAGTAGCCGGGTCAACCTCATAGGAAAAATAGCACAAATCACTCAGCAAATCCCATCGGTAGTTTTGCCAGAGGTTTCCACTCCAATACGGATGATAGCCAAAAACCCGCTTTTGCAATGGGAGTGCTGTTTGTGTGGGATCCTTCCTGAGCTCAAACCCGTTAATGCTATCGTACTGTTCATCACTGAGTTTCCCCAACAAGCTGTAGCTTTCTGACTGCTGCTGATGTATGGAACCCGATTGCGCGGCAAGGGAATAGCAATTGGCCAAAAGAAGAACAGCCAGAATTAGTTTGATCATAATTAAGGATTAAAAATATGTGCCACTACAAGGCGAAATTCCGCTGCCTCATGGCTTCATAAACCAGCACAGCTGTTGAAACAGAAACATTCAGCGAATCAATACTTCCCAACATTGGAATAATGATGCGTTCATCACAAAAATCAATCCATTTGCGGGTAAGACCATCGGCTTCAGTTCCCATAACAAATGCAGCTGCACCGCGGAAATCGTGCACATGATAAGGAGATGAGGCTTCAAGTTCGGCGGCATAACTTGTAAACTCTTTTTGTTTCAGCCAAAGTTGGGCTTCGTCTGTTGAGCAGGCTACTACCTGTCGCGAAAAAACACAGCCAACTGAACTACGAATGATGTTGGGATTAAATATATCTGTTAACGGATCACAAACAATCACTGCATCAGCATTTATCGCATCGGCGGTTCGAAGTATAGCCCCCAGGTTGCCGGGTTTCTCAATAGCTTCAAGCACAATAACCAGGGGATTGGGCCTCAGCTTGATTTCTGAAATCTTCATCCATCGCGGCTTAAGCAAAGCAATACAACCATCAGAACCTTCACGGTAAGCGAGTTTTTCATAAACCGCCAGACTTATTGTTGTAATTTCAGCATTTTCTGCAATGTGCGCATAAATTTTCTCTTCAGCAATTTCGGGACAAACGAAAAGTTCCATTACTGAAAAATCGTTTGCAACAGCAATTCCGGTTTCACGCAAACCTTCAACCACCAAAAGGTTTTGCTTACGCCTTTCGCGGGATTTTTGCTGCAGCACCAAAAGATTCTTTATCCGTGGGTTTTGCGCACTGGAAATGTGATTTATCATAGAGGGAATAATACTGATACAATGCAAAATTAGCGAAAATTCGCATCTTTGCACATGAATTGCAAACTACAACCTGGCCCGTAATGATTAAACTACTCACCCCCAGTCACTGGAAAGATTACGAATTGATCGACTCCGGGAATTTTGAAAAGCTGGAGCGCTTCGGCACTCAGGTACTGATAAGACCTGAACCTCAGGCCGTCTGGGATCGTTCGCTCAGCCCGGAAGATTGGAACAGAAGTGCGCAGGCCATATTCCGGAAAGAGAAAAATGATCCTGAGAAAGGGAAGTGGATTTTAAATAAAGGTTGTCTGGAGCGTTGGTCGGTCAAATATGAATACAAATCGCTGGATATTACCATGCGGTTAGGCCTGACCAGTTTCAGGCATATTGGTATTTTTCCCGAACAGGGGGACAACTGGGATTTTATTTATGATAAAATAACCGCCATGAAAAATCCTCGTCCTAAAGTACTCAACTTATTTGCCTACACTGGTGGAGCTTCATTGGCAGCCTGCGCAGCCGGAGCCGAAGTGGTTCATGTGGATTCTATAAAGCCGGTAATAACCTGGGCGCGTGAAAATATGGAAATGAGTGGATTGGATGGTATTCGGTGGATTGTGGAAGATGCTCTTAAATTTGTGAAACGGGAGGTGCGCCGCGGAAACCGCTACAATGGAATTATCCTTGATCCTCCGGCTTATGGGCGGGGAGCTGATGGCGAAAAATGGGTACTCGAAGATCAGATCAATGAAATGATCAGCCTTTGCAGCGATCTGATTGATCCTTCCGAAAACTTTGTTTTGATGAGCCTTTATTCCATGGGATTTTCTTCGCTGATAGGCAATAACCTTTTGCGGGCAGCTTTTGGTCAGCAGAAAGAGATAGAATACGGAGAACTTTACCTGGAAGACAGTTTTAGAAAGAAACTGCCACTGGGAACTGTGGCAAGGTTTTGAAACTATAAGCAGGTATAGATTCAGGATGGGCAATAAGGATCAATTGAACCCTCTTTGCTTTTTAATTTCGTTATACGCCTGGTTCAACTGTTGAAATTTTTCCTTAGCGGCTTTCTGTAAATCCTCACCGAGGTGAGCCACTTTATCGGGATGGTATTTTATGGCCATTTTCCGGTAAGCCTTTTTTACCTCCTCATCTGTGGCTTCAGGAGATATTTCAAGAATGCGATAGGTGCTTTCAATATCCCTGACAAACATAGCTTTTATAGATTCAAAATCATTCTGTCGAATGCCCATGTGCAGGCAAACACGCCGCAAAACTTCGGCTTCGGTGCCATGAGGCTCACCATCTGCAGAAGCAACACCCATTAAAAAATGCACCAACTGCAGGCGAGAGGGGTACTCCATATTTTCCTGTATCTGCTCACAAATTTCATCCACATCAAGATCCTGCCGGATGATTTCGCGCAACAACAGCAGCAGCCGCTCGGCTTCCTTATCACCAAACTGCCGCAATAAAAATTGTTTTACATAGCTTAATTCGGATTTCAGTATTTTGCCATCGGCTTTCATGATTGCCGCAATCAACACCAACAGGCTTACCTTAAAGTCCCCTTCCTGGGTTGGGGTAAATCCCTTGTGTTCATACTCGCCACTTTGAACGCTATCGAATATGGATCCAAAAACAAATCCTAAAATTCCCCCGATCGGTCCCCCAAGCGCCCATCCAAGGCCACCGCCAATCCATTTACCAAAGGATAATATTGCCATAGAGTTCAATTTTCAGAAATGAATAACTTTTATTAATACACATACCGGTTTAATGGCTGCAAAGGTATCAAAAGTAATTTTCTGAGCGATTATCAAATCCTATGGGTTAAAAAAAATGTCACAGGTCAAATAACACCAAAAACCATTATCCGTGCTTACCTTTCAGGGTGAAGATGTATATTTTTTACATATTTCTCGAGCCATTCATCGGTTTCCCAGAGCATATGCATCACATTTTCGCGGGCACTGTAACCGTGACTTTCAAATGGCAGCAGCACCAGGCGGGCCGTGCCACCCAAACCTTTAATGGCGCTGAACAAACGCTCGCTTTGTAAAGTAAATGTGCCGGGATTGTTATCCGCATCTCCGTGTATAAGCAAAAGAGGTTCATTTATTTTATCGGCATTTACAAAGGGTGACATTTTCAGGTAAATTTCGGGGTTTTCCCAGAAGGTGCGTTCTTCGGACTGGAACCCAAAAGGTGTAAGGGTGCGGTTATACGCGCCGCTGCGTGCAATGCCGGCGGCAAATAAATCGCAGTGCGCCATAAGGTTGGCTGTCATAAATGCACCATAGGAGTGTCCGCCAATGGCAACGCGCTCTGGATCGGTTACTCCCAGTGCTGTGGCATAATCTATCGCGGCAGCAGCGTTTGAAACCAATTGTTCTACGAAATAGTCATTCGGTTCAGTTTCTCCTTCACCAATAATGGGAAAGTCAGCATCATCAATAATGGCATATCCTCTTGCGGCCCAATAAACTGGTGAGCCATAATACAATTGTACAAACGTATGGGGAGATTCCTTTATCTGACCAGCCTGTTCAGCATCTTTAAATTCGCGAGGATATGCCCACATTAAAGTTGGCAAGCGGCCGTCGCGTTCCTTATCATAGCCGGCAGGCAGGTAAAGTGTAGCCGATAGATCAACGCCATCTGCCCGTTTATAATGTACCTGCTCCTTACTTATGCCCATAAATGAGGCATAAGGGTGCGGGAAATGGCTCAATGGACGGAGGTTTTTGCCCGTTCGCATGAAAAAATTCGGATTAATTGTTTTTGCCTGAATTGATGTAATCAATTGTGGTTGCCTGGGATCCACCACGCGTACGATGTTTTCATAGGTTGAAATACCATCGGCCTGCCACAAACGTTTGATTTTAGATGTTTTCAGCGTAAATTCGTCTAAAAATGGTTTGTTGCCTTCCGGAGAATAGCCTTGACCAGTGAGGTAAAGCTTTTTGCCATCATCTGAGAACCATAGGGTATAAGCATCAAAATTATTTCGTCGGAGGAGAAAATTGCCGGGATCACCATAATAATCTTCGGTGGAACGGTCAAATATCATGCGCGGCTTCATTTCTGGTTTAGATGGATCGATCAGGTAGCAAGTACTTTTCCTGGTTTTCCACCAATAATCATAAAGCATGGCCACATCATTCCTGCCCCAGTTAATGCCGGCAAAACGATACCGGGTTGAAGCCAGTTTTACAGGTATCCCATCAAAAGGTGCTTCCAGCATAAAAACCTCATCCCTGAAATCCACTTCCACCGAGGGATCGCCACCATCTATTGCTTCAACCCAAGTTAATGTCGACGGTGCATCATTGCGCCAGCCAATAGATCTTTTGCCGGTTTCAACGGCTCCAAAACCAGTAGGAAGTTCTTCTATGAGCGGTTTCTTATAAAAAGCCCTGAAAAGCTTGCCATTGGCAGTGTAAATTGAATAATTTACCGGGAAACGTCCCGAAGGAACAATATATGAATATGGCCTTTCGATGGTTTGTACCATCAGATAATTCCCATCAGGGGAAAATTCCAGTGATCGATAGATGGCTTCGGGCAGATAGGCTTGTTGATTGCCATCGAGATTGACTTTCTGAACAACGGCGTGGACATAATGGTCAAACATTGCTTCATCAGCGGCATTTCGCAGCAGGTCCTGATAGGTGCGCACGGGAGCTTTTCTCCCTGTAGTTTCCTGAATTGCCGGACCGATAGGCATTTCTTTTATTGATGATAGTTTTTCACGATTCTCAGGAATGGTCAAAACAATTAATGCCTGGGAATTTGGCATCCATTCATAGGAAAAGCCCATGCTGCCATTTAACACATTGTTTATGAGCTTCTGAGCAACGAGGGTTTCAAGATTTATTGTCCATAATTCAATGCCATTACTCAGCGTATTTGTAAAGGCGATACTTTTTTCATCCGGCGAAAAGCTAAAATCAGAAATTTTCAACTTCTCAGGAAGTCCTGTAATATCAACGTTATTTCCTGTAGCGATATCGGTAATTGAAATGCCATATGTGAAATTTACGCGAGAAGGGCCATTGGTAGCCGGATTAATGCGTAGTCCGGCAACGCGAACTTCCTCTTCGGCCATTTCTTCAAGGGTTTTAAATGCCTGCCTTTCCAACATCACTAAGGTGCGATTGCGCGAATCAATTCGAGTAAAGGGTTGTGGCTTGATATCTACCAAATCAAGAATTTCCTTAGGGGGAAGCTGATAAGGTAAGTTGGTTTGTGCTTGTAAAACTCCATAGGTCATGGCCAGTAGAAAGATTAAATGCTTCATATCGGATTGATTTGAATAAAGAAGATCGGTAAAAATACAAGGAAAATGGTTTATTTGAAAAATTGAATAAACAAACAATGGTTTTTGCGGTGTGAATTAACTAAAATTCTATGGAATCAGGTGCTTTATTAATAATATAAGGTATTTCTGTAATTGCTGATTAACAATGTGATGTAGTTCCTGGTCGGATTTGTTGGGTTCAAAAATTATAACCTCAACCTGATCATTTATTTGAGAATAATAATAATAATAAAATTTACGCTTTAAAAACAGTTATCTCCATCATTGGAATCCTGTATTATTGATTAAATGCTCAATTTTCATTATTGCTCTTTCATTTTTGTCAGTTTTGCTGTTTAAATAGAAATTTAGGAATTTTTAACACATATTTATCTGTTGCTGAATTTGAAAACTCATTTGTATCGAATTGATTCATGATTGTATAAAAAGGAGAAGGAATTTTAATAAAAATGATTTTATGGAATTGGTATTCAATTACATAAGAAAATAGAAATTAGAAATCAACCAGCGTATAAACCTATGATATAATCAATAAATGAATTTTTGATCGAAATTCAAGTGAAAAATTTTTCAAATGACTGACACTCACCTCATACAATATAAACCCCATTGAAAACCTATTTTTCATAACTTTGCGCAACTTTAATGCAACCATCATGTCAATAAATAATGAGAAATTTACAGGTGAAGGATTTACATACGACGATGTACTGCTATTACCGGCCTATTCTGAAGTCCTGCCACGCGATGTAGATACATCCACAATGTTTTCCAGGAATATAAGGCTTAACATTCCAATAGTTACTGCCGCTATGGATACAGTTACCGATTCGGTTATGGCCATAGCCATTGCGCAGGAAGGTGGAATTGGCGTTCTCCACAAAAACATGAGT
This sequence comes from Lentimicrobium sp., assembly GCA_034005265.1. GTDB lineage: Bacteria > Bacteroidota > Bacteroidia > Bacteroidales > Lentimicrobiaceae > Lentimicrobium. The sequence goes on from JAVEVB010000010.1 coordinate 108,405, forward strand.
ATTGAAGACCAGGCTACCGAAGTAAAAAAGGTTAAGCGTGCAGAAAATGGCATGATCCTGGACCCAATTACACTGCAGGTTGGATCAGTGGTTGGCGATGCGCTCAACATCATGGCCGAATATAAGATTGGTGGTATTCCGGTTATTGACCATACCGGGAAACTTGTTGGAATCGTTACCAATAGGGATTTACGATTTGAGCGTGACCCCCGGAAACCGGTTTCTGAAATTATGACCAGTGAAAAGCTGATCACGACCACCGAATTTACCGATTTTGAAAAAGCTGCCGACATACTTCAGGAATACAAAATTGAGAAACTCCCTGTGGTGGATAAGGATTACAAATTGGTAGGTCTGATTACTTACAAAGATATCATCAAAATCAAAGCGCGCCCTAATGCCTGCAAGGATGAGCGGGGCCGATTACGTGTTGCTGCTGCGGTAGGGGTTACCAGCGATATTATTGAACGTGTTCAGGCGCTTGTTGCCAATGGTGTTGATGCAATAGTTATTGATACTGCTCATGGACACTCAAAAGGTGTGATGGATGCTGCCCGGCTTTTTAAGCAGCATTTCCCAAATATCGATCTTATTATCGGTAATGTGGGTACTGCTGATGCTGCACGGGACCTTATGAAATTAAATGTTGACGGTATTAAGGTAGGTATTGGTCCGGGGTCAATCTGTACTACCAGGATTATTGCTGGTATCGGTATTCCTCAACTTACTGCTGTTTATGAAGTAGCCAAAGTGCTTAAAGGTTCGGGAATACCGGTAATTGCCGACGGAGGCATACGATACACCGGCGATATTCCCAAAGCTATTGCCGCAGGAGCAGATACAATTATGGCTGGCAGTTTATTTGCCGGAGTAGAAGAATCACCCGGAGAAACGATTATTTACGAAGGGAGAAAATACAAAACCTATCGTGGTATGGGATCTATAGAAGCGATGCAGAAAGGTTCCAAAGACAGGTATTTTCAGGATGCCGAAGACGATATTAAAAAACTGGTTCCCGAAGGAATAGTTGGACGAGTGCCTTACAAAGGAACACTCTCGGAAGTGATTCATCAACTGGTAGGCGGGCTTAAGGCTGGAATGGGCTATACCGGCTCAGCCAACATTGCTCAGCTTCAAAATGCCAAATTTACCAGAATTACTGTAGCCGGAGTTGCCGAAAGCCACCCGCACGACATAACAATTACCCGCGAAGCACCGAACTACAGTAGATAAATCAATCACCAGAAAATGTTTTTACCAGATGATGAACACCTAAATAGTTCATCCTTTATTGGTAAAATGCAAATAATTTTCATTATTGCCCGTTCGTATCATTATTAAAAGCCAACAACAGAAAAAAAACAAGAAAATGAAAAAGTCAATGTTTGGAATGATTGCCATTCTATTTTTATTCGTTTCAACAAGTATGCAGGCACAAGACAAAGACCCCGTGGTACTGAGTGTTGCCGGTGAAGATATTACGCGATCGGAATTTTTGAATGTTTACCAGAAAAATAATGTCAATGGTGAAGTAATTGACCAGAAATCGCTGAAGGAATACATGGAATTGTATGTCAATTTCCGTTTAAAGGTGAAGGAAGCAGAGGCTTTGGGATTGGACACTGTTCAGGCCTTTAAGGATGAACTTTCCGGATACCGCAAACAACTTGCTCAACCTTATCTGATTGATGAAGAAATGAATCAGGCATTGTTGGACGAAGCCTATAGCCGCAAACAATCTGACATAAGGGCCAGTCATATCCTTATACGTGTTGACCGCAATGCGCTTGCTGCTGACACCCTTGCTGCTTACAAACGCATTATGGCGATCAGAAAACGAATACTTAAAGGTGAAGATTTTGGAAAACTTGCTGAAGAACTTTCTGATGACCTTTCGGCTCGTGACCGCGCTGCCGAAGGCCGCACCATAAAGGGAAATAAGGGTGATTTGGGTTACTTTACTGTATTTGACATGGTTTATCCATTTGAAACCGGCGCTTATAATACGCCTGAGGGAGAAGTGTCCATGCCTGTCCGCAGTGATTTTGGATATCACCTTATAAAAGTAACTGATCACAAACCTGCTCTGGGTAAGGTACAGGTAGCTCATATCTTGTTGAAAATTGCTCCCGCTGCCACAGCTGCTGATAGTAATGCTGTCGCTGAAAAAGCAATGGATATATACAATCGCTCTATTGCCGGTGAAAGTTTCGGGGAATTGGCAGATAAATATTCCGATGACAAATCAACTTCCACAAAAGGTGGTGTATTACCATGGTTTGGTTCCAATAAAATGATCCCCGAATTTATTAAGGAAATTTCAGACCTTAAAAACGTTAATGACATTACCAAGCCCTTTATATCTTCCTTTGGTTGGCATATTGTAAAGTTGATTGACCGTAAAGAAATTGGTTCTTACGAAGACAATCGCAACGAACTGAAACAAAGCTTAACCCGCAACGACAGGGCAAAAAAGAGTGAAGAAGCTTTGATCAAGCGGATTAAAAAGGAGTATAAATTCAGTGAAAACCAAAAATTCCGCGATGATTTTTACAAAGTGGTTACCGACACTGTTTTTGCGGGTGCATGGAAAGCCGAACAGGCCGCCGACCTTGATAAAACTATGTTTACCATTGGTCGTAGCAGCATATCTCAACAGGACTTTGCAAAATATATTGCAGCAAACCAACGCAAACGTAATACTGAGGACATCAGGCAATTTGTGAATGGGATGTACAAGACTTTTGTGAATCAAACCCTGCTTGCCTATGAGGATAGCCAACTGGAGTCAAAATATCCTGAGTTTAAAGCACTGGTTAAAGAGTATCGCGATGGTATTTTACTGTTTGAGCTTACGGATCAGAAAATCTGGTCAAAAGCAGTAAAAGATACACTGGGTCTTGATGACTTTTACAAAAAGAACAAAAGCAATTATTTATGGGGTAAACGTGTAGATGCAACGCTATATACACTTAACTCAACGGATAAAAACCTTGTGGCAGATTTGCGCAAAAATCTCAGCAATGGCATTAGCGATAATGAACTCCTGGAACAAATAAACAATGACAGTACGTCGCTGCTCACCACCGACAGACGCAAGTTATCAAAAGAAGATAATACTTATGTTGATGCCGTAGAATGGAATAAGGG